>NZ_LT607413.1:3065000-3730000 GCF_900091495.1 Micromonospora echinospora | reverse complement strand
CGAGGTCGGCGCCGGCTTCGGCGGCGCGGACCAGGAGACGTTCGGCCGTCGCGAGGTTGGCGTTACGGTCCTCGCGGGCGTTCAGCTGACAGACGGCGACACGCATGCGCACCAGACTAAGCGCGTGGTCCGGGTACGCGCTGTCCCGTACCCGGACCACACGCCGCGGTCAGGCGGACTTCTCCTCGCGCTCCCGACGGGCCCGCCGGCCGGTGAACTCGCGCGGCACGATCGTCGGGTTGACATTCTCCAGGACCACCTCACGGGTGATCAGCACCCGCGCGGCGTCCGGATTGCTCGGCACCTCGTACATCGCGGAGAGCAGGACCTCCTCGATGATGGCCCGGAGTCCACGGGCGCCCGTGCCTCGGAGCATCGCCTGGTCGGCGATCGCCTCCAGGGCCGGCTCGTCGAACTCCAACTCGACCCCGTCGAGCTCGAAGAGGCGCTGGTACTGCCGGACCAGGGCGTTGCGTGGCTCGGTGAGGATCTGGACCAGGGCCTGGCGGTCCAGGCTGCGGACGTTGGTGATCACGGGCAGCCGGCCGACGAACTCGGGGATCAGCCCGAACTTGAGCATGTCCTCCGGCATGACCTGACCGAAGATGTCGTCGGTCGAACGCTCGGAGACCGCCCGGAGCCGGGCACCGAACCCGGTGCCGCCCTGCCCGGTGCGGGCCTCGATGATCTGGTCGAGGCCGGCGAAGGCACCACCACAGATGAAGAGCACGTTGGTGGTGTCGATCTGGATGAACTCCTGGTGGGGGTGTTTCCGACCACCCTGCGGCGGCACGTTGGCCACCGTGCCCTCCAGGATCTTGAGCAGCGCCTGCTGGACGCCCTCACCGGAGACGTCCCGGGTGATCGAGGGGTTCTCGGACTTGCGGGCGATCTTGTCGACCTCGTCGATGTAGATGATGCCCGTCTCGGCGCGCTTGATGTCGTAGTCGGCGGCCTGGATCAGCTTGAGGAGGATGTTCTCCACGTCCTCGCCGACGTACCCGGCCTCGGTCAGCGCGGTGGCGTCGGCGATGGCGAACGGGACGTTGAGCATCCGGGCCAGGGTCTGCGCGAGGTGGGTCTTGCCGCAGCCGGTCGGACCGATGAGCAGGATGTTGGACTTCGCCAGTTCGACGGCGTCACTGCCGGATCCCGGCGCACCGGCCGCCTCGGCCTGGATCCGCTTGTAGTGGTTGTAGACCGCGACCGCCAGGGCCTTCTTGGCCTGATCCTGACCGACGACGTAGTTGTCGAGGAACTGGCAGATCTCCATCGGCTTGGGAAGCTCTTCCCACTTCACCTCGCCGGACTCGGCCAACTCCTCTTCGATGATCTCGTTACAGAGGTCGATGCACTCGTCGCAGATGTAGACCCCTGGGCCCGCGATGAGCTTCTTGACCTGCTTCTGCGACTTGCCACAGAAGGAGCACTTCAGTAGGTCGCCGCCGTCACCGATCCGTGCCACCTACGTTCTCCCTGCACTCGTCGGCCGGAACGCCGGCCCTGGCTTGAGGACGTTGATCCCCGTGTCCGTGTCTTCACCCGCCGGTCCGACCCGGCGAAGGGGCACAGACCCGACGTTACCCGCTGCCGGGGGTTTCTCCGACCCCCAAAACGGGTGTGTCAGAGGCCGGCCGGGAGCACGCCCCCGGGCCGACCTCCGATCCCAACTGTTCAGCTGGCGGCGTTGGCGGCCAGCAGACCCTTCTTACGGCTGGTAAGGATGGTGTCGACCACGCCGTACTCGCGGGCCTCCTCCGCCGTCATGATCTTGTCCCGGTCGATGTCCTTGCGGACCTTCTCCACCGGCTGGTTGCAGTGCTTGGAGTACATCTCCTCCAGCTGCGTCCGCATCCGGAGGATCTCCCGGGCCTGGATCTCGATGTCCGAGCCCTGCCCATAGCCGCCCTCGGTGGCCGGCTGGTGCATGATGATCCGCGAGTTCGGCAGGGCCATCCGCTTGCCCGGCGTACCGGCCGCGAGCAGCACCGAGGCGGCGCTCGCCGCCTGGCCGAGGCAGACCGTCTGGATGTCCGGCCGGACGTACTGCATGGTGTCGTAGATCGCCGTCATGGCGGTGAACGAGCCACCCGGCGAGTTGATGTACATGATGATGTCGCGGTCCGGGTCGGTGCCCTCGAGCGTCAGCAGCTGCGCCATCACGTCGTTGGCCGACGCGTCGTCGACCTGCACGCCGAGGAAGATGATCCGGTCCTCGAAGAGCTTGTTGTACGGGTTCGACTCCTTCACCCCGTACGAGGTGCGCTCGACGAACGACGGCAAAACGTAGCGGTTGTGCACCGGCGCGAAACGCGGCGGCAGACTCAGGTCGGTCATCGTCAGCTCCTCGATCAGCTCAGGGTCCCGGCGCCTTCCGGAACCTGGGTGGCTCCGGTGATCACCTTGTCGATGAAGCCGTAGTCCATGGCCTCCTGGGCGGTGAACCAGCGGTCGCGGTCCGAGTCGGCCTCGATCTGCGCGTGCTCCTGCCCGGTGTGGAAGGCGACCCGCTCCTGGAACATCCGCTTCGTGTAGAGCATCTGCTCCGCCTGGATGGCGATGTCGGAGGCCGTACCACCCATGCCACCGGACGGCTGGTGCATCATGATCCGCGCGTGGGGCAGGGCGTACCGCTTGCCCTTGGTGCCGGCGCAGAGCAGCAGCTGGCCCATGGAGGCCGCCATGCCCATCGCCACCGTCGACACGTCGTTGTCGATGAACTGCATGGTGTCGTAGATCGCCATGCCGGAGTAGACCGAGCCACCCGGCGAGTTGATCCAGAGGTTGATGTCGCGGTGCGGGTCCTCCGCCGCGAGCAGGAGCAGCTGGGCGCAGATGCGGTTGGCGACCTGGTCGGTCACCTCGCTGCCCAGGAAGATGATGCGCTCCTTGAGCAACCGGTTGTAGACCGAGTCGTCGAGGTTGCCAAGGGGATCGCCACCGCGGGCTTCGATCGCCCGGAGCGGCATCGCTGGGATGTGCTTGTCGGTCATGGCAGCCCTTCGCTCTCCGTACCGTCTTACCCGACACTAACCGCTCCACCGGGTGACAGACTCCCGGTCAGGGTGCTTTTCGCTCTCAGCGCAGCTGCCCGGGATCCGTACCCGGAAAAGGGTTTCGGCCGCCGAACGCCGTGAACGGCGGACGGCGGCCGACCCCGCGATCAGTGCTCGTGGTCGTGGTCGTGCGCCTCGTCACCCTCGGCCTTCAGGGCGTCCAGGGTGACGGCGTTGCCGGCCGCGTCCTTGATCGTGACGCGCTCCATCACCGAGGCCAGCGCCTTGCCGCGCCGGACGTCACCGAAGACGGCCGCCGCCGCGCCCGAGCGGACCAGCTGGTCGTAGTACTGCTGGGGCGGCATCCCGGCGCGCTGCGCCCGGTGGACGATCTCGTGGCCGAACTCGTCGTCGGAGACCTGGACGTCGTCGGCGTCGGCCAGGGTGTCCAGCAGGAGCTGGATCTTGACGCCCTCGGTCGCCGCCGTCTTCAGCTCCTCGTCGAGCTGCTCCTCGGTCTTCTCCTCGGCCGCGAGGTACTCCTCCAGCGAGGCGCCGATCCGCTCGAGCTGGTCGACCATCGCCTGCTTGCGGCTGGCGACCTCCTCGCTGACGACACCCTCCGGCGCCGGCACCTCGGCGGCGGCGACGAGCTGCTCGAGGGCCTTGTCCCGGGCGGCGTAGATCTGCTCGACCCGCTTGCCCTTGGTGATCCGCTCACGCACGTCGCCACGAAGCTCCTCGAGCGTGTCGAACTCGCTCGCCATCTGGGCGAACTCGTCGTTCAGCTCGGGCAGCTCCTTCTCCTTGACCGTGCGGACGGTCACCGCCACCTCGGCGTCCTTGCCGGCGAAGTCGCCGCCGACGAGCTGGGTGGTGAAGGTGGCGCTCTCGTTGGCGGCGAGGCCGACGACGGCCTCGTCCAGCCCCGGGAGGAGCTGCTTACTGCCGACCTCGTGGGAGAGGTTGGTCGCCGAGCCACCCGGCACGTCCTCGCCGTCGACGGTGGCGTTCAGGTCGATCTGGACGAAGTCGCCCTCCTGGGCGGCGCGCTCGACGGTCTTGAGCGTGGCGAACCGCTCGCGCAGGCTCTTGACCTGCTCGTCGATCTCGCTGTCGTCGATCTGGAGCTCGTCGACGGTCACCTCGATGGTGGCCGGGTCGGGCAGGGTGAGCTCCGGCCGGACGTCGACCTCGGCAGTGAAGTTGAGGCTGTCACCGTCGTTGAACTCGGTGATCTCCACCTCGGGGCGACCCAGCGTCTTCAGGTCGTGCTCGCGGACGGCGGCGAGGATGTTCTGCGGGATCGCCTCCTGCACCGCCTCGTTGAGGACGGCGCCCCGGCCGACCCGCTGGTCGATCACCGCGGCCGGAACCTTGCCCCGGCGGAAGCCGGGAACCTGGACCTGCTGGCCGATCTCCCGGTACGCCTTCTTGAGGCTCGGCTCGAGCTCGACGAACGGCACCTCGATGGCGAGCCGCACGCGCGTCGGGCTCAGAGTCTCGACGGTGCTCTTCACAGGCGTACTCCTTGAACGGATCTCGGTTTTGAGTCTGGGCGTGATTCAGCCCATCGAGTGTAGGCGAGCCGGCCGGACGCTCCGGCAGCCGCCCAGGTACCGCGACGACCGCCCTCCGGCGGCCCGGCCGCGACGACAGTCGGGGTGGCGGGATTTGAACCCACGGCCCCTCGCTCCCAAAGCGAGTGCGCTACCAAGCTGCGCCACACCCCGTGGCGACCAGAAGTGTATGCCGTCGGCGCGGGGCGGGGGCGTCCGGGCGGGGCACTCGGCGACAGATTCCGACAAATTCCTCCCGGGCCGCTCCGGAAGCCGCCCGCCGGCAGGGACCGCGGAGCGGACTGCGAGGTGTGGCCGGTGGGCTCCGCCGGCTGGACGGGGACCCCTCCGGTGACGACGTCCGGGCGGAGACGGAATGCCGCTGCGCGGCGCGTCGGCGTACGCGGTAGGCTGTCGGCGCGTCCCGGGCAACCGGGAACACGCGGGCGTAGCTCAATGGCAGAGCTTCAGTCTTCCAAACTGACGGTGCGGGTTCGATTCCCGTCGCCCGCTCCACACTCTCCGGCCCAGTTCAACGGCGTCCTCGTCGAGGCCAGGGGTTCTCGTCCCCGCTTTCCTGCTGTCTGCTCGACCAATTCGTCACGTCAGGCGCACTGATCAACAGCTACTCGGAGATCACTCTGAGTTGCCATCCGTACCAGGCAATCGTCGTCTGATGAGTTCCGGCCGGGACGCTGCCAGCCAGCGGCGCGGCAAACGGCCGTAGCGCCCGAAGACCCGTAGCGCCGCCCGCCGCTGAGCACAGGGACCATCCTCGCCACAGCGGACGCAGCACCCGTCCCGGATGCTCGGCGTGTGCCGGTCAAGCTGGTACTGCGCCGCTTGGAGTTGGTCGCGCACTGCCCCGGTCAGGTAGATGCTCACTGCTGTGGGCCTTCGCCGGCCAGGAAGGCAGCTCGTACGAGGATCTGAGTGCGCAGGCCGTCGGGGTCGTCAGGCGTGGCCCTCGTGCCTTCCAGCCAGACCCAGCCGTCACCCTGCGGACGGTTGCCCACCAGCCGGACGCCGGTTACCCGCAGGGTGACCGGTCCGTCTTCCGGCCAGTTCCGATCGGCCGCGTCGATGCGCAGCTCCTCGCCGAGGCGTACCCGGATGTCATACACGGCTCGTTCCCTTCGCTCGTGCGGTCTTCCGCGCCGCTCGGGTCAGCGGCGGCGGGGCGGGACGAATGCCGGCCCGGTGGACGAACACCTCCCGCTTCGCCACCGCATCGCCCAGGGCATCGATGACGTAGCCCGTCAGCCAGACCCAGTCGTCGGTCGTCAGCGCGTTCGCCACCGAGGCGATCCGCAGCAGCAGCGCACGATTCCCGCCGAACTGCGGTGACGCCCGCCCGTCGAGGGCGACCAGGTCTCCCGGCTTGGGCAGATGCGGACCGGACACGGCTGATCGAGGCTGGGGCGCCGGGGCGGGCGGGCCTTTCACGGAGCGCTGTTCGGGTCTCGGCCCCACGCCAGCACCCACCCCGGGCCAGCCTCAGCGATCCGCCATGCGACCGGACCCCGCACACTCCACACAGGAGCGCCGCATCAGCAGACGTGTGCGCTGGGAGCCATGCCCGATCGAACGCACCTCGCTCCGGTTCGAGCTGTACTTCCAGCCCCCACCTGAGCAGGATCGGCACCTGGTCGACACGTTGAGCCCCGTCATGACAACAGGCTGTGACACAACCTGGTCAACAACCCGGAAAATCCTTCCGGGGTCGTGATGCACCGAGGGGAGACAGTGAACCCATGCGCGGAATGGGCAACAGCCTCACCATCGGGGAACGCGTCGCCTGGTACCGCAGGCGACGAGGGCTCTCCCAGGAAGTCCTTGCCGGGCTTATCGGCCGTACCGCCGACTGGCTGGGCAAAGTCGAGAACAACCGCATCGAACTCGACCGGCTCAGCGTCATCAAGTCCCTCGCCGACGTCCTCGACGTATCCCTCGGCGACCTGCTCGGCGAACCCACCGTCCTCGACTGGACCGCCGAGAGCGGCACCGCCACCGTCCCCGCTCTTCGCGCCGCCCTGATGAGCTACCACGCCATCACGCCACTGCCCGGCCGCCACGACACCGACCCACCCACCACCGCCGCACTCCGGCAAGAGGTAGGCGAGCTGTGGACGGCCTACCAAAACTCCCGATTCGGGTACGTCACCGGACGCCTCCCCGAACTACTGCGCCGCGCCCAAGCCGCCGCAGACGGCCACGGCGGCGAGGACCAGGACCACGCCCGCCGGCTAATCGGCCTGACGTACCAACTCGCCGCCACCCAGCTCACCAAGCTCGGCGAAACCGACCTCGCGTGGTTGGCAGCAGACCGCGGCCTCGCCGCCGTACGCCCCACCGGCGACCCGGTCGCCACTGGCTCCCTTTTCCGGTCCGTCGGCCACGCCCTGCACTCCACCGGCCGCTACACCGAAGCCGTACGCCTCACAAAGGACGCCGCCGCCTTCCTGCAACCCCACCTCGCCCAGCCGACGCCGGCCCTGCTCTCCGTCTACGGGACGCTCTTCCTGTCCGGCGCGATGGCAGCCGCCCGCGCCAACGACCCCGGCACCACCCGCGCCTTCCTCGCCGAAGCCGACACGGCGGCTACGCGGCTCGGCGAGGACGCCAACCACCTCTGGACCGCGTTCGGCCCGACCAACGTCGCCATCCACCGGGTAGCCACCGCCGCCGAACTCGGCGACCTCCAAGTCGCCATCGACCTCGGCCCCCGCGTCGACACCACCGCCCTACCCATGGAACGCCGCGTACGGCACGCCCTCGAAGTCGCCCGCGCCTACAGCTCTTGGAACCGGGTCGACGCCGCGCAAGCCGTCCTGTTCGACGCCGAACGGATGGCTCCCGAACAGGTACACCACCACTTCCTCAGCCGACAACTCGCCCTCACCTGGATCCGCCGCCAACGCGGCAAGCCCTCCACCCAACTCGTCGGGCTGGCTCGCCGGCTCAAGGTGCTCGACTGACCCAGCCGTCGCTACGCTGCCCTGGTGACGGCCAACAAGATGCCTCCCATGGCAACCCCACGCGTCGCATCGGGTGCCCTCTTTCTGGACGGGGAAGGCAGGGTACTCCTCGTTCGCCCCACGTATAAAGAACACTGGGAGATTCCCGGCGGCTACGTCGAGCCTGGCGAATCTCCCCGTAGCGCATGCAACAGGGAAATCGAAGAGGAGTTGGGTTTCAAGATCGAGGTCGGCCAGATGCTGGTTGTCGATTGGGCACCGGCTGAGCACGAGGGCGACAAGCTGCTATTCATCTTTGACGCTAACACTGCCGCCACCGTTCGAGAGCAGGATATCTGCTTCTCGGACGGGGAACTGAGAGAATGGCGCTACGTATCCACCGAAGACCTAGAGAACTTCGTGCCACACCGACTCGCCCGGCGCGTACGCACAGCCGTTATAGCGAGCGAGCAACGCAAAGCCGCCTACGCAGAGCACGGCATTGCTACCGAATAACCACGTCGACACGCGGCACCTGAAACTCTAGGGATCTTAAAAGCCTAGCGCTAGCCGCCAAGCACCCATTTTGCCAATTCCGGCTCCAAGATGCTTTAGGTTTCGGCTCCACCTGCCCCCTTGCTTCAAGCCCAGAGCGAGAGTTAGATCATCACGTTAAGTGACGGGGCGGTCATCGCTGGTGCCCGCTCATGGCTCAGCCGATGAGCGGATGTGAAACCTCGTTGCCCGGTCGGAACGACGGCGCATAGCGTGCCCGAGTGACCCTAGTGGTGCCGTTCCATTCCCTTCCCGTAGACCAGTCGGACGTTCGCTATGCCCACGGCCCAGATTCGTACCGGCAGCCGGACGTGCCCGTTGGTCAGACCATCGAGTTCGGCTGGGACCACAGCGCCGTCTATCCGGGCACCTCTCGGAAGTTCTGGGTCCACCTGCCCGCTCAATACGACCCGTCGGAGCCCGCGTCGCTGATCGTGTTCCTAGACGGACGGTGGTACCTCGATCCGGAGGGAGAAGTCCGGGGCGCGATAGTCCTGGACAACCTCATCCACCGCGGTGACATCCCGGTCACCATCGGCCTGTTCGTCGCCCCCGGCATCCTTGCAGGCACCGAGAACCCCAAGAACCGCAACGTCGAGTACGATGCGTCCGACGATCGCCTAGCCACTTTCCTGTTGGCCGAGATCATCCCGCATGTCATGCAGCGCTACTCGATCACCGATGACGCGGACCAGTGGGGCATCTGTGGAGGCAGCAGCGGCGGCAACGGCGCATTCACTGCCGCGTGGCTCCGCCCAGACAAGTTCCGTCGCGTGATGTGCTGCCTGTCCAGCTTCGTGCAGATGCCCGACGGAAACCCCTACCCTGAGATGATCCCCAGCGTTGCCCGCAAGCCGCTACGCATCTTCATGCAGGCAGGTCACCGAGATCTGCATTGGAACGAGCCGCAACGGAACTGGCTCGCCAACAACCTGCGCGTCGCCGCAGCTCTGGCCGAAGCCGGCTATGACTTCCGGCTCGTGCTCGGCGATGGCGGCCACAGCCCTAACCACGGCGGCGTCCTCCTGCCGGACGCGCTGCGCTGGCTGTGGCGACCCACCGGCACCTGAGCAAGAGACGCTCGCACCCACGCTCATCCGCGATCCGGGTGGTAACCGCGATCACCGAACGTTAACGGCCCTCGGGCGAGACGGTCGACCGCGTAAAGCACCAGCTGGGACGCTGGTGTAAAGCATCAGCCGGGACACGACGCCGGATGTGACCTGGCAACTGCCGAAACGCTCTCTTTCGGATCAAGGCGGCCCGCAAGCGGGCCGCGCCGGCCCGGTCCCGGCCGGCTGGCGGCCTCCGGCCGGCATCGGCCGGGCCGACCGGCCACGCTGAGCGGACACAAGACCTTGAAGACCTCGGGGCACCGCCCCGAACCCCGCCTCTCCTCGGAGATCGGCCGGGAGCGGATTACCTCATCGGGCGCCATAAGGGCTACCAGCATCCCCGGACGGTCTACGACTGCCCGACGAGGAGATCCGCTTTATCGTTGGCCGCCACGCTTCGCCAAGTCAGCGAGGTGCGCGCATGGCTGCTCCGCGTCCTGGTGCCAGGTACTTCCCACTAGGGCGACGGGGTAGCTGGTCTCTGTGACCTGTTGGTCGGCGGTCTCGACCGAGAACCGCAGCGACAACGGCTCGCTCGCGAACGCGACAGAGCACTCGATGCGCAGCCTGACATCGATCCAGCCAGTACCGCCGGGGCGTAGCAGCCGAGACTTACCGATGTCATGGAGCCGGACGCCGGGTCGTTGACCGGTAGCCGCACGAACCGTGATCGGGGCGGGGCCAGCGTTGATTACTGCCAGTTGGCTATTCATCTGGAGGACGCCCGTGACGTCCGAACTCGCGCTCCTGGTGGATGCAGGAAAGGCCACGAGTGAAACCGAAGCGTTCCGCTCCCGCTCCTCCCGCGAGTCTCGTAGCTCGCCGACACCGACACCGCCAAGCACAACACCGACCACGAACGCAGCGACGAGCCGTACATTCATCTTCCATCTGACCATCAGGCCGTCAGGGGTGGCGCCACCCGACGCCGCCGGCTCGTAATCGTGCTCGTCCAGATCAATTACTTCGCGCTCCGCCGACATGGCATCAGCCTAGGGCTCCTGACCGCGCCCGCCGACCGTGCAGCCAAGACCGGCAGACGCCAGCGCTGTCCGACAAGACAGCGTGCAACGCCCTGGCTCAGGTCGTCACGCCCGAGGATCGCGGATAGCGGATTCGATGCGCAGCCCGATCCCTGTCGCAACGAGGAAACCCGCCATGATGTGCGGCTCGGTCGGCCCGATGTCCGTCGACAGCGTGATAGCCGAGACGAGGAGGCCGGCGACCAGGGCCACGTTCCCGAGCGTGCGGATGCTAGATGCTCGCCGCGATAGAGGATTCACCTCGCGGACCGTATCGGAAGGCAGGCGTTGACGGTGTCGGGACCAAGACTCGATCGGGCCGATAGAACGATCGCGGAAGGGCTGGTCACCGTCGAGGTCAGGGCGATCGGCTGCCGCGCCGCTTCGCGGCTTGCCACCGGGTACCGAGGCCAGGGCACGCGGGGAGCCGGCGACACGGCAAGCCGCCCCCGGCCCGGGAGGCCGGGGGCGGTGAGCCGTACGCCGCCGGACAGCCGCGCGCCCACCGGGCCGCCGTGCCAGCCACGTGCCAGTAGCCGGTGTCCCGGAGGGTCACCACCGGTCATGATCGGGCAGCACGGCACCACCGCTGACCAGGCGTACCGGACAGATCACGACAGCCGAGAACGATCTTCCAAACTGACGGTGCGGGTTCAACTCCCGTCGCCCGCTCCACATCCTTCGGCCCAGGTCAGCGGCATTGTCGTCGAGCCTGGGCCGTTCTCGTCTCAACCTTTTAATCTTGCATGCCATCCACGCGCCAATGGCGCGCGGCGTGCCGTCCGAGGCCGCCTTCCGTGCCGGCTGGCGCTGCTTCGGCGTACGGCTCTGCGTGGTGATGCGCCGGTGGGGCTCCCAATCCTGAGAGCTGATGGAGCGCGACCAGCTCCACAGCGGGAACAGGCCCGGCCCGATCACGGTTCACGACCTGTCACAGCCGACCTGCTCTGGGCCGAAGCCGGACGCACCCCTGACGATCGATGTGGCAGGCTGCCGGCGTGACCCCGAGCCGTCAACGACCGGTCGCCGACGTCAGCCGAGGGCCGCAAGACGCCGCGTGCGCGTGCCCGTGCTGCGGCTACCTGACCCTGGGCGAGCGCGGCGGCTACGAGATCTGCGACGTGTGCTTCTGGGAGGACGACGGCCAGGACGACCACGACGCCGCGCACGTACGAGGTGGACCGAACCGGAACCTCAGCCTGCTCGACGCCCGCCGCAACTTCGCCAAGTACGGGGCCAGCGACCCGAAGGACCTCAAGCACGTGCGACCGCCCAGGCCTGACGAACACCCCTGACGGACCTCGGCCGGACCTCCTGGCCGGCGAGCGCCCGGATACGCGAACAGTGGCCCCATAGGCCGCCCGTCCAGGGACCAGGTCAGCTCTGCTGTGGGCGCTGAGCCCAGAAGAGAGCATGTCCGCTGGACCCTTCCGGGACGAAGTCCTCCGTGGTGATCGTCAATTTCGCCTGTCGCAACCATGAGCGGTAGGTGGAGGCGTCGGCGTGACTCCACCACATGGTGGCGGGGCCGTCGAGCCAGTTGTCCTCGGTGCCGGTCCAGGCGGTGTTGCCGACGGTGGCCAGCAGCCAGCCTCCTGGGCGCAGCCAGGTGGCGATCCGGGCGATGAGCTGTGGTTGGTCGGCCAGGGGCATGTGGATGAGGGAGTAGAGGCAGACCACGGCGTCGAACGAGGCCGGCGGCAGGTCGAGCCGGGTGGCGTCCGCGCGCAGGAACGTGCCGGTGGGCACCAGACGGCGTGCCCGCTCGACCTGGACGTCGCTGATGTCGACGCCGGTGACGCGGTGCCCGGCGGCGGCGAGGAAGCGAGCTACCGGCACACCGCAGCCGCACCCGAGGTCGAGGACCGCCGCCGAGGCCGGTAGGCGTCGGTGCAGGTCGGCGAGCCAGGGGGCGTACTGACCGTCATCGGCGTCGTCCGACCGGTAGTGGTGGGAGAGTGCGTCGTACCCGCGTCGGACCAGGTCACGTTCGTCGTCGTTGCCCATCCCGGGGACGCTACGAGTCCCGGTGCCGCAGGCTGCTCTTCGCGAGCTCGTAGGCGGGCAGCATGGCCGTGTGCTCGTCGCTGCCGAAGCTGTCGAGGGAGACGGCGACGATGCCCTGCGGGGTCTGGACGGCGAACACCCGTTCCGGTTCCATCGTGTCGTCGAGCTGGCTCTTCTCCTGGTAGGCGACCTCCAGCGCGGGGCGGTCGCCGACTCGCAGTTCGGTGTAGGTCGGCTCGTGGGCGTCCGCACCGATGAAGGCTTCCAGGCTCGGCCGCAGCCTGTCCCCCTCTCCGGTCCACACCCGCAGGAAGCCGATGTTGCCGGCGGGCTTGGCGTCGATCTCGCACACCATCGTGAGCGGGCCTCGGCGCGCGAGTTCCGCCAGTGGATTGTCCGGCGCGACGGTGACCGCCTTCGGCTTCCACGACTCCGCGAGCGCGAAGGTGACGGGCATGTCGCAGGCGCTGCCCGGCGCACCGACGCGAGCTCCCTCCGGCACCGCGGGTGGGTTCGTGGACTGCGCCGTCGTGCCCGGCGCGGCCTTCGGGTCCGCCGCGTCGTCCTGCCCGCAGCCGGTCAGGGCGAGTGTCGCGGCGACCAGGGCGACGACGGACACGGTCCGGCCACCGTACGTTCGGATTGTCACGGATCCGGGAGTCTACGGGCCGCATCGCTGGACGCAGCAACCACTTTGAACATCGGGCGGGCTTCGGCTAGCGTCCGCGCCCGTGAAGTCATTCCGCGTTGTCTCCGCTGTGTTGATCTGTGCCTCCCTGACGCTCGCCGGTTGCGGTGGCGGGGACGACACCACGGCCGAGTCCGCCCCCTCCCCCTCCTCTGCTACCTCCGCACCGGCCGCCTCCGCCTCCTCGGCACCCGCACCGTCGGCCCCGGCGGGCGGCGCGAGCGACAAGGAACTCTGCGAGTCCGTCAAGAAGGCCGGGAACGACATGAAGGCCTCGGTCGTCACCGCTCTCCAGGCCGACCCGGCGGCGGCGCCGGAAGCGTTCCGGAAGGTCCTCACCGAGCTGGAGAGCAAGTTGACGGCGCTGGCCGCCACCGGGGGCGACACTGCGGTCACCACCGCCATCCAGGCGTTCACCTCGGAGGCCGCCAAGGCGGCGAAGGCGGCGGACCCGGCGTCGGCCGCCGACAACCCGGCCTTCGAGAAGGCCGGCACGGACCTCGCCGCCGCCTGCAAGAAGGCGGGAGTGGAGGTCAACTTCTGACGGCGCCACCGCGGTACGCCGATCTGCCCACACCGTGGTCGGCGACGGGTGTGGCGGTCACCTGCGGAGCCACCCGGTGAGCAGGTCGACACACTCGTCGCCGAGGACGGGGGCGGCGCGCCGGGCAAGCCGGACGAGGTCGTCGCGCTCGGCGGCGGTGCCGGTCGGCACGGGCGTCGAGGTGCGCCGCCGGTCTGGGCGGCCGGCCTCACGGGCCAGCCGGACGACGTCCGCGCGCCCCCGCCGGGCCAGTCCCGGATCGGGATCGAGGGCCAGCAGCATTCCGGCGCGCAGCCTCGCCGGCACGTCCCGGGTGCCGAGCAGGCGGTAGCCGGCGCGGCGGCGTTCCACCCGTGGGTCCGCGAGCAGTTCCCAGGGCAGCGTGGGGGGCAGGGCACCGGTGAGAGGCCGGAGCGCGGTGGCGGCCTCCCGGACGACGGCCGGGGCGGGGTCGTGCAGCAGCGGGGCAACCAGGGACGTGTCGACGGCGGCGAGGAGCCGCAGGCCCCGTACGGCGGCGGCTCGGATCGGCGCGGCCGGGTGGGTGACCAGCGGGTGCAGCAGCACCGCGTCGGTCGACGGGGCGGTCTCGGCGAATCCGGCGACCGCCCCGGGGGTCGGCGCGTCCCCGGTGACGGCCCGCCGGTAGTGCGCCGGCGCGTCGATGCCGTCTCGTCGGGCGGCCTCCCGGGCGATGGCCCGGACCAGGTCGGCGGGGTCGTCGAGGTGCGCCGACACGTCGGCGAGCCGGCCGAGTCGCAGCAGTCCGGTGAGCGCGGTCGCCCGTACCGCCGGGCGGCGGTTGCCGGCGAGACGCCGCAGAGCCGGAAGCCGGCCGGTCCACACGGCGTCCCGGCAGGCGGCCTCGGCGGCCCGCGCCCGGACGAGCACGTCCGGGTCGGACTCCGCCGCCTCCATGAGGTCGTCGCGGTGCAGCCAGCCGTGGGCCAGGCCGGTGGTGAAGACGAGCCGGCGCTGCGCGGCGGGACCGGACCGGCTGAGCGCCCGGCGGACCGGCGCGGGGGCGGCGAGCAACGCGGCCGTGACCTGGGTGACCGCGAAGCCGCCTCGGGAGCGGGCCCCGACCAGCAGCGCGGTGGGCAGCGCCGCCGGCAGGTAGGTGGCCGGGTCGTCGGCCAGCAGCGTCGCCAGGCCCGCACGGGCGGGGTCGCGCACCTGTGCGACCCAGTCCCCGGTCCGCAGGACCAGGAAGGGCGTCAGCGCCGCGACGGGCGCGGCGAGCATGGCCCGTACGGCACGTTCCCGGATCCGCCCGTCACCGTGCGCGCTGGTCAGGGCGACGGCGACCGCTCCGGGTGCCGGCCGGTCGAGCCGGGCGGTCAGCTTCTCCAGGCCCGGCGAGCGGTACGGCAGGTGCCACGGGTCCTGCCGGACGTGTTCGTCGAGCCGGGCCACGGTTCTCGGTTCGCGGGCCAGCAGACCGAGCACGGCCCGAGCGGTCTCCGGGGTACCAGTGGCGTCGAGGGCCGCCAGTACCCCCAGGAGGCGTTCGAGGTCCGTCCCGCCGCCGGTGGCGGCACGGGAGATCGCCACGGCGACCTCTGCCGGTACCGGATCCGGCTGCGCTGCCGCGTGGGCGGGAGGGTGATCGTGGTGGCGTCGGCGGCGCGGGAACATGGCGACGATCATGTCGGTCGTGCGCTCGTCGGGCCAGATCCGACCGGCCCGGGGGCGTCCCGCCGAAGGGTCGGCCCCGGGCCGGGCCAAAGCGGTCCGGGTCGGTCCGACAGGGGTGGCGGCGTGACCGACTCCGTGCTGTGTCGCCGGTCGCTCGCCCGCACCGCAGGCCAACTGTCGTGTCTATCGCGCCCGAGACCCGTGAGACAACGTTTCACGTGTAGAAGTTAATCAATATCATCCTCAGATCGTGAACATTGCAGAGATCCAGGTTTGTAAATATCGACGCTAGGATTCTCCCATCGTCCAGCGCCTCTCGAGTGGGCCACGAGTCCCACGAGAGGCCACCACAGTAGGAGGACCGGGAGATGACACTCCCCCGCACTCACCGGCGTACCTTCGCCGCGGTCGGTGTGCTCGCCAGCGCCGCCATGGTCACGGCCATGGCCAGCGCTCCCGCAACGGCAGCCCCGTCCGTCGGTGAGATCCGGAGCGCTGGTGGCGCGACGGCCGTGGCCGACAGCTACATCGTGGTACTCAAGGACAGCAGCGTCGGTGGCCGCGCCGGCACCCGCCAGGCCGCGGTGAAGAGCACCGCCAGCTCGCTCGCCGAACGCTTCGGCGGCAGCCTGGGCCACGTCTACGGCGACGCGCTCAACGGCTTCTCGGTGAAGCTGTCGGAGCGGGCCGCGAAGCGGCTCGCCGCGCACCCGTCGGTCGACTACGTCGAGCAGAACCACACGGTGACGACGCAGGCCACCCAGCTCAACCCGCCGTGGGGCCTGGACCGCATCGACCAGCGGAACCTGCCGCTCAGCGCCTCGTACAACTACTCCAGCACCGGCGCCGGCGTCACCGCGTACATCATCGACACCGGGATCCGGACCACCCACGTCGACTTCGGCGGTCAGGCCGTCGACGGGTACGACGCGATCGACGGCTCACTCCCGGCCGCCGACTGCAACGGCCACGGCACCCACGTCGCCGGCACCGTCGGCGGCAACACCTACGGTGTCGCCAAGGACGTCCGGCTGGTCGCCGTCCGGGTGCTGAACTGCCAGGGCAGCGGCACCTGGGACCAGGTCATCGCCGGCGTCAACTGGGTGACCTCGAACCACCAGCCGGGCCAGCCGGCGGTGGCGAACATGAGCCTCGGCGGCGGGCTCACCACCGCGCTGAACACCGCCGTGGCCAACTCGATCGCCGACGGCGTCACCTACGCGGTGGCCTCCGGCAACTCGTACGGCGCCAACGCCTGCAGCTACTCGCCGGCCTCGGTGCCGACCGCGCTGACCGTCAACGCGTCGCAGAGCAACGACGCGCGGGCCTCCTTCTCCAACATCGGCACCTGCACCGACATCTTCGCCCCGGGCGTGGGCGTCCTGTCGGCCTGGTCCACCAGCGACACCGCCACCTCGTCCATCAGCGGCACCTCGATGGCCTCCCCGCACGTCGCGGGTGCGGCTGCCCGGGTGCTCCAGCTGAACCCGTCCTGGACCCCGGCCCAGGTGCACGCGCACATCGTCAGCCAGGCCACCCCGAACGTGGTCAGCAACCCGGGCACCGGTTCCCCGAACCGGCTGCTCTACGTGGCCCCCACCTCCTGATCCACATCCGCTCCACCGGCCCCGAGGCGACTCTCGCCCCGGGGCCGGTCCCTCTTGGAGGAGAGACCATGACCAGATCACGCCTGCGGGGGCGGTTGCTCGCCCTCACCCTGGCCACCGCCCTCACCGCCGTACTCGCGCCGACCGGCACCGCGACGGCCGCCGCCGCCGAGGGAACCATCCGCCACGCCGGGGCCGCCGACGCCGTCCGGGACAGCTACATCGTCGTGCTCCGCGACGACGTGGCGCGTCGGGGCGACACGAACGTCACCGCCGAGGTCACCCGGGCCGTGGACCGGCTGCGCGCCCGCTACGGCGGGACCGTCGGGCACGTCTACGGCAGCGCCCTCAGCGGTTTCGAGGTACGGCTGTCGGAGCGGGCCGCCCGCCGCCTCGCCGCCGACCCGGCGGTGGCGTACGTGGAGCAGAACCGGGTGACCCCGCTGATCGGCCCCGGCACGCAGTTCGGCCCGCCGTCCTGGGGCCTGGACCGGATCGACCAGCGGAACCTGCCGCTGGACAACCGGTACAGCTACCCGAACACCGCGCACAACGTGCACGTGTACGTCGCCGACACCGGCGTCCGCGCCACCCACCTGGACTTCGGCTCCCGGGTCACCGGCGGGATCGACCTCGTCGACGGCGCGCTGCCGGCCGACGACTGCAACGGCCACGGCACCCACCTCGCCGGCACCATCGGCGGCACCAGCCACGGAGTCGCCAAGGAGGTCATGATCCACCCGGTCCGGGTGCTCAACTGCCAGGGCAGCGGCACCATCGCCACGGTGATCGCCGGCATCGACTGGATCAGCGCGAACGCCCAGCGGCCGGCGGTGGTGGAACTGGCCATCGGCGGGCCCGCCAACACCACCCTGGACGCGGCGGTGACCAACTCGATCAACCGGGGGATCACCTACGCCACCACCGGGGGCAGCTCGAACGGAAGCGCCTGCAACTACTCGCCCGGCCGGGTGCCCGGCGCGCTGACCGTGGTGGGCACCTCGGCGACCGACGCCCGGCTGTCGAGCGGCAACTACGGCAGCTGCATCGACCTGTACGCGCCGGGCCAGAACATCACGTCCACCTGGTACACCAGCGACACCGCCGTCGCCACCATCAGCGGCGGGTCGGCGGCCTCCGCGCACGTCGCCGGTTGTGCCGCGCTCGCCCTGTCGGCGAACCCGACCTGGTCCCCGGCCCAGGTGTCCACCTACCTGACCAGCCGGGCCACCGCCAACATCGTCACCGGCGTGCCCAGCGGCACCCCGAACCGGCTGCTCTACTGCGGCCCCTGACCCACCCGTCCGATCCCCGATCCACACGGCGTGTCCGTGGCCACCCGGTCCTCCCCGGGTGGCCACGGCAGCCACCCACGGAGGAGGCGTTGCCCGTGGCCACGGACCCGACTACCGTCCAATTCAGTGACGATTGACTATATGGTCATCGGCGGTGGCATCGCGGGCGCCACCGCCGGCTACCACCTCGCCCGGTACGGCCGCGTGCTGCTGGCCGAGATGGAGCAGGTGCCCGGCCACCACTCCACCGGCCGCTCCGCCGCCCTGTTCTCCGAGTACTACGGTGGCCCGGCGGTCCGCGCCCTGACCCGGGCCAGCCGCGACCCGCTGACCGACCCACCCCCGGGGTTCGCCGCCCACCCGCTGCTCACCCCACGGGGCTCGCTGATCCTCTGCCCGCCCGGCGACGAGGACCTGTTCGACGCGCAGTTGCGCGACGGGGCGGAGGTCGACCCGCCGGCCCGGGAGATCGATCTCGCCGAGGTCGCGGGCATCTGCCCGATCGTGCGGCGGGAACGGTTCCACCGGGCGATGCTGAAGCCCGCCGCCCGGGACGTCGACGTGGACGCGCTGCACCAGGGCTACCTGCGGGGCGTCCGCGCGGCCGGGGGCACGCTCAGCCGGCTCACCCGGGTCCGGTCGCTCCGCCGGGAGCGGAGACGCTGGCGGGTCACCACGGACGCCGGGGACGTCACCGTCCGTACGGTGGTGAACGCCGCCGGGGCGTGGGCCGACGAGGTCGCCGTGGCCGCCGGCGTACGCCCGGTGGGGTTGACCCCGCTGCGACGTACCGCGTTCCTGGTGGACGCACCGGCCGACCTGGACGTCACCGGCTGGCCGATGGTCGCCGACGTGGCGGGGACCTTCTACCTGAAGCCGGAGTCGGGCCACGTGCTGGTGTCCCCGGTGGACGCCACGCCGGTGCCGCCGGGTGACGTCCGTCCGGACGACCTGGACGTGGCGCTCGGGGCGGCCCGGGTGGAGGAGGCGACCACGTTGACCGTCCGACGGATCCGGCACGCCTGGGCGGGACTGCGTACCGCCGCCCCGGACGACGTGCCGGTGATCGGGCCGGCGGCGGACGCGCCCGGCTTCTTCTGGCTCGCCGGGCTCAGTGGCTACGGCGTGCAGACCGCCCCGGCCGCCGGGGCCCTGCTCGCCGCCCTGGTCACCGCCGGGCCGCCCCCCGTCGACCCCACCCCCTACTCCCCGGCCCGCTTCACCGCCGGTCGGCCGTGAGGTCGACGGCGACATCGGAGATCGACGTGCCGGTCACCGGGGCGGCGCGGGTCAGGGGGATCTGGGGGTGGGGGCGCTCAGCGGGGAGGCGGAGATGGCGGCGGAGAGGAGCGCGGCTGCCAGGGTGACCCAGAAGACCGCCGGGTAGCCGGCGGCGCTGGCGACCAGGCCGGCGAGGGGTCCACCGGCCACCAGGCCGATGTCCCAGAACGAGGTGAACGCCCCCAGGGCCGCGCCCTGGTGCGCCGGGTCAGTCCGATTGATCACCAGCAGGGCCAGCGCCGGGAAGAGCAGCGAGAGCCCCGCCCCGATGACCAGGCCGCCGAGGATCGCCACCCACAGGTTCTCCGCGACCGCCACCAGCAGCAGGCCGACCGCCTCCACCAGGGCCGACCAGAGCGCCACCCGGCCCGCCCCCAGCCGGTCCGGCAGCCCACCGGCGAAGAGGCGCACCCCGACGTAGGTGACGCCGAAGGCGTTGAACGCGGCGATGCCGTTCTCCACGCCCCGGTCGGCCAGGTGCAGCGCGGCGAAGGCGGCGAGGCCGGCGTACCCGAGACCGGCGAGGGAGAGCGCGACGCCGGGCGCGACCGCGCTGCGGGGCAGGAACCCGGCCGGTCCGGCGGCCGACTTCTGGACCGGCCGGGGCCGGCCGGCGACCAGCGCCAGCCCGACCGCCGACGTCAGGGCGGCGAACACCCAGACCGCCGGGTATCCCCCGGCGGTACGCAGCAGCACCGTGCCGAGCAACGCCCCGAGGGTGATCCCGGCCCACATGTGGATGCCGTACAGCCCGACGATCCGGCCCCGCCGTTCGGTCGGCGCGAGCGCCACCAGCCAGGCCGCCCCGGCGGTGTAGACCGCGCCCTCGCCGACGCCGTGCACGATCCGGACCGCGACCAGCAGCGGGATGCTCCCGGCGACCAGGTAGCCGAGGCTGGCCAGGCCGCAGAGGGCGGCCCCGGCGAGCATCACCGTCCGGTAGCCGTACCGGTCGCCGATCCGACCGGCGATCGGCCGGGCGACGACGGCGGCGACCGCGATCGCCGCGATCACCACGCCCACCTCGACGCGGTTGCCGTCCAGCTCGTCGAGGACCAGGAACGGCAGCACGGCCAGGGACGCCCCCACCCCGAGCAGGCAGAGCAGGATCGCCCCGAAGAGCGGCAGGTACGGGCGGTAGAACGTGAGGGTGCCGCCGGGCGCGGTCGCGGTCATCAGCGGTCTCTCCTAGGCCGGGACGACGTGGAAGAAGTGGGTCGGCAGGTGGATGGCGAGTCCCTCGTGGATCTCCGCGCAGACCGCCGGGCCGTCGGTGGCGAAGGTACCGGGCGGCGGTACGGCGATCCGGATCGCCGAACGTCCGGCGTCGAGCAGTCGCGCGGCCATCGCGAAGTCCCCCACCACCGCCTCCCCCGGTGCCACCATCCGGGTACGGGAGATCTGCACGCCGTTGCGGGCCAGGTCCTCCAGCAGCCCGTTCCGGCCGAGCAGGTGGGTGTAGTAGTCGCGGGGGTTGACGATCATCGCGTGCGGGGTGGCCCCGGTCTGCTCGATCTCGTCGCAGGCGGCCAGCAGTCCGGTGAGCCAGTCGTGCCGGTACGGCAGCTTCGCGATCTCCGGGTGGCGCAGCAGCCCGTGCTCGCCGATGGTGAGCGCCTGGTTCTCGGCGGTGGCGAGCCGGACCAGCAGCCGGTAGTCGACGAAGACGGCCAGCCCCTCCGGGTCCTTCGCCAGTTCCTCGGGGATCTGCACCCAGGCGCGGATCGGGTGCACCCCGGCCTCGGCCATGCCGAACCGGAAGGCGGCCTCCCGGCGCAGGTCCGACTCCCGCACCGCCGCGGCCTCGGTGGCGTCCGGCCGGCCCTCGCACCAGAACCGGACCGGGTCCATGCCGACCGACCGCTTCCGGAACAGGTTGCGGACGGTCACCCGGGGCCGTTCCTTGGTGGGCTGGAAGGCGTCGGTGATGGTGAAGTCGAACCGGACCTCGGCTCCGGCCGGGTCGGCCGCGTACGCCGCGGCGAACTCCTCCCCGGGGGATCGGGTGACGGGCGGCGCGCTGGCGCTGGTCATGACGGCTCCTCAAGCGGGATGGCGTGCTGGACGAGGCGCTGGTAGAAGGGGAGGTGGTGGTCGTAGTAGGCGCGCAGGGTGGCGTCGTTCTCCACGGTCACCGTGAAGTCCTTCGCCACCGGACGGAAACCGGAGGTCCGCTCGACGTCCAGGTGCCAGATGCGGGTCCGGGCCCACTCCGCCCGGTCCCCCGGGTCCCAGGTCAGCGCCTCCGGCCGGTACGGCAGGTCGACCGCCGCGCACCAGGCCGCCACCACCCGGTCCGGGTCGCGCAGCAGCGCCTCGGCGGAGAGCACCACCGGGGGGCGGTGCGCGGTCGCCCGGACCAGCTCGAACAGGTCCCACTGGTGCTCGTAGCCGATCTCGTGGCAGGCCACGGTCGGTTTGATCGCGTGGTGCGAGCTGATCGTGCGGGCCGGGTGGCGGACCAGGAAGGTGTGCGTGACGTCGGCGATCCGCTCCGGGGCCTCGAAGAGGTGCCCGTACCGGTACTCCAACGTGTCCTTGACGAAGACCGGACGGTCCCGACCCAGGTCGAGCAGGTGCGCGGTGACCTCGGCCGGGCTGGTGGCGGTGACGGTGCCGCCGTCGGCGGCGGGCAGTTCGACCCGGCCGGTGTCCACCAGGGTCACCAGGGGTTCGTGGACCACCGTGACGTCCCCCCGGGCGATCATCATCCGCAGGAACGCGGTGGAGATCGCCCGGGGGTGCGCCCACATGGCGATCAGCGCCATGGCGTCTCCGTCGGCCTCCCGGGCCGCACCGCCTCCGCCGGGGCACCGGGGCGTGGCGGTTCCGGCGCGGCGGAGTGGCCGGCCGCTTCCGCCGGGGCGGGCCGCGCGGGGCGGGTGGGGGGCGTGGGCGCGGCCGGGCGGCGTGGTCCGGTACGGACGATCACGCCGGGCGGCGGCGAGCAGCCTCCCGTCCGCCACGCTGCCGCCGGGTTCACTGCGACCACCAGGTCGGTTGGCGGTCCCAGCGGTGGGCGCGGAGGCGGCCCAGCAGTTCCGGGTCGAGCGGCTGGCCGTCGCTGACCGCCAGGTTGGCGCGGACGTGCTCGGGTCGGCGCATGCCGGGGATCACGGTGCTCACCGCCGGGTGGTGCAGGACGAAGCGCAGCGCCAGCTCCGGCATGGTGGTCCCGGGCGGCAGGTCGGCGGCGAGCTTCTCCGCGCGGGCCACGCTGGGCAGCAGGTTCTCCGGTCCGAAGTAGGTGCTGCGCCAGTCCTCCGGCGGCCAGGTGCTCTCCGCGGTGAGGGTGCCGGTCAGCGTGCCCTCGTCGAACGGGACGCGGGCGATGATGCCGATGTCGTCGCGCAGGGCCCGGTGGAACAGCTCGTCCTCGGGGGCCTGGTCGAAGATGTTGTAGATGACCTGGACGACGTCGATCAGGCCGGTGTCCAGCGCGGCCAGGCAGTTCGTGGGCTCCCAGCGGTTGACGCTGATGCCCACCCCGTCGATCAGCCCGTCCCGCTTGAGGTCGGCGATCGTCTCCTGCCAGCGTCCGTCGTCGGCCCAGCGGTCCTCCCAGACGTGGAACTGCATCAGGTCGATCCGCTCCACGCCCAGATTGTCCAGGCTGTACCGGGTGTACTCGCGGATGTGGTCGGCCGGGAAGACGTCGTCGAGGGTGTCCTGCGGGCCGGGCGGCCACTCCCGGTTCTTCGGCGGGATCTTGGTGGCTACGTACAGTCGCCGGTCCGGGTGCCGGCGGAGCAGGTCACCGAGGAGGCGTTCGCTGACCCCCCGGCCGTACACCCAGGCGGTGTCGAAGAAGTTGCACCCCCGCTCCACCGCCTCGTCGAGGCAGCGGGGGGCGACGTCGTAGTCCCAGCCGGTGAACCCGCCGGGACCGCCTCCGATGCCCCACATGCCGTACCCGACCTCGCTGATCTCCCAGCCGAGGCGGCCCAACCTGCGATAACGCATGCGCATGTTCCTTTCGTCACGCTGCCGGGGCCGGGGGCCGGTCCCCGCCGATCCGTCCCTGCCCGGTCAGCCATCTCCGGTAGGCGTCGACCGACGGGCCGAGGTCGGCGTCGGTGAAGCCGTGCCGGCGTTCCAGCCGGTCGCACCCGTCCCGGCGGAAGAGCCGGGGGTTGTCCGTGAGCAGCGCGCCGAACACCGCGCGGAGCTGCTCCTCGTCCGCGCCCAGCCGGGTCGGGAAGAGCGCCAGCAGCGCGGCCGCGTCCCGGTCGCCGTCGGTCACCGCGTCCCGCAACGCGGCGAGGAACCGGGCACAGCTGACCCGGGGTACGGCGTCGCCGCCGGGCAGCTCGGTGAAGTCGACGCTGTGCGGGTGCAGCACGTGCAGCGCCCGCCCCCAGGTGGTCCGGTCGGCGACCGCGGCGACGATCCGGCGGGCCGCGTAGTCGACCGGGGTCCAGTCGGAGCGGACCGCCGCGTCGGGTCGCATGCCGAGCCGGTGGCAGGCGGCGAGCAGCAGGTGGGTCAGGGCACGGCGGTTCGGTGTCCCGTTGTCGGCAGCCGGCATCACCTCGCCCAGGCGCAGCAGGGTGATCGTCGCGCCCCGGCGGCGGGCGGCCGTCAGGTACCGCTCGGCAACCCACTTGGACCGGCTGTACCCGCTGGTCGGCGGGGTGGCGGCGGACGGGTCGAAGGTCTCCGGCAGCGGCAGCCGGTGCCGGGCCGCCTCGGTGTCGAGCACGCCCAGGGTGGAGACGTGGTGCAGCGGTTTCGGCCGGTCCGCGAGGGCCAGCCGGAGCAGTTCGGCGGTACCGCGCACGTTGGCCCGCCGGTGGGCGCGGTAGTCGAAGAGGAAGTTGACCAGCGCGCCGACGTGCAGCACCAGGTCGCAGTCACGGGCCAGGTGGTCCCAGGTGCGGGCGTCCAGCCCGACGGCGGGGCGGGACAGGTCGGCGGCGTAGCCGGCGAGCCGGTCGGCCAGGTGCGGCGCCCACAGGCCCCGGTCGGCCAGGGAGCGGACCACCCGGGCGGTGGCCTCCGTGTCGTCCGCGCCCCGGGTCAGGCAGTGCACCCGTACGTCGGTGGTGGTGAGCAGTTCGTGCACCAGGCGGCTGCCGACGAACCCGGTCGCCCCGCTGACCAGCACGCTGCGGATCTCCCGGCGCGGGTCGGCGGCGCGGACCAGCAGGTCGACGGGGAGACGGGCGTCGGCCGCGACGAGGTCCGCCTCGGGCGCGACCGGGACGCGCCGACGTCGGGCAAGCAGACCGGCCAGCCGCGCGGGGGTGGGGTGCTCGAAGAGGTCCTGGACGCCGAGCGGGACGCCGTGTTCCCCGGCGAGCGCGGTGGTCACCGCGACGGCCTGGAGCGAGTCGCCCCCGGCGGCCAGGAAGTCGGTGTCGGCGTCGAGGTCGGGCTGGCCGAGGACGGCCCGGAACACCGCCAGCACCGGGTCCGGCAGCCCGCCGTCACCGCCGGCCAGCCGGGTGGCCCGCTCGTCGAGCAGGCCGTCGAGGCGGGCCTGCAACACCCGCCGGTCCACCTTGCCGTTGCGGGTCAGCGGCAGGGCGTCGAGGACGACCAGGTGCCGGGGCACGCTGGTCCGGGGCAGCAGCCGGCGCAGGTGTTCCCGCAGTCGTGGTTCGGGCACCTCGCGGTCGGCGGCGACGAAGAGGGCCAGGGACCTGCTGCTGCCGTCCCGGGCCACGATGACCTTGGCCTGGTGGATCCCGGGAAACCGGGTCGCCGCGGTCTCGATCTCGCCGGCCTCGATCCGGACGCCGTTGACCTTCAGCTGGAAGTCGCGGCGGCCGACGAAGTGCAGCCGTCCGTCCGCGTCGAGGCGGCCGAGGTCCCCGGTGCGGTACAGCCGGCGGCCGGGGATCTCCGGCAGCGGGTTGGGCACGAACACCTCGGCGGTGCGGGCGGGCGCGCCGAGGTAGCCCGCGCCGAGGCAGACCCCGCCGATGACGATCTCGCCGACCGCGCCGGGCGGCAGGGGACGCAGGTGGGCGTCGACCACCGCCGCGTGGCAGTTGTCGATCGGTCGGCCGATCGGGATGGTGTCGCCGTCGGCGGGGGTCACCGGGTGGAACACCATACCGATGGACGCCTCGGTCGGGCCGTACCCGTTGGTGACGGCGATGGCCGGCACCAGTTCGCCGAGCCGGTGCACCGCCGCCGGGTCGATCTCCTCGCCGCCCACGATCAGGTGGCGCAGGGTGCCGATGGCCCGGCGGGCGTCCGGGTCCCGGTCCACCATGGCCACCAGGAGACCGAGGATGCTCGGCACGAAGTCGGTCATGGTGACCCGCTCGTCGGCGATGGTGCGGACGGTTTCCTCGACGTCGAGGAAACCGCCCTGCACCGGTACGACGACCCGGCCGCCGGTGGTGAGCGGCCAGAACAACTGCCACACCGAGGAGTCGAAGGTGTGCCGACTGTTCTGGAGCACCACCTCGTCGCCGGTGGCGTGGAACCAGCGGGTCATGAAGCGGAACCGGTTGGCGAGCCCGTCGTGCCGGTTCATCGCGCACTTCGGGGTGCCGGTGGTGCCGGAGGTGAAGATCCCGTAGATCAGGTCGTCGGGTCCGATCGGGACGCCGGGACGGGTGGCGGTGGGCGGGACGGCGTCGAGCCGCACCGGCACCGTCGGCGGCCCGTCCGGTCCGGAAGCGGAACCGTCCGGGATGGGGCCGGTGACCATCAGGCGGGGACGGACCACTGCCAGAGCGGCGCGCAGACGATCGGCGGGCCACCCCGGGTCGAAGGGGACGAACGCCGCGCCGAGCTTCATCAGCGCCAGGTACGCGACCGGCAGTTCCAGCCCGTCGGCGAGGAGGACGGGCACCACGTCGCCCCGGGTCACGCCCCGGGTGGCGAGCCCGGCGGCGAAGCCGTTGGCCAGTTCGTCGAGCTGCCGGTAGCTGAGCCGGCGCCCCCGGAAGGCGACGGCGGGCCGGTCCGGATGCGCGTCGACACGTTCCTCGATCATGGCGGGGATCGCCCGGAAGGGCGCGTCCTCCACTGCCCGCCCGGCCCGGCGGCCGAACGCCAGTGCCCGGGTGACCGGGCCGACCGCCGGAGCCCGACCGGATTCCAGCCGTGGATCGGCCAGCAGCGTGGCGAACACCTCGGCGAAGATCTCGGCCACCGCCGGCACGCTCACCGACCACGGGTCGGCGGGGGCGCAGTGGACCACGACGGTGACCCCGTCGGCGGTGACCGTGGCACGGAGCAGCACCGGCACGGTGACCAGGTCGGTTCCGAAGGTGCCGTCGAGGAGCAGCGCCGGCGCGGTGGCCGGGTCGGCTCCCGGGTCGCTGTCGAGAAGCACCACCAGCGCTCCGGGGTCGCCGTCGACGGGTGGTCCGACGGCGGCCAGCGACCGGACGGTGGCGCGGGCGGGTCCGCCGGGGAGCCGGTGCAGGCTCGCCGGCCACTCCGGCAGGTCGAGGGTCTCGACACCGGTCCGGACCCGGACGGGAAGCTCGCGTCCGAGGCGGTCGACCAGCTCGACGGCGGCCAGCAGCGCGGCGGCAGCCCGGTCGTGGGCGACCCGCACCGCCGGTCGGGCCACGGTGTACCGGTAGGTGAGGCCGTCGCCGGCGTGGACCGGTACTGCGGAGCCGGTGTCACCGGATCTCATGCCGCCCCCAACGTCCTGTGCCGGGCCCGACGCAGCGCCGACACCGTCCACAGGTGACGGACATCACTCGCTGCTGCGCAGGGACACTAGAGCAAACATCGACCCATGGGAATATGTAACTTTCAGTGACAGCATTCCCGGCGCTGGACGTCCTGCTCACGGGACGGGTCGGGGTCGAACCGGACACACCGGTGGCCCGGCCGACGGGATGTCCGTCGACCGGGCCACCGTGGACTCAGCCCGCCCCGGCAGGGGTGGCGGGTTCCCCGCCGCCGGGCAGATGGCGCACGCCCGGCGGGACGTCCGCCCGGCGCGAGGCGGTCGGCCGGTCGCGCCGGGCGGCGACGGTCAGCCGCCGAGGCTGGCCGCCGCCGAGGCGATCGCCGAGGCGAAGTAGCTCACCTGGGTGTAGACACCGGGGTAGTTCGGACGGGCGCAGCCGTTGCCCCAGCTCACGATGCCGACCTGGATCCAGGCGTTGGCGGCGTCCCGGCGGAACATCGGGCCACCGGAGTCACCCTGGCAGGTGTCGGTCCCGCCGCTGGCGTAGCCCGCGCAGATCTCCTCGGCCGGGATGATGTCGCCGCCGTAGTTGGACTGACAGGTGGCGTCGTCGACGAAGGGCACCTGCGCCTTCAGCAGGTACCGCTGCTGAGCTCCACCCTCACGGGCCGCACCCCAGCCGGCCACCGTGAACATCCCGTTGTCGTACGCGGTGGTGTTGGCGATCTTCAGGGTCGGCAGCGTGGTGACCGGGGTGGCGAGCCGGATCAGGGCCCAGTCGTCGCCGGACCCGTTGTAGCCGGGCGCCCGGTAGACGTAGTTCGAGCGGACCGTGATCCGGCTGGACGACTGGAGGTCGACCACCCCGAGGGTGGCGGTGATGCTGGTGTTCGACCCGGTCCGGCCCACACAGTGCGCCGCGGTCAGCACCAGGTTCGGGCTGTAGAGCGAGCCACCGCAGCCCATCGAGAGCCGCACCATCCACGGGAACTCGCCCTGGGCGGCCGGCGTGCCGCCGACGACCTGCGGAGTCACGTCGGCCTCGGACTGGGCGACGGCCGGAGCCGCCACGACGAAGGAGCCGACGGTCACCGCCGCCAACGCGACGGCCGTACGACGGAGGAATCTGCGCCAGGGTGCCATGGGGGAGCCTCCCGAACCTGGGGGTGGCACGCCGTCGGCGTGCCGAGGTCACGATGGCGGAAGCCTACGGTTTTCCATCGAAGATTGGCAATGCATTGCGACTATTCCGCATTCGTCATACCACCAGCCGAACCATCCGATCGTCCACCGTGCACAATGATCAACCCCGGGTCACGTATTGACGTCTATATGTATACGGGGTGTGATGGGCGTAACCTGCCGGCCACCCGCTCCCGGAGGGTCCCATGCGTCCACGAAGCGCGTACGTGCTCCGCTCCGCCGTCCTGGCGCTGCTGCTCGCCGTTCCCGCCGCCGCCGTGCCGGCGACCGCCGCACCCCCGCCTCGTGCCGGGGACGGGGCCACCGGGAGCCTGGCCGACGGCTGCGACCCGGTCGACCCGGCCGCCTGCCTGCTGCCGTTCCCCAGCGACCTGTACACCGTCGCCGACCCGGCCACCGACACCGGAATCCGCGTCGACCTGCAACGCTCGGCAATGCCGGAGAACATCTTCGGCACCAACATCGACCCGGCGGACTGGAACCGCAACGACGGCTTCTCCCCCGGTTCGATGCTGCTCACCCGGATACCGGGGCTCGACCCGGTGACCTCCGGGATCGCCCCGTCCACCGACATCGGCCGGTCCCTCGCGCCGGACGCCCCGATCGTGCTGGTCAACACCAGGACCGGGGAACGGCACCCGTACTGGGCCGAACTCGACGCCAACGCCGCCGACGACCCGGACCGCCAGGTGCTGATCATCCGGCCGGCCCGCAACCTCGACGAGAACACCCGGTACGCGGTCGGCCTGCGCCACCTGCGCGACTCGGCCGGGGCGACGATTCCGGCGTCGGAGTTGTTCGCCACGTTGCGGGCGCCCACCGCACCGGCCGACCCGGCGCTGCACCGCCGCTGGGAGTACGCGCAACGGGCGATCGGCGCGCTGTCCACCGCCGGGGTCGACCCGGCCGCCCTGCACCTCGCGTGGGACTTCACCGTGGCCAGCGAGCGCAGCCTGACCGAACGCGTCCGGCACATGCGGGACGAGGCGTTCGGCCAACTCGGCACGGCCTCTCCGGTGGTGACCGTGGACAAGGTCACCGACTACACCGCCGAGCAGGACCCGGACATCCGACGGCAGGTCGAGGGGAGCGTACGGGTACCGAGCTACCTCGACACCCCGCTCGGCCCGCCCGGTTCGCGGCTGAACTACGGTCCGGACGGGCTGCCCGAGCAGCGCAGCCTGAACATCACGGCGAAGTTCTACTGCAACATCCCCCGCTCGGCGAGCGCCGCCACCCCGGCCCGGCCGACCCTGTACGGCCACGGCCTGCTCGGCTCCCCCACCGAGATCGACTCCCGCAAGCTCAAGCAGTACTCCCAGGAGTCGAACTCGATGCTCTGCGCCACCGCGTGGATCGGCATGGCGACCACGGACGTCCCGAACGTCATCCGCTCGCTCGGTGACTTCTCCCGGTTCGGCTCGATCCCGGACCGCACCCAGCAGTCCTTCCTGAACTTCCTCTACCTCGGCCGCGCGCTGATCCACGCCCGGGGCGCCGCCGCGAAGGACGCCTTCCGGGACGAGACCGGTCCGCTCACCCGCACCGGTGCCGGCCAACTCGTCTACCTCGGCAACAGCCAGGGCGGGATCCTCGGCGGGGCACTCTGCGCCGTCGCCACCGACTTCACCCGCTGTGCGCTCGGCGTACCGGCGGCGAACTACTCGACGCTGTTGGACCGCAGCGTCGACTTCGACCAGTTCCACCCGGTTTTCCACAACGCCTACCCCGACCCGGTCGACCAGCAGCTCTGCCTGGCCCTGGCCCAGATGCTCTGGGACCGTGGCGAGGCGAACGGCTACCTGCACCACCTCACCGGCGACCCGCTGCCCGGCACCCCGACCAAGCAGGTGATCATGATCGAGGCGTTCGGCGACCACCAGGTGGCCAACATCGCCACCGAGGTACAGGCCCGCACCATCGGAGCGCGTCTGCGCACCCCGGCGCTGGCGGCCGGTCGCAGCCCCGACGTCGTGCCGTTCTGGGGCATCCCGGCGGTCCCGGCGCTGCCCTACACCGGAAGCGTGCTGGTCATGGTCGACAGCGGCTCGCCCGCGCCCCCGACCGGAAACACCCCGCCCCGCGAGGGTCTCGACCCGCACGGGCACCCCAGGAACTCACCGGAGATCCGGGCGATGATCGCGCGCTTCCTCGACTCCGGCACGCTGGTGGACACCTGCGCGGGAGTCCCCTGCACCGCTCCCACCGGCTGACCGCTCGGGCGCTCGCCGCGTGTGTGCGGCGTTGGGTGTTTCAGGGCGTTGAGTGTTTCGAGGCGTTGGGTGTTCGCAGGCGTTGGGTGTTTGCAGGGGCCCCCTGCTCGGCAAAAAGCGGTAACAAGGGGCCCCTGCTACCACCCACACCGGGCGGCGACACACCCGCCGGCCGTCCGGCGGCCCGGTGGGATGAACCGCGGTCGACCGGGTAAGCCCGGTCGGCCTGGTGGAGGAGGACCGCTGTCGCGGTGGGCCGCGACGACGACGCCCGGGCGGGGTGGCAAATGCCGACCCACCCGGGCGTCATTTCTGCCCTGCGGTACGCCTCAGCCGCCGGTGACCCAGTTCCAGGCGGAGACCACCCAGTCGGTCTGCTGGAGATAGGCGATACCGACACCGACCAGGAAGACCGCGGTCACCGCGTGGGCTCCCCGCGCGCTGCGCCGCACCCGGCCGAGCTGCCGTTCCCAGACCAGCCGGCCGAGCAGCCGGGCGAGCGCGAAGAGACCGGCGGCGACCAGGAGCGTGAGCAGGAAGGTCACCACCGGGGAGGTCAGGTCGCCTCGGGAGGAGATCGCCCAGATGCCCCAGCAGACGAAGGCGAACAGCCCTCCGGCGGCGCTCCACTCGGCCCCGTTGCGCCACTGCGCCAGATACCAGCTCAGCGGACGGCTGGGGCCGGGCGAGAACCAGCCTGTCGGCTCCTCCGGCTCGACCGCCGGGAACGCCTCGGTACGCGGGGCCTTCGGCCGGCCGACCGACGCCACTCCCCGTTGGAACCCGTCCCGTTGGGGAGGAACCACCGGGCCGGAGTCCTTCGGCACCTCCACGGTCCGCTCCGCCCACGGCTGTGTCTGGTCTGACATCTCATTTCCTCCCTGACGCCGGCCCTGCGGATCGGTCTGTCCCTTCCGAGGGTAGCCAGCGCGTACCGCAGGCCCCGCGCGCGCATCCCCCGGTGCGGTACCGTCGGCTGATGGCGGACACCGAGCGTCGGCGACGGCGCCTGCGTCACCCGACCGGGCACGACCGGGAGCAGGCGGGCGGTTCGGCGACGACCGCCGGGACGCACGACGGGACACCCGCCCCGAGCCGACGTGGTGGTCCGGAGGAGCGCGACGGCGACCGGGGCCTGCGTGGTCTGGTCGGCTCGGGCACCTCGCAGGTCGGCATCACGGCGGCACTGCGGGCGCGGGACGCCAGCCGCCCCACCGAGCAGGACCTGGCCGAGGCCGAGGCCCGCCTGGTGCTGGTGCGACGCAACTGGGTGCCCCGCGACGAACTGCCCCGCTCCGGTCGCTGACCCCCCGGCTGCGGGCCGGTCCGCCCATCCGGACCGGTCCACCCACCGCAGGGCAGGTCCGCCACGCCTCAGGGCAGGTCGGGCAGCTTGCCGGACGTCTCGTACGCGGCGACCTGGGCGATCCGGCGGGCATGCCGCTCGTTGCCGGAGAACGGCGTACCGAGGAACGCCTCCACGATCGCGGTGGCCTCGTCCAGCGTGTGCTGCCGGGCGCCGACCGCGACCACGTTGGCGTCGTTGTGCTGCCGTGCCAGCTGGGCGGTGTCGGTGTTCCAGGCGAGCGCCGCCCGTACCCCGGCGATCTTGTTCGCGGCGATCTGCTCGCCGTTGCCCGAGCCGCCGATGACCACCCCGAGGCTGCCCGGGTCGCGCACCACCCGGTCTCCGGTGTGCAGGCAGAACGCGGGGTAGTCGTCGTCGGGGTCGAAGGCGTGCGGGCCGACGTCGACCAGCTCGTACCCCTGCGTGGCCAGGTGGTTGGCGAGGTGCACCTTCAACTCGAAACCGGCGTGGTCGGAACCCAGGTAGACGCGCATACCGCGCAGTCTGTCAGGCCGTCCTCCGCGGTGTCGCCGAGGGCGGCACCGCGGAGCCGGTTCGTCACATCACCAGGGGGTACGGGTCAGCGGGACAGCTCTGCCACCACCAGGCCACCCCGGGCCTTCGGGGTGAACCAGGTGCTCTTGCGGGGCATCTTCTCGCGGGCCAGGTTGACCGCCACGAAGTCGTCCACGGTCACCGGCGCGATCAGGACGGCGAGTTCGGCGCGACCCGCGTCCACCTCGCCGGCCAGCCAGCTCGCCGGGTAGTCGCCGCCGACGTAGGTGATCCGCTTGTCGCCCGGGTCGAGCCCGAGGGCGTCGCGCAGCAGCAGCCGCTCGACCAGCGCGTGGTCGAGGTTCTCCAGCCGTCCCTGCTCGTCGTGGGGCAGGGTGACCGCGTACCCCCGGCCGGGGAGGCGGAGGTGCACGGTGCCGCCGGCCGCCGGGACCTCCACCGGGCCGTCGATCGGGCTGATCTCCGCGCCGGCCGCGCGGAGTCGGTCGAGCAGTTCCTCCGGGCTGGTGGTCAGCTCGCTGACCAGCCGGTTGTAGGGCTGGATCGCCACCGAGCGGGGCGTGGTGACCACCGCCAGGAAACGCGGCAGCTCACCGGTCTGGGCGGCCAGGCTGCGGTGGTTGCCGTCCGCGACCACCAGTTCGCCGCCGCCCGCGAGGGCGGTCAGCGCGTCCTGCTCCGGGCCCGCCCCGACCAGCCAGATCGCGTGCGTCCGACCGGCCTGGTCGGTGTCGGTGGCGGCGGGCGGGCCGGCCGCCTCGGTGGCGGCGGCGAGCCGGGCGTGCAGTTCCTCGCCGGTGCCGGTCTGCAACAGCAGCACCGGGGACAGCAGGTGCCCGAGCGTCTCGGCCAGCGCGACCCGTTCCCGCACCTTGGCGATGAAGACGTCCTCGTTCCGGATCACCAGGCCGGGTTCGTCCCGGCTCGTGGAGATCTGGTCGGTGTCGACCATCGCGAAGATCCCGTACGCGGGCTCCTCCCCCGCCGCACTGATCCGGTAGAGCACGACCACCTGCTCCGCAGGGGTGTAGCTGCCGTCGGCCTTGGCCTCGGCGAGCCGGGCCGCCGCGTCGGGCAGGGCGTCGAGGAACGACTTGCCCAGGCTTTCCGGCGCCCGGTGGGGCATCTCGATGCCCAGGGCACTGTGCGGGTTCGCCTCAATGATCGCGGTGATTTCCGCGTCGTCGGCGAACTCGTCGTAGTTCTGCGCGCCGGTGCCGCCAGTGGTGATCCAGGCCCGGGCGATCGGATGCACGACCGTCATGTGCGTTGACGCTACCGGGTCCACCAGGTGAAAAGAGGGCCCCCTGTCACCGCGGCCCCGAGCGCGGGACTCCTCCGCCGGAGGGGCCCGGCCGGCCGGGAGCCCGCGCCACCCCGACCACGATCGGTGGGGCCAGCAGGTCCACCAGGTGCGCGGGCAGGCCCGGCCGCACCGACGACCAGGCACCGGCGTCCACCGACCAGTACGACTCAGCGGCCGGCTCGGCGACGGGCCGGCGGGCGGCCTCACGGGTGGACACGCGGCGGTGGTTCGCCATCGGAATGCCTCCGGGTCGGGCACGGTCCGGTACGGACCGGCGGGAGCGACACCGGATGCAACGACCACCCCGATGCCCGGTGACGGGACGTGGCCGGCGAGCCGGACACCGGGTGCGGCCGGCGAGGGCCCGGCCGTTGCCTCGACAGGCGACGGCCGGGCCCGCCCCGGTCACTCGAAGCTGGGCTCGACGTCCCGGGAACGCTTCAGCTCGAAGAACCCGGGGGTGCCGGCGACCAGGAGGACGCCGTCCCAGAGTCGTCCGGCCGCCTCGCCCTTCGGGGCCGGGGTGACGACCGGCCCGAAGAACGCGACCGGCTTGCCGTCCGGGCCGGGAGCGTGGATCACCGGGGTGCCGACGTCGTAGCCGACCGGGTCCATGCCGGCGTGGTGGCTGGCCCGCAGCGCGTCGTCGTGGTCGGTGCTGGTGGCCGCCTCGGCCAGCGCCGGGTCCAGTCCCGCGTCGGCCAGGGCCGCGGCGATGGTCTCCGGGCCCCGCTGGCCGCCGAGGTGGATCCGGGTACCGAGCGCGGTGTAGAGCTTCCGGAGCACGTCGTTGCCGTACCGCTGCTCGGCGGCGACGCAGACCCGGACCGGCCCCCAGGCCGACCGCATCAGCTCCTGGTAGCGCTCGGGCAGTTCCCGACCCTCGTTGAGGACCGACAGGCTCATCACGTGGAAGCGGACGTCCACGGGACGGACCCGCTCGACCTCCAGCAGCCAGCGGGAGGTGACCCACGCCCACGGGCAGGTCGGGTCGAACCACATGTCGACGGTGACGCGTTCGGTCACGGTGATTCCCTTCGCGAACCCGGCCGCGCCGGCGGCGCGACACCTACCCCGATCTTCGTCTCCCGCACCGCCGCCCGGCATCGCATCCCACGGTGACCTCGGCCACCGGGCGGGACAACCTCGCCACCCCGGCAGGGCGTCTGCATGGAAGACTCGAATCCGCTGTCGGTCCGGCCACCGGGCCGGCAAGCTGGCAAGGACGCCGTTGACAGTGGGATGGAGACATACAGTGCCGGGAGTGCGCAACCTGACGCAGGTCGAGGCGACCGAGCGGGCCCGTCTGCTCGACGTGACCGGGTACGACATCAAGCTCGACCTGTCGTCGGCGGTCCAGCCAGCCGACGGGCACACGTTCAACTCGGTGACCGAGGTCCGGTTCCGGTGCAGCGAGCCGGGGGCGAGCACCTTCATCGAGGTGGCGGCCGAGGCGCTGCGGTCCGCGACGCTCAACGGCACGCCACTGGACACCGGCGGCTGGTCGGCCGAGAAGGGGCTCACGCTGCCGGGGCTGGCCGCCGAGAACACCCTGGTGGTCGACGCCGACTTCGCGTACTCGACGAGCGGGCAGGGCCTGCACCGCACGGTCGACCCGGTGGACGGCGAGACCTACCTCTACAGCCAGTTCGAGACCGCCGACGCGCAGCGCGTCTTCGCCTGCTTCGACCAGCCCGACCTGAAGAGCGTCTACACCTGGCACGCCACCGTCCCCGAGCACTGGCGGGTGGTCTCCAACATGCCCGTCGAGCGGGAGGAGCCGGCCGCCGAGGGGTGCAAGACCGTCCACTTCGTCGAGTCGGCGCGGATGAGCACCTACATCACCGCGCTCTGCGCCGGCCCGTACCACGAGGTGCGGGACAGCCACGACGGCATCGACCTGGGCCTCTTCGTCCGGGCGTCGATGGCCCAGCACCTCGACGCCGACGACCTGTTCCTCGTCACCCGGCAGGGCTTCGACTTCTTCCACGAGCAGTTCGGCGTGCGGTACCCGCTGCCGAAGTACGACCAGCTCTGGGTGCCCGACTTCAACGCCGGGGCGATGGAGAACTTCGGTTGCGTCACGCACGCCGAGTCGCACTACATCTTCCGCTCGCAGGTCACCGACTTCGAGTATGAGCAGCGCGCCAACACGATCCTGCACGAGATGGCGCACATGTGGTTCGGTGACCTGGTCACCATGCGCTGGTGGAACGACCTGTGGCTGAACGAGTCGTTCGCCGAGTGGGCCAGCCATTGGTGCAACACCCACGCCACCCGGTTCACCGACGCCTGGACGACCTTCCTCTCCGTCCGCAAGAACTGGGGCTACCGGCAGGACCAGCTCTCCTCCACCCACCCGGTCTACTGTGAGATGCCGGACCTGGAGGCGGTCGAGGTCAACTTCGACGGCATCACGTACGCCAAGGGCGCGAGCGTGCTCAAGCAGCTCGTCGCGTACGTCGGGATGGAGCCGTTCCTGGCCGGTCTGCGCAGCTACTTCGGCAAGCACGCCTGGGGCAACGCCACCTTCGACGACCTGCTCTCCGAACTGGAGTCGGCCTCCGGCCGGGAACTGCGCAAGTTCGCCGCGCAGTGGTTGGAGACCGCTCAGGTCAACACGCTGCGTCCCGAGGTCGTCATCAGCGCCGACGGCGGCTACGAGCGGGTGGTCGTGCACCAGGACGCCCCGGCCGGGCACCCGACGCTACGTACCCACCGCATCGGGGTCGGCCTCTACGACCTGACCGACGGCCGGCTGGTGCGCCGGGACCGGATCGAGGTCGACGTGACCGGGGAGCGGACCGAACTCGGCGCGCTGCACGGCAAGCCGGCCGCCGACGTGCTGCTGCTCAACGACGACGACCTCACCTACGCCAAGCTCCGCCTCGACGAGCGCTCGATGTCCACCGTGGTGCAGCACATCGCCGGGTTCGAGTCGTCGCTGGCCCGGGCGCTGTGCTGGACCGCCGCGTGGGACATGGTCCGGGACGCGGAACTCGCCGCCCGCGACTACGTGGCGCTGGCGCTCGCCGGGCTGCCCGCCGAGTCCGACATCAACCTGGTCACCGCGACGCTCCGCCAGGCGGTCAGCACGCTGGTCTTCTACGCCGACCCGGCGTGGGCCCCGACCGGCTGGGCGGAGCTGGCCCGCACCGCGAAGACGGCGATGCAGGCCGCCGAGCCGGGTAGCGGCTTCCAGCTCGCCTGGGCACGGACGTACGTCTCGGCGGCCCGCTCGGCGGAGGACCTGGCCACCCTGCGGGGCTGGCTGGACGGGTCGAACGTGCCGACCGGGCTCACCATCGACACCGAGCTGCGCTGGTCGCTGCTCCAGTCGCTGGTCGCCAACGGTCGCGCCGGCGCCCCCGAGATCGAGGCCGAGCTGGCCCGCGACAAGACCGCCAGCGGCGAGCGGGAGGCCGCGTACGCGCACGCGCTGGTGCCGACGCCGGAGAACAAGGCCGCGGTCTGGGCCCAGCTCACCGGCGCGGAGGCGCTGCCGAACTGGCGTAACCGGGCGCTGTTGCAGGGCTTCGCGCACCCGACGCAGGTGGAGCTGGTTGCGCCCTACCGGGAGCGGTACTTCGCCACCGTGGCACAGGTCTGGGCCAACCGGGACAGCGAGCCGGCGCAGGAGTTCACCCAGCTGGCGTACCCGGCGTACATGGTCTCGGAGGACACCGTGGCCGCGACCGACGCGTGGCTGGCCGGCGAGGGACACCCGGCCCCGCTGCGCCGGCTGGTCGCCGAGGGGCGCGACGGTGTGGTCCGGGCGCTGAAGGCCCGCGAGAAGGACACCCAGAGCGCCTGACGGGCACCGACCGGGGCGGGCGCGGGGGTAACCCGTGCCCGCCCCGGCCCGTCACGGTTACCGACGGAGGTGGACGTGATGGCACAGCCGACCCAGGGGACCCTCGACCCGGCCGCCTGGCCCCGCTGAGTCAGCGAACCCGCAGACACCGACACCCGGCCCGCCGAGCGGCGGACCGGGTGTCGTCGTGTCGAAGGTGGATCAGCCCTTGCCGGCGTGCGTGGCGAGCTGGTCGAGGCCGTTGATGATCCCACCGGCCAGGTCGCCGCCGCCGAAGGCCGCGACCATGGAGAGCGCGGCGAGCTTGGCGTACGTGTCGGGGATGCGCTTGCGGGCCTGCTTGCCGGTCACGACCTCCAGCCGACGCTGGTTGGGCGACACGGCGATCAGGACCGAACGCTCCGGCTCGGCGAGCTGCCGGTGCAGCCGCTCGGCGTGCTCGCGGGTCGGCTCGTCGAGCCCGCCGACGAAGACCGAGAAGACCAGCCCGGTGCCCTGGTCGGCAAGGCGCAGCGCCTCGTCGATGCGGAGCAGCTGCCGGGTGGTGAAGGGGCCGTCCAGCACCTCGGGCGGGTTGCCCGCCTCGGCCTGCTTCTCACCAACGGTCACTTGCGCCTCCGGTTACCCCGACCGGCGCCTCGATGCCGGCCTGCTCCTGCTTGCGGCTGCTCAACGCGGGGGCCTGTGCGCCCGCGGCCAACGCCGTGCCGGCCGAGTCGGCCAGCTGCTCGGGCCGGCCGAGGAACCAGACCGGCGTGAAGTCGAAGGGCCGGCCCGGCCGGTAGCGCTTGGCACCACCACGGCCGCCGCGACCACCACTGGCGAGGGCCAACCCGGCGATCACCAGCGTCGCCGCCGCCGGGATGCCGACGAAGACCAGCAACGTCTCGGTAACAGACAATCCCAACGCCCCCAGGCGGTAAGAGAGACCAGATCCACCGGGCCGGATCGGGCGTCATGGTGTCGCCCCTCCGACCCCGCTGCTGTTCACGTTAGCGGAGCCGACGGCCCGCCATATCGCGGGGTGGCGATGATCCCACCCGCCGTCGGCCCGTTCGACCTCGGCGGCAGCGGCCAACAGCCGCGCGTCGTCGCCGTACCGACCGGTGAGTAGGACGCCCACCGGGAGACCCTCGCCGGTACGGCCGACCGGAAGCGAGACGGACGGCTGGCCGGTCAGGTTGAAAACCGCGCAGTACGGCGAGAACCGTCGCTGCCGGTCGAAGTCCTCCGCCGGGTCGACACCGGAATGGAACCAGCCGACCGGCGCCTGCGGCGTGGCCACGGTCGGGCAGAGCAACAGGTCGACGCCGGCGGTCCGCCGGGCACCGAGGCGGACCAGCGCCTGGAGTTCGGCGAGGGTGCCGGTCAGGGCGGCGGCGGAGATCCGGCTGCCCCGCTCACGCATCAGCCGGGTCAACGGCAGCAGGTCGCCCTCCCGTTCCGGGGTGACCGGGGCGAGCGACAGCACGTACCAGAGGGTCTCGAAGAGCGGCCAGCACTCCGGCCCGAGCGGCGGCTCCACCTCGACCACCTCGTGCCCGGCCCCGGCGAGCAGCGCGGCGGCCCGGTCGACGGCGGCCACGCAGTCCGGGTGGACCGGTCCGTCGACGAGCATCGGGTGGGTGAACCGCCCCACCCGCAGCCGGCCGGGCGCAGCCCGACGGGCCGCGGCCAGGTGACCACCGGCCGGCGGCGGAGGTGGCAGGTAGGGCTCCCCCGGCACCGGAACGGCCATGACGTCCAGCAGCGCGGCCACGTCGGCGACGGTCCGGCCGATCGGACCGTTGGTGGGCAGGCCGAACGCGCCGGAGCCGAGCGGACCGCCGGAGACCAGCCCGCGGCTCGGCTTGTGGCCGACCAGGCCGCACAGGGCGGCCGGGATGCGCACCGAGCCGCCCCCGTCGGAACCCTGCGCGACGGGCACCAGCCCGGCGGCGACCGCTGCCGCCGCGCCACCGGAGGAGCCACCCGCCGTGTACGCCAGATGCCACGGGTTCCGGGCCGGCGGCGCGACCAGCCCCTCGGAGTAGAGCGAGCAGCCCAGTTCCGAGGTCGTGGTCTTGCCGAGGCTGACCAGCCCCGCGTCCCGCAGGTGCCGCACCACGTCGGCGTCGACCATCGGCACGAAGTCGGCGAAGGCGGCCGAGCCGAACGTGGTCCGTACCCCGGCGGTGAGGGTCAGGTCCTTCACCGCCGTCGGTACGCCGTGCAGCGGCCCCCGCTCGGCGGGCGGCACCGCGTCGGCGGCCCGGGCCGCCCGGCGGGCCTCCTCCGGGGTGACGGTGACGAACGCCCCGACGGTGTCGCCCAGCGCCTCGACCCGGGCGAGATGGTGCTCGACCAGCTCGACGCTGGAAAGGTCGCCCCGGGCCACGGCGGCGGCCTGCTCCAACGCGTTCAGGTCGTGTGGCTCGGCCATGACGCCATCCTGCCCCACCCGAGTGCCCGGTTGAGGTAGCTGAGGTGGTCGGGGCACATCACCCCGGCGGAAGGTGGTCACATGGCGGTGCGGGCCGACCAGAGTTCCGGGAAGACCACCCGCTCCATGCTGCGGCGCAGCCAGGACAGGCCGGCCGAGCCGCCGCTGCCCACCTTGGCGCCCATGGCGCGCTGCACCGCCTTGAGGTGCTGGTACCGCCAGTCGCCGAACTCCTCGGCGACCGTGGTGAGCGCCTCGCCGAGCAGCCGGAGGTGGTTGTCGGGTCCGGCGTCGGCGTAGACGTGCACCCAGGCCGACTCGACCAACGGGTGCGACTCGTGCTCGACGGTCACGTCGCGGTCGAGCAGGTCGGCCGGCAGGTCGAACCCGTGCCGGGCGAGCAGGGCGATCACGTCGTCCCACACGCTCGGCGCCTCGAGTCCGGCGCGCAGTTGCGCGTACACCTCGGTCTGCCGCCGGAACGGGCGGATCAGCTTCGCGTTGCGGAGCCCGAGCAGGAACTCCAGTTCCCGGTATTTCGCCGACTGGAATCCGGAGCCCTCACCGAGCAAGTCGCGGAACCGGTTGAAGTCGGCCGGCGTCATCCAGCGCAGGCTCTTCCAGGCGGCGTTGAGCCCCTCCAGGTGCAGGGCGGTGCGACGCAGCGGAGCCAACGCGTCGGCGATCCGGTCGGCGCGGAGCAGCCGCTGGGTCTCCCGAAGCTCGTGGCAGGTCAGCCCGAAGTACAGCTCCATGATCTGGCTGACCATCAGGAAGGACATCTCGCCCGGGTCGTCACTGAGCGGCTGTTGCAGTGTGTGCAGCGTGCTGGCGTGCACGTACGCGTCGTACGGCACGCGGTCGGTGAACTCCAGCGTCGGGCTGCCACCGTTGCGGACCGCCTGGGCCGCGCGCTGCCGCGGGGTCAGCGGGCGAACCGTCGCGGTCAGGGTGGGCGCCCGCAGGTCCGTCTTCTCCACCTGTGTCTCCCTCCGTGAGCCGGTCTACTCATGATCTCGCGGGCGGAACGTCAGATGGAATGCCGGAACGACGGTCCTTGCCCTTAGCCACCTGTCGGAGCAAAGGTGGAAGGGTCGAAGCACTTCAGGAAAGGAAGGTTCAGCGTGGACGACATGGACTGGGCACTGCTGCGGGAGTTGCAAGCCGACGCGCGCCTGTCGTTCAGCGAGCTCTCCCGCCGGGTCCACCTCTCCCCACCGGCGGTGGCCGAGCGGGTACGCCGGCTGGAGGAGTCCGGGGTGATCACCGGCTACCACGCCCACGTGGATCTGGCCCGGGCGGGCCGGAGTGTCCTCGCCCTGATCAGGATGTCCTGCTACGGCCCCCGGTGCATCCTGCACGACCCGACCGTCACCGACTGGCCGGAGATCCTGGAGATCCACCGGATCACTGGGGACGCGTGCAGCATGCTCAAGGTCGCGGCCGGCTCGATCGACGAGTTCGAGGCGGTGATCGACCGCCTCGCGCCGTACGGCCAGCCGTCCAGCACCATGGTCCTCTCCACGCCGCTGGGCTGGCAGCCGGTCACCCCGCTCACGTCGGAGCCGACCGACCGCCCGGAGCCACCCGGCCGTCGCCGCTGATCCGCCCCCATCCGGCCACCGCCGAGCCGGTCCGCTTCACCCCACCGCCGCCGCTCATCCGCTGAGCCGCCCGGCCACCGCCCCGAATCGGCCGGCGCGGGGCCGTCCGGGGGCGGGCGGGGCCGGGTTTGCCTCTCCGGCAGCGGGAATGCAGGGCGGGTCACCCAGTGCACCACCGGTGCCGGGAAGGGGAGGATCATGCGGGGTCACGGACCCGGCCGCGCCGTGTCGACGGCGTTGGTCATGATCGCACTGGTCGGGGTCTTCGTCCTGGCCACGCGGGCCCCCGCCCACGCGGGGGAGAACGTCTTCATCGAGGTCCGGCCGAGCACCGTCCAGGCCGGCAGCCGGGTGGACATCCGGGCCAGTTGCGACCGGAACAACGACCGGCAGGCGGAGGCGACGTCCGACGCCTTCGGCCGGGTGGTGCTCCGCCCGCACGGCGACCGGCGGGGCGGCAACGACCCGAACGCCAACGAACCCGACCCCAACGGCAACCGCGACGACAGCGGCTTCCTCACCGGGGCGGTGACCGTTCCGCCCGGCACCGACCCGGGTGACTACCCGGTGGAGCTGCGCTGCCCGAACGGCAGCCGGGCGAGCGCCGTGCTGACGGTGCTGAACATGACCCAGCCGAGCAAGGGACCGGCGACCGGCGGCGGGGGGACCTCCGGCGGCCGGGGGGCGGGCTCGCTGCTGCTCGTGGGCGGCCTGGTGACCGCCGCCGTCGCGGCCGGGCTGGGTCTGTTCGGCAGCCGCCGCCGGCCCGGGAGCCCCTGACCGGGGTACGCCATGGCCGGCTCACGCCAGCGCCACCCGCGTCGGGACCGTCGGACGACCCTCCGGTGGGCTCCCGCTCGTGCCACCCGGCACCACGAACCCGGCCCACCGCGACGGGCCGCCCCGGGGCGGCTGTTCGTCCTGCTGGGGCACGGCGCGGTCGGGCTGGTCCGTGCCCTGTGGTGGTCGCTCGTCCTCGTCGGGCGGGGACTGCGACACGACGGTGTCCTGGTGTGGCACGGGGGTGTCGCCCTCGGCCACGCCGGCCTCGGGCTCGGTCGCGGCCTGGGACGCGGGCTGCACCGGTTCCGGCGGGTAGCGGCGGAGGCGAGCCGGGCGGGGTTGCTGGTCGTCGATCCGGCCGCCCGGCGGCAGGCGGTCGACCCGCGGCGGACGACGCCCACCCGACGCTGGGCGGGCCGGCGGTCGGCGCGCTCGGGTCCGGGGGCTCCGGTGCTGGTGGTCGCCACGCTGATGGTGCTGGTCATGGGAATGCTCGGGGTCGAGCAGGTCACCGGGACCAGCCTGCTGCCGGACCGGCTCGGTGCCGGACTGCGCCCGCCGCCCCGGAAGTTCCCGGTGCTGCCCGAGAGCCCACCGGTGGAGATCGAGATCCAGGCGCTGGACCTGCGCGCGCCCGTCCACCACGTCGGGCTCGCCGCCGACGGGACGATCGGCGTACCGGACGAGAAGCGCGCCCAGGAGGCCGCCTGGTACGACCAGGGCCCGACCCCGGGTCAGTACGGTCCGGCGGTCATCGTCGGCCACGTGGACACCTCGACCGGGCCGGCGGTCTTCCACGACCTGAAGCGGCTGCGGTCCGGCGATCGGATCGAGGTCGACCGGTCCGACCGGTCGGTGGCGGTCTTCGAGGTGAACGCGGTGGAGCGGTTCGACAAGGAACGACTACCGGTGGACGAGGTCTTCGGCGACTTCAGCCGCCCCAACCTGCGGCTGATCACCTGTGGTGGCCGCTGGGTGGGCGGCGCGACCGGCTACGCCGACAACGTCGTCGTCTTCGCCTCGCTGGTCAACGCACGCCGGCCCTGACCGAACCACGGAACCGACCACCCGGACCGGGTCAGGGAACCGACCACCCGGACCGGATCAGGAGACCGACCACCCGGACCGGATCAGGGTTCCGGGCAGCCCGGCCCGCGCAGGGATCAAGCCTGACCGCCCGGAGCGGGTCGGGCTGCCCGGAACCCCGCCACCCACGGAACCCCGCCACCCACGGCCACCCGGACACGGGGTGCCCGCCCGGCCGACGGCACCGGACTCGGCCCGCACCCAGGGCCGCACAGGACCCCGTCAGGCCGCCTCGGCGACCGGCGCGGCCACCGACTCGCCCTCCCGCAGGTCGAGCCAGTCCGCCCAGCGGGGGTCGGGCGCACGGTGGCCGAGCACCCGCCACGCCGTGCCTTTGGGGGCCACCGGCAGGGCGTGCAGTCGCCAACCCAGCTCCGCCGGGGTCTTGTCGCCCTTGGTGTGGTTGCAGCGCGCACAGGCGGCGACCACGTTCTCCCAGGCGTGCCGGCCGCCCCGGCTGCGCGGGAAGACGTGGTCGATGGTCTCGGCGGGGCCCCGGCAGTACGCGCACCGCCACCCGTCCCGGGCGAAGATCGCCCGTCGGGAGAGCCCGACGTGGGTGCGGTACGGCACCCGGACGAACCGGGTGAGGCGGACCACCGAGGGAACCGGCAGCGCGTCGAAGGCGCTGTGCAGGACCCCGTCACCGTCGGCCACGCAGACGGCCTTGGCCGTGAGCACCAGGATCGCGGCCCGCCGGACCGACACGACACACAACGGCTCGTAGGTGGCGTTGAGGACCAACGCGCCGGAGCCTATTGCGGGTCGTATGTCAGGCATCGTGCTCACCCTCCGGGTCTAGCCGCGTCGCGTCCTCGCGGCCGACCGCGGGCAACACGAGCCCAGCCGCGGTCGACGCCGGAAGGATCACCGACGTTCCGTGCGCCAATCGTCCCTGATCGGACCCCGGATTGCACGTACTAATCCGGGGTCCCTCGTGAAGCTTTTTTCGACTGTGCAACGATGGCCGGTTTCGCCGTGGTTGATCAACGGTGTCGCCCGGCGAAGCCGGGTGGGTCGGCCGGGGACGAGGGTGACCACGGACGGGCCGGTCGGGCGACGGGGTGGCCTGCGCTCCCGGCGCAGCGTGCGGTACGAAGACAGACGTGACTGCTGCTGCCCCGACGCCACCTCCCGCGGAGACCCCGCCGCCGGAGCTGAGCCCCGACTGCCTCTCCGACGCGCTCTGCAAGAACGTCTACGAGCTGACCGGCTCCACCTGGTTCGCCGAGGGCAGCTACTGGATCCTGCTCAAGCCGTTGCGGATCGTGCTGATCATCCTGCTCGCCGCCGCCGCCCGGTTCCTGCTGCAACGGGCGATCAGGCGGCTGGTGCGGAGCACCACGGACGCGTCGGTGCCGACCCTGCTGAAGCCGTTGCGGGAGCGGATCCCCACCGCCGCCACCGATCCCGGGGAGTTCGTGCCCGAGCGGCGCCGGCAGCGGGCCGAGGCGATCGGGTCGGTGTTGAGCAGCCTGGTCACCGCGTTCGTCTTCGGCATCGCCCTGCTGATGATCCTCCGGGAGTTCAGCTTCGACCTGGCACCCCTGCTGGCCAGCGCCGGCATCGTCGGCGTGGCCCTGGGCTTCGGCGCGCAGAGCCTGGTCAAGGACCTGATCGCCGGGCTGTTCATGCTGCTGGAGGACCAGTACGGCGTGGGTGACACGGTGGACGTGGGCGAGGCGACCGGCGTGGTCGAGTCGGTGGGTCTGCGGGTCACCACGGTCCGGGACGCCCGTGGGGTGCTCTGGTACATCCGCAACGGCGAGATCATCCGGGTCGGCAACAAGAGCCAGGGGTGGGCCCTGGTCGTGGTCGACCTGCCGATCGGTTTCGCCAGCACCGAGGAGGCGACGGCGGTGCTGCGGACCGCTGCGGCGTCGGTGGCGCTCGACCCGGACCTGGCCCCGCAGATCGTGGAGCCGCCGGAGGTGCTCGGCGTGGAGCAGGTGACCATCGACGGCGCGGTGATCCGTACGGTGGTCAAGACGAGCGCGGACGGGCAGTTCGCGGTTGGTCGGGAGTTGCGCCGGCGGCTGGCCGAGTCGTTGGAGAACTCGGGCATCACTGCCAAGATCGCTGCGGCCCGCTTCTATCCCGGCATCCCCACGGCCGGGCCGACCGCCACCGTCTGACCTGCGGGCCGGGCCGACCACCACCGTCTGACCTGCGGCTCGTTCCGGTCGACCGGCCAACGTCGAGGGGGCCGACCGCGGAGGGGTCGCGATCCGCCCGGCCCCTCGGGTATCGTCCGTTCGTTCAGTCGGAGATGCGACGATCAATCCGTTCACCCTAGCCAGCCTTCAGACGATCGGGCAGAATCCGGGAACGAGCTCCTCCGGAGCGTGATCACGTCCTCGCTGCTCCGTAGATCTGACGACGATTCCCGGCCCGACCACCACGAGTGGCACCGTCGGGGACGATGGAGGCCACGGTGTCCGACGAGCGACCCCTCCACGAAGGTCCGGCCACCTTCGGTGAAGTGTTCGCCCAGCGCGAGTACCGAGCGGTCCTGACGGCCACCACCCTCTCCTGGATCGGCGACTACATCGCGAAGGCCGCGGTGACCGTCCTGGTCTACCGGGAGACCGACTCGGTGGCCCTGTCGGCGGCGGCGTTCGCGGTGAGCTACCTGCCGTGGCTGATCGGTGGCCCGCTGCTGTCCACCGTGGCCGACCGGTGCCGCTACCGGTCCGTGATGGTCAACTCCGACCTGTTCCGGATGGTGCTGGTCGCGCTGGTCGCCGTGCCGAACCTGCCGGTGTGGGCGATCCTCGGTCTCCTCTTCGCCACCACGCTGGCCAACCCGCCGAGCCAGGCCGCGCGCTCCGCGCTCATGCCGGTGATCCTCAGCGGCGACCGGCTGGTGGTCGGCCTCTCCCTGAACAGCAGCGTCGGCCAGGCCGCCCAGGTGACCGGCTACCTGGTGGGCGCCGCCATCGCCACGGCCAGCCCCACCGCCGCGCTGCTGGTCAACGCGGCCAGTTTCGGCGCGTCCGCGTTGATCGTCCGGTTCGGGATCAGCGACCACCCCCGGGTGTCCACCGGCGAGCCGCGCAGTTCCCTGCTGCGGGAGACCGGTGCGGGCTTCCGGATGGTCTTCGGCACTCCGGTGCTGCGGTCGATCGCCGTGCTGGTGTTCAGCTCGATGCTCTTCTCCATCGTCCCCGAGGGACTGGCCGGAGCCTGGGCCGGCGAGCGCTCGGGCGGGGGCGTGGACGCCGCCGCCACCCAGGCCGTGATCATGGCCGCCGCTCCGGTCGGGTTCATCCTCGGCGGCCTGATCATCGGGCGAGCCGTGCGGCCCGCCCGCCGGGTGGCCCTGATCCGCCCGTTCGCCGTGCTGGCCCCCCTGGTGCTGGTGCCGGCTCTGCTCGACCCCCCGCCGGGCGTGGTGGCGGTGCTCGTCGCGGTCTGCGGCTTCTCGGTGGCCGGGCTGCTGCCGGTCGCCAACGGGCTCTTCGTCCGGGCCCTGCCCGACGGCTACCGCGCCCGGGCGTTCGGCGTGATGGCGACCGGCATGCAGGTGATCCAGGGCTTCGCGGTGATCGTCACCGGGCTGCTCGCCGAGCGGTTCTCCATTCCCGGGGTGGTCGGCCTGTGGAGCGCGGCCGGCGTGCTCCTGATGCTCGTGGTGGTGGCCCGCTGGCCGAGCGCCGCCGCCTTCGACGCCGCCATCGCCGCGGCGAAGGTGCCCGGCGCGCGGCCCCACGGCGAGTCGTCGCCGTCGACGCCTGCCGACACCGCCGTCGCGGCGACGGGTCGCGGTGTCGTCCCGGCCGCTGAGGGGTCCCGTGACGAGAGCCCGGTGACGGGACGGCGGGCAGCCGCCGGCGGCACCGCCACGCTGTGACTCGTCGCCTTACCGGCCGGTGACGGGAACGGCGTGCCGCCCCCTGTGACGGAGCCCGCACCGCAGCACGGGCGGCCGTACCCGCCGGGTCCGGCGGCACCTGGCAGGATGGAGCGGTGAGTGCCGCAGGTGACGCCGACCGGGACCAGATGACCCTCTTCGAGGCGGTCGGGGGTGAGCCGACCTTCCGCCGGCTGGTCGACGAGTTCTACGCCGGGATCGCCGACGATCCGCTGCTGCGCCCGATGTATCCGGAGGAGGACCTCGCTCCGGCCGCGGACCGGATGACGCTCTTCCTGATGCAGTACTGGGGCGGGCCGAACACCTACTCCGCCCAGCGCGGGCACCCGCGCCTGCGGATGCGGCACGCCCCGTTCCGGATCGGGCCCGCCGAGCGGGACGCCTGGCTGCGGCACATGCGCCGGGCGGTCGACTCCCTGGACCTGCCACCGGACGTCGCCACGGTGCTCTGGGACTACCTGGAGCGGGCGGCGTACTTCATGGTCAACGTGATGGACGACCCGGCCGCCCGCTGATCCGGCCCCAGTAACCGCTCGGGCTCGGGGGCCGCTCGGGGCACGAGACCCACCCGGGCGGAGATTCGGCAGAGCGACGTCAGCGGCCGGTCGGGGATCCCGACCGGCGTCGCCGACGACGTCACCTCAGAGCAGGGCACCCTCGTCGTGCAGCCAGTCGACGAAGTTCGTCGCGACCGCCGCGCCACAGTCGAGCAGCTCGACCAGGAGCGCGTCGTGCGTGCCCGCCCCGAGCGGCACCTGGAGCTCAGCGTAGATCGGCAACTGCCCACGCTCGGTGGGGTCGCCGATGTACGCCTTGCAGAACCGCCGCGTGTGGTTCCATTCGTTGACCACCCGGTAGGCCCGGTCGGCCCAGTCCGGCGGCACGGTCGCGTGTGGACGGGCCCGCATGACCAGGATCTCGTCCTCCGGCCCCTCCAGCGTGACCAGCACCGCGTGCCGTTCCCACATGGCCAGCAGGTTGCCGTCGCCGTCCGCCAGGTAGCGGACGTCCAACAGGTCGAGCGCGTCGCAGACCCGGCCGAGGGTCACCGGGGCGACGGCGGCCGACATTTCCTGGCGTGCCGGCCGGTCGGCCGCGGCGGCGAGACAGTCGTCCCCCGGCTCGCGTGGCGCCGGTGGTCCGACCCGGACACTGCCCTCCACTGTGATCCCACTCCGACTGTCCGGCTCGCCAGCACTGGCGTGGCCGGGGCGCCATGACCACCACGGCATCACTCGCGCACCTCACTCCCCAGCGGATCCGGACGCCTACCGTGCGTTGGATCCGAGGATGGACGGTACCCGGACAGCCGGCTTGAGGCATCCCCCCAACGCCAGCCCCGGGACAGAAGAAGGAATAGGGGTCATCCGTTCGGATGATCACCCTGGGGCTTTATGGCAAGGTCTGCCACCTTCTGCGACCACACCACTCCGTACGGCGCCACCAGGCCGGTCCAACGGTTGGCCAGGCGTACCTGCACCCCCTCCGCGACGGTGGCACCGGCCGGCCCGAGGAAGCCCATCCGGACCACCCCCTGGACCAGCCGCTGACTCACCTCGACCCGCTCCCCCGTCGCGCCGGTGGCCACCACCGCGACGTGGTCCAGCAGGGCGTCCCGGACCGCGCGCTGGCCGACCGCCCGTCCGGCCACGCCGTGCGTCGCGGCGGCGCGCAGGGTGCCGGCCGCCGCGTCGGCCAACCGGCGCAGCTCACCGGCGGGGATGGTCTCCACCACCCGGCCGGCGGCCGACGGCAGCGGCCAGCGCCACTGCGCGTCCCGCCGCACCGGCAGGTCCGTCCCCTCCCGGCCCAGTTCGGCCAGGAGGTCGGCGGCGGCGACCGTCGCGTCGCCCGGTCCCGGGCCGGCGACCGTCCGGCAGACCAGCACCCCCCAGGGCAGCCGGGCCCAGAGCGCCGTCGGGCCGGACCGGCCGACCGGCCGGAGCCGGACCACCGCCGCCGGGTCGAACCGGACCAATCTGGCCAGGAACGCGCCCGCGTCGGCGACACCGGCCAGGCCGTGGCCGACCGGCGCGGCGGACGCCGGCCGGCCGGCCACCGGTGTGCCGGTCACGCCGGCTCCCGTGCCGGCGGCAGCGCGTAGTTCTCCAGGAAGGTCCGCTCGGAGTCGGTGAGCCGACGCAGCCGCTTCTCCGCCAGGTCGTACGGGACCAGCACCGACCGGGCCCGGCTGGCCAGCACGTCACCGTCGTACAGCTCGTACGCGATGGTGAAGGCGGCCCGGCGGATCTCCTCCACCCAGAGCTCGATCCGGACGGTCGGGGCCGCGTCCGCGGTGGCCCGACCGAGCGCGTAGTCGACCGGGCGGACGTAGTCGATCTCGTGCCGGGCGATGACCACGCCCTCGGCGAACGAGCCGACCCCCCACGCCCGGCCGCCGGCGAACATCAACGCCACCCGGGCCTCCTCGTAGAGGGTGAGGAAGCGGGCGTTGTTGACGTGGCCGTACGCGTCCAGGTCGGACCAGCGCAGCGTGCAGTGGTAGACGAACCGGTCGCTCATGCTCAGTCGCGGGTGAGCTTGCGGTAGGTGATCCGGTGCGGGCGGGCCGCCTCGGCGCCGAGCCGGTCGATCTTGTTCTTCTCGTACGACTCGAAGTTGCCCTCGAACCAGAACCACTTCGCCGGGTTCTCCTCGTCGCCCTCCCAGGCCAGGATGTGCGTGGCGACCCGGTCCAGGAACATCCGGTCGTGGGAGATGACCACGGCGCAGCCGGGGAACTCCAGCAGCGCGTTCTCCAGGCTGGAGAGGGTCTCGACGTCCAGGTCGTTGGTCGGCTCGTCGAGCAGGATCACGTTGCCGCCGATCTTGAGGGTCAGCGCCAGGTTGAGCCGGTTGCGCTCGCCGCCGGAGAGCACCTTGGTCGGCTTCTGCTGGTCCGGCCCCTTGAAGCCGAACGCGGCGATGTACGCCCGGGACGGCATCTCGACCTTGCCCACCATGAGGTGGTCCAGTCCGTCGGAGACGACCTCCCAGACGGTCTTGTCGCCGGCGAGGCCCTGCCGGTTCTGGTCGACGTACGACAGGGCGACGGTCTCGCCGACCCGGACCCCACCGGCGGTCGGCTCCTCCAGCCCGACGATCGTCTTGAACAGGGTGGTCTTGCCGACGCCGTTCGGGCCGATGATGCCGACAATGCCGTTGCGCGGCAGCGAGAACGAGAGGTTGTCGATGAGCACCCGGTCGCCGAACCCCTTGGTCAGGTTGTTCGCCTCGATGACCGTGTTGCCCAGGCGCGGGCCCGGCGGGATCTGGATCTCCTCGAAGTCCAGCTTGCGGGTCTTCTCCGCCTCGGCGGCCATCTCGTCGTACCGGTCGAGCCGGGCCTTGGACTTGGTCTGCCGGGCCTTGGCGTTGGAGCGGACCCACTCCAGCTCCTCGGAGAGGCGCTTCTTCATCTTGGCGTCCCGGCGACCCTCGACGGAGAGCCGGGCGGCCTTCTTCTCCAGGTACGTGGAGTAGTTGCCCTCGTACCCGACGGCCCGGCCCCGGTCCAGCTCCAGGATCCAGCCGGCCACGTTGTCGAGGAAGTACCGGTCGTGGGTGATCGCCAGGACGGTGCCGGCGTACTTGGCGAGGTGCTGCTCCAGCCACTGCACGCTCTCCGCGTCCAGGTGGTTGGTCGGCTCGTCCAGCAGCAGCAGGTCGGGGGCCTCCAGCAGCAGCTTGCACAGCGCCACCCGGCGGCGCTCGCCACCGGAGAGCTGGGTGACGTCGGCGTCCGGCGGCGGGCAGCGCAGCGCGTCCATCGCCAGTTCGAGCTTGGAGTCGATGTCCCACGCGTCGGCGTGGTCCAGCTCCTCCTGGAGCTTGCCCATCTCCTCCATCAGCTCGTCGGAGTAGTCGGTCGCCATCTGCTCGGCGATCTTGTTGAACCGGTCGAGCTTCGCCTTGGTCTCGGCGACCGCCTCCTCGACGTTGCCGAGCACGGTCTTCGCCTCGTTGAGCGGAGGCTCCTGGGCGAGCAGGCCGACGGTGAAGCCGGGCATCAGCCGGGCCTCCCCGTTGCTCGGCCGGTCCAGCCCCGCCATGATCTTGAGTAGGCTGGACTTACCCGCGCCGTTCGGGCCGACCACACCGATCTTGGCACCGGGCAGGAAGCTCAGCGTCACGTTGTCGAGCACGACCTTGTCGCCGTGCGCCTTGCGCGCCTTTTCCAGGACGTAGATGTACTGGGCCACGGTGCGGGCTACCTCCGTACGTTGCGATTGGGAGCCGGCGAGCGAAGGGCGGATCGGCCCGCCCGCGTGCCGCCGGCCGTCGGCCGGGCACACACACGCCATCCTCAATCCTGACAGGTTCGCCGTGCTCCGCCCACATCACCCCGCCCCTACCGGCGCGCGCCGCCCGCCCAGGTCGCCGCAGCACCGTCAAGGGGACGTCAGGCAGATCACGTCCAGGTTCGGTGGTCGCCGACCTGGGAAGTAACTGCCGCACGGGGCCCCAGACACCGCAGATACGCTCAGTACGCTCGTGCGGTGGACCCGTCGTTTACCGGAGGTGGCCGATCGTGACCGTCCGTAGCTCCTTTGTCGTTGTGGCGAACCGTCTACCGGTCGACGAGGTGAGCACTCCGGAGGGACGGCAGTGGCGCCGTAGTCCGGGCGGCCTCGTCACCGCGCTGCACCCGGTCCTCGCCGAACACCAGGGCACCTGGGTCGGCTGGGCGGGCGGCACCGGAGCCGCTCCCGAGCCGTTCGACCTGGAGGGCATCCGACTGCACCCGGTGCCGTTGAGCGCTGAGGAGCTGGAGCGCTACTACGAGGGGCAGTCCAACGCCACGATCTGGCCGCTGTACCACGACGCCGTGGAGACCCCGGCGTACAAGCGGCGCTGGCGGGACGCGTACCGGCTGGTCAACGCCCGGTTCGCGGAGGCCGCGGCGGACGTGGCGGCCGAGGGCGCGACAGTCTGGGTGCAGGACTACCAGCTCCAGCTGGTCCCGGCGATGCTCCGCGAACTCCGTCCCGACCTGCGGATCGGCTTCTTCCTGCACATCCCGTTCCCGCCGATCGAGCTGTTCATGCAGATGCCGCTGCGCGCCGAGGTGCTGCGCGGCCTGCTCGGCGCGGACCTGGTCGGCTTCCAGCAGCGGCTGGCCGCGCAGAACTTCGTCCGGCTGGCCCGGCACCTGCTCGGGCTGCGCTACGAGGGGCAGATGATCCAGGTCGACGGACGCCAGGTCAAGGCCGGCGCGTTCCCGATCTCCATCGATGTCAGGGAGATGGAGCGGCTCGCCGCCGACCCGGCCATCCAGGCACGCGCCAAGCAGATCCGGGAGGAGCTGGGCAACCCCAAGACGATCATCCTCGGCGTGGACCGGCTGGACTACACCAAGGGCATCGAGCTGCGCCTCAAGGCCTTCCGGGAACTACTTTCTGACGGAAAGCTGACAGTTCCGGACGCCGTCATGGTGCAGGTGGCCACCCCGAGCCGGGAACGCGTCGAGCACTACCAGGCACTGAGAGTGAAGGTCGAGCGCGAAGTCGGCCGGATCAACGGCGAGTACGGGAGAGTCGGCGTGCCGGCGGTCCACTACCTCCACCAGTCGTACTCTCGCAGTGAGCTCGCCGCCATGTATGTTGCGGCGGACGTGATGATGGTGACCCCGCTGCGAGACGGAATGAATTTGGTGGCCAAGGAGTACGTGGCATCGCGCGCCGACCAGGGCGGCGCGCTCGTGCTCAGTGAGTTCGCCGGTGCTGCGACGGAGCTGCGCCAGGCATTTCTGTGTAACCCGCACGACCCGGAAGCGGTCAAGGAAGCCCTGCTGAAGGCTGTGCACGTGGAGCGGACGGAGGCCCGCCGCCGCATGCGAATCATGCAACGACACCTGCGGACCCATGACGTGGGTCACTGGGCCAAGTCGTTTCTCAGTGAACTCGGCACACCCGGCGTGGAGGCTGCGTGAACACGAGCGTCACCGAGCCCGCACAGACCCACGGGGTCATCGACCCCGAACTGCGGGCGGCGATCGGCCGGATCGCCCGGGTCCCCCAGCTTCTGGTCGCCTGCGACTACGACGGCACGCTCGCTCCGATCGTCGAAGATCCGAGCAAGGCGGTGCCGCTGCACGAGTCGGTGGCCGCCGTCCGGGCGCTCGCCGCGCTGCCGCAGACCAGTGTCGCGGTGGTCTCCGGACGCGCGCTGCGCGACCTGGCCGCCCTGTCCCGGCTGCCCAGCGAGGTCCACCTCGTCGGTAGTCACGGCTCCGAATTCGACATCGGCTTCGTCGAGCGGCTCAGCCCCGAGCTGATCGCCGTCCGCACCCGGCTCCGCAACGAGCTGCGCGAGATCGCCGCCGCCCACCCGGGCGTCCGGCTGGAGCGCAAGCCGGCCAGCGTCGCGGTGCACACCCGGGGGGTGCCGCCGCAGATCGCGGCCAGTGCCGTCGAGGCGGTCCGCAGCGGTCCGGCGATCTGGGACGGGGTCACGGTCACCCAGGGCAAGGAGGTCATCGAGCTGTCGGTGGTCGCCACCCACAAGGGCACCGCCGTCGACCAGCTCCGCACCCAGCTCTCCGCGAGCGCGGTGCTCTTCATCGGCGACGACGTCACCGACGAGAACGCCTTCGGCAACCTGCACGGGCCGGACATCGGCATCAAGATCGGCCCGGGTGACACGAAGGCGCACTTCCGGGTCGCCGAGCCGATCGAGGCCGCCCGGGCGCTGGCGCTGCTGCTGGAGACCCGGCGGCACTGGCTGTTCGGCGAGCGGGCGGTGCCGATCGAGCGGCACTCGATGCTCGCCAACGGGCGGACCGTCGCGCTGCTCACCCCGGAAGCCAAGATCACCTGGCTCTGCCACCCCAAGCCGGACTCGGCGGCCATCTTCGCCGACCTGGTCGGCGGCAGCCCCGCCGGGCACTTCAGTGTCGCCCCCGAGCGGGGCGGCATTCCGCTGGGACAGCGGTACCGCAACGGCACCATGACGGTGGAGACCCGCTGGTCCGGCCTGACCGTGACCGACTGGCTCGACCGGCCGTCCAGCGACGACGTGCCAAGCGGGTCGACGATCGTCTCCGGCGACTCGACCCTGATCCGGGTTCTCACCGGCTCCGGCCGGGTCAGGCTGGAGTTCGCCCCCCGGCCGGAGTTCGGCCAGGTGGCGGTGCAGCTCCAGCCGCTCGGTGACGGGCTGCTGGTGCTCGGCTCCAACGAGCCGGTGTCGCTCTACTCCCCGGGCGTGCAGTGGCAGGTGACCAACGACGGCGGGTACGAGACCGCCAAGGCGGTGGTGGACCTCTCCGCCGCCGGTGGACAGGTCACCTGCGAGCTGCGCTTCGGCACGCACAGCCTGGAGCACCACCGGCTCCCGGTGCACGAGCGGCAGGCCACCGCCGAGCAGCCGTGGAAGGACTGGGTGTCCTCGCTGCGCCTGCCGCAGACCGCCCGTGACCTGGTCGCCCGCAGCGCGCTGACGCTGCGCGGCCTCTGCCACGAGGCGACCGGCTCGATCCTCGCGGCGGCGACCACCTCGCTCCCCGAGGAGCTGGGCGGCGTCCGCAACTGGGACTACCGGTACTGCTGGCTCCGGGACGCGGCGATGACCGCGCGGGTGCTGGTCGACCTCGGCTCGCTGGAGGAGGCCGAGGCGCTGCTGCGCTGGGTGGACGGCTGCGTCGAGCGCACCGGCGGACACCCGGAGCGGCTGCACCCGCTCTACACGGTCGACGGGTACGAGCTGGGCGCCGAGGCGGTCATCGACACCCTGCCCGGTTACGCCGGCTCCCGGCCGGTGCGGGTCGGCAACCTCGCCAACCACCAGCTCCAACTGGACGTGTTCGGCCCGATCGCCGACCTCATCGCGGGCGTGGCCGACGCCCGGGGCTCGGTGCGCGAGACCGAGTGGCGGGTGCTGGAGAACATGGTCGAGGCGGTCCGCCGCCGCTGGCACGAGCCCGACCACGGCATCTGGGAGGCCCGCCTCCCACCGCGCCACCACATCTTCTCCAAGGTGATGTGCTGGATGACCGTCGACCGGGCGCTGCACGTGGTCCGGCGGCACGGCGACGGCGACCGGCCGGAGTGGGTGGAGCTGCGCGACCGGATCGGCGCGAACGTGCTGGAGCACGGCTGGCACGAGGGCGTCGAGGCGTACAGCGTGGCCTACGGGGACGAGGACATGGACGCCTCGTCGCTCTGGATCGGCCTGTCCGGGCTGCTCCCCGGCGACGACCCGCGCTTCCTCTCCACGGTCCTCAAGATCGAGGCGGACCTGCGCAGCGGACCGGTGGTCTACCGGTACCACTGGGACGACGGTCTGCCGGGCCGGGAGGGCGGCTTCCACATCTGCACGGCGTGGCTGATCGAGGCGTACCTGCGCACCGGTCGGCGCACCGACGCGGAGGAGCTGTTCACCCAGATGGTCGACACGGCGGGGCCGACCGGACTGCTCCCCGAGCAGTACGACCCGCTCGCCGAGCGTGGGCTGGGCAACCATCCGCAGGCGTACAGCCACCTCGGGCTGATCCGCTGCGCCCTGCTGCTGGACAACATGCTCAAGGTCTGACCTGACACCACCGGCGGCGGCGGGAGACTCCGGTCCCCCGCCGCCGTCGTGTTCCCCGCTCCGGGCGTCGAGCTCAGGGGTGGTCGAGGGCGGAGACGACGTCGCCGACCACCACCACGGCGGGTGGACGCAGACCCGCCCCGGCGGCGTCGGTCGCCACGCCGGCGAGGGTGGAGTGGATCGTGCGCTGGGCGGTGGTGGTGCCCTCCTGGACCACCGCCGCCGGGGTGGCCGGATCGCGACCGTGCGCGAGCAGGGTGGCGGTGATCGCCGGCAGGTTCTTCAAGCCCATCAGGATCACCAGGGTGCCGCGCAGCGCGGCGAGCGCCGCCCAGTTCACCCGGGAGTCCGGGTGGTCCGGGGCGAGGTGCCCGGAGACCACGGTGAACTCGTGGGCCACCCCCCGGTGGGTGACCGGGATTCCGACCGACGCCGGGACCGCGATCGAGCTGGTCACCCCGGGCACCACGGTCACCGGAACCCCGGCCGCCGCGCAGGCGAGCAACTCCTCGCCGCCCCGACCGAAGACGTACGGGTCGCCGCCCTTGAGCCGGACCACGAACGCGCCGGCCGACGCCCGGTCCACCAGGATCCGGTTGATCTCCTCCTGGGCCCGGGACGGCCCGTACGGGATCTTCGAGGCGTCGACCAGTTCGACGTCGGGGTGCAGTTCGTCGAGGAGCAGTCCGGGCACCAGCCGGTCGGCGACCACCACGTCGGCCTCGGCGAGCAGCCGCCAGCCCCGCAGGGTGATCAGCTCCGGGTCGCCCGGCCCCGCCCCGACCAGGGCCACCTGCCCGGCCCGCCGCCGCTTCCCCGTCCCCGCCTCCGGCCGCAGCGGGCTGTCCGGGCCGTCCAGCAGGTCCCGGACGGCGTCCCGGGTCGCCCGGGACCGGTGCGGGTCGCCGCCGCCGAGCACGGCGACGGTGACCGGACCGTGCCGGGTCACCGCCGGCGTCCAGGCGCTGGCGGCGAACCGGTCGTCGGCACGTACGCAGAAGATCCGGCGTTCGGCCGCGACGGCGCTGACCGCCGCGGCGGCGGTCCGGTCGTCCACGGCCACGTGGACCAGCCACGCCCCGTTCAGGTCCGCCGGGACGAAGCGACGCGGCTCCCAGTGCAGCCGCCCGGCGTCGACGTGCGCGCGCAGCGCCGGGGTGAGTTCCGGGGAGACCAGCAGGACGTCCGCACCGGCGTCCAGCAGCGCCGGCACCCGGCGGGTGGCCACCGTGCCACCGCCCACCACGACCACCCGCCGACCGGCCAGCCGCAACCCCAGCGGGTACGGGTTGACGCTCACGCCGCCGCCTCGCTCCGCTCCCCGGCGGCGCGAGACGCCCCGCTACTGAGCCCGATGGTTCGCTCGCCCCGCTCGCTCACTTCTCGGCCACTCCCGCGGAGTCGAAGGTGGCCACCTCGTGCAGCACCCGGGCCGCCCCGGTCACCACCGGCAGGGCGAGCAGCGCGCCGGTGCCCTCACCAAGGCGCAGCCCCAGGTCGACCAGAGGGTCGAGGCCGAGGTGGCGCAGGGCGACGGTGGCACCCGGCTCGGCGGACCGGTGCCCGGCGATCATCGCGCCCACCGCGTCCGGCGCGAACGCGGCGGCGGCGAGCGCGGCGGAGACCGCGATCACGCCGTCCAGCAGCACCGGGATCCGGCGGGCGGCGGCGGCCAGGATCAGCCCGGCCAGTGCGGCGTGCTCCAGACCACCGACAGTGGCGAGCACACCGAGCGGGTCGGCCGGGTCGGGCCGGTGCCGGTGCAGCGCCCGCCGCACCACGTCCACCTTCCGCCGGTACGTCTCGTCGTCCACCCCGGTGCCCCGGCCGGTCACCTCGGCCGGGTCGACCCCGGTGAAGGCGGCGACCAGGGCGGCCGACGGGGTGGTGTTGGCGATCCCCATGTCCCCGGTGAGCAGGATGCCGGCCCCCGCCTCGATCAGGTCGTCGGCGACCCGGATCCCGGTCTCCACCGCCGCCCGCGCCTCGTCCCGGGTGAGTGCGGCGGTGACCGAAAGGTCGCGGGTGCCGGGGCGGACGTTCGCCGCCACCAGCCGGGGTGCTTCGGCCGCGTCGGCGACGGCGACGGGCGGCAGCGGGGTGGCCACGCCGACGTCGACCACGGTGACCGAGGCGCCGGCCTGGCGGGCGAAGGCGTTCACCACCGCCCCGCCGGCCAGGAAGTTGCCGATCATCTGCGCGGTGACCTCCTGCGGCCAGGGGGTGACCCCCTGGGCGTGGACGCCGTGGTCCCCGGCGAAGATCGCCACCGCGGCCGGTTCGGGCAGTGGCGGCGGGCAGGCGCCGGCCAGGCCGGCGAGGCGTACCGAGAGCTCCTCCAGGGCGCCGAGGGAACCGGCCGGCTTGGTCAGCCGCGCCTGGAGATCCCGGGCAGCGGCCATGGCCGTCTGGTCGAGCGGGCCGATCGCCGCGATCGTGGTTGTCAACATGACGCCTCCAGGATTTCCGCCAGTACCTCGGTGAACGCGTCGGTGGTCGCCGGGTCGCGGACCGCCACGCGCAGCCAATCCGGGCCCAGCCCGGGGAACGTGTCGCCCCGGCGTACCGCCCAGCCCCGGTCGCGCAGGGCGAGCCGGATCCGGTCCGCGCCAGGAACCTCCAGCAGCACGAACGCGCTGGCCGGGCGACCCGCGACGCGTACTCCGGGCAGGGTGGCGAGGCGGGCCAGCAGGTGGTCCCGGTCGACGGCGAGGCGCGCGGCGATGGCGCGCTCGGCGGCGACCGCCGCCGGGCTCGCGCAGGCGGTCGCGGCGGCCAGCGCCGGGGTGGAGACCGCCCAGAGCGGCTGGACCCGGGCGAGGCGGGCCAGCAGGTCGGCCGCGCCGAGCAGGTAGCCGATCCGTAGCCCGGCCAGCCCCCAGGTCTTGGTGAGGCTGCGCAGCACCAGCAGACCGGGCAGGTCACGCCGGCCGGCGAGCGACTCCGGCTCACCCGGCACCCCGGGCGCGGTGGTGGTGTCGGCGAACGCCTCGTCCACCACCAGGACCCGGCCGGGGCGGGCCAGCGCGGCGATCGTCGCGGCCGGGTGCAGCACGGAGGTCGGGTTGGTGGGGTTGCCGATCATGACCAGGTCGGCGTCGGCGGGCACCCGGGCCGGATCGAGCCGGAACCCGTCGGCCGCGTCGAGCAGCACCCGCTCCACCCGGTGGCCGGCGGCGGCGAGGGCGGCCTCCGGCTCGGTGAACTGCGGGTGCACCACCACCGGTCGGCGTATCCCGCGCAGGGCCTGCGCGATCAGCACGAAACCCTCGGCGGCCCCGGCGGTGAGCAGCACCTCCGTCGGGGGACGACGGTGGCGGGCGGCGACCGCCGCGCGGGCCGGGGCCGGGTCGGGGTAGCGGGCGAGGTCCGCCAGGGTGGCGGCCAGCGGCTCGGCCAGCCAGGGCGGCATCGGGGCCTGACGGACGTTGACCGCGAGGTCGCGCAGACCCTCGCCGACCTCGACGTCACCGTGGTGACCGAGGTCGGGTTCCGGCATGACGCCCGGGGGCGCTCCGATCGGCTGACCACGCATGCCCGCGATCCTGCCGGGAAGCCGGCGCGTGGGACAGCGGATCGGGGCGTGGGGCACGTCACCACCGCCGGACGGCAGGCCGGTGACGTCCGCGTCCCTCGTAAGGATTATGAATATGACTCATCTCTTAACGGGATATGTCATAGCTTGACGGCGTGAGCTACCGACCCCTTTCTGCCCTCGGTCACTGTGTCCCTCTACTCCGCGCCGGGCTGATCGCCGGGATCATCCTGGCCGCCGTGGCGTACCCGATCGTGGCCGCCGCCGGCATCGGCGCCAAGGTCGGCGCCGAGTTCTCCGAACACCGGGCCGACCTGCTCCGTGCCTCGCTGCCCGCCGAGACCTCCTACGTCTACGCCGCCGACGGCAAGACCGTGCTGACCATGTTCTACGAGGAGTACCGGCAGTACACGAAGCTCAAGGACATCGCGCCGAGCATGCAGCAGGCCATGGTCGCCGCCGAGGACTCCCGCTTCTACCAGCACCGGGGCGTGGACCCGAAGGGCGTGGTCCGGGCCTTCGTCGCCAACTCGCAGTCCGGCGGGGTCTCCCAGGGCGCGTCGACGATCACCATGCAGTACGTCCGGATGGCCCTGCGGGACAGCGCCACCACGCCGCAGGAGGTGCAGGAGGCGACCGCCCAGACCAGCCTCCGCAAGGTCCGGGAGATGCGGCTCGCCCTGGACGTGGAGAAGCAGATGTCGAAGGAGGACATCCTGGAGCGCTACCTGAACTCGGCCTACTTCGGGCACCGGGCGTACGGCATCTACGCCGCCGCGCAGATCTTCTTCTCGAAGAAGCCGAAGGACCTGACCCCGGTCGAGTCCGCCACGCTGGCCGGCCTGGTCAAGTCCCCGTCCGAGTACGACCCGGTCACCTCCGACCAGCAGGAGGCCCTCGGCCGCCGCAACTACGTGCTGGAGCGGATGGGTCAGCTCGGCTACCTCTCGCCGGAGGCCGCCGCGCAGGCCCGCACCGAACCGCTGCGGATCGACCAGAGCGACCCGCGCAACGACTGCGCCTCGATCCCGCAGCAGCACAACAGCCTCGGCTTCGCCTGCGACTACCTGAAGAACTGGTGGAGCTCCCAGTCGGCGTTCGGCGAGAACCGGCTGGAACGCATCGACGAGCTACGCCGGGGCGGCTACCGGATCGTGCTCAGTATCGACCCGAAGATCCAGGAGGCCGCGGAGAAGAACATCGACGCCGAGGGCAGCACCGGCAGTCCGTTCGCGCACGGGCTGGTCGTCACCGAGCCGGGCACCGGCCGGGTGAAGGCGATGGCGGTGAACCGGAAGTACTCCCTGGACACCAGCGAGAACCCGCCGACCTCCAACCCGGAGGCCGACCCGAAGGTCAAGGCCAACTACCCGAACACGGTCGCCCCGCTGCTCGGCGGCGGCACCCTCCCCGGCTACCAGGCCGGCTCGACGTTCAAGATGTTCCCGATGCTCGCCGCGCTGGACGCCGGGATGCCGCTGTCCACCTCGTTCAACGCCCCGCACCGGTACCGTTCCGAGGTCTACAACGGCTGGTCCCCGTCGAACGCGAGCGGGGCGATGAGCGGGACGCAGACCATGTGGTCCGGCTTCGGCAAGTCGGTCAACACGTACTTCGTCTGGTTGGAGGAGAAGGTCGGCGCGGACCGGGCGGTCCGGCTCGCCGAGCAGCTCGGACTGCGCTGGCGCACCGACGTCGACCGGGACCACGCGTCGCCGGAGAAGGCGAAGACGTGGGGCGCGTTCACGCTCGGCGTCTCCGACGCGACGCCGCTGGAGCTGGCCAACGCGTACGGGGCGATCGCCGCCGACGGCCGGTACTGCGAGGCGATCCCGGTGCTGTCGATCACCAACCGGGACGGCACCCCGGCGACCTACCGGACCGCGGGCGGGCTGGAACGCGAGGTGGCCAAGCCGCGCTGCCGGCAGGTGGTGGACGCCGGCGCGGCCCAGGCCGCCACCGACGCGGCCCGCTGCCCGACCGGCGACACACCGGCCCGGGGAGGCTGCGGGGGCTGGTCCACCGCCGACAGCGTCCGGGGCACGGTCGGTCGCCCGGTGGCCGGCAAGACCGGTACCACCGACAGCACCCGGTCCGCCTGGTTCGTCGGCTACACCCCGGAACTGGCGGCGGCGAGCTTCATCTCCGACCCGGACAACCCGTTCAACGCGGTCGGCGACGGTCAGTCCCAGCGACCGATCGACGCGGTCGCCGGAACCCTCCGGGACGCTCTCAAGGGCCAGCCCAGCCGCGACTTCACCCCGCCTCCCGACCGCCTGGTCGGGTGACCCCGACCGGGATGGTGGTCTCAGCGGAGGTCGGCCGTGACGAAGGACCAGAGTTCCAGGTCGACGCGGTTGCCCCGGACGTAGCCGGCGTTGCGCAGCAGGCCTTCGTAGCTGAATCCGGCCTTCTCGGCCACCCGCCGGGACGCCACGTTGCCCGGGGCCACCCGCAACTCGACCCGCTGGAACCCGTGCTCCAAGATCAGCGCGATGGCGAGCGCGAGGACGGCCTCCGCCGCCAGGCCGTAGCCCCGCGCCTCCGGCGCCATCGCGTACGAGACCTCGGTGAGGCGGGCACCCCAGTCGGTCCGTCTGGTCCAGAGGCAGCCGACCACCCGGGCGTCCTCCCGGCGCACCACCGCGAAGTGGTCGCCGTCGCCGCTGTCCCGCCGTTGCCGGGCCAGGTCCGTGCACCAGGCCAGCCCGTCGATGTGTCCCGACTCGTCGGCCAGCGGCAGCCAGCGCTGGGTCAACCGGTCCGCGAAGATCCCCGAGACCGGGTCGGCGTCCCGCGCGCTGTGCCGGCGTACCTCGGTACGCGGGGTGGAGACGGTCAGGTCCGGGAAGCGGCGCACCGCCACCTGCCCGATCACGCCGGGACCTCCGGGGTGCGGCCGACCCGGGCCGGGGCGACGGCCACCGGTCCGGCGGGTCCGGGGCTGGTCGGAACCGGGGCACGCCGGGTGGCTGCCACGGCGGCGGCGACCAGCCGGGAGGCGACGTCCGGTGCGCCGGCCCAGTGCAGGGCGAGCTGTGAGGCGTACCCGCCGGACCAGACGTGCCCCTCGGGCGGCCCGCCCGGCCAGCTCCAGGCCGGGCGTTCCCCGGCCCGGGGCGTGAGCACCGCCCGGTGCTGCTTGTAGCCGTGGCGTACCGCGCCCCGGGTCGCCACCAGGCTCTCCGTCGCGGCGGTCGCCTCCCGGTAGCCGAGCACCGTGCCGTCGTGGGTCGTCCCGGTCGCGTCGAGCACCCCGCACATCGGCCGGCCGTCCAGCTCCCGGGCCAGCCAGAGCAGGCCCGCCCCCTCGGCCAGCACCGGACGCCCGGCGCGGGCCAGTTCCGCCACCGCCGCGCGGAGCGGGCCGTTGGCGGAGAGCTGCTCCGCGTACGCCTCGGGAAGCCCCGATCCCACGACCAGCGCGGCGGTGCCCGCCGGCAGGGCCTCGTCGCGGAACGGGTCCACCGGAACCACCTCGGCCCCGGCGGCGGCGAGCAGTTCACCGGTCTCGACGTACCCGTAGCCCCCACGCGCGGTGCCGGCGAGCGCGACCACCGGACGGTCGGGCCGGACGACGGCCGTCGGCGCGCCGGGTGACCAGGGTTCGACGGCCAGCGACGGCGCGGAGCGGGCCAGCCGGAGCAGGCCGTCCAGGTCGAGCCGGTCGGCGATGCCCTCCCCCAGCCGCCGCGCCGCCCGCGTCACCTCCGGATCGCCCGCCAGCGCCGGCACCATGCCGTACGACCGGGCGGGGAACATCGGGGGCAGGTCTCCCGGGCGCAGCGACCCGAAGACCGGTACGCCGATGTCGTCGAGCGCCTCGCGCAGCAGCCCCTCGTGCCGTGGGGAGGCGACCCGGTTCAGGATCACCCCGCCCAGCCAGAGCAGTTCGTCGAACGAACGGAAGCCGTGCACCAGCGCGGCCAGCGACTGCCCCATCGTCGACACGTCGACCACCAGCACCACCGGACTGCGCAGCGCGGTGGCGACCGCGGCGGTGGACTCGACCTCGGACGGGCCGGCGACACTGTCGTAGAGGCCCATGGTGCCCTGCACCAGCGCCAGTTTCGCCCCGGCCGCCCCGTGCGCGAAGAGCGGGGCGACGCGTTCCGGCCCGACCAGCCGCGGATCGAGGTTGCGGCCGGGTCGTCCGTCGGCGGCCACCCCGAGGTAGGCGGCGTCGGCGTGGTCCGGCCCCACCTTGAACCCGGCGACGTCCAGGCCCCGTTTCCGGAAGGCGGCGACCAGGCCGATCGAGACGGCGTTCTTGCCGTGCCCGGACGAGGGCGCGGCGACCACGAGACGTGGCACGACGCTCATTGATCGATCCTCCGTGGCGGCGGTACGCGGCGAACGCGCACGGTCGGTGGCGGCGCGTGGGCGGTCGTGCCACGGTGACCCGGACGCCGCCCGATGGTTCGTCCGCGTGACGATACCCAACCACCCCGCCGAATCGCGGTAACCGACCCGCCACGCACCGACGGGATCGCGCGGCGGCGGCACGGGTTCGGTGACGGTCCGGCCCTGGGTCCGGCCCTGGGTCCCGCGACGGTCCGGCCCTCCCCCGGTCCGTCCGGTACCGGTCCCGGGCAGTGACTGCCGGTCGGGCGAGTAGCCTCGGGGCGTGTACCGGTTCCTCCTGACGCCCCGCTGGCTGGGCTATCTCGTGCTGGCGCTGGTCGCCGCCGCGGTGATGGTGCAGCTCGGCAACTGGCAGCTCGACCGTTACCAGGGCCGCTCGGCGATCAACGAGCGCATCGACGCGACCGCGCGGATGACGCCGGTGCCGCTGGGCGACGTGCTCGCGGCCCCGACCGGGTCATCCGGCACGGCCGGAGCCGCGCCGGACGCGGAGGACGTCTGGACCCGGGTCACCGTCACCGGGCGGTACGACGCGGCCAACTCGGTTTGGATCCGAGGGCGGAGCGTCGACCGCCAGGTCGGCTTCGAGCTGGTCACCCCGCTGCTGCTGGCCGACGGCTCGGCCGTCCTGGTGGACCGGGGCTGGGTGCCGCCCACCCCCGGCGGGGACGCGACCGCACGGCCCGAGCTGCCCGCCACGCCGGGTGGGGAGGTGACGGTGGTCGGCCGGGTCCGGCTCAGCGAGAGCGGGGCGGGCGCCGTCGACCGGCGCGACGGCCGGTTGGAGACCCGCCGGATCGGCGTCGCCCAGCTCGCCCGGGAACTGCCCTACCCGATCCACGGGGCGTACGTGCTGCTCGACGAGCAGACCCCGGCTGCCGAACCGGTCTTCCAGGCGGTGCCGGTGCGGCACGAGAACAACTGGCAGAACCTCGGCTACGTGGTGCAGTGGTGGCTCTTCGCCGCGATGACGCTGGTCGCGTACGGCTGGGTGGCCCGGCGGGAGGCGCACCGGCTGGCCGGCGTCCGCCGTCCCTCGGGTGACCGGGTCGAGGAGGAAACCGGAGACGGGGCCGAGGAGCCCACCGGCGGCCGGGTCGAGGAACCCACCCGGACCGGCCCGGTCTGACGGGTCGGCCCGCCCGGTCGGTCAGCCGGTGGCCGACGCCGGACGCAGGGCCCGGACGGCGTTGATGGTGTCCGCCTCGGCGGCGCTCTTGTCGTCGCGGTAGCGCACCACCCGGGCGAAACGCAGCGCCACTCCGCCCGGATACCGGGGGCTGGTCTGCACCCCGTCGAAGGCGATCTCGACCACCTGTTCGGGGCGGACCCGCACCACGTGCTCGCCCCGCTCCACGGCGATCGAGAGGAACCGCTCGGTCTGCCAGCGCAACAGCTCGTCGGTGAGCCCCTTGAAGGTCTTGCCGAGCATGACGAAGCCACCGGTGGCCGGGTCCCGCGCGCCCAGGTGGAGGTTGGACAGCCAGCCCCGGCGCCGGCCGCTGCCCCACTCCACCGCGAGAACGACCAGGTCGAGGGTGTGCCGGGGCTTCACCTTCACCCAGGCCGCCCCGCGCCGGCCGGCGTCGTACCGCGCGTCGGGGGACTTGACCACGACCCCCTCCTGGCCGGCGGCCAGCGCGGCGGTGAAGGCCGCCGAGGCCGCTTCCGGGCCGTCGACCTCCGTCCGCCCGACCAGCAGCTCGGCGTCGACCGCCCCGGCCAGCGCGGCCCAGCGGTCCCGGCCCGGCGCGTCGATCAGATCCTCGCCGTCGAGGTGCAGCAGGTCGAAGAAGTACGGCGTCAGCACGGTGCCGCCGGTCGTGGCGGCGGCGGCGAGCACGGCCGGGGCGACCGGGGTCCGGGCGGCGACGCTGGGGGTGGTACGGCGGGCGGCCCGGCTGGAGGTCTCCTGGAACGGCAGCGGTCGCCCGGTGGCGTCGAGCCCGATCGCCTCCCCGTCGAGCACCAGTTCCCGGGCGGGCAGCGTGCGGACGGCCGCCACCACCTCGGGGACGCGCGCGGTGATCTCGTCGAGGCTGCGGGTGAAGACGGCGATGTCGGAGCCGGAGCGGTGCACCTGGATCCGGATGCCGTCGAGCTTGACGTCGACGACGGCGGGAGCACCGGTGGCGGTGAGCGCGTCGGCCACCGTGGGGGCGCTCTGGGCCAGCATCGGAGCGAGGGGACGCCCGACCCGCAGCCCGAACCCGGCCAGCGCGGCGGCACCCCCGTCGAGGGCGGCGACCGCCACCGCGCGGAGGTCACCGGCGACGAGCAGGGCCCGACGCACCGCGCCCAGCGGCACGTCGGCGGCGCGGGCGACGGCGTCGGCGAGCAGCCCGGCCTGCGCGCCCTGGCGTAGCTCACCGCTGAACAGGCCGACCAGCATGCGTTGCTCGGCGGCGGTGGCCGCGGCGAGGAGAGCGTGCAGCAGGGCACGGCGGCGGGCCTGGGAGCCCGGCCCGTGCACGGCGGCGATCTCGTCGATCGCCGCGTCGACCGAGGCGACGGTCAGCGTCGGCACGCCGGCCGGCGGCGGTAGGTCGCGGAGGCTGGCCCAACCCACACCGGTCTGTCGCTGGCGCAGTTCGCCGGCGAGCCAGCCGGCGCCGGCCGGCACCTCCGCCGGGTCGAGCGCGCGCAACGCCCCCGCGAGCAGTTCCACCTTGGCCCGCCGGCCGCTGGTGGCGCTGACCGCGGCGGAGGTGGCCGCCAGGTCGAGGAACCGCACGGTTCCCATCCTGCCAGCCACCTCCGACGACACCGGCGGTCCGCCGGAAGACCCGCACCGGCGAGCCCCCCGGGACCGACCGCCCGCAGACCGGGATGCCGGGACCGTCGAAGAGCGGGATGCCGGAACCGCCCGCCGGAAGACCCGACCGGGGACGGCTCAGGCCGACACCGGCTCCTCGATCCGCAGTCCACGGTCACGGACCTGACCGGCGACCCGCGCCAGGACGGCGTCGAGCGCCACCAGCGCGGTGGAGAGCTCGCCGAGCCGCTCGCGGAGCGTCTCGTCGGGCCAGGCGGAGACGTCGACGTCCCCCAGCGCGCTGACGGCGGCCTCCAGCCGCGCCATCACCTCGTTCGTACTCATGTTCGAGAGGCTAGCGTACGCACGTCCCTGACGTGCCGGAATCCCGGAAATCGGACCGCGTGTCCGGTCAGTTCCGCTTCGTGCCCGCCTCGGCGACCCTGGCCAGCAACAGCGCCTCGGCGAGGCAGACCCGGGCGAACTCGCCGAGATGCAGGCTCTCGTTCGGCCCGTGCGCCCGGGAGTGCGGGTCCTCGACCCCGGTCACCATGATCGCCGCCAGCGGGAACATCTCCTGGAAGGTCGCGATGAACGGGATGGAGCCGCCGATCCCGGTCTCCACCGGCTCGACGCCGTCCCAGGCGGTCCGGAAGGCCGCACGGGCCGCGTCGAACAGCGGGCCGGAGCAGTCGATGACACAGGGCGCGCCGTCGTGCTCCAGCGTGACCTCCACCCGTGCGCCCCAGGGGGCGTGCCGCTCCAGGTGGGCACGGATCGCCTGGTACGCCCGCTTCGGGTCGTCCCCCGCCGCCAGTCGTACGCTCAGCTTGGCCTTCGCCGCCGGGACCAGGGCGTTCGGGGCCTCCGCGGTGGCCGGAGCGTCGATGCCGAGCACCGCGACCGACGGACGGGCCCAGATCCGGTCGGTGATCCCGCCGGTGCCGATCAGCGACACCCCGTCGACCAGACCGGCCTCCGCACGGAACCGGTCCTCCGGGTAGTCGACCGTCGCGTCCGCCGCGCGGGCCAGCCCCGCCACCGCCACGTCCCCCACCTCGTCGTGCAGGCTGGCCAGGAGGCGGGACAGCGCGGTGAGCGCGTCCGGGACCGGTCCGCCGAACATGCCGCTGTGCACGGGGTGTTCGAGGGTACGCACCTCGACGAAGCAGTTGACGATGCCGCGCAGCGAGGTGGTCAGCGCCGGCACGCCGATGTCCCAGTTGGTGGAGTCGGCGATGACGATGACGTCCGCGGCGAGTTCGTCCCGGTGCTCGGCGAGGAGACGCTCCAGGGAGTCGGAGCCGTACTCCTCCTCACCCTCGATGAACAGCACCACCCCGACCGGCAGCGCGTCGCCGAAGGCGCGCAGCGCGGCGACGTGGGCCATGATGCCGGCCTTGTCGTCGGCGGCGCCCCGGCCGTAGAGGCGGCCGTCCCGCTCGACCGGCTCGAACGGGTCGGACTCCCACAGGGACCGGTCGCCGACCGGCTGGACGTCGTGGTGGGCGTAGAGCAGCACCGTGGGCGCGCCGGGCGGGGCGGGCCTCGTCCCGATCACCGCGGGCTGGCCGCCGGAACGCACGATCCGTGCCGCCAGGCCACAGCCGCGCAGCAGCTCGGCCACCGCCTCGGCGGAGCGCTCCACCTGCGCGTGGTCGAAGCCGTCGAACGCGATGCCGGGGATGCGGACGAGGCGTTCCAGATCGGCGCGGACGCCGGGCAGTTCCCGCTCGACGGCGGCCCGCAGCTCGGACTCGGTCATGATCGGAGTGGTCATGACCGGCATCGTATGCCGGCCTTACCGGGCCCGGTGCGGCGCACGAAGTAGCGCCGGCCGTCGTGCGGCAGGGTCGGCGCGCCGTCCACCACGAGGTCGACCCCGGTCGCCGTGCCGTCGACATCGAAGTGGGCCCGCTCCTCCGCGTGCCAGCGGCGCAGCTCGGGCAGGATCCGCGCGCCGTCGCGGGCCACCGCCCGCGTCAACCGCAGCTGGGCCGGCGCGGTGACCAGGACCGCGAGGGTCGTCTCGGGACGGACCGCCCGGCGGGCCGCGCTGACCCCCTCCACGATCAGCACCGGCGTGACCGGCACCGGGACCACCCGGGGCAGGAACTCGCGGCGCACCCAGCTGTAACGGTGGTAACCGCCGGGCCGGCCGGCGCGCAACGGGGACAGCACCCGCTCCTCCAGCCGGGACCAGAAGGTGAACTGGTCGGCCCAGCCGTCCAGCAGGTCGTCGGTGTGCACCACCGGCGGCCGGTCGCCGCCGGAGAGCGCGGCCAGGGCGTCCGCGAGCCGGTCGGCGAAGACGCTCTTGCCCGCGCCGCTCGGCCCGTCGACCGCCACCAGTCGGGTACGCCCCAACCGTGCCGGCCGGGTCAGCACCCGCCGGGCCAGTTCCGCGTACGCCTCCACCACCGCCACCACGTCCGCCGACGCTACCGATCGGGTGGCGGGAGGGGGTTCGGTGGGCGGCCCGCCGACCGGGTCGGCACGATCGGTTCGTGTCCCATTCCGTGATGAGTCCCGGTGTCGACGCCCTGCTCGAACAGGCGCGGGCCGGCGTACGTCGGTTCACCCCGCACGAGACGATCCAGGCCGCCGGCCGAGGCGCGCTCGTGGTCGACACCCGCACCGATCTGCAACGACGCGAGCAGGGCGAACTGCCCGGCGTGGTGGTGATCGACCGGACCGTGCTGGAGTGGCGGCTGGACCCGGCCAGCACCTGGCGGATCCCCGAGGCCACCGGGTACGACCTGGAGGTCGTCGTGGTGTGCCGGCAGGGCTACAGCTCCAGCCTGGCGGCGGCGAGCCTGCGGGCGCTCGGGCTGCACCGGGCGACGGACATGGTCGGCGGGGTCGAGGCGTGGCGGGCGGCGGGCCTGCCGATGTCCGACCGTCCCGCCGACGTCCGTCACTGAGCCGCCACCGCCGTCGCCGGTCGGGTCCGGCGACGGTTCCTGGCGGTCAACCGCCGAGCAGTTCGAGGGTCTGCCGCGCGTACCCGGTCAGAAGTGCCTCGGCGTCGACGACGGCCGGCGCGGTGCCGCCGTGACCGCTGTAGCTCAACTGCAAGCCCAGCCGACCCTCGACGACCCGGATCGTGCCCGTCTGCGACTGGATCTTCTGACCCTCGCGCACGGGATTGTCCAGGGTGAGGGTTTCGGCGACGTGGATCAACGCGCGGTCGCCCAGGTCCGTTACGGTCCGCTCCGCCCCCCGCGAGGTCAGCTTCCCCTCGGCCGGGTTCGCCGCGTCGTCGAGGCTGACGGTGACCTGGAGGCTGTAGACCCACGCGTTCTCCCTGTCGACGGCCGACAGCCCACAGCTCAGGCTCCGGTGCCGTGACTCCGGGCGGACCGGCTTGTACTTCGTCTGCGTGGTCGGGATGCCGCTCAGCGTGGTCAGCGGGGTCGGGTCGAGCTGGTCGCAGAGGTCGTCGACCAGGCGGTACTCGCGGGTCGGCGTGGCCCTGGCGTCCTCCGACGCCGCAGGTCGGGATCCGGCCGCGCAACCGGCGAGAACGAGGGGCAGCACCATCCCGGCAAGCGGCCACCGGGCCGTCAGCGTGAGCATCGGCAGAGTCTCACACAGTCCCCTCAGGACGGACGCCCGGCCCGCCCCCGGGCGAGCCACGAGCCACGTGGCGACACCGGACAGCCCCGGCCCGTCGGACCAGCCCCGGCCCGTCGGACCAGCCCCTGGCCCAGAAAGGTCCGGCCCCGGCCCGGAAAGGTCCGGCCGCCCCGGGAGGGACCGCGTGCACTCAGCCGGTGGGTGCGCCCGGGGGAATGAAGGGCAGGCCGGTCGGGGGGCCGGACTCGACGAGCCGCCAGAGGGCGTCGGTGTCCAGGTGCTCCTCGACCAGGTCGCCGAGGAGGTCGAGGCTGCGTTCCCGGGCGGCGGCGAACGAGGTGGCCGGCGCCGGCCGGAAGCCCCGCCGCCCGGCCTGCCCCGCCACCTCGGCAAGGAAGCGGCGGCGGAAGTCGTCGGATTCGAAGGCCCCGTGCCAGTGCGTGCCGTACACCGCGCCGAGCCGGGCTCCCTCGCTCCGGCCGTCGGCGTAGGTGAGCAGCGGGGGCAGGTCGGGGTCGGCGGTGGAGACGTACCCGTGGTGGATCTCGTAGCCCCGGACCTCGACGTCGTCGAAGGCGGCGCCGGCGGACTGGCGGACGGTCTTGCGCGGGTCGAAGGTGATCTCGACGGGCAGCAGCCCGAGCCCCGGCACGCTGCCCCGCCGGCTCTCCACCGGGTCGTGGATCGCCCGCCCCAGCATCTGGAAGCCGCCACAGATGCCGAGCAGCGGCTTTCCCGCCGCCGCGTGGGCGAGGACCGCGTCGGCGAGCCCGGTCTCCCGCAGCCAGGCGAGGTCGGCCACGGTCGACTTCGAGCCGGGCAGGACGACCAGGTCGGCGGCGGCGAGTTCGGCCGGCTCGACGGTCAGCCGCACCCGCACGCCGGGCTCGGTCGCGAGCGCCTCCACGTCGGTGGCGTTGCTGACCCGGGGCAGCCGGACGACGGCCACGTCCAGCCACTCGTCGCCGTGCGGGGCGGCCGGCCGGCCGAGCACCCGGCCGTAGGCGAGCGAGTCCTCGGCGTCCAGCCAGAGGTCGAGGTGCCAGGGCAGCACCCCGTACGTGGGACGGCCGGTCACCTGGCGCAGCATGTCCAGTCCGGGCTGGAGCAGGCCGAGGTCGCCCCGGAACTTGTTGACCACGAAGCCGGCGACGAGCGCCTGGTCGGCCGGGTCCAGCAGGGCCACCGTGCCGAACATGGAGGCGAACACCCCACCGCGGTCGATGTCGCCGACGACGACGACCGGGAGCCCGGCGTGCCGGGCCAGCCCCATGTTGACGTAGTCGCCGTCCCGGAGGTTGATCTCGGCCGGGCTGCCCGCCCCCTCGCAGATCACCACGTCGTACTCGGCGCGCAACTCGGCGAGGGCGGCCCACGCCGTCTCGGCGAGCCGGGGACGCAGCACCCGGAAGTTGCCGGCGGTCACCGTGTCGACCGCCTCGCCGAGGAGCACCACCTGACTGGCCAGGTCGCTGCCGGGCTTGAGCAGCACCGGGTTGAAGCGCAGGTCCGGGGCGAGCCCGCAGGCGGCGGCCTGCATGGCCTGCGCCCGGCCGATCTCGCCGCCCCGACCGTCCGCCCCGACCACCACGGCCGAGTTGTTGGACATGTTCTGCGCCTTGAAGGGAGCCACCTTGACGCCCCGGCGGTGCAGCCAGCGGCAGATGCCGGCGGTCAGCACGCTCTTGCCCGCGTCCGAGGTGGTCCCGGCGACCAGCAACCCGCCGCTCATGCCGCTCTCCCTCTCCCCGCCCCGACCCGGGACGCCCCCGCCCGGATGTCACGCACCGACGCCACCCCGGCCGGCGTCGCCCGGCCCAGCGCTCCCCGCACCCGGTCTTCCACGCCTGTCGGACGTGGTACCGCCCGACCCAGCGCTCCCCGCACTCGCCCGTTCCGGTCCGGACCCGGTACCGCCCGACCCAGCGCCGCCCGGCCCACCGCGACGGCGACGGCCAACGCGAGCGCGGAGCGGCCGACCGCCCCGGAAATCCGTGCCGCCCGACGCAGGTGCCGGGCCTCCGGCCGGGGCCCGTCACCGAGGAACGGCCGCACCTCGGAGCGCCCGAAGTAGACGTTCCGCCCGCCCAGCCGCACCCCGAGCGCCCCGGCCATGGCCGACTCGCACTGCCCGGCGTTGGGGCTCGGATGGTCGTTCCGGTCCCGTCGCCACACGTGCCAGGCCCGCTCCCGGTCGCCCCGCGCCACCGGGGCCACGGCCACGGTGAGCAGCCCGGTCAGTCGGGCCGGGGCCAGGTTGAGCAGGTCGTCCAGGCGGGCGGCGGGGGTGCCGAAGCGGGCGTACCGGTCCGAGCGGTGACCGACCATGGCGTCCAGGGTGTTCGCCGCCCGGTAGCCGAGCAGGCCGGGCAGCCCGGCGACCGCACCCCAGAACAGCGGTGCCACCACGGCGTCGGAGGTGTTCTCGGCGACCGACTCGACGGTGGCCCGGGCGAGTTCCGGCTCGTCCAGGACGGACGGGTCGCGTCCGCAGAGGTGGTTGAGCCGACGTCGGGCGGCCGGCAGGTCGCCGTCGCGCAGCGCCCGGCCCATCATCTCGGACTCGTGGCGCAGGGTGCGACCGCCGAGCACCGTCCAGGTGCCGGCCGCCACCAGGACCGCCCGGGCCACCGGTCGCCGGCGGGTGGCGAGCGCTCCCGCCGCGCCGAGCAGCACCGGCACGCCGACCGCGAGCGCGGTGAACGCCGCGCCCGCCGCCCGGTCCGGGCGGTAGAGACGTCGCTCCAGGGCACCGGCGGCCCGACCGAACCCGGCGACCGGGTGCCATCGGCGCGGGTCGCCGAGGAACGCGTCCAGCGCGTACCCCGCCGCCAGCCCGGCCGCGTCGGCGACGATGACTGCCTGCCGCATCCGCACCCGCACCACCTCCGGCCGGTAAGCCTAGCCTTCGTCACCCAGCCGTCCCGGCGCCCGGCGAGCCGGTGACGGGAACGCGACGCGCCGATGGCGGAGGGTGTCCACCGGCCGGGGAGCAGAGTCACTCCCCAGCCGAACGCCGTGCTCCCCGTGCACGTCGAACCCTCGCTCGCCGCACCCGGGACGGGTCGACGGCTCCGCTGCCGTCGCCCCGCCCCGGATCCTCGCCACGGGCCGGGTGCTCAGGCCGGCACGGTCTCCCGCGTCCGGCCGCCGTCGGTGCGGGCCCCGCTGCTGACCCGGCCGCCCCGCCGGGACCGGCGCACCGGCAGTGCCGCCGACTCCCCCGCGGTCGACGACACCTCTTCGGCCGGCTCCGTGCCCTCGGGCAACGGGTCGAGATCCCCGAACGGCTCACCCGAGCCGATCCCCGTTGCCCCGTCGGTCGGGTCGTCCGCCTCCTCGGTCAGTTCGTCGGCCTCCCCGGCCAGCTCGGCGATCGGGGCGACCAACGGCTCACGGCCCGTACCGGCTCCGACGGTCGCCACCGCCCCGGACCCACTGCCCGGAGCGTCGAAGGGATCGGAGCCGAGATCCACCGCGCCGGCGGCGAATCCGGGCAGCCGGCGCGGGTCGCCGGGCACCGGCCGGTCGAGGCCACCGGGCAGCGGCCGGTCGAGGCCACCGGGCAGCGGCCGGTCGAGGTCGTCGTCCAGCGGCCGGTCGTCGAGGGAGACCGGCACCTCGTCGTCCGGCACCGGCTCGGTCGGCGTGCCGTGGACGCGCCGCTCCGCCTCGGCGTCCTCCACGCTGCTGGTCGCCATGCTGGGACGGTTGCGCAGGAACCGGCCCCGCCCCCGGGCGAGGTCGTGCCCGACGGTGACCGCCTCCAACTCGTAGAGGGTGCGCTGGTTGCCGGCGTCGTCGATCCAGTCCCGGGTGTAGAGCCGCCCGGCGACCACCACCGGATCGCCCACCATCACCGAGGCGGCGACTCCCTCGGCGAGCTTGCGCCAGCAGTTGACGCGGACCCGGAGGCTGTTGCCGTCGACCCAGCGACCACTCTCCCGGTCCAGCCGGCGGGCGGTCGAGGCGACCTTGAAGTTGGCGACCAGCGTGCCGCTCTGTGTGGTCCGCCGCCATTCCGGCGCGGTCAGGACGTTTCCGACGATCGTTACATAGGTATCGAACATCACATCACCCCTCCAGGGGATCGGGACCTGCGGTGACGAGTCGACTCGGCGCCGAGCGTGTCCCACCGCCGCCCAGCGGTCCACCGGCCTCCGCCTACCTGTGGACAACGCGGCCGGCTGTGGACAACGACCTGATCAAGGTCCCGATGTGCTAGGTCCACCGGCCCTGGTCAGCCTGCCGCACAGCGGGCGACGATCGGATCGCCCGGAGTCGCCGGGCGGTTTCCGCAGGGAGGTCGGCTGGGTATGGGTCCGATCAAGCGGGGAGCGTCCACACGTACCGCAGGAAAAGCCGACGCGGGCACGGGCCGGCACCGTCCGGAAGCCACCGCGCCACGTCGTCCAACGGAAAGGTCAGCGACCATGTGCAGAACAGCCTCGTCCGGTACGACCGTCGCCACCCGGCGTGAGGTGACCCGATGAGCGCCGTCGCGAATCCCGCCACCGTCGCCGAGTGCCTGCGTGTCGGTGCCGGATTCTCTCAGGGTGACCGGAACTGGATCGCCGAGCAGTTCGTCACGTTGGACGCCCGGCTGGCCTCGTTCCACGCCGACGCCACCGAGTTGGAAGTGTCGGTGAAGGACCGGGAGGCCCGGGGGCAGAAGGTCACCCTGGAGTGCTGGATCGCGGGCCGGCAGAAGATCGTCACCACCTCCTCCGAGGAGGACCTGCACGCCGCGCTCAACGACGTCCGCGACGACCTGCGCCGCCGGCTCAACGACGCGAAGACCAAGCAGGAACCCCGGCACAACAAGCACCTGCGGGAGGAGGGCCACACCGGCACCGACACCCCGTCGACCGACGACGACACGGAGGCCACGGCCCACACCGGCGTCGCCTGACCGCACCGTCCGTCGCCGCCCGCCGGGCTCCCGGTGGGCGGCGACGCGCGTGGGTACGTGAGACCGACACGGGTCTACCGCTCGGTAACCGGCGGGCGTAGCGTGACCGGCGTGGAACCGGACGTACTCGGACCGCCCTTCGAGCGGTACACGATCGAGCTGGACCCCGACGACGAAGGCCCGGTCGTCGCCACCCTGGTCCGCTGCCGGGCCGCCCGCCCGAGCCGGCGGGCCGTGCTCTACGTGCACGGGTTCGTCGACTACTTCTTCCAGACCCACCTGGCCGAGTTCTGGACCGACCGGGGCTGGGACTTCTACGCCCTCGACCTGCGCAAGTACGGCCGCAGCCTGTTGCCGCACCAGACCCCGAACTACTGCCGCGACCTGGGCGACTACTTCCCCGAACTGGACGCCGCCGCCACCTTCGTCCGCACCTCGGACGGCCACGACACGCTGCTGGTGATGGGCCACTCCACCGGCGGCCTGCTCGCCGCCGTCTGGGCAGCGGCGCGGCGTGACGCCGGCCTCGTCGACGGACTGCTGCTCAACAGCCCCTTCTTCGACATCAACGCGCCCTGGCTGGTCCGCCGGCCCCTCGCCGCCGCCGTGACCCGGCTCGGCCGTGGCGCGCCGCACCGCGTCCTCCCCTTCGGCCTGGGCACCGTGTACGGCGAGTGCCTGCACACCGACCACCGGGGCGAGTGGCGCTACGACCTGAGTTGGAAGCCGCTCGCCGGGTTCCCGGTCCGGATCGGCTGGCTGGCCGCGATCCGCCGGGCGCAACGGCAGCTCCGCGCCGGGCTGGACATCCCGGTGCCGGTGCTGGTGGCCTGCTCCACCCGCACCTTCCGGCGTAAGCGGTGGCACGGGTCGGCGATGCTCGCCGACGCCGTCCTGGACGTGGCGCACATGGTCCGCTGGGCACCCCGGCTCGGGCCCCAGGTGACCGTGGCCCGCATCGACGGCGGCATGCACGACCTGACGCTCTCCGGCCCCGCCGTACGCGAGAAGGTCTTCGCCGAGATCGACCGGTGGGTCGACGCGGCCCTCGTCGACGCCGGCCGCTGACCGGGGCGGCACGGGCTCGCACGGATCCGCCCCTCCCCGTACCACCGCGACACCCCCGGTCAGCGGTACCCTCTTGGCGCACACCCGGTACGGTCCGGCCCGCCGGACCACCACGCCATGCGCCTGTAGCTCAGCGGATAGAGCAGGGGACTTCTAATCCCAAGGCCGCAGGTTCGAATCCTGCCAGGCGCGCTGGACCTCAGTGGATGCCGCCAGCGGGGTCGGCTTCACGGCTGGGTGCGTCGCTCGGCAGCGTCGAACGCGGGCGCGAGCGGGGCCAGCGCCCTGCGGAGCTGGTCGGCCAGCGAGCCGGAGGGCACGACCAGTCCTCCGGCGGCGCTCTCGGCGGGGGTCGCTGTGTTCCCGGCGGGCTGGAGCCACCCTTCCAGCGCGATGCGAACTGCCGCGGCCACGCTTGCCGCGAGGACGCGGGCCGTGTGCGCTCCGGCGTCGTCCAGGCGTTCGGCGATCACGGCCGCGAGAGGGGGCTCGATGCCGGCGGTGGTATCGAGGAACGCGTCGCGTAGCGCGGTCTGGGTGGTGATCAGCAGCAGCGCCTTGTGTTCGCGCTCGCCAGTGTCCGTGTACTGCTCGACCACTGCTTGGGTGACGGCGTCAGCCAGGCGTACTCCTGCGGGCCGGGCCGCGACCGCCGCCGCGATGAGCGCTTCCCGGTCCGCGGTGACGGCAGAGACGATCGCCTGCTCGCGGCTGGCGAAGTAGTTGTTGTAGGTGCGCGGCGAGACCCCGGCCGCTTCGGCGATGTCCTCGACCCGCACCTTGTCCGGTCCGCGCTCCTCGGCCAGGCGTAGGGCCGCCTCGCGTAGCGCCTCGCGCGTGGCCTGCTTCTTCCGCTCCCGCAGCCCTGGTGGTGGTGTCGTCACGGTGCCAGCGTCCCATGCCGGACTGCACACACTCAAAGCCACACACATCAAACTTGCGCGCACGAAAACTTGCGTACACGCAAGTTTTCTGTCAGTCTCGGCTCGACCGGGACCGACAGAGAGGACGCCGCCATGCGGGCAAGAGGTATGACCTACGACACCGGATTCGTCGTGCACGACCAGGTGTCCCGCGAGCACTTCGACCCCGAGGTGGTCCGGCGCGAGCTCGCCATCATCCGCGACGACCTGCACTGCAACGCGGTCCAGATCATCGGCGGCGACCCGGATCGCTTGGAGCTGGCCGCCCGTGCCGCCGCCGAGCTCGGCCTGGAGATCTGGTTCTCGCCCTATCCGCTGGAGCTGGACCCGGAACAGATCCTCGTGCTCTTCCGCGACTGCGCCGAGAGAGCGGAACGGCTCCGACAGCAGGGGGCCACCGTCGTGTTCGTCGCCGGGGTCGAGCTGAGCGTGATGAACCGCGGGTTTCTGTCCGGAGAAAGCCCCGAGGATCGGGTCGAGCAGCTGATGCGCCAACCCGAGCGGCGGGCCGAAGCGGTGCGCGAGCTCTCCGTGCGCATCAACACCTTCCTCCGCGAGGCCGCGGCCACGGTCCGCGAGCGCTTCCAGGGCAGACTCACCTACTCATCCATCCAGTTCGAGCAGGTCGACTGGACTCCCTTCGACGTGGTGACGTTCGAGCTGATCCGTTCCGCCGAGGTCGCCGACCGGTTCCGGGAGGCGGTGCGCACCCTGGCCCGAGGTCCGAAGCCGCTCGCCATCACCGGGTTCGGCACCGCGACCTACCGCGGTGCGGGGGACCGCGGTGGGCGGGTGCTGGAAGTGGTCGAGCACGACCCGGAGACCAAGGCCCCCGTACGGCTGAACGGCATATACGAGCGTGACGAGGCCGGCCAGGCCGCATACCTGAGCGAACTGCTGGAGATCTTCGAGACCGAGGGCGTGGACAGCGCGTTCGTGTTCCTGTTCGCCCTGCCTGGCTACCCGCACCGCCCGGACGGCGACCCCAGGCACGATCTGGACCGGGCCAGCCTGGGCATCGTCAAACTCCTCGAAGGGCGCCGGGGACAGACCTACCCCGACATGGAGTGGGAGCCCAAGGCCGCCTTCACGGCAGTAGCGCAGCGGTATCGGAGGTGACAGGCCCCGCGCACGGTGACCACGGCTCGGGATCTGCACTGGCCGCAGTACGGATCCCGAGCAGATGGAAGCGGTAAAGGCCCCAGGAAGGAGGTGACGCTGCCTGTGTTGCCTCCTGTCCTACCAGTACACGTCGGCCCGGCGATCTGCTCAGCCGCTACCCTGCTCGCCGCAGCCTTTCGCCCACGTGTCAGGAGCCGGCCATGTCCGCAGAAGTCGCCGACCGGTCGGACCGGGACGACTCCGGGGCCCTGGCCGCCTACGTCCGGGAGTACCGCGCGGGCGGCTACCGGGTGCATCATGTCGTGGACGTCGCGTGCCGGCACTGCGACGGCAGGACGTTCCGGGTCGCGGTGGACGACGAGGAGGGCTGTGCGGCCGTCCTCTGCCTGGGGTGCGGAACCGAGGCGGCCCTCGCCGACAGCGACGACCATCTGGACGACGCCGAGCTGGCGGAGTGCGCCTGTCCCTGTGGGGCCGAGACCTTCGCCGTCGCCGTCGGATACGCCCTGACCGGTGACGGTGAGGTCCGCTGGGTCAGCGTTGGCCTGCGCTGCCTCGCCGACGGCACCCTCGGCGTCTACACCGACTGGAAGATCGACTACGCCCCCACGGCGCATCTTCTCCCGCCCAACACCCGGTAGTCAGCGCCGGCCCGCGCCGGCAAGAGTCCACTCAGGACTTGGGAATGATCTTCTTCACCACTCCAGTTAATTGATATACATCACTCGAATGGGCTTGGATGGGCGGGCATCGTCCCGGTGGGAACGCTTCCACCACGATCCCGGGAGATCCCCTTGCCCCGATCCCTGCTCCGGACGCGCCGGCCACGCGGTCTCGCCCTCGCCGCCACGGCCCTCCTGGCCACCGCCCTCGCGGTGGTCCACCCCACCCCCGCCCTGGCCTGGGGGCCCGGCGCCGAGCCCACGCAGCCATACGCGCTACCGGCCCTGCCCGACGTGCCCAAGCGCGGCTGCCAGTCGACCGTCGCCGACCCGGCCGCCCCCACCGGGGGGACCAACGCCCTCCAGGTGATCTACGCCTGGCACGACGGCAACGGCAACAACTACGAGGCCAACGTCGAGTACCTCGCCAAGGTGGTGGACCGGATCGACTGGGCGTTCGACCAGTCGTCCAACTACGACCAGCATCTCAATCTGAGCTGCCGGACCGGGTACGACACCAGCACGTACGCCGGCTATGCCCGGTCCCTGGTGGTCCCCGAGAAGATCGAGGCCGGAACCAACCCGAACACCCCGGCCGGTACGGTCCGCAGCGACCTGATCTCCGCCGGGTACCAGGACAGCAACCGGATCTACCTGGTCTTCACCGACTTCGCGTCGAACTCCGACGCGTACCTCTGCCCCACCGGCGGGACGTCCAGCGGGGTGCACTGCTCGGCGGTGACCGAGTCCTGGACGGTGGGGGTCGGTGGGCACGAGCTGTTCCACGTGCTCGGCGCGCCGCACGCCTGGTTCGCCGAGACGGGACAGCCCTACTACCAGGACATCATGTACGGCTGGTGGGACAACTGGAACGTCGACCCGGGCTTCCGCACCTACTACGACCCGAGTGAGCTCTCCGCCCAGTTCTACATCGACAACCATCCGTCCACGACCCTGGGCAACATCGCCAACCACCCGATGCTGACCACCCCGGTCTGCTGCGACAGCGGCGCCAGCAACGACCTGCTCACCGCCGAGCAACGGACCGTCGAGGCGGCCACCCCGGGAAGCACCACGTCGACGTTCACCTCGGCCGGCGGCTGGCACCAGGTCACGCCGGCCTGCGGGGTCGCCGCGAACTCCTGCGTCTACTCCGACGGCCGCCGCTCGGTGCAGTTCAACACCTACAGCGGTCCGCACAACGCGTCGTCTATCGCGCTCTCCAGCCGTCCGGCGGTCACCCCCGGCCGGACGTACAAGGCATTCGCCCGGCTGCGCAGCACCACCGCCGTCGACGCGCAGCTCCAGCTCGCCTGGTACAACGCGGGCGGGACGCTGCTCTCCACCACCTCCGGCAGCACCTCCACGGTCACCGGTAGCTGGGTGGAGTACCGGGTGACCGGCACGGCCCCGGCGAACGCCGCCAGCGTGCGGGTGACCGTGGCCGTGCCGAACCAGAGCACCACCGGCAACCACGCGCTGAACGTGGACAGCCTCCAGCTCGACGACTGCTCGGCGAACACCGGCGGGGTCTGTCGCTACGACAGCTGACAGGCCGTCCGGCCCCGGCCGCGTCGGTGGTACCGGCTGGTACGCCCGCCGGTGGACGATCCACGCGTCGTCCACCGGCGGGCCCCGGCTGCCGGGCGTACGGCCCGGAGGCACGCCGTGCGCCGGACGACGGACACCGGCCGGACGACGGACACCGGCCGGGGGCCGTTCAGCGCAGGCGGACGTCCTCGACGACGGGGAAGTCGTACCAGGTCACGTCGAAGGGTGCGCCGGCTCCCGGCACCACCGGATAGAGCGCCCAACTCATCGCCTGCGTGCCGGGCGCGAGGCTGAAGGACTCGCCGGCCCGCGTCGTGGAGCACCAACTGCTCTCGGCGTACACGGTCTGGTCGTCGCCCAGGACGACCTTCGACGAGATGCGGTCGATCTCGGCGACCGGGCAGGTCAACGGCCAGGCGATCAGCGCGTCGTTGCGGTACCGGAAGTTCAGCTTGAGCTTGTCGCCGGTGACCTCGGCGCTGACCAGCGTGACGCTCAACGACAACGCGTCGTAGACCACCTCGTTGATCTGGTACGTCCCGGGTTCCGCCGGCCGGGGCGACGCGGAGGGCTCCGTCGACGTGGCGGGGTCCGCCGAGTCCGACGGGGACGCCGACGGCTCCGGCGACTCTGACGATCCGGTGGTGCTCGGCGTAGGGTCGGGCGAGGGGGACGCGTTGCGGTTGGCGAGGTACGTACCCCCGACCGCACCGATGACGGCGAGGCAGGCCATCACCGCGATGACGGCCAACGTGCCGGCGTGCCTCTTCTCCACGGCGGGCTCCGACTGCTCAGGGGGCATTGGCCGTGAAGGTAGCACCGCTGTCACAGCCGCCGGTGTGCCGTCCGCACCCGTGACGTGGCGGACCGGGCCGACCGGCGGGGCACGGGAGCGGGGGCCGACCGGCGGGGCGCGGGGGCCGGGGCCGACCGCTGCCCCCGCAGCCCGGCCGGCTGCACGAAGATCGACGGGACAGCAATGATCCGAACGGCCCCGCGCTCGCCTTCCGCACCGGCACCTGGTCGGCGTTCGTCCGCGGCCTCCCGCAGCGCGGATGGCAGCCCCACTCCGGCATTGACGTCCACCTTTCCACGCGTAAGATCACGCGAATAGATTTATGTCAATCGATAGGCTTGCCGGGCCGTGGCGGTACCGGTAGCGCCGGAACCAGCTACGGGAGGCAGAGCGCATGTCGACAGCGCGTCGCATCGGTGCCGTCACGGCGGCCGTGGTGTTGGGCAGCACCGTGGCCGCGTCGGCCGCCCACGCGGACTTCACCTTCTATCGCACCAGCCCGCACGTCGGCGCCTGCTGGGACAAGGTCACCGCCTACGGCGGCGTCTACCAGGTGAGCAACAACCTGCTCAACGGCACGGGAAGCTGGCACACCGCCCGGGTCCTGGTCAACCGACCCGGGGTCGGCGTCCAGTCCGACCAGAGCTACACCGCCGCGCCCGGGGAGTGGAAGGTCGGTGCGATCGCCCACGTGGCCATCGTGCCGAACGACGACTACCTGGTGCACCTCGACGGCGTCCAGGTGGTCGGCATCCCGGCGCACGGCATCCCGTACTTCATGAACCACTGCAAGGTGAAGGAGTCGCCGTCGGTCAGGGTCCGGCAGGCGCTCAGCTACGGCCTGGCCCAGCTCGACTCGATCTACGTGGGCTGCGCCGCCGGGACGTACCGGTTCGGCACCGTACCCACCAGCACGCTCCACCACGATGGCCGGGTCTGCGGCCAGAGCCGGGTCTACAAGCAGCCCGCCGGGGTCAAGGGCTACGACTGCTCCGGCCTGATCCACGAGATGTTCCGGCACGCCGGGGTGTATTTCCCCTGGGCCAGTTCCAGCGCCATGAAGTCGGGCATCCCGCAGGTCGCCAAGTCGCAGATCCAGGTCGGCGACCTCCTCGCCAAGAACGGCCACGTCGCGGTCTACCTCGGCGACGGGGACGGCGACGGGGTGGCGTCGGTCCTGGAGGCGACCCCCAAGTGGCAGAACGCCGACGGCACCTGGACCGGTGTGGTGATCAGCAGTGCCACCAACTACCTGAACAGCTCGGAGTACACCGCCCACCGCGTCCCGGGGGTCTGAACCGGAACCGATCCACGGCAGCCGGGAGCCCCGCAGTCACCGACTGCGGGGCTCCCGTCTTTCAGCAGGGTCGGCCCGGTTCAGCAGCCGGCGGTACGGGTGTAGTTCGTCGTCCCCCAGTAGTGCGCCAGGTTGCCACTGAACCGCACCATGATGTCGCTGCCGTTCAGCCGCTGCTCGTAGTGCAGGTGCGAGCCGCTGGAGCCACCGCTGTTGCCCACGTACCCGATGGTGGTGCTGTAGCCGACGCTCTGGCCGACGGAGACGTTGAAGCCGCTCAGGTGGGCGTAGTAGGTGGTGTAGCCGCCCCCGTGGTTGATCCGCACGTACCGGCCGTAGCTGGTGTCACCGAGGTTGGCGACGATGTCGACCGTGCCCGGGGCGCTGGCCTTGACCGGCATCCCGTGGTCGTCGGCCCGGTTGAAGTCGATCGCGTAGGCCGGGCTGTGACTGGTCCGGGTCTCCCCGGACCACGTCTGGTGGCACGGGAAGGGCGTCCGGAAGGAGGGGGCCGCCGACGCCGGTGACGCCGGGAACAGGAACGTCGCAGCCAGCATCATGCCGGCGCTGAGGGCACTCGCCAGACGGATCCGCATCCGAGACCTCCATCGTCATATCTGTAGATGTCTCGATGGATCATGGCAGAGCGGACCGGTCCTGGAAAGATCCGAATCCGGCGCGGTGCGGCCGTACCGGGAACCTGCGGTGGCCCGACGACGGAGATCCTGCCGTTCCACCACGCACCCCCGCTCGGCTGATCGTCCGGACAGCCGTCCAGCCGGTGGCGGGCATGCCGCATCATGATCCGCATGTTCAAGGTCAAGAGCCACGGCCACGGCCGCAAACGGAAGAGCAGGCACCTCGACGGTTGCGACGGCTGCTCCGGTTGCGACAACTGCGACGGTCCGGACTGCTGCAACTTCGGCCTCTTCTCGTTCCTGCTGACCCTCGGGGCGACGACGGCCTCGGCGGTGCGCGCTCCGGTGGTGGACCGGGCGGGCCGGGCAGCGATCCTCGGCTACCGCCGCTGGCTGTCGCACCGCTGGCCCGGACAGTGCCGGTTCACGCCCACGTGCAGCGCGTACGGCCTCACCGCCGTCGAGCGGCACGGCCTCGCGGTGGGTGGTCGGATGGCGGCCGACCGCCTCCGCCGCTGCCGGCCGGGCGTCCGCCGGGGCACCCACGACCCGGTCCGCTGACGGACGCCGACAGCATCACGGGCAGGGGCGGGCTGGCCGCCCTCCCGCCCCGGTAGCATGCCCGGATGAGCCGGCACGCCGACCCGATCGAGGCCATGGAACGGTTCCTCGCCCGGACCGCCCCGTACGACGCCCCGGCGGGTTCCCCGACGACCACGGTGGAACTGCGCAGCGGCCGGCTGCGTGGGCGGTTCGAGCTGACCGACCGGCAGGTGGCGGCACTGGCCGAGGCGTTGGACGCCTGGCACGACCCGGACGACGCGGGACGCTGCGGGCAGTGCCACGGACGCCTCGGGCGTGACCTGAGCTGCCGGGAGTGCGGCCACCTGGACGGGATCTTCGGCGCGACGGTCGCGCAGCACGCGGCCCGGATCGCCGGCCACACCGACTGACCGACGTCACCACGGGCACTCGGTCGCTCACCCGTGGTATCGTCCGGCGTCCATCAGCTGTGGGAGCGCCCGTACGGATCACTGTTGGAAGGACGCCTGCCCTGATGCCGGCCGTCGTCGCCCCGTCCTCGCCGGTGGGTGCACCGGACCGTCCCGCCGACGCCCCGGTGCCGGCGAGCCCGGCCGGCGAGGCGCTGAACCGGGTCTCCACCACCCTGCCGATCATGCTCCGACTGACCTGCGGCCTCGCCGGGGCGGTCGCCGCCCTGGCGGTGCGCACCCCGCCGGTCGAGCCGGTGCCGCTGGCCGTCGCGGTCGTCGTCCTCACCGGCTGGTCGGTCTGGTTCGCCCGGTCGGCGACCCGGTCCGGGCTCACTCCCGGGCTGATCGGCGTGGATGTGGCGTTGACCGTGGTCACCTGCCTTTTCATCCCGCGCCTGGTCGCCGCCGAGGTGCTTCCCGGTGAGGTGAGCTGGGTGGCGATCCTCGCCAGCACCTCGGTGATCGTCGCCCAGCTCGCGCTGCGTCCCCACTGGGCGGTGCCCGCCGGGCTGCTGGTCGCCGCCGCGTACGCCCTCGGGGCGCATCGTGCCGGCGACGACGTGGAGGCCGTCGCGCACGCCACCACCCTCGTCGTACAGACCGCCTCGGGCACCGCCCTCGCCATGGTGCTGCGCGGCAGCAGCCGACGGGCGGACGCGGCGTTCGTCGAGCGGCAGCGCGTCCTGCGGGAGGCGTTGATCGCCCGGACCGCGCGGGAGACGGAGCGGCGGCAGAACCGGGACCTGCACGACACGGTGCTCTCCACGCTGACCATGGTGGGTCTGGGCGCGGTCCGCGCCGACTCCCCGCTGCTGCGCGCACGGGCCGCCGCGGACCTGCGTACCCTCGCCGCCGCCCGGAGCCCGGCGGACCTGGACGTCGACGCGACCGACCGGGGCGACGCGACCCACCCGCCGGTGGACGGGTGGCTGCGCGAGGTGGCCGGTCGTTTCCCGGAACTGCCGATGGTCGTGGACCTCGCGCCGGGTGTCACGGCCCCGGCGGCGGTCGCCGCCGCGGTCGCGGAGAGCACCGCCGCCGCCCTGGCCAACGTGCTGCGGCACGCACCGGGCGCGGCGGTGCGGCTGCGCCTGTCCGGGCTCGCCGGCGCCGTCGTGGTCGAGGTGGTCGACGACGGACCGGGTTTCGACCCGACCCGGGTCCCGGCCCACCGGTACGGGCTGCGCGAGTCGATCCGGGGTCGGATGGGATCGGTGGGCGGACGGGCGGTAATCGACTCGGCTCCCGGACGGGGCACCCGGATCCGGCTGGAGTGGCCGCATGCGCGCTGAACCGCCGGCCTCCACTTCTCCGGCACCGCCGGCCTCGACCCCGGTGCCGTCGACCCCGGTGCCGTCGACCATCGATCCGGTCGGTCCGCCCGAGCGCGGTCCGTCGCCGCCGGCCGTCGGGACGGCCGGCGCGGTGGCCAGCGCCTCCGACCGGGGTGCCCGGATCGCGGCGGTGGTCATCGCGTACGGCTGGCACCTGCTGATCAGCCTGCCCGCCATCGGAATGAACTGGCCGGACCTGCGGTGGCCGTGGGTGGTCGGCGGTGGCTGGCTGGCGGTGGCGCTGGCCGGGGCCTTCGCCGCGTGGCGGCTACTGCGTGACGCGCCACTGCCCGCGTGGCCGCTGGTGGTGGGACTGCTGGTGGTCGACGCGGCGGTCTTCCCGGCCAGCGGCGAGGCGTTCCTGTTCGCCTCGGCGAACTGGGGCTGGGGCACGGTCGGCTGGTTCGCGGTGCTGTTCCTCTGGGGACGGCCCCTGCGGCAACTGGTCGCCACCATCGCCGCCGGGGCGGTGATCGCGCTGGTCGCGGTCCTCGGCCAGGGCGCGGACGCCGCCGACCTGAGCCGGTACGCGATGTACGTCTACGGTGTGGCGGTGCTGCCGCTGGCGCTCGCCGTCGGCGCGGCGACCCTCACCACGCTCGCCGCCGAACGGGCCCACGCCGCCTCGGCCGGTGCCGCCGTGACCGCCCAGCGACTCGCCGCCGCGCACGCCCAGCGGGAGCGGCGGGAACGGTTGGCCCTGGTCGACGCTGCGGCCGGGGAGATCCTCGCCGACCTGGCCGCCGGCCGGGCCGACCCCGGTGACCCGGCGGTGCAGCGGCGCTGCGCCCTCGCCGCGGCCCGGCTACGCCGGCTGATCGCCGAGTCCGACGACGTGCCCGACCCGCTGCTGCACGAGTTGCGGGCCAGCGCGGACCTGGCCGAACGGCGGGGGGTCGTGGTGGACCTGGTCGTCGTGGGCTCCCCGCCGCCGTTGCCGGTCCCGGTGCGCCGCCGGCTGGTCGAGCCGCTCGCCGCCGGCCTGGCCGGTGCCCGGGAGCGGGCCCGGCTCACCGTCGTGGCCGGACCGGACAGCGTGGAGATCGGCTTGATCGCACCGGCACGGGGCATCCTGGAGGACGTCACGTCCGCCTGGACGGACGACACGGTCGGGTACGAACACGAACGCGACGGGGAGGTCGGATGGACACGGACCCGGTGGCCGGCCCGGTGAACAGGCCGGTGCGCGTGGCGATCGTCGACGACCACCCCGTGGTGGTCGAGGGGATCCGGTCGTGGCTCGCCGTCGAGCCACGACTCACCGTGGTGGCCACCGGGGACGATCCCGACGCCGTGCTGCGCGACGCCCCGGACGCCGACGTGGTCCTGCTCGACCTGCGGCTGCACGGCCGGATGGCGGTGGACGGCGTCGCCGGGCTGAGCGCGGCGGGACGGCGGGTGGTGGTCTACTCCGAGCACACCGACCCGGCGACGATCCTCGCCGTGCTGGACGCCGGGGCGGTGGCGTTCCTCGCCAAACACGAGGGACGGGAGCACTGCGTGGCCACGTTGCTGGCGGCGGCGGACGACCGGCCGTACGTGCCGCCGGCGCTGGCCGGCGCGATGGTCGGCGACGCCCGCCCGGACCGGCCGGCCCTGTCCGACAAGGAACGGGAGGCGCTGCTGCTCTGGTTCCAGTCGATGTCGAAGGCGTCGGTGGCCCGCCGGATGCGGATCAGCGAACACACCGTCAAGCAGTACGTCGACCGGGCACGGATCAAGTACACCCGGGCCGGACGCCCGGCCGCCACCAAGTCGGCGCTGCTCGCTCGGGCCATAGAGGACGGCCTGATCCGTCCGGAGGAGATCGGCGTCTACCGGTCGTACGCGTCGTCCGACCGGCCGACCCCCTAACGGGTGTCATGACACCGGTCCGCCCGGCCGGGAAGGCTCGACGGCAGACCGCGCGCATGCCGTCGCCGCCGGGAGGCCGAGATGACATCCGACGACGCTTCCCCGTTCTTCATCGCACCGCACCGGTTCGACGCCGACGGGACAGCCGACCAACCGGTGCTGGACCGGCACCACGAACCGGTCCCCGAGCCGGGTGAGCGGGTGCTCGCACGGCACCGGCTGACCGTCGCGGGCCATCTGCTCGGCCCGGCCCTCGACCGGCGGCAGTGGTCGCTCGCTCCGACCGCCACGGTGACCGTCACCGACCGGCGGATCGTGCACGTCTGCGGTGACCTGGCCCTCGCCCCGGTCGACGCGGGCCCCCGGCACCGGCGGCGGACGGCCCGCCCGGCCAGCGGGCAGATCCGCTGGCAGTGGCCGTCCCGGCTGGAGTTGCGCCCGACCGCCCCGGACGGCACCGCCGACCTGCTGGTCGTCTGCGACGCGCTGCGGACCATCGCGCAGCCCGCGCTCGCCCTCGGCGGCCCGGCCCGGGAGATCGCCACGCTGGCCCGGCTGCTCCGGCGGGCGGTGGCCGCGTTCCGGCTGGCCAACCCGACACTGGTGGAACTGTCGGCGGCCGAGCGGGACGTCCTGCTGCGCCGGGCCGGCACCGGCTCGGTGGTACGCGGCACGCGGGTCACCCTGCCCGGGTCGCTGCCGGTCGAGTTCCTCAGCCGGGACGACTACTACCACCCCGGGTCGGCCCGGCTCCGCCGGTCCCGTCCCGCAGGGCGGCCGGCGGCGGGGTACCGGGGGCCCGCCTGTTGAACGGTGGAGGTCAGGCGGTCGGGGCGGGGCGCGGTGACTTGCCGTCCAGGATGTCGGCCTCCTCCGGGGTGGGCGCGGTGCCGCCGAGGTGCGCCGGCAGCCACCAGGCGTCGTCCGGGCCGGACGGTTGCTCCGGGTACTCCCGCTGGGCCCGGTCGACCAGGGCGACGAGCCGGGCCTTCAGTTCGGCGTTCATCTTCCCCGCGTACTGGTAGGCGGCCGGGTCGATCGGCTCGCCGATCAGGATGGTGATCGGCACGTGCCGGCGGGTGAGCGTGCGCGGGCGGCCCTTGGTCCAGAGCCGCTGCCCGCCCCAGAGCGCGACCGGCAGGACGGGCACCCCGGCGTCCTTGGCCATCCGGACGGTGCCGGTCTTCAGGCTCTTCACGGTGAACGAGCGGCTGATCGTCGCTTCGGGGAAGACGCCGACCACCTCGCCGCGCCGCAGCGCGTCGACGGCCTGGTTGTACGAGCCGGTCCCGGCGTCCCGGTTCACCGAGATGTGCCGCATGCCCCGCATCAGCGGGCCGGAGACCTTGTGCGTGAAGACCGACTCCTTGGCCATGAAACGGACCAGCCGCTTCGACTCCTGCGCGCCGAGGCCGCAGAAGATGAAGTCGAGGTAGCTGACGTGGTTGGCGGCCAGCACCGCCCCGCCGGCACGTGGCACGTGGTGCACGCCCTCCATGGTGATGCGCAGGTCGAGGACCCGGAACATCGTCTTGGCGGCGGCGATCACGGGCGGGTACACGAGTTCCGGCATGTCGTGACATTACCCTGCCGGCCGTGTGCCGAAGCCCGCCCGGACCGCGCTCGCCCCGGCTCACTCCGGGTGGTGCTCCACCCTCAGCCGGCCCCGGGCGAAGGCGTCCACCTTGCCCCACCGACCGGGAATGTCCAGTACCTCGATGCGGCCCATGCCGACCGGCAGCCGGGGATCCACCGCGAGGTGCCCCTCGTGCGGCTCGATGCCGAGCATGGTGCGGATCAGCAGCAACGGGGTCCCCGTCGACCAGGCCTGCGGGGAGCACGCCGTCGGGTACTCCACCGGGAACTTCGTCAGGTCCCGGTGGTAGCCGCCGAACGCCTCCGGCAGTCGCCCGTCGAAGTAGCCGGACGCGGCGATGATGCCGTCGGCGACCTGGGCCGCCTCCTCGGCGAAGCCGTACCGGCGCAGGCCCCAGGCGATAAACGAGTTGTCGAACGGCCAGATCGTGCCGTTGTGGTAGCCGATCGGGTTGTACCGGGCCTCCCCCTCGGCGAGGGTGCGCACGCCCCAGCCGGAGAAGAGCCGGGGGCCGACCAGGTGCTCCGCGACCTTCGCGGCGCGGTCGGTGTCGACGATGCCGCTCCACAGCAGGTGCCCGATGTTGGAGCTGAGCGTGTCGACCTGCCGACCCTCGACGTCCAGGGCGATGGCGTAGTACTCGCCGTCCTCGACCCACCACTCGCGGTTGAAGCGTTCCTTCAGGTCGGCGGCTTCCCGCTCCAGCTGGTCGGCGTACCCGGGATCGTTCCAGAACTCCCGCGCCAGCCGGGCGGCACGCATCTTCGCGTCGTACGCGTAGCCCTGCACCTCGCAGGTCGCCCGGGGGAAGCCGGGCAGCCGGCCGTCGCGGTAGGAGATGGAGTCCCAGGAGTCCTTCCAGCACTGGTTCTCCAGGCCTGTGTCGGTGTTGCGGCGTTCGTACCAGATGTAGCCGTTGCCGACCAGGTCGGCGTAGTCGTCGATCCAGCGCAGCGCGGCGCGGCTCTCCCGCTCCAGTTCCCGGACCAGGTCGGCGTCCCCGGTCCACTGCTCGTACTCGTCGAGCAGCACCACGAACAGCGGGGTGGCGTCCACCGAGCCGTAGTAGGGCGAGTGCGGCTGCTCCTCGAACGCGGCCGTCTCGCCGTACCGCATCTCGTGCATGATCCGACCGGGGTCCTCGTCCCGGAAGTCGTCGAACCGGCTGCCCTGCAACGTGGCGAGGACCCGCAGCGTGGTCCGGGACAGCTCCGGGGTGAAGGGCAACGTCTGGAGGCAGGTCAGGATGCTGTCCCGGCCGAACATGGTCATGAACCAGGGCAGACCGGCGGCGGGGAGCGCCCCGGGAACGGAGGTCGGCACGAACCGCAACGCCGCCAGGTCGACGAGGCTCCGCTGGTACGTCCGGGCGAGCGTCTCCCACTCGCAGTTCACCTTGGGTGCCCGGGCGATCCACTCCTGGAGGTCGTGCTGGAGCGCGAGCCGGTCGTCGCCGTGTGCCCGCGCGCCGAACCGTATGTCCCGGCCGCCCGGACCCAGGATGCGCGTGTGCACCTCGATCCGGGTGTGCCACTGCTCGTTGGGTTCCAACCGCACCGAGTACGTCAGACCCCGCGCGTCGAACCGGGCGGTCTCGGACGACGTGATCGCCGTCTCCCGGTTGAAGTTGCCGCGCCGGTAGCCCAGCCGGAGCTGGTCGGGCTGCACGTCGGTGTAGAGTTCGCCCTTCTTGTTCAGGATCTCGTCCTTGACCTGGAACAGGTCGGCGAAGTCCGAGGCCGCCTCGATGCGGATCTCCAGTTCCACCGGCTGCTCGTCGTGGTTGAGGACGGTCAGTTCCTCACGGAAGCTGCCGCCGACCGCCCGCTCCCGGATGATCGACAGCTTCGCGTCGGTGTAGTGGGTGGCCGTCCCCGGCACCAGGAAGAACCGGGCCTCGTAGTACTGGAGGTCGTCGTAGGAGAGCGCGTTGAGCCGTTCCCCGTTGAGCGTCAGGACCCAGGTGGAGAGGTAACGCGTGTCACTGAAGAAGAGACCGGTCGGCTCGGTCGGCGTCGCCTCGATGTCGCCGGTGTCCTCGCAGACCACGAAGGTGTTTCCGTCGAGGATCCGGATCATGTTGCTCTGTCCCATCAGGACGCCTCCCTCGCGCCGACCCGCTGCGGCCCCCGGCTGCCCGGCGGGCTCGGAAAGATCCGCTCCACCTGCACCAGCAGCCGGCGGTCACCGGAGACGGTCAGGTCGCCGCGCAACAGCGCCGCGATCCCGTCCTCCCGCCCGGTGACGATCTGCTCGAACAGGAGCGGGCTGGTCCCGATGACCGTGTCCGCCTCCCGGTCCTCCTGGTCGACCCGCAGCCGCCCCCGCTCGATGGCGAGCAGCCAGTGCGTCGTCCGTGCTCCTTCGCTCAGGTCGAAACGGACCGTCCCGGACGCCTTCTCCAGCAGCGGCTCGAATCCCCGCCGATCCAGGTCCTCGAAGAATCGAGTGATCGCGTCCGCCATCGGCGTCTCCTCCCCGTCGTTCCCGTCCGGTCTCGGGCGGCGACGCTCCGCCGCCCGAGCAGGGTCCCCACCGGGAAGCGGGGCAATCTCACCCGGATCAGGTGAACGTCGTGCCGGACGGCACCGCCGGGTCCACGCGGTCCCGGCACGCGAACGTGCCGGTCCCCTCACCGGGAACCGGCACGCCGTGGCACGCGACCGCCGTCGGCGGTCAGTTGTTCGGGTCGTCCGCGCTGATGTTGGCCAGTACGGACTGCGGCTCGCGCTCGACCGCGAGGTCACCGATGGAGACCAGGCCGATCAGCCGCCCGCCGTCCATCACCGGCAGCCGACGTACGGCGTACGTCCGCATCAGGTCGGCGGCGGCCACCGCGTCGTCGTACTGGCTGACCGTGACCAGGTCGGTGCTGGTGATCTGGCGCAGCGTGGTGCGGTCCGGGTCCCGCTGTGCGGCCACCCCGCGTACCGTGATGTCCCGGTCTGTAACGATGCCGACCACGTCGTCGCCGTCGGTCACCACCACGTCCCCGATGGCGCTGTCCCGCATCTCCTGGGCCGCCGCGGTGAGCGTGTCGTTCGCGTCCATGGTCACCAGACGGGTCGTCATGAATTCTCCGACGGTAGTCATGGTGCTCCCCTCTCGGTGTCGGCCCGCCGTCTACCCGCCCCGCCCCGCGGGTAACACCGGCCGGTTCCCCGGCTTCCCCGGTCGCTGCGGTCAGTCCCCGGCGGGGATGCCGACGACCCGCTCGACGCGCAGCCGCAGCACCATCCGGCCCTGCTGCACCATCGCCCGCCGGTAGTCGTCCCAGTCCGGGTGTTCGCCGCGCACCGCGCGGTAGAGCCCGACCAGTTCCTCGACCACCTCGTCGTACGGATCGGTGGCCACCGGCGTCAACTCGCCCCGGACCTGGGCCGCCGTGTACGTCCACCCGTCTCCGCTGCTGACGTGGAAGCTGGCCCGGGGGTCGCGACGCAGGTTCGCCGTCTTGGCCCGGGTGCCGGTCACCGAGACGCGGATCAGCCGCTCCGCCCGGTCGAAGCTGTAGACCACGGTGGACTGCTGGGGACTACCGTCCCGCCGGATCGTGGCCAGCACCCCCAGCGAGTGGGCGGCGATGGTGTCGATCAGCTTGTCCTCGCGTTCGGCGTCCGTCACGGATTCCTCCAAAATCGGGTCGGCCCGTCTGCCGTCTAGATCCCGCCTTTGCCGGTAGCAGGGGTCCCCTGTTACCGCTTTTTGCGTAGGAGGGGACCCCTGCAACCGACGAGGCGTGGTCACCGCACCCCATCCAACACGATCGACCTCGTGTGCCGCCGGAGTTGGACCGTGCCGGGTACGCGCGTGGCCACCCACCGACGACGGTGGGTGGCCACGTGAGAGGCGGACCGGTGCGCGCCGGTCGGCCCGACCGGCGGGACGGGTGACGGCGGACGGGTCAGTGGCTTTCGGCGGCGATCAGCTCGGCGATCTGGACCGTGTTCAGTGCCGCGCCCTTGCGCAGGTTGTCGTTCGAGCAGAAGAACGACAGCCCGTGCTCGACGGTCTCGTCGGCCCGGATCCGGCCCACGTACGTCGGGTCCTGACCGGCGGCCCGCAGCGGGGTCGGCACGTCGGCGAGCGCCACCCCCGGGGCATCGGCGAGCAGCTCACGGGCCCGCTGCGGGGTGATCGGCCGGGCGAAGCGCGCGTGGACCTGCAACGAGTGGCCGGTGAAGACGGGCACCCGGACGCAGGTGCCGGCGACCTTCAGACCCGGGATCTCAAGGATCTTGCGGCTCTCGTTGCGCAGCTTCTGCTCCTCGTCGGTTTCGCCGGACCCGTCGTCGACGAGCGACCCGGCGAGCGGGAGCACGTTGAAGGCGATCGTGTCGGCGAAGACGCGCGGCGCGGGGAAGTCCACGGCGCTGCCGTCGTAGGCCAGCCCGGTCGCCTCGCCGGCCACCTTGCGGACCTGCTCGTCCAGCTCTGCCACGCCGGCCAGGCCCGCGCCGGAGACCGCCTGGTAGGTGGCGACGACCAGGCTGACCAGTTCGGCCTCGGCGTGCAGCGGACGCAGCACCGGCATCGCGGCCATCGTGGTGCAGTTGGGGTTGGCGATGATGCCCTTCGGGCGGACGGCGGCGGCGTGCGGGTTGACCTCGGCCACGACCAGCGGGACGTCCGGGTCCATCCGGTACGCCGAGGAGTTGTCGATCACCACGGCACCGGCCTCGGCGACCCGGGGGGCGAGTTCCTTCGAGGTGCCCTTGCCGGCCGAGAAGAGCGCGACGTCCAGTCCCCGGTAGTCGGCGGTGGTCGCGTCCTCCACGGTGATCTCGCCGTCGCCCCACGGCAGGGTCCGCCCCGCCGACCGGGCCGAGGCGAAGAGCCGCAGCTCGTCCACCGGGAAACGCCGCTCCGCCAACACCTGCCGCATGACGCCACCGACCTGGCCGGTGGCCCCCACAATGCCGATCCTCATGTCCGCGAGGCTACCCAGGCCGGGGCCCGGACCGGGAACGCTTTCCCACCGCCCGGACCCCGGACGACGCACGTCACACCGTGGCGTCCACCACCTCGCCGAGACCGGTGGCCACCAGCTCGTCCCGGATGACCGCCGCGTCGCCCTCGACGACGAGGGTCAACGCCTCCGGGCGCAGGTGCGCGGCGGCCGCCGCGGAGACCTGCTCGACGTCGGCGGAGAGCAACGACTCCCGCAGCCGGGCGTGGTAGTCGTCGGGAAGCCCGTGCACCACCAGGGTGGTCAGCGCCGAGGCGATCGCCCGGGGGGACTGCAACTCGACCGAGAGCTGCCCGGCCCGCCAGGAGCGCGCCACCGCCAGCTCCTCCTCGGTCACCCCGGTCACCTGGGTACGGGCGATCTCCCCCACCGCCTCGACCAGCGCCGGGGCGGTGACCGCGGTCTGCACCCCGGAGGCGACCGCGAACCGGCCGAACCGGCGGGACGCGCCGAAGTCGCCCCGGATGCCGTACGTGTAGCCGTGCACCTCGCGGATCAGGTGGTTGAGCCGGGAGGTGAAGGCCCCGCCGAGGACCGTCCCGGCGAGGCTGGTCGGCACGTGGTCCGGATGTGCCCGGTGCGGGGCGGGATGGCCGAGGCGCAGCGTCGACTGCACCGACCCGGGGCGGTCGACGAGCAGGATCCGCCGCCCCTCGCGCAGCGTCACCGGGACCGGTCCCTCCTGCAGGGCCGGGCCGCCGCCGGCACCGGCGAAGGCCGCCGCGCCGAGCGCGTCCAGGTCGATCCGCTCCAGGTCACCGGCGACGACCAGGGTGCCCGGCCGGAGGAACCACTCGGAGTGGAAGACCCGGACGTCGTCGACCTCCAGCCCGGCCACCGAGTCCGGGTCGCCGTACATCGGGCGGCCGTGCCGGACGTCCGCGCCGTACAGGTCGGCGCGGAGCACCGCGTCCGCGCGCGGGCCCGGGTTCGCCCAGTCCATCCGCAGCGCGGTGGCCTCGTCGTCGCGGACCCGCAGGATGTCGGCCGGGTCGAGGCGCGGCGTACGGACCGCCTCGGCGAGCAGCTCCACGGCGGCGCTCAGCCGGTCCACCGGCACCTGCACGCTGACCTGGAAGGAGTCCCAGTCCAGCCCGGTCACCAGCTCGGTGCCGAGCGCCTCGATGGCCAGCGCGTACGCGGTCGCGTCCCGCTGCGCCGTACCCTCCTCGACCGCCTTCGCGATGACCCCGCCGAGCCCTTCCCGGCCGAGCGGTTCCCGCCCGGCCCCGGCGTCGAGCAGCAGCAGCGCCACCGCCAGGTTCTGTCCGGGCAGGTGGGCGGCGACGACCTCGCCGCCGGCCACCGTCCGGCGGGTCACCGTCGGGAACCGGTACGGGCGGGCTACGCCCGGACCGGGACGTTCGGCGATCAGGCTCATCGGGGCTTCCTTCCGTTCACGACTGCGGGCCCGTGGGTGGCGGCGGCGCTCACGCGTCCTCCTTGGGCAGGTAGCGCAGGACCGCCCGGTCCCGTGGGGCGAGCACCTCGGCGGCGACCTCGGCGATCTGCTCCGCGGTGACCGCGAGCCAGGCCGGCAGCCGTTCGGCGGCACGCGCCGGGTCGCCGAACTGGGTGGCGTACCGGCTGAGCGTGTCGGCGCGGCCGTCCACGGTGGACATCTGCCGCCACCAGGCGGTGGTGAGCAGCGCCCGGGCCCGGTCCAGCTCGGTGGCGGTGACCGGCACGCTGGCCAGCTCGTCGACCACCTCGGCCAGGCCGGCCTCCAGCCGTTCGGCGGTCACGCCGGGGCGGGCGGTGGCGGTGGCGATCAACGGGGCCGGAGCGTGGGCCAGGTCCACCCCGTACGCGCCCACCAGGTCGGGCTGGGCGATCCGCTCCCCGTCGGCGAGCCGCTGGTAGAGGCGGCTGCCCCGGCCGCTGCCGAGCACGGTGGCGAGGACGGTCACCACGTCGTACCCGGGGCTACCGAAGGGGTGGGTGCGGTGGGCGAGGTACACGCGGGGGGCGGGCACGTCGGCGGTGACCACCTCCCGGACCGGCTCCCCGGCGGCGGCGACGGTGTGACCGTCCGGCGCGGCGGGGATGTCGGCGCGCGGCGGGATCGCCCCGAAGTACCGCTCGGCCAGCGCGACGACCTCCTCGGCGCGGGCGTCGCCGACCACCGTGAGCACCGCGTTGTTCGGCGCGTAGTAGGTGCGGTGGAAGTCCTGGAAGGTGGCCAGGTCGGCGGCGTTCAGGTCGGCCATCGACCCGATCGTGGCGTGGTGGTACGGATGCCCCGGCGGATAGAGCATCGGCAACAGCCGCAGCCATGCGTCGCCGTACGGGACGTTCTCGTAGCGCTGCCGACGCTCGTTCTTGACCACCTCGCGCTGGTTGTCCAGCGTCTCCTGGGTCAGCGCCGGCACCAGGCCGCCCATCCGGTCGGCCTCCAGCCAGAACGCCAGTTCCAGATGTTCGGCGGGGACGGTCTCGAAATAGTTGGTCCGGTCCGGGTTGGTGGTGGCGTTGAGCGAACCACCGGCACCCTGGACAAGCTTCATGTGCTCGGTCTTGGCGACGTTCACCGACCCCTCGAACATCAGGTGCTCGAAGAGGTGGGCGAAACCGGTCTGGCCCGCCGGCTCGTGCCGGGAGCCGACGTCGTACCAGAGGTTCACCGCGACCGCCGGGGCGGTGCGGTCCTCGCTCACCACCACACGCAGGCCGTTGTCCAGTCGGGTCGTCTCGATCGGCCAGGGGTAACCGCTGTCGGGCATGGCACGACGCTATCCGATCGCCCCTGCCCGGGAGTGCCGACCGGCTCCGGGCGGGCCGGCGGTTCGCCCCGGACACCACGACCCCCGTGTCGTCGTACGCCGGTACCCCCGTGTGCCGGCGCGGTCCGGTGCCGCCGTGGTGGTGGTCGTCCCCCGCGCTGGACCGGCCCGCCGGTCAGTCCGGCGGCTCGATCGGGGTCACCGTCTCCTCCGAGGTACGCCTCTCCAGCACGGTGTCCGGGGCGGCGTTCCGGTCCGCCTCCCGCCGGTCCGACTCGGCGAGGATGGCCTGCGCCTGCGCCCTCGGGTCGTCACTGCCCGCCGCCCGTTCCTCGGGCAGCAGGTGTACGGCGCGGGACGCCACCCGGTCCTGGTCGCTCCACTCGTCAGTCATGGCGGCCCTGATACCCCGCCGCTCCGTCCGCTAAGCCGCGTCCGGGCGTCCGCGCCCGCCGCAGATCCCACGATCCGGTACGACCGGAGGACACTTCCGACGCCATCGCGACGCGGGACCGGAGCACCGAATCCCATCATTCGAGAGGTCGGTGCGACCGGATGTCGCGCCTTTCGGGCGTCACCATCCCGCTCCTCGCCGCCGGCTCCCGGCCGCGCCGTCCCTCCGCCCCGACCCCTCGACCGCCTGCGTGGACAGGGTTGTCCGGTCGGCGCGGCACGTCCCGGACGCCCCTCCCGGCGACGACCCGGACCACTCCACGTCATCGACATGTGCGAAAACGTCGGCCCGCTCCGTCCATGATCGGCCGGGCTTGCGGCGAATCCGTCGGGTAGTCTGGTCGGCGTGACGCGCTCGTATCGATGGTTTAGGCAGCCGGCTTCGGAGCCGGTGACTCGATCATGAGCTGACGTCACCACTCTCCGAGCCGGCCAGGCGGGGGATCAGGCGATCCTCTTGCCCTCTTGCCTACGAGCAGCCGGCTCGGTCCCGGGCGCCGGCCCCGGGAGTGGTCGGCGGAAGGAACCCACCGTGACGACCCCGGACACCGATCGCGTCATCGATCAGCGGATCGAACGGATCGTGCCGTTGACCACCCCCGCGCTGCTCCACCACGAACTGCCCCTGGACGCCACGCTCACCTCGGCCGTGCTCACCGGCCGCCGGGCGGTCAGCCGGGTGCTCGACCGCACCGACGACCGACTGCTGGTCGTGGTCGGCCCCTGCTCGGTGCACGACCCGGTCGCCGCCCTCGACTACGCCCACCGGCTTCGCGAGGCGGCCGAGCAGCACGCCGACGACCTGCTGGTGGTCATGCGCGTCTACTTCGAGAAGCCGCGCTCCACGGTCGGCTGGAAGGGCCTGATCAACGACCCGGGCCTGGACGGTTCCGGCGACGTCAACAAGGGGCTGCGGCTCGCCCGCGCGCTCCTGCTCGACGTCCTCCGACTCGGCCTGCCGGTGGGTTGCGAGTTCCTCGACCCGATCACCCCGCAGTACATCGCCGACACGGTGGCCTGGGGCGCCATCGGCGCCCGCACCGTGGAGAGCCAGGTGCACCGGCAGCTCGCCTCCGGCCTCTCCATGCCGATCGGCATGAAGAACCGGCCGGACGGCAGCATCGGCACCGCCGTGGACGCGATCCGCGCCGCCGGGGTGCCGCACGTCTTCCCGGGCATCGACGTCTCCGGCACGCCGGCCATCCTGCACACCCGGGGCAACGCCGACGGGCACCTGGTGCTTCGCGGCGGCCGGGGTGTGCCCAACTACGACGCCGACTCGGTGGCCGGCGCGCTGGCCCAGCTCCAGGCGGCCAACCTGCCGGAGCGGGTGGTGATCGACGCCAGCCACGACAACAGCGGCAAGGACCACCGCCGCCAGCCGGTGGTCGCGGCGGACGTGGCCGAGCAGCTCGCCGCCGGCCAGCACGGCATCGTCGGGATCATGCTGGAGTCGTTCCTGGAGGCGGGACGGCAGGATCTCCACCCGACCCGGGACCTGACCTACGGCCAGTCGATCACCGATGCCTGCCTCGGCTGGCAGGACACCGCCGAGGTGCTGGAGACCCTGGCCGGTGCCGTCCGGGCCCGGCGGACCCGCGCCCCGCAGGCCCCCACCACCCCACGCCTCCCCACCCCCGCCTGATCCCCACCCGGCGGGGTGGGGCCGGGCCGGACGAGAAAGTACAGCGCCGCCCCGGGCGAGCCCGGGGCGGCGCTGGTGTCGGTGTGCAGGTCGCCTCTCGGCGAGTGGCGCGACGCGGCTCCAGCCGGACGGTATTCCGCGAAGGCTGTTAGGTGAGGCCCGGGGACACTGGACACACCGACACCTGAGTCAACGGGTCGGGCACCCCCCGTGTTCCGGGCCGGAGTGTGGCCTGTGTCACACGTCGCCCGCCGGGCATCGACGGTCGCACCCGGACCGTCGGACCCCCGCGCGGTCAACCCCCGGCGGCGAACGGAGCGTCGTGACGTTTGACCGATTCCGGCACGGGTAGGTGATCACGTGACCGACGAACCCGCCAGCCGGATGATCGACGACCTGCTCGACGACATCTACCACGGGCAGGAACGAATCAGCCAGGCCGAGATCCAACGCCGGGCGGTCGCCGCCGAACTCCCCGCGGACCTGCTGACCCGCATCTCGGCCCTGCCCCAGGGCGAGTACGCCATGGACGAGGTGGCCGACCTGCTCGGCGGCTCGGCGGTCTGAGGCACGACCGCCGACCGACCACGGAGAGGACAGCGACCATGACGGACCGGGACGACGAACAGGAGCGGGTGCCCGCTCTCGGCCAGCCCTCCGAGGGTCTGGACACCACCCCGGAGCCCGACTTCGCCAACGAGCACGACCGTACGGCCGTCGACCGGGACATCGTCACCGGCGAGGACGAGGACGAGCGGGAACCGGAGTCGCCGAGCGGCTGGTCCGGCATGCAGCGTTGACCCTCCTCGGAGGGAGACCGACTGGACGGTGACGGGGGCGGTCCCCGGCACCGTCCAGTCGTCGTTTCCGGGCCGGGCCGCCCCGCTCAGTCCTCCTGCCGGCCGCCCTCGGCCGCCTGCTGGGAGACGGCGTACGCCATCTGGAGGAAGTCGGAAGCGGCGACCGCCGTCAGCGCGGTGGCGACCAGCCGGGTCGTCCGGGGCGCGAGGACGAGCCCGCCGGTGAGTCCGGTGGCCACCCAGACCGCCAGGCAGAACGGACAGCTCAGCAGCTCGCCGATCGCGTGCCGGGTCGAACTGCCGGAATCACGGACCTGCTCCATCACCTCACCGCTGCCGCTCGGCCGGTCGTAGCGGGTGAACGGGGCCCGCAGCGGGCTGGTCACCGCGTCCTTGGAGAGCAGGCGGCTCAGCTTGTGGGTGGCGATGCCCAGCAGCACCACGTCGGCCGGCGCGGGCCGGTCCGGCACCGGTCGGCCGGTGGCCCGCACCAGCGCGGCGAGCGCCGCGGTGACCCCGGCGTAGGTGCCCATCGCCACCAGGTAGCCGCCGAGCGGCCGATGCTCGTGCGGCGCGTACGCCCGGCGTAGCCGCGCCACCCTGTCCCTGAGGCCGCTCTGCGTCACCACGTCTCTCCTCGCCTTGCTACGAACGGTGCCAACGGACGGGCGACGGCCCGCACCCGGACGGGTCAGCCGGCGGTCAGGTTCTCGGCCACCTCGCGGGCAAGGTTGGTCAGGGTCTCGTCGGCCAGTGCGCCGACGTCCTGTTCCTCGGACCCACCGGCCAGGTCGAGCCGGACCCGGGCGCCACCGGCGTCCGCCGGCTCGACCTGGATCTCGGCCGACCATCCCGGGGCGGAGCTGCTGCTCCACCGGGCGCGCAGTCCGTCCGGCACGACCTGTGGTCGCTCGTCGCCGTCGGTGCGCAACGGTTCCGGAAGCCAGGCCGACGCCCGGTCCGGGTCCGTGGCGGTGCTGAACACCACCTCGGGCGGAGCGGACATACCCCGCTCTCGTGTCGTCATCAGACGTCCCGCAGCCGGCTCGGATCCACCTCGCGGCCGGGGTGGCGCGCCAGGTACTCCGTCTCCAGCTCGGCGGTACGCCGCAGGTGGGTGGCGAGCGCGGAGTCCGCCGCGTGCCGCAGCGTGTCCAGCCGGGTGCGGTGCAGGCTGTGCATCTCGCGGATCAGGTCCTCGTCACCCAGCTCGGCGGGATCGATCCCGAGCAGCTCGGGGTCGGCTGTCGCGTCGGTGACGGCCATGTCGTGCAGGTGGTCGCCGTCCCACTCCGGGAGCCGCTGCTCCGGGCTGGCGTCGCCCGCCGCGCCCCGTGGGAACCCGTCCTGTCGTACCGATCCGGTCATCGTCGCCCCCCTGATCTCGTTTGGGCTGGCATCTAGACGGATGCCCACACCGCAGGGCACCAAACCACCCCACCGACGCAGGACTACGACGTCGTGTCGGAGTCGCCAGGTCGGCCCGGTACCCTCGTTGCCATGAAGCGGCTCTGGACACCGGCGTGGATCTTCCGCCACGTGGCCATGGTCGTGCTGGTCGTCGGGTTCTGCGCGCTGGGCTGGTGGCAGATCAGCCGGGCCGCCGCCGGTAACACCCTGAGCTGGGCGTACGCGGTGGAGTGGCCGATCTTCGCGGCTTTCGTGGTCTTCGTGTGGTGGCGGGAGCTCCGGCACACGCTGCGCGGAGAGCCGACCCCGGACGAGCCGGCCGGCGGAACGGCTCCGTCCGACCAGCCGGCGGCCGTCCCCGCGACGGCCCCGCTCCCGGCGGCTCCCGGCACCGGCCCGACGGCAACCGCCGGGACGTCGTCCACGGCACCCACCACCCCGGTGGTACGCCGCCCGGTGCGGGTCGCCCGGGCGACCGTCCCGGCCGGCGACGGCGAGGACGCCGACCTGACCGAGTACAACCGCTACCTGACATGGTTGAACGCCAACCCGGGCGCGCGACCCGGTGACTACCCCGGCTGAGCCGGGGCGGAAGGACGGAAGGACCGTGGGCGCAGCCCTTACCCGGTACCGCGTGATCGCCTGGATCGTGGGCGTGGTGCTGATCCTGCTCGTGGTGATCGGTATGCCGCTGAAGTACGGGTTCGACGACCCGATCGTGGTCGAGACGATCGGTCCGGCGCACGGCTTCCTCTACATGGTCTACCTGGTCGCCGCCTTCGACCTGTCCCGTCGGGCCGACTGGCCGCTGAAGCGAATGGCGCTGGTGATGCTCGCCGGCACGGTGCCGTTCGTCTCGTTCTACGCCGAACGCCGGGTCAGCCGCTGGGTCACCACGGACACGCGCACCCCCCAGCCCGTGGCCAGCTGACCTCCACCTGTGTTTTGTGGTAGCAGGGGTCCCTTGTTACTCATTAATGCCTAACAAGGGACCCCTGCTACCAACGCAGCACAATCGTCCTCGGGATAGGAGTTCGCCCCTCGTGTCGTCGTCGCTCAGGATCCTGTTGCGCTCCCTGGTGATCGGTGGTCTGGTCACCGTCCTGCTCGCCCCGGCCTCGGTGGTCCGGGCGGAGCCGACACCAGCCGAGCTGACCCGGCGAATCGACCGCGCCTCGACCGAGCTGGAACGGGTCGTCGAGTCCTGGAACAAGCTCAACGAGGACATCAAGGCCAACCAGGCGGCGGTGGCGAAGCTGACCACCCGGATCGGGCCGCTGGAGCGGCAGGTGGCACAGGGCCGCGCCGACGTGGACCGGTACGCGGTGACCGCGTACAAGACCGGCGGGTTGGGCACCACCGAGGTGCTGCTGCGCACCGGCGACCGGTCCGCCCTGCTCGCCCGGCTGGGCACCCTCGACCAGGTCACCCGGCGTCGGGAGCAGCAGGTCGCCGGGTTCGGCGCGGACCGCCGCAAGCTGGTCGACACCAAGGCGCGGCTGGAGGCCACCCTCACCCGGCAGGCCGCCCAGTCACGGGAGCTGGCCGCCGGCAAGAAGCGGATCGAGCGTGACCTGAGCCGCCTCTACGAACTGCGCCGGCAGGCGTACGGCGCGGCCACGGAGAAGCCCGCCCGCCCGGCCACCCGGCCGAAGACGCCGGCCGTCTCCGGGCAGGCCGGGGTCGCCGTCCGCTACGCCTACGGGGTGCTCGGCAAGCCGTACCAGTGGGGCGCCGCGGGCCCGAACGGGTACGACTGTTCCGGGCTGACCCTGGCCGCCTGGCGGGCAGCCGGGAAGTCGCTGCCGCACAACGCGGCGAGGCAGTGGAACGCCACCACCCGGATCAGCCGCGGCGATCTGCGCCCCGGCGACCTGGTCTTCTACCGCGCTCTCGGACACGTGGCGCTCTACGTCGGCGGCGGGAAGGTGATCCACGCCCCGACCTTCGGCCGCAACGTCGAACTCCGGGACGTCGACCTGATGTCCCCGTACGGCTACGGCCGGGTGCGCTGAGCGCGCCCGCACCCCTGGCACGGTGAACGGCCGGCGTCCGCTTCCGGACGCCGGCCGTTCGTCGTCGTTGCCCGCCGCTCGGGCGGTCAGGCCGCCCGGAGCCCCTCCGCCCGGGCCAGCTCACGCAGCCGGCCGAGCGCCTGGATCTCCAGCTGACGAATCCGCTCCCGGGAGAGCGAGAAGCGCGACGCGACCTCGGTCAGCGAGTGCTCCCGCCCGTCCTCCAGGCCGTACCGCGCCCGCATGATGCCGGCGGACCGGTCGTCGAGGTGGTTGAGCAGGCCCTCGATGCGCTGCCGCTCCAGGCCGGTGAGGACGATCTCCTCCGGCGAGGGGGCGTCGCTGTCGGCCACCAGGTCACCCAGGTTGGTGTCGCCGTCGTCGCCCACCGGGGTGTCCAGCGAAACGGTGTCCTGCGACCAGCGGATCAGCTCGTTGACCCGCTCGACGGTGACGCCGAGCGCGGCTGCGACCTGCTCCGGCTCCGGGTCGCTGCCCAGCTCACGGGTGAGCTGACGGGCCACGTTGCGCATCCGGTTGACGTCCTCGACCAGGTGCACCGGCAGGCGCACGGTGCGCTCCTGCTGGGCGATCGCCCGGCTGATCGCCTGACGGATCCACCAGGTCGCGTAGGTGGAGAACTTGTAGCCCCGTTCGTAGTCGAACTTCTCGACCGCGCGGACCAGGCCGGTGTTGCCCTCCTGGATCAGGTCCAGCATGGGCATCCCGGAGCGGACGTAGCGGCGGGCGATCGACACGACCAGCCGCAGGTTCGCCCGGATGAACAGGTCCTTGGCCCGTTCCCCCTCGACGACGAGGCGCTCTAGGTCGTCCCGGTCGACGCCGTCGGGGATGCGATCCTCACCGAGCAGGTGCTCGGCGTAGAGGCCCGCCTCGATTGCCTTGGAGAGGTCGACCTCCCGGGCGGCGTCCAGCAGCGGCGTCCGGGAGATCTCGTGCAGGTAGACTCCGACCAGGTCGCGCTCCTCGGCAACCTCGTCGGTTCGCATGCCGATGTTCTTGTCCACTTTGCCCACGGTCCCCTCGCTCGCGCCGGTTGCCCGGTTCCTTGCCATCCCCACGTCCATCAGCCCTCCCCCGTAATCTCCGCTGTGCCCACCGGTGCTGACACCTACACAACAGATGGGACGCGTCGGGGATTCCATGTCATGAGTCGAAACTGTCACGAATGCCTGAGTGCTAGCTGAAAGCACGGTTGACGTTTGCTGTCAACATCCCGCCGGATGGTCGTCAGCGGGCACGGTGCGGGGCGGCGCGACGGTCGGGCGCTCCCTGTCATGGGATCATCGGGTACCCATCCCGCACAGCGACGCACGTCACCGCCGAACTGCGATTCCGGTCACTGTGACAGACGCACGGGCGGAGCGGTCGGTTCATCCACACCCGGATGAATACCCCGGCGTCCGGTGAAGTATCCCGCCGTCGGAGTGGAGCCGGCGGATCGGGTGGTCCATGTGACGCGAGCCGGAGCGGACGCGCCCGATCCGGGCCAGGAGGGCGGACGCGCCGGTCGGGGTTAGGTGGCGAGCAGGGCGAGCGCGCCGCGTACCTGGTCGGCGGAGCTGGCCAACGCGGCCCGCGCCCGGGTCACGTCGGCTCCGGAGACCAGCGAGACCAGGGCGGTCTTCAGGTCGCCGTCGGACGCGTTCAGGGCCTGCCGGCAGAGTTCCTCGCTGCACCCGGTCGCCTCGACCAGGATTGTGATCATCCGTCCCCGGAGCTTGGCGTTGGTCGCCACCACGTCGATCATGAGGTTCGAGTAGACCCGGCCCAGGCGGACCATCACGGCGGTGGAGAACGCGTTCAGCACCAGCTTCTGCGCGGTGCCCGCCTTCATCCGGGTCGACCCGGTCACCACCTCGGGGCCGGTGTCCACCCCGATGAAGACGTCCACGTCCCGGGCGGCCTCCGCCTCCGGGTTGGCGCAGAGCAGCACCGTCGCGGCCTGCCGGGCCCGAGACGCGGCCAGCGCCCCGAGAACGTACGGGGTGCGTCCGCTGGCGGCCAGGCCGACCACGACGTCACCGGGGGCCACGCACTCGTTCGCCTCGGCCGCCCCGGTGGCGTGGTTGTCCTCGGCGTCCTCGACCGCCCGCCACATCGCCCCCTGACCGCCGGCCAGGTGGGCGCAGAACCAGTGCCGGGGAATGTTGAAGGTGGGGATGAGCTCGACCGCGTCGAGCACGCCGAGCCGGCCCGACGTGCCCGCGCCGAAGTAGTGCACCCGGTGTCCGTCGCGCAGCGCGGGCACCGCAAGGTCGACGGCGGCGGCGATCTCGTCGAGCACCTCCGCGACGGCCGCCGGCGCCCGCCGGTCCGCCTCGTTGATCACCGCGAGCATGTCCCGGGTGGACATCAGGTCGAGGTCGGCGCTGAGCGGGTTACGCCGTTCGGTCGGCGCGCCCACCCGGACCACCGGACGGACCTCGGACGGCACCTGGTCGGTGGTCATGCCTTCCTCCGGGTGGAGCCGACACGGTGGGAGCGGACCGCCTCGGCGGTGACCTCCAGGGCCTTCCGGGCCTTGGCACGGTTGCGGGCGGCGACCCCGACGAAGAGGCAGTCGACCACGGTGAGCTGGGCGAGTCGGCTGGCCATCGCCCCGGAGCGGTACGTCGTCTCGCGGGCCGCCGTGGTGAGGACGAAGTCCGCGCCCTCGGTGATCGGCGACCGGGGGTAGTTGGTCAGCGCGACGGTGGCCGCCCCCTGGGCGCGCGCCTGCTCCAGCACCTCGATGACGTCCGAGGTCGTCCCGGTGTGCGAGATGCCCAGCGCCACGTCACCCCGGCCGAGCAGGGCGGCCGAGGTGAGCGCGGTGTGCACGTCGGGGAAGTAGAAGGCGGTGCGGCCGATCCGGTGCAGCTTCTGCTGGAAGTCCGAGGCGACGAACCCGCTGGCTCCGGCGCCGTAGATGTCGATCCGGCCGGCCTGGGAGATCGCCTCTACCACCTGCTCGCACACGGCCGGGTCGAGCTGCTCGGCCGTCTCCTCGACCGCACGGGCGTCGTTGAACGCGATGGTGGCGATGATCTGGGCGAGGTCGGCGCCGGGTGGGATGTCACCCCCGACGACCCGGGCGTCCGGCGGCTCGATCCGGCGCGCCGCCTCGGCGGCGAGCCGGATCCGCAGCTGCGGGTAACCGTCCATGCCGACGGAGCGGCAGAAGCGGATGACCGTCGCCTCCGACGTCTCGGCGGCGGTGGCGAGGTCGGTGATGGTCCGGCGGGCGGCATCGGCCGGGTCGGCGACGACCAGGCGGGCGACCCGCTGTTCGGCCGGGGAGAGCGAGGGCAGCAGGCCGCTGATGTGGACGATCAGGCCCCCGGTCTCGTGGCTCCGGCTCGCGGACCCGCCCGGCCCGCTTCGCGCTGGATCACCGGGCTCGTTCCTCGCGGAAATCTTCGGACTCTTCGCCACGGATGAAACTTACTTTCATCAGGCGTAGGCGTCAACCACGATCCGGCTTATCGGGAAAACTCGTTCCGAGTGGTCACCGCCCACCGTCAGCGTGCCATTCCCGCAGGACGGCCGCCTCGTCCACCGGGTCGAGTCCACCCTGCCGGACGGCCCCGGGATCGGCGTCCATCCAGGTCAGGGTCCTCCGGGCGGTCTCCGACACCGGCCGGGTGACCAGTCCGGCCGCGAGCGCGGGGCGGGCGTCCCGGGCGAGGAAGCCGGCCCACTCGGCACCGGGCACCCACAACGGCAGGGAACGCTCCCCCGACCAGGGGCGGATCTCCCGGGACTGGAGGAAGGCGCCATTCACCCAGGTCAATCGCGGTTCGGGTGAGCCGACACCGGCCGCGATCCCGTGCAGGGCCTCCACCCGGGGCACCGGCGCGCCGATGCCGTCGTAGGTGCCGGTGAGGTCGGTCACGGCGGCGTGCAGGAGCCAGGCGGCCAGGTCGTCGACGTCGACGTACTGCACCGGGTCGTCCGGCGCCCCGGGGGCGAGCACCTCGCCGCCGGCCGCGAGCCGCCGCACCCAGTACGGGAACCGGTCGCTCGGGTCCTCGGGCCCGATGATCAGGCCGGCCCGGCAGACGAAGAGCCGCTCGACCGCCTCGGCGTACAGGTTCTCGATGCTGACCTTGCACTCGCCGTACCACTGGAAGTCGGGTCCGGGGCCGGTCACGCCCTCCGGGGCCGGCGGCAGCAGCGGGGTGTCCGCCACGCCTCCGCCCGGGGCCGCGAAGCCGGCGTAGACGGAGATGCTGGAGACGAAGGACCAGTGGCCGACCCGACCGGCGAGGGCGGCGACGGTGTGGTGGGCCTGGTCCAGCCACCGGGTCACGTCGATCGCCGCGTCGAACCGCTCGCCGTCGAGCGGGGCGAGCCCGGCCGGGTCGGACCGGTCCGCCGCGACGAAGCGCACGCCCGCCACAGGTGTGCCCGAGGTGCCCCGGGCGACGCACGTGACGTCGTGCCCCTGCGCTACGGCGAGCCGCGCCGTCGCCCGACCGAGGAACTGGGTGCCACCGAGGATGAGGAGTCGCATGGCGACGATGCTGCGCCCCGGGCAGGGCGAACCACCAGGCCGGTTAGCCCTGGGCAGAAGGGTTACGCCCTGGGCGCAACCGGGTCGCGGCGCGGATCCGCCACCACGCACGTCCCCGCCGCCGGCACCCGGTGGCACCCGCACAACTACGCCCCGCACCCGTAACGATCCCCGGTCTACCGGTCGCACGGAACCTCCGTCGACAGCACGGATGGCCGCCGGCACCCGCACGGAACCGCTAGCGTGTGCCGCATGGCGGAGCGGAGCGTACTGGTCACGGGTGGCACGGGCGGGCTGGGCGGCGCGGTGACCGCCGCCTTCACGGCGGCGGGCTGGCGGGTGGTCGTCGCCGACCTGCGTCCGGGCGACGGTGGCGGGTCGCTCACCGTCGCCGCCGACCTCACCGATCCGGCCGGGGCGGCCCGGGCGGTGGAGGTGGCCGCGGGCGAACCGTCGGCCCCGCTGCGCGCGGTGGTCAACCTGGTCGGCGGGTACGCCAGCGGCGGGCTGGTGCACGAGACACCGGTCGACGAGTTCGAGCGGATGCTCACCCTGAACCTGCGCCCGACGTACCTGGTCACCCGGGCGGCGCTGCCCCGGTTGACGGCGGCCGGGGGTGGCGCGGTGGTCTGCGTGTCGGCGCGCGCCGCGCTCGCGCCCTTCCCCGGTGCGGCGGGTTACGTGACCGCCAAGGCGGCGGTGCTGGCGTTCGCCAACGCGGTCGCGGTGGAGTACCGCGCCAGCGGGGTGCGCTGCAACACCGTCCTGCCGAGCGTGATCGACACCCCGGCCAACCGGGCCGCCCAGCCCGACGCCGACCACAGCCGGTGGGTCGACCCGGCGGAGATCGCCCCGGTGGTGCGCTTCCTGGCCAGCGACGAGTCCGCGCCGACCAGCGGCGCGGCCGTCCCGGTGCACGGTCGCGCCTGACCGCTCCCCTCCGGGGTCACGAGCGGGCGGGGGCCGCCAGTGGGGCGAGCAGGGGTGGCCGGGACACCGGCGAACCGGTGGCCGGCAACCAGGCCGCCAGGTGGTCGCGGATCTGCCGGGTCACCTCGTCCGGGGTCCGGTTGGCGTCGATCACCACGAACGTCGGGAACTCCGGCAGCGAGCGGTACGCCGCGTCGGCTGCCACGAGGTATTCGATCGGCTCGTGGTCGGTGCCGCGCCGTTCGATCCGCTGGTACGCCTCGGCCGGCTCGACCGCGAGCAGGAAGGTGACCTGCGGGGCCGGGAAGAGCCGGTAGGTGATCCGGGCCAGCCGCTCGCCCCGCCGGCCGTCATGGGCGCGGATGCTGGCGTACTGGCAGACGGCGTACCGGTCCATCACCGCCGTCCGGCCGGTGAGCAGGGTGCCGAGCAGCGCCCGCGCGATGGCGAGCCAGCGCAGTGTCGACTCGACGGCGAGCATGCCCCGGTTACCCAGCAGTCCCTGGGCGTCGCGGCGGCCGAGCCGCTGGGCGAGCCGGCCGAGCCAGGCGCGTCCGCCCGCGTTGCGGTGGTAGGTGGCCGGCAGTCCGGCCTGGGTGAGGGCGTCGGCGAGCCGGTGCGCCTGGGTCGTCTTGCCCGAGCCGTCGATGCCGATCAGGGCGACGGCGCGCAGTCGGGCCGTGCCGCGCCGCGCCCCCAGTGATCTGGCCACCCTCCCGAGGATATCCGACGCCTGCTTCATAGATAGCCAACCTACGGTCATACCTACCCGGATCGGACTTACCTCGCTTTCTGTCCAGGCTCCGCCCTGGTGACAGGTGTGGCCGATCGGAATGCCGGGTACGCAACTTCACTGCGAGCACCTGTTCCGCCCACCGACCAGGGAGACTTCGATGGCACAAAACGGGGACGCCAGTCTGTTGCACACCCTCAAGCGGGTCGCCGCTGTGCTGAAGCAGTCCGACATCCCCTTCGCCCTGGGCGGCAGCTTCGCCGTCTACGCGCACGGCGGACACTCCAGCGAGCACGACGTGGACTTCCTGATCCGCCACCAGGACGTCGAGTCGGCCCTGGAGGCGCTCGTGGCGGACGGCTTCACCGCCGAGCGTCCGCCGGAGGACTGGCTGGTCAAGGTCTACGACGACGGCCGCATGGTGGACCTGATCCACCGGCCGATCGAGACGCCGGTGACCGAGGAGACCTTCTCCGACACCGTGGTCCGGCCGGTCGACGCGATCCACATGCCGGTGCTGTCGGCCAGCCAACTCATGGTGCACAAACTGCTCAGCTTCTCCCAGCACTACTGCGACTTCGCCCGTGGCCTCCCCCTCGCCCGTTCCCTGCGGGAGCAGATCGACTGGGAACGGGTACGGAAGGAGACCCAGCACTCCCCGTACGCCGAGGCGTTCCTGGTGCTGCTGGACCGACTCGACGTGGTGCCGTACTCCGGCCCGGAAGGAAGGGAGCAACCGTGACCCATCACCTCAGCGCCGCCACCGGACCGCCCGACGAGTACGTCGAGGCCGAGATCCAGCGACTGCTGACCGAGGACCCGGACATCGCCGAGCAGGGCATCACCGTGGCCCGGCGGGAACACGGGCTGGTGCTCTCCGGCGAAGTGGAGAGCGAGCACCGCTGCGACGAGATCCTGCGCCGGGTGAACGAGCGCTTTCCGGACGTACCGGTCACCAGCGACATCGGGGTGATCCGGGCCCAGGCTCCCACCGAGGTCGAGGAGCTGCCGTGAGGAGGAGTACAGCATGATCCGGATCGCCGCAGTCGGCGACGTACACCTGGACGAGGACGTGGTGGGCCGTTTCCGGCCGGCCCTGGAGGAACTGCCGGACTGCGCCGACGTCCTGCTGCTCGCCGGTGACCTCACCCGGCACGGCACCGAGAACGAGGCGCGCTGCGTGGCCGAGGAGTTCGGCGGGCTCGGCGTGCCGGTGCTGACCGTGCTCGGCAACCACGACCACCAGTGCGACCAGGTGCCGCAGGTGGTGAAGGTGCTGGAGGACGCGGGCATCACCGTGCTGGAGGGCAACGGCGTGGTGCTGGACTTCGGCGGCCACCGGCTCGGGGTCGCCGGGGTGAAGGGCTTCGGCGGCGGGTTCGCCGGGCGCTGCGCCAGCGACTTCGGCGAGCCGGAGATGAAGGCGTTCGTCCGGACCACCACCGACAGCGCCGACCGGCTGGGCGAGGCGCTGCGCGGGTTGGAGTGCGACGTGCTGGTGGCGTTGACGCACTACGCGCCGGTGCCGGACACCCTCGCCGGGGAACCTCTGGAGATCTACCCGTTCCTCGGCTCGTACCAGCTCGGTCAGGCGATCGACTCGGCGCCCACCGCACTGGCCCTGCACGGCCACGCGCACGCCGGCAGCGAGCGCGGCACCACGCCCGGCGGGGTCCGGGTCCGCAACGTCGCGCACCCCGTGATCAAGCAGGCCTACAGCATCTTCCATCTGGGCAACCACACCGACTGAGCGCAGGTTTCCCGAATCAGACGGTCGGGTACTCAGCGGTCATGGAGCTGATTCTCTGGATTCTCGCAGTCGTACTCGTGGTCGCCGGCATCATGGCGCTGTTCCGCCGGCAGATCCTGTGGGGCGTCGTCCTCATCGTGGTGGGCCTGCTGGTCGGCCCAGGTGGCGTCAGCATCTTCAGTTGACGTCCGTAGTCCGTATCCCCCCGAAGACCCGCCGGGGTCGTCGTACCGGGATCTCCGTCCTCCCGACAGGAGAACCCGGACCGACGGCCCCGGCGCTTCGTGTCGGCGGCCCTCCGGCTGACGGGTTTGCCGTACGGCCCGTCCGGGGACCTCTGCGGACATGACGACGACCCACAGCGCCACCCGGACGCACGGCCGGCGGTGGCTCGCCCTGCTCGGCTTCGGTGCGGCGGTGGTCGTCGCCGCCGGCATCGGGGTACTGGGTGTCTCGGACACCTCCGGCGAGTACGCCAGTCTGCGCCAGCCCGCCTGGGCACCCCCGTCGTGGCTGTTCGGTCCGGTCTGGTCCCTGCTCTACGCCATGATCGCCGTGTCCGGATGGCTGGTGTGGCGCAGGGTCGGCTTCGGTCCCGCACTCGGAGCCTGGACGGCGCAGCTCGTGCTGAACGCGGCCTGGACCCCGATCTTCTTCGGCGCGGGCCGGTACGGCCTGGCCTTCCTCGACATCGTCGTGCTCTGGCTGCTGATCGGGCTCACCGTCGCCCTCTTCCGGCGGGTGTCCCGACCGGCCACCTTGCTGATGCTGCCCTACTGGGCCTGGGTGACCTTCGCCGCGTGCCTCAACCTCGCCATCTGGCAGCTGAACTGACCGGGCGGCGCTGGTAGGGGGCAGGGGTTGGCGCCTGGTTGGTAGCAGGGGTCCCCTGTTACCGCTTTCTGCGTAGCAGGGGTCCCCTGCAACCACCTGGGCAGCAACCACCCCGGTCCCGCAGCGGTCGGCGCCGCTGCGGGACGTACCGCCTTGGCCCGGGCTGTCGGCTCAGCTCTGCCGGCAGCCCGGGAAGAAGGCGGCGGGCGGGGTCAGCAGCGTGGCACGCCGGGGATGAAGCCGTCGTAGCCGGTGTGGACGTAGGCGTCGGCGATGAAGCGACCGGAGCCGATCCGGTCCCAGATGTTGCTGGTGCCGTAGGTGCCGGTGACGGTGGTACCGGTGGTCTGGCACTGGATGGTGACCCGGGTGCCGTCGGCGACCGTGCCCACCGAGCTGTAGCCGGTGCCCGGCCCGGAGCGCACGGTCAGCGGGGTGCCGCTGGTGTTCACCGTGCCGGATCCACTCGAACCGGAGCAGCCGTTGTCGCTGGTGTAGGTCTTGGTGCCCCAGTACAGCGCGAGGGCGCCGTTGAACCGGATCTGGATGTCGCTGCCGTTGAGCCGCTGCTCGTAGTGCAGGTGCGGGCCGGTCGACCCGCCGGTGCTGCCGACGTAGCCGATCACCGAGCCGTAGCCGACGGACTGGCCCACCGAGACGTTGAAGCCGTTGAGGTGCGCGTAGTAGGTGTGGTAGCCACCGCTGTGGCTGATCCGGACGTACTTGCCGTAGCTGGTGCCACCGAGGTCCGTCACCCGGTCCACCGTGCCGGGGGCGCTGGCCACCACCGGGTCGCCGAGGTCGTCGGTGCGGTTGAAGTCGATGGAGTACGCCGGGCTGTGGTTGGTGCGGGTCTGGCCGGACCAGGCCTGTCCGCACTTGAAGGGCACCTTGAAGGTGGGTGCCGCCATCGCCGGGGCCGCCGGCGCCACGACCGTCGCGGCCAGCAACCCGGCCGCCGCGGCCAGAGTGAGCAAGCGCTTACGCATCCAGAGCCTCCTATGTCGAAAGCTTTCCATTGCTGGATGACAGAGTGACAGAAAACTCCAGCCGTCGAAAGGGATCAATCAAAGGTTCCTCGGCTGGTAGGGGGCGCGGTCCGAACCGACGTCAGGGTTTCGGGATTGTTACCTGCTCGTGTCCAACAGGGGGTGGACCGATGCGAATGCAAGCGCTTACATATGGAGACGCCCAATCGGATCGGCGAGGTCACCGCTACGACCGCGCCGCCTACTGAAGGAGGACGGCATGGCGGTCTCTGCCAGACCACGCCAGGCCATCGCGATCATCGGTGCGCTGGGGCTGGTGCTCGCCGCCACCGCTTGCGGCAGCGACGACGACAGCAGCGGCAGCAACGCCAACTCGGCGGAGTGCTCGGCATACGAGAAGTACAAGGGCAACGACGGCAAGAAGGTCTCGATCTACGCGTCCATCCGGGACGCCGAGGCCGACCTGCTCGAGCAGTCCTGGGAGCAGTTCGTGGACTGCACCGGCATCGAGATCGACTACGAGGGCAGCGGCGAGTTCGAGGCGCAGCTCCAGGTGCGCGTCGACGGCGGCAACGCCCCGGACATCGCGTTCATCCCGCAGCCCGGCCTGCTGGCCCGGTTCGCCCAGGCCGGCAAGCTCAAGGAGGCCTCGGCCGACACCAAGTCGATGGCCGAGCAGAACTACTCGGCCGACTGGCTGAAGTACAGCACCGTCGACGGCAAGTTCTACGGCGCCCCGCTGGGCTCGAACGTGAAGTCGTTCGTCTGGTACTCGCCGAAGACCTTCAAGGAGAAGGGCTGGGAGGTTCCGACCACCTGGGACCAGCTCATCGCCCTGAGCGACAAGATCGCCGCGGACGGCACCAAGCCGTGGTGCGTCGGCATCGAGTCGGGTGACGCGACCGGCTGGCCGGCCACCGACTGGATCGAAGACCTGATGCTGCGCACGCAGACCCCCGAGGTCTACGACCAGTGGACCACGCACGGCATCCCGTTCAACGACCCGAAGGTCGCCGAGGCGCTCGACCGGGCCGGCACCATCCTCAAGAACGAGAAGTACGTCAACGGCGGCTTCGGCGGCGTCAAGAGCATCACCACCACCTCCTTCCAGGAGGCCGGCACGCCGATCCTGCAGAACAAGTGCGCCCTGCACCGGCAGGCGTCCTTCTACGCCAACCAGTGGCCGGAGAACACCAAGGTGGCCGAGGACGGCGACGTCTTCGCGTTCTACTTCCCGGCCATCGACGAGTCCAAGGGCAAGCCGGTGCTCGGTGGCGGCGAGTTCACCGTCGCCTTCGCCGACCGCCCGGAGGTCCAGGCGGTGCAGACGTACCTCGCCTCCGGTGAGCACGCCAACGCCCGCGCCAAGCTCGGCAACTGGGTCTCGGCGAACAACAAGCTCGACACGGCGAACGTGGCCAACCCGATCGACAAGCTCTCCGTCCAGATCCTCCAGGACAAGGGGACGGTCTTCCGGTTCGACGGCTCCGACCTGATGCCCGGCGCCGTCGGCGCGGGGACCTTCTGGAAGGGCATGATCGAGTGGATCAACGGTAAGGACACCGCCACCGTGCTCTCCACCATCGAGAGCAGCTGGCCCAAGTAAGTCGCCCGGGGTCCGGTCCGCGCCACGCGGACCGGGCCCCCGGCGCCGGGCCGCGATTCCCTGGGAGTGCGGATGAACTTCGACTTCGCCGACGAGTCACCGAAGCTCGTCATGTTGCTGTACGGCCTGGTGGCCTTCGTCGTGGTGGTGGGTGGTCTGCTCCTGCTGCTGGACGCGGTCCCGGCCTGGTTCGCCCGTCGTCGGGAGGCCCAACTGGTCGCCGCGGCGGCCAGCGGCGCGCCGCTGTCCCGTCGACGCGCCAAGCCACGGGAGGGCGTCTTCGCGCTCTTCTTCCTGCTGCCCGCCGTGCTGTTGCTCACCATCGGCCTGGTCGTGCCGGCGGTCCGCACCACGCTCCTGTCGTTCATGGATGGCGGCAGCGAGAACTGGGTGGGGCTGCGCAACTACGGGTGGCTCTTCGCTCAGGACGAGATCCTGCGCGTGATCCTCAACACCATGGTCTGGGTGCTCCTGGTACCGCTGATCGCCACCACCATCGGCCTGCTCTACGCGGTCATGGTCGACAAGGCGCGGCTGGAGGCGGTCGCCAAGTCGCTGATCTTCATGCCGATGGCGATCTCCTTCGTCGGCGCCAGCATCATCTGGAAGTTCGTCTACGCCTACCGCAGCGAGGACCAGGAGCAGATCGGTCTGCTCAACCAGATCGTGGTGAGTCTCGGCGGGGAACCAAAGCAGTGGCTGCTCGAGTCGCCGCTGAACACCCTCCTGCTCATCGTGATCATGGTGTGGATCCAGGCCGGTTTCGCCATGGTGGTGCTCTCCGCGGCGATCAAGGCCATCCCCGCCGAGATCGTCGAGGCGGCCCGGCTGGACGGCGTCAACCCGTGGCAGATGTTCTGGCAGGTCACCCTGCCGAGCATCCGACCGGCCCTGATCGTGGTCGTGGTGACCATCTCGATCGCCACGCTGAAGGTCTTCGACATCGTCCGGACCAGCACCAACGGCAACTACGACACCAGCGTGGTCGCCAACGAGATGTACAACCAGGCATTCCGGTACGGCCAGAACGGGCAGGGCGCCGCGCTGGCGGTCTTCCTCTTCATCCTGGTCATCCCGATCGTGATCTACCAGATCCGCAACCTGCGGCAACAGCGGGAGGGCTGAGATGACCACCACCACTCCCCCGGTCGCCGCCGGCGCCCAGAAGACTGGCGGAGGCGCGACGACCGCCGCCGCCCGGGTCCGCAAGCGGCTGAACAGCCGGACCGCGACGCTGGTCTCCATCGTCATCGCGGTCGTCTGGACCATCCCCACCTTCGGTCTGTTCATCTCGTCCTTCCGTCCGGAGGACCAGATCAAGTCCACCGGCTGGTGGACGTTCTTCACCGACCCACAGGTCACCCTGGAGAACTACCAGCAGGTCCTCTTCGGGCGGTCGTCCTCCTCCGGCCAGTTGGCGAGCTACTTCATCAACTCGCTGGTGATCACGCTGCCGTCGGTGCTCTTCCCGCTGGCCTTCGCGGCGCTCGCCGCGTACGCCCTGGCCTGGATCAACTTCCGGGGCCGGGACTGGGTCTACATCGCCATCTTCGCGTTGCAGATCGTGCCGCTCCAGATGGCCCTGGTGCCGCTGCTGAGCTTCTTCTCCAACGGGGTCAGCGTCGGCGGCATCACCCTGATGCCGGCGTGGGACCTCGCCGACGAGCAGAAGTTCGTGCAGGTCTGGTTCGCGCACACCTGCTTCGCGCTGCCGCTGGCGGTGTTCCTGCTGCACAACTTCATCTCGCAGCTACCGAAGGACCTGATGGAGGCGGCACGGGTCGACGGGGCCACCCACCCGAAGATCTTCCGCACCGTCGTACTGCCGCTGATCACCCCTGCGCTGGCGGCCTTCGGCATCTTCCAGTTCCTCTGGGTCTGGAACGACCTGCTCGTCGCGCTGATCTTCGCCGGTGGTGGCGACGAGACGGCGCCACTCACCGTCCGGCTGGCCGAGATGGCCGGCACCCGGGGCAACGAGTGGCAGCGGCTCACCGCCGGTGCGTTCGTCTCCATCGTCGTACCGCTGATCGTGTTCCTGTCCCTGCAGCGTTACTTCGTGCGGGGCCTGCTCGCGGGTAGCGTCAAGGGCTGATTCCGGCGTCGGCCGCCGCCCGTGGCATGCGGGCGGCGGCCGACGTAAGCGGATCGGGGAGACCGTGACCAGGATTGATGACGTTGCCAGGCTCGCGGGGGTCTCCACGGCCACCGTGTCCCGGGCGCTGCGCGGCCTTCCCACCGTGTCGGCGGCGACCCGAAGACGGGTGCTCGCCGCCGCCGAGCAACTCGACTACACCATCTCACCGAGCGCCTCCCGCCTGGCCGGTGGCCGCACCGGCACGGTCGCGGTGGTCGTACCCCGGATCACCCGGTGGTTCTTCGGCACCGTGGTCGAGGCGGTCGAGGAGGTCCTCCACTCCGCCGGGTACGACCTGCTCCTCTACAACCTCGGCGGCCAGCCGCAGGCCCGGCAGCGGGTGCTGCGCACCGCCAACCTGCACAAACGGGCCGACGGGGTCCTGTTGGTCGCCACCCCCCTGCGGTCGGCGGACCTGACCGTGCTCACCACGCTCGACCTGCCCGGCGTCATCGTCAGCTCCGGCACCGTCGTCCCCGGCTGGCCGAGCGTACGGATCGACGACGTGGCCGCCGCCCGGACCGCCACGAGTCACCTGCTCGACCTCGGCCACCGCCGGATCGCGCACCTCTCCGGCGACCCCGAGGACGAGCTGGCGTTCACCACCCACATCGACCGGCGGCGCGGCTACCAGGAGGCGCTGCGGGCGGCCGGGGTGCAGCCGGACCCGCGCCTGGACGTGGAGTCCCAGTTCACCATCGACGGCGGCAACCAGGCCACGGTCGAGCTGCTCCGCCGGGGCGACCCGCCGACGGCGATCTTCGCCGCCTGCGACGAGATGGCGATGGGCGCGATCGCCGCGCTCCGCGAGGCCGGGCTGCGGGTGCCGCAGGACGTCAGCGTCATCGGCATCGACGACCACGACCTCTCGGTCGTGCTCGGCCTCAGCACGGTGGCGCAACCCGCCGCCGAGCAGGGTCAGCTCGCCGCCCGGATCGTGCTCGACCCGCTCGTCGGCGACGCCGGGACCGGTCGGCCCGCCTCGTCGGTGATTCTCCCCACTCGTCTGGTGGTGCGTGATTCCACCGCCCCTCCGAGGGCACACTGAACGGATTCGACCGCCCCGGCCGGCCAGCGTGGCGACGGCCGGTGGGAACCCGTCCGGCTCGACACTCGGGAGAAGGCCCTGAACACCCACGACCCGCAGGAACCCGCCGGTGGCCCGGCCACCGGCTGGTGGACCGAAGCCGTCATCTACCAGATCTACCCGCGTTCCTTCGCCGACTCCGACGGCGACGGCATCGGTGACCTGCCGGGCATCACCGCCCGGCTCGGGCACCTCGCCGACCTCGGGGTGGACGCGGTCTGGCTGTCCCCGTTCTACCCGTCGCCGCAGGCCGACGCCGGCTACGACGTGGCCGACTACCGGGACGTCGAACCGCTCTTCGGCACGCTCGCCGACGCGGACCGGTTGATCGCCGACGCGCACGCCCGCGGGATGCGGGTGATCGTCGACCTGGTTCCCAACCACACCTCGTCGGCGCACGCCTGGTTCCGGGCGGCGCTGGCCGCCGCGCCGGGCAGCCCGGAACGGCAGCGGTACGTCTTCCGGGACGGCCTCGGCCCGGACGGCGCGCAGCCGCCGAACGACTGGCAGAGCACCTTCGGCGGTCCGGCCTGGACCCGGGTGGACGACGGACAGTGGTACCTCCACCTGTTCGACACCGCCCAGCCCGACCTGAACTGGGACAACCCCGAGGTCCGGGCGGAGTTCCTGGACGTGCTCCGGTTCTGGCTGGACCGGGGCGTCGACGGTTTCCGGGTCGACGTCGCGCACGGCCTGGTCAAGCAGGCCGACCTGGCGAACTGGCAGGAGCCGCAGGAGATCCTCTCCTCGGGCCAGGAGGTCGACAAGCCCCGCCCGCCGATGTGGGACCAGGAGGGGGTGCACGACATCTACCGCGACTGGCGTCGCCTGCTGGACGGCTACGACGGCGAACGGATCCTGGTCGCCGAGGCGTGGGTGGAGCCGGCCGAGCGCCTGGCCCGCTACGTCCGGCCCGACGAGATGCACCAGGCGTTCAACTTCGAGTACCTGCTCGCCGCCTGGACCGCCCCGGCCCAGTACGCGGTGATCACCCGCTCGCTGGAGGCCACCGACGCGGTCGGCGCGCCGACCACCTGGGTGCTCTCCAACCACGACGTGGTCCGGCACGCCTCCCGGCTCGGACTGCCGGTCGGCACGCCCCGCCCCAACGGCATCGGCGTGGACGACCCGCAGCCGGACGCCGCGCTCGGCCTGCGCCGGGCCCGGGCGGCCACCCTGCTGATGCTCGCCCTGCCCGGCTCGGCCTACCTCTATCAGGGCGAGGAGCTGGGGCTGCCGGAGCACACCTCGCTGCCCGACGAGGTCCGGCAGGACCCCACCTGGGAACGCAGCGGGCACACCGAGCGGGGTCGGGACGGCTGCCGGGTGCCGATCCCGTGGGAGGCCGACGCCCCGTCGTACGGCTTCGGGCCGACCGACGCGAGCTGGCTGCCGCAGCCGCCGCTCTGGGCCGAGTACGCGCTGGACCGGCAGCGCGACGTGCCCGGTTCGACGTACGAGCTGTACCGCACCGCGCTGCGCCTGCGCCGGGAGCACGGGCTCGGCCGGGGCACCCTGCGCTGGCTGGCCTCCGGCGACGAGGTGCTGCACTTCGGCAACGGTCCGCTGGGCGTGCTGACCAACTTCGGCACGGCGTCGGTGCCGCTGCCGGAGGGCGTGGAGCCGCTGCACGCCAGCGGTCCGCTCGACGACGGGCTGGTGCCGACCGACGTCACCGTCTGGTACCGCGCCTGAGGTGGGTTCGGTGGTAGCAGGGGCCCCCTGTTACCGCTTTTTGACGTGCAGGGGTCCCCTGCTACCACCCGACGGGTGGCAGGGGGCCCTGCTACCCCGTGGGCGGGTGCGGGGAGGGTCAGAGGCGTTCGGCGCGGGTGTGCAGGAGGGTGTGCACGTCGGCGATGTCCCGGGGTGAGGTCCGGGACGCGAGCCAGTACATGATCCCGGTGGGAATGAAGAAGAGCTGGAACGCGGCCAGCCCGACGGCGAAGTTCAACGGCGGCGGGAACGCCCCCCGCAGGGCGTGGAAGGCCACCCCGACCAGGCCGTTCCCGGCCGCCCGACCGACCCCGTTGACGAGGTTGCCGAGGCTGTAGACGGTGCCCCGGTGCTCGGGCGGGTTGACGTCGGCGATCAGGGCGAACCAGTTCGGCGAGTTCGCCGAGGTCAGGGCGAGCGCCAGGACGGCGGTGAGCAGGCTCAGCCCGACCGTCGGTTCGGTCAGCACGCTGGTCAGCACCGCGACGGTCACCGGGCCGGCGCCCGCGCCGTCCGGCACGTCGATCCGGATCGGCACGAAGAAGAGCACCAGGTACAGCGGGACGGCCGCGAGGATGCCGACCGAGGCGACCAGCGCCCGGCCCCGTGGGGTACGCCGTTGCAGCGCGTCGCCGACCAGCCCGCCGATGATGGAGAAGACCCCGCCGAGCTGGAACAGGGTGGCGAAGACGCTGCCCACGACGATCGCGGTGGCCGCCGAGTATCCCTGGTCCTCGGCGCGCTCGGTGAACAGCACCGGCAGCCAGACCAACGAGCCGAAGGCGGCCTGCGCGGTGAGTCCCTGGAGGACCAGCCAGCGGTTGGTCCGCCGGTCCAGGATCCGGGGCAGGTCGGACCGGCTGATCCGGTAGTCGTACTCAGCGCCGTGGGCGAGCGCGCCGGCCAGTTCCGGTTCGCTCTGCCCACGTCGGACGTCGTAGGTGAACAGGTAGGCCGCCGTGGCGGCCAGGCCGACCAGGCTGAGCAGCAGGAACGGCCGACGCCAGTCCGCCGCGCCGAGGATCCCGCCGACCAGGGTGCCGGCGAGTGTGCCGACGCCCTGGGAGAGTCCCCAGAAGCTCATCACCAGACCCCGGCGGCGGGGCGAGATCAGGTCGGTGACCACCGAGAAGCCGACCGAGCCGACCGCGCCGAGCCCGACCGCCGCGACCAGCTGGGCCAGCAGGAAGACCGCGTAGCCGGGGGCGAACGCGCTGCCGGCCGTGCCGGCCGCCCAGAGCAGTGTGCCGGCCACGAGCAGTGGCTTGCGGTTGGTCCGGTCGCCGACGTACGCCCAGCCGACCGCGGCCACCGCGCTGACCAGGAAGGTCACCGCGGTGACCAGCCCGACCATGCGCTGCGGCACGTCCAGCGAGTCGGCGATCGGACCGTACAGCGGCGGAACCAGTCCGATCGCGACGTTGTCCAGCGAGGCGAGGAGCACGAAGACGACGACGCTGTAGAGCCGGTGTGCCCGCGTACCGCCGCTGGTGGTGGTCATGCCCGGCACTGAACCAGGGCCAGATAACGACCGGGTGACGACGCGCGGACGCCCTCAGAGGTATCCGCCCGGTTCGTGCCGGTCGGCCGGCGGGGTCGTGGCCCCGGCGCGCAGCGCGTACAGCTCGGCGAGGGTGGCCCCGCCGGGCGGCACCACCGTGGCCCCGCCGGACGACGCCCCGGTGCTCCCGCCGGGCGACGCCGTGTCGCCGGCGGTGGCGTCGGCGAGCCAGTCGGTCGCCTCCCGGTGGGACAGCGGGCCCACCTCGATCCGGGCCAGGCACCGGCCGGGACGGGTGACCGCCGGGTGCAGCCGGGACAGGTCCTCGTTGGTGGTGATCGCGACGAGGACGTCCCGTCCCTGGCCGAGCAGCCCGTCGGTGAGGTTCAGCAGCCGGGACAGGGCCTGGCCGGAGGTCTGCCGGGCCTCGCCCCGGATCAGCTCGTCGCAGTCCTCGACGATCAGCAGCCGCCAGCGCGGGCCGCCCTCCGGTTCGTCCTCGTTGCCGACCGCCACCTCGGAGAGGTACCCGGCGTCGGCGAAGAGGACGTCCGGGTCGAGGACGCAGTCGACCTGGCACCACTGCCGCCAGGCGTGCGCGAGGGCACGCAACGCGGTGGTCTTGCCGGTGCCGGGCGCGCCGTGCAGGAGCACCAGTCGCCCCACCACGCTCTCCGGGGTGATGGTCATCAGCCGGTCGAGCTCACGGCGGGCGGTGGCGGTGTAGTTGCCCCGGATGGTGGCCCAGTCGGGGGTGGCCACGGTCCGCACGTCCCGCTGCGCGCCCCGGCGCGGGTTCTGGTGCCAGAACCCGATCCGGCCCGATCCGGCGTCCTCCGGGGCGGTCGTCCCGGCCACGATCCGGTCGAGCGCGGCCTGGCCGATCTCGCCGCTGACCGCGGTCACGGTCACCTCCGCGCCGTAGCCCTTCCAGGTGACCACCCGCGCGGTCCAGCCGTCGCCGCCGAGCAGTTGGGACCGTTGCCGGGCCTCGATGGCGGTGCGCAGCAGCCGCCCGTCGGCGGGGACGAGCTGCGCGTCGGGGCGGGCGCGGGGCAGGCGGACGGTGTGTGACCAGGGATGTCGCCCGGTGATGAAGTCGGCGAGCGCCAGCGCGTCGATGACGTCGCACGGGGTGTCCGTGTCGTCGTGGCGCAGGACGGACGGCAGGGCCGGGACGGGCTCCGCCGCCGGGGCGGGGGCGGGCACGTGGGGAAGGTCGAGCGGCGGGGTGGGGAGGTCGAGCGACGACATCTGTCGATAATCGCGAGCCCGGCCTCCCCCGTACAGTCGATTACCCGTCAGCGGGGCGGGCGAGGAACCGTTCCCGCGCCTCGGCGTACCGCTCGCGGATCGCCGGGACCGGTTCGGCGGCGTACTCCCCGGTGTCGCCGACCGACCACCGGGGTGGCTCCGCGCCACCGAGGGCGACCCAGGCGGCCTGGCGGGCCGCGCCGTCGGCGACGTACTCGCCGGGTGGCGGGACGAGCACCGGGCAGCCGAAGACCTGCGGCGCGATCCGGCGGACGGCCTCCGACCGCGCGCCCCCGCCGACCAGGACGACCCGCTCGACCCGGGCACCCTGGGCGAGCAGGGCGTCGAGCCCGTCGGCGAGCGCGCAGAGCATCCCCTCGACGGCGGCGCGGGCCAGGTGCGCGGGGGTGGAGGTGCGCAGCGTCAGCCCGTGCACCGCCCCGCTGGCGTCCGGCCGGTTCGGGGTCCGCTCGCCCTCCAGGTAGGGCACCAGGACCAGCCCGTCCGCGCCGGGTGGGGCGGCGAGCGCCAGGTCGGCCAGGCCGGCCAGGTCGACCCGGAGCAGCGCCGCGGCGGCGTCCAGCACCCGGGCGGCGTTGAGCGTGCAGACCAGGGGCAGGTAGTGGCCGGTGGCGTCGGCGAATCCGGCGACCGTGCCGCTGGCGTCGGCGGCCGGGGTGTCGGCGACGCTGAACACGGTGCCGGAGGTGCCGATGGAGACGACCACGTCACCGGGGCGGGCCCCGACGCCGAGCGCCGCACCGGCGTTGTCGCCGGCGCCGGGGCCGAGCAGCGCCCCGCCGGGCAGCCCGCCGAGGGTGCCGGCGGATTCGGCGGGGCCGAGCACGGCGGGCACCTCCGGTCGCCGGCCGAGGGCCTGTTCGAGCAGGTCGAGCCGGTATTCACCGGTGGCCGGGGACCAGTATCCGGTGCCGCTGGCGTCGCTGCGGTCGGTGCGCAGGGCGGACAGGTCGCGGGTGCCGGTCGGCCCCTGGGCCGCGCCACCGCCGAGCCGCCAGGTCAGCCAGTCGTGCGGGAGGCAGACCGCCGCGACCCGGTCGGCGTTGGCCGGTTCGTGCCGGGCCAGCCAGCGCAGCTTGGCGACGGTCAGGCTGGCCACCGGCACGGTGCCGACCGCGTCGGCCCAGAACCGCCGGCCGGTCTCCCCCGCGCCGGCCTCGGCGACCAGCTCGGCGGCGGCGTGAGCGGAACGGGTGTCGTTCCAGAGCAGCGCGGGCCGGACCACCCGGCCGGCGTCGTCCAGGCAGACCATGCCGTGCTGCTGCCCGGCGACCGAGACGGCGGCCACGTCGGCCAGGCCGCCGGCGGTGGCGACGGCCGTGGTCAGCGCGTGCCACCAGGCCTCCGGGTCGACCTCGGTGCCGTCCGGGTGCGGGGCCCGGGCCTGCCGGACCGGTGCGCCGGTCTCCGCGTCCCGGACGACGATCTTGCACGACTGCGTCGACGAGTCGACGCCCGCGACGAGCGGCATCGGCGGCCTCCTCAGCGGGCGCCGAGCAGGTGCTCGACGGCGAGCTGGTTGAGCCGGACGAAGCCGAAGCCCTTCGCGGCCACCGCGTCGACGTCCAGGTCCTCGAAGGCGGAACGGTCGGCGAGCAGGTCGGCGGTGGTCTCGCCGGGGGCGAGGGTGGGCTCGGCCAACTCGGCGACCCGGCTGGCGGCGAGCGCCGCGGCTACCTCGGGGTCCGCCCGGAAGGCCGCCGCACGTTCCTTGAGCAGCAGGTACGTCCGCATGTTCGCCTCCGCCGACGCCCACACCCCGGTGACGTCCTCGGTGCGGGAGGGCTTGTAGTCGAAGTGCCGGGGACCGTCGTAGCCGGGTGCGCCGGTGACGCCGCCGTGTTCGAGGAGGTCGACCAGGGCGAACGCGTTGAGCAGGTCGCCGTGGCCGAAGACGAGGTCCTGGTCGTACTTGACGCCACGCTGTCCGTTGAGGTCGATGTGGAACAGCTTGTCCTGCCAGAGCGCCTGGGCGATGCCGTGCACGAAGTTCAGCCCGGCCATCTGCTCGTGCCCGACCTCGGGGTTGAGGCCGACCAGCTCGGGGTGGGCCAGGGTGGAGATGAACGCCAGCGCGTGCCCGACGGTGGGGAGCAGGATGTCGCCGCGCGGCTCGTTCGGCTTGGGTTCGAGGGCGAAGCGCAGGTCGTAACCCGAGTCGACGACGTACTGGGTGAGCAGGTCGACGGCCTCCCGGTAGCGGTCCAGCGCGGCCCGGACGTCCTTGGCGACGTCGTACTCGCCGCCCTCCCGGCCACCCCACATGACGAAGGTCTTCGCGCCCAGTTCGGCGGCGAGGTCGACGTTGCGCAGCACCTTGCGCAACGCGTACCGCCGGACCTGCCGGTCGTTGCTGGTGAAGCCGCCGTCCTTGAAGACCGGGTGGGTGAAGAGGTTGGTGGTGACCATGGGCACGACCAGGCCGGTGTCGGCCAGGGCCTTGCGGAACCGGGCGATCCCCCGGTCCCGGGTGGTCGCGTCCGCGCCGAAGGGCACCAGGTCGTCGTCGTGGAAGGTGATCCCGTACGCGCCGAGTTCGGCGAGGCGGTGCACCGCCTCGACCGGGTCCAGCTCGGGTCGGGTGGCGTCGCCGAACGGGTCGCGGCCCTGCCAGCCGACCGTCCAGAGCCCGAAGGAGAACTTGTCGGCGGGGGTGGGGCGGGGTGCCATGGCGGACCTCCGGGGTGGGGGCGGGGGCTATTTGTTCACCGGTTGAATTATTTGGTCGCGGTGTGGCAGTGTCAAGGCCGTGAGCAGTCCCGCCGACACCGCGCCGGGCGGGGCGGTCCGCCAGGCCAGCCTCCGCGAGATCAACCTCGCCCTGCTGCTCGGGCGGATCGCCGCCGCGCCCCGACCGCCGTCCCGCGCCGAGCTGGCCACCGCGACCGGGCTCACCCGGGCGACCGTCTCGGCCGTCGTCGACGACCTGATCGGCGGTGGGCTGGTCACCGAGGCCGAGCCGGCGCCGCGTACCGGGGCGGGCCGGCCGGCCCGGGGGCTGCTGCTCGCCGGCCACGGCCCGGCCGGTCTCGGCCTGGAGATCAACGTCGACTACCTGGCGGTGTGCGTGCTCGACCTGGCCGGCGCGGTCCGCCACCGCACCGTGCACCGGGCCGACCTGCGCCCGCTCTCCCCCGCCGAGACCCTCGCCCGTGTCGCCGAGCTGGCCCGGCGGGCCCGGGTCGACGCCGAGGCGCAAGGCCTCACGCTGGCCGGTGCGGCGCTCGCCGTGCCCGGTCTGGTGGGCGCCGACGGCGTGGTCCGGCTCGCCCCCAACCTCGGCTGGCGGGAGGTGGACGTGCCCGCGCTGCTCGCCACCCGTCCCCCGCTCACCGGGGCGGTGCCCGGCCTGCCCGCGCTGGTGGTGGAGAACGAGGCCAACCTGGCCGCCCTGGGCGAACTGCACGCCGGACAGCCCGGCGTGACCGACTTCCTCTACGTGTCCGGCGAGGTGGGCATCGGGGCCGGGATCGTGCTGGACGGGGCGCTGTACCGGGGCGCGCGCGGGTTCAGCGGCGAGATCGGCCATCTCCCGGTCCACCCGGAAGGCCGCCCCTGCCGCTGTGGCGGGCGCGGCTGCCTGGAGCCGTACGCCGGCCAGGAGGCGATCCTCACCGCCGCCGGCCTGACCGGGACGGACGTGGCCGGCGACGCCGTACGGCTGGCCCGGCTCGCCACCGGTGGCGACGCGGCGACCCTCGCCGCGCTGGCCGGGGCGGGGACGGCGCTCGGCGTGGCGGTCGCCGGGGTGGTGAACCTGCTCGACCTGGACACCGTGGTCCTCGGCGGCTGTTACGCCCCGCTCGCCCGGTGGCTGATCCCGCCGGTGACCGCCGAGCTGTCCCGACGGGTGCTCGCCGCCCCCTGGTCCCCGGTCACCGTCCGCCCGGCGCTGCTCGGCGGGGACGCCGCCGTGGTCGGCGCGGCGGGGTCGGTGGTTCGCCGGGTCGTCGCCCGGCCCACCGCCTGGCTGGCCCGTGCCGGCTGACTCACGTCGGCCGGCGGGCGTTCGGCCGGCGGGCTCGGTACGCTTGCCGCCGAGCAACTTTCCGGACCAAGGAGTTTCTCCCCAGCATGTGCACAGGCCAGCCGACCAGGGCGTCCGGCGACCGACGGTGACCACCACCCGCCGCGGAGGACCGGCCGGCCCGGTCAGCGACGCCGGACGGGTCCCGCGATCCGCCGCCGACCGGAGCGTTCCCGGCGACACGCTCGCCCGTGAGCTGCTCGACGGGCTGGCCGAGGCGGTCGTCACCGCCGACACGCGGGGCGTGGTGAGCCTGGCCAACGCGATGGCCGCCGAACTGCTGCCCGAGGTCACCCCGGGCAGCACGCTGGCGGGGGTCGCCGTGCCGCCGCTGGCCGAGGCGACCCGGGACGGCGCGACCAGTTTCGAGGCCGAGCACCGGGGGCGGCAGCTACGCGGCGTCCGCCGCGCCCTGCGGGGCGGTGGCTGCGCCTGGTACGTCCGGGACGTCACCGAGGAGCGGGCCCGCACCGACGCGCTGCTGGCCGAACGCTCCCGCACCGCGTTCCTCGCCCGGGCCGGCAGCCGGCTCGGGCTCTCCCTGCACCGGGAGCAGACGCTGCGGACGACGGTCACGCTGGCCGTGCCCTACCTCGCCGACGCCGCCGTGGTCGTCCACCGTCCCCCGCCGCCCGCCCCGGCCGACGCCAGGCCGGTCTGGGTACGGTTCGCCGACGGTGATCCCGCGCCGGTCGGCGGGAGCGGCCCGGCCGGGCTTCCCGGGTCGGTGCCCGGACTCGCCGAGGCGCTCGACGGGGAGCGGACCGACGCCAGCCCGTACCTCGACGCCGAACTGTCCGACCTCGGTCACGTGCTGCCGGAGGGCTTCGGTCGTCCCGGCAGCACCCTGGTCACCCCGATGCTCGTGGCCGGCGGCGCGTCCGCCGCACTGGTCGTGGTGCGCCGACCGGGCCGGGCCGGCTTCGACCGGCGCGACGTCGAGGTGGTCCGGGAGTTCGCCGCGCGGGCCGGGGCGGCCCTGGCCACCGCTGACCTCTACGGCGAGCAGACCCACCTGGCCCGGGTGCTCCAGACCAGCCTGCTCCCGCCCGAACTGCCCGAGATCCCCGGTGTGTCGCTGGCTGGCGGCTACCGGGCGGCCGGCGACAGCCTGCGCATCGGGGGCGACTTCTACGACGTCTCGGTCACCCCCGACGGTGGCACGTTCGCCCTCGGTGACGTCTGCGGCAAGGGTGTCGGCGCGGCCGTGCTCACCGGCCGGGTGCGCCAGTCCCTCCAGACCCTGCGCCTGGTCGAGCCGCGTCCGCTGGAGCTGATGGCCCTGCTCAACCGGGCCCTGTTCGACGCGCCCGAGGCGACCCGGCGCAGCCAGTTCACCACGCTGCTGCTCGGCACCTTCACCGTGGAGCCGGACGGCGCGCTGTGCCTGCGGGTCGCCGGGGGCGGACACCCGTCACCGCTGGTCGTCGGAGTCGACGGCGACGTCCGTCCGGCCACCGTCGGCGGGATGCCGGTCGGGGCGCTCGGCTCCGCGCGGTTCGTCGAGACGCGGATCCGGCTCGCCCCCGGGGAACTGCTGCTGGCGTACACCGACGGGGTGACCGAGGCGCGCGGTGGTCCGGGGGTGCTGGAGATGTTCGGCGAGGCCCGGTTGTGCCAGGCGCTCGCCTCGGGGGCCGGACTGCCGCCCCGGGCCATGATCGATCGGGTGCTGCAACTGGTCGACGAGTGGCTCGACGGGCAGAGCCAGGACGACATCGCCATGCTCGCCATCGCCCCGACGTCGACCCGCCCCGGGCCGTGACCGGCGACGGCGCGACGGCGCTCGGGGAGGCCGCGTCCGACCCGGGGACCGTCGCGGCGTACCTGGACCACCTGGACCGGGTGGACCCGGAGGGCGCCGTCCGGCTCGCGCTCGACCTGCTGGACCGGGGCTGGTCGGTCGCGGACGTCCTGGTCGACGTGGTGGCCGTGGCGCAGCGGGAGATCGGCCGGCGCTGGCTGGCCGGACGGTGGAGCGTGGTCCAGGAGCACGCCGCGACCCACGTGAGCGAGCAGGTGGTCGCCGCCGTCGGCCGCCGGACCGGCCGGCCGACCGGCGCCGGGCACGTGGTGATGGCCTGTGTCGAGGGTGAGTGGCACGCGCTGGCCGCGCGGATCGTCGCCGAGGTGGTCCGGGCCAGCGGCCGGCGGGTCACCTTCCTCGGTGCCAGCGTGCCGCCCCGCCACCTGGTCAGCTACCTGCACCAGACCGGTCCGGACGCGGTGCTGCTGAGCTGCGTGCAGTCGACCCGGCTGATCCGGGCCGCCCGGATGATCGCGGCGTGCCGGGCGGCGGACGTCCCGGTCGTGGCCGGTGGGCCCGGTTTCGGGGCGGACGGCCGCTGGGCCACGGCGGTGGGCGCCGCCGCGTGGGGCGCCTCCGCGCGGGACGCGGTGCGGCTGCTGGACCGCCACGACCACCGGGACCCCACGGGTGAGCCGCCGGCACCGGCCGACGACGAGCACGTCGCGGTGCTGCGCCGCCGACGCGACGTGGTGCAGGGTGTCACCGGGGCGCTGGGCCTGGCCGGGGGCGACGCGGAGCCGGTGGCACATGCCGCCGCCCAGATGCTGGACGCGCTCGCCGCCGCGCTCCTGGTCGGCGACCCCGAACTGCTCACCGGTTTCGTCCGGTGGCAACGTGAGGCGCTGGGCGACCGTGGTGGCCTGGTCGAGCCGCTCCTGACGGGCTACGCCACCGCGCTCACCGACCACCCCCGCGCGCTCCACTACCTGCGCCTCGCCCGATCCGGCGGGTGACCGGCACCGGCGCCCGGTCCGGCCGACGGGTGGCGGGGCCGTGGTGCCGTCCGCGTCCGCCCGCCGGTGGTGCTCAGGCGGTACGGGCGGTGGAGGTCGGCGGCTCGTACGTCCGGCGCCGGTCGACCGGCACGACCGTGGACCGTTGCTCGGGCAGTCCGGCCGGGGGCCGGTGCGGCTCCGGCGGCGTCTCCGAGGAACGGAGCGGCTCGCCACCGGATCCGTGGGGACCGGGTGGCGAGTGGCGCGGCCCGGACCGGCGGGCCGCCTCCCGGAACTCGCCGAGCCCGCTCCGCAGCGCCTCCCGCCCGGCCGGGCTCATGCCGGCGATCACCTCGGCCAGTCGCGCCTGCCGGTCGGCCCGCAGGGTGGCGAGGAGTCGCGCGGCCTCCGGGGTGAGGTGCAGGGAGATCTCCCGGCGGTCGGACCGGCCGGGCTCGCGTTCGAGCATGCCGGCGGCGACCAGCCGGTCGCACAACCGGCTGGCCGAGGAGAGCAGCATCCCGCAGGTGGTGGCCAACCGCCGGAGGTTGATGCCGTCGTGCTGCTCCACCACCATGACGACCCGGAGCTGCGCGGTGGAGAGCCGGTTCGTCGTCCGTTCCCGTGCTTCCTCCCACACGGACAACAGGGTGGCCACCGCGTCGTCGAGTGCGGCGGCCATACTCGCTTCTGGTTCCGGCGGACGGTGTTCTTCGGCCATCGTGTGCCTGAGACTACCCCTGAACCGCTGGTGAGCGGACCTTCCGAAGGAGCGACCATGAGCGAACCGGTCAACCGGGCACGGACCGTCCTGACCGACGCGCCAGCGGATCTCCTGCTGGACCGGGTCGCCGCCGAACTGGCCCGGTCGTACGCGATCACCAGCGCCGAGTTGTTCCAGGTCGACTACCGGATGTCGGTGCTGCTGCCGCTGGGCGACGGCAAGCCGCTCTCCGAGCCCGGCCACCCCGGCTGGCGCTGCTTCGACCACCAGGAGCCGGTCCTGGCCGCCGGAACGGGCTACTTCCCGGTGGGCATGCGGGGCGAGCGGCGTGGCGTGCTCCAGGTGGCCCCGGTGCCGGACGACCCGGTGGTCGTCGCCGAACTGGCCGAGATCGCCACCGTGCTCGGGCACGAGCTGTCCGCCGTGTCGGCCGGCACCGACGTCTACCGCACGGCACGGCGTAGCCGGCGACTCACTCTCGCCGCCGAGATGCAGTGGGAGCTGCTGCCCGGACGCAGCCGGGTCCGGCCCTCGTTCAGTCTGGCCGGGCAGCTCGAACCGGCGTACGCGGTGCGCGGCGACAGCTTCGACTGGTCCGACGACGGGACCCGGCTCTGGTTATCGGTGATCAACGGGATGGGCGAGGGTGTCGCCGCCTCGATGCTGACCTCGCTCGTCGTGCACGCGCTGCGCAACGCCCGGCGGGCCGGGCTGTGCCTGGCCGACCAGGCCGCGCTGGCCGACCAGGCGGTCTACGCGCTGCACCACGGCGACCAGCACCTCTCGGCGCTGCTGCTGGAGCTGGACCTGCGGGAGGGGACGGTGACCGTGGTCGACGCGGGCTCGCCCCGGCTGGTGCTGCTGCGCGGCGGCGAGGTGCACGAACAGCCGCTGGAGGCGCAGTTCCCGCTCGGCATGTTCGACGGGACCGACTACGACTCCCAGCAGTTCCGGCTGGAGCGCGACGACCGGCTCTTCGTGGTCAGCGACGGGGTGGTCGAAGCCGCCGGGCAGGACGTCCGGTACGGCGACACGGCGCTGACCCGGTTCCTGCGCCGGACCGGCCCGATGGCGCCGCTGGACGCCGTCCGGTCGCTCATCGGCGACCTGCGTGCCTTCGTCGCCGGGGACCTGGTCGACGACGCGGTCGTGGTGTGTCTGGACTGGATCGGCCCCCAGCCCTGACCGCCGGGCTCTCCCGATCGTCGACCGGGTCGGCGGGTGACGGAGGGCACCGCCCGCCGGCCACGCGGGACGGCGGTCGACCGGTCAGTAGGCGCCTCGGCTGTTGATCACCGCGCCGAACGTCTTCCACAGGATGGTCAGGTCGGCCGCCAGGGACCAGTTCTCCACGTAGTAGAGGTCGAGCCGGATGCCGTCCTCCCAGCTCAGGTCCGATCGGCCGCTGACCTGCCAGAGCCCGGTCATGCCCGGCTTGACCAGCAACCGCCGGGCGACGTCGCCGTCGTAGCGGGCCACCTCGGAGGGGAGCGGCGGACGTGGGCCGACCAGGCTCATGTGCCCGATCAGCACGTTGGCGAGCTGGGGCAACTCGTCGAGGGACCACTTGCGCAGCAACCGGCCGACCCGGGTCACCCGGGGGTCGTCGCGCATCTTGAACAGCAGCCCGTCGGTCTCGTTCCGGGCGGTCAGCCCGGCGAGCATCGCGTCGGCGTTCACCACCATCGTGCGGAACTTGAAGACGCCGAACTCGCGTCCGCCCTGCCCGACCCGGACCTGCCGGAACAGCACCGGGCCCCGACTGTCCAGCCGGATCGCCAGGGCGATCAACGCCAGCAGCGGCCCCAGCAGGGCCAACGCGAACAGGGAGATCGACCGGTCGACGAGCCCCTTGACCAGCTTGCGGGCACCGCGGAACTCGGGGGCCTCCACATGGATCAGCGGCAGACCGGCGACCGGCCGGGTGTGGATACGCGGGCCGGCCACGTCGGTCAACGCCGGGGCCAGCACCATGTCGATCCCGGTGCCCTCCAATTGCCAGCCGAGCCGGCGGAGCCGGGCCGCGGTCAGCTCGGCCGAGGCGGTGATCGCGACGGTGTCCGCCCCGATGGCCTCGGCCGCCTCCACGATGCCCCGGAACGACCCGACCACCGGCACGTCACCCAGGCGCTGCGGGACCGGGGCGAGCAGGGCGTCCGGGATGCAGGCGCCGGCCACGTGATAGCCGGCGTACGGCTCGCGGCGCAGGGTGTGCACGAGTTCGAGCACGTGCGGGGTGTCCCCCACCGCCAGCACGCGCCGGGACCAACCGGCCCCCCGACACCGGTCGAGGTGCAGCCGCTTACGGGCGGCGAACCGGGCCACCAGCAGTCCGACGGTGCCGACCGCCAGGGTGATCGCGAGGAAACCACGCGAGACGCCCACGTCGGCGATGTAACCGGTGATGGCGATCGTCGCGGCCAGCCGGAGGCTCGCCGAGGTGATCCGGCGGTACTCGTCGGCGCCGTAGCCGAGGAGTCGGTCGTCGTAGCAGCGCAGGACCTTCAGGGAGAGCAGCCAGGCGATCATCAGGCCGGGTGCCACCAGGACGTACGGGATCTCGGAGCCACGCGGCTCGTAGTCGCCGAACCGGGTCACGTAGCCCACCAGGACGGCCACGGCGATGATGGCGGTGTCGAGCACCACCAACGTCCGGATGTAGGCCCGTTCGTCGGCTCGGGCCGCCCGCGTCGACCGCTTACCGGCGGACGCGGACGACATCGAGGCGGGGGTCAACAGCGCCGAGGTCAACGACCCTCCCCACTAGCGTCGATGGCACCCCGCCCGGACCGGCCACCGGTGGCCGGTGCCGCGGAGCACCGGGACATCTTCCCTCAACAGCCGTCGGTGAGGGTAGCCACGGACGGAATGCCGTCAGTAACAGTGTCCGATGTGGACCTTGGCGCGCTTTCCGCGCCTGACGCCTCGAAGCCGCCCGTCACCTGTCCGGCCGGTCAGCGCGGTGCGTTCGGCCGGAGCGCGACCGCCCGGAGGAAGATCTCGCCGATCCTGTTCGGATCCTCGGTGACGAAGACCCCGCCACCGGTGACCTTGGTGATCGCCTCCAACTCGGCACGGCTGACGTCCCCGCCGATCCCGATGATCACGACCTGGACGGGTCGTTCCGGGTCGGCGATCCGGGTCAGCTCGGTGAGCAGTTCCCGCTGGCTGATCCCGTCGGCGTCCTCGTTCTTGCCATCGGTGAAGAGCACCAGCGAGTTGACCCGGCCGGGCTCCCAGTCGTCCTGGACCGTCCGGTAGGCGGCGAGCACCGTGTCGTAGAGGCCGGTGTCCCCGTCCGGCGTGGGGCGGATCGCCTCGAGCGCGGTCCTCAGCTGGCTCCGCTGGTTGGAGAGCGGCCCGATCGGCACCAACTCCCGGTAGTCGCGGCGGCCGACCATCTCGGTGGAGAAGGTCCACAGCCCGACCGCCCACGAGTCGTCGACGAGCTCCATCCCCCGGAGGGCGGCGGCGACGGTGACCTGCTCGCGGGTGGCGTTGCCGGCGGTCGGGACCGGCTGTTTCATCGAGCCGGAGACGTCGATGACGCAGAGCATCCGACCGGACTGGGTGGCGATCGACCACCCCGACACGGCGGCGTCGAGCGCCGAGGGATCCGGCCCACCGGCCGCTGTGCCGCCGCTGCCCTGTGGGACGACGCCCCCGGCCGGCGCCCCCGCCGGGGCGTCGAAGCCGGCCCCACCGACCCCGTCCGGCCCGCGCAGCGCCGCTCCGGCCAACCGGTCCCGGAACGCCGGGGCGGTGAGCGCCCCGAACAGCACCTCCGCGGCGGACGCCTTGGCCGGCTCGATCCCGGGCAGCACCGCGTACGGGTAGTCCAGTGGCGGCGGCGAGGGGTCCAGGTAGAGCGCGGCGAGCGGCACCGGCGGCTGGGTCCGGTTGTAGGCGATCACGTCCTCTTCGGAGAGGGCGGCGGCACCGAGACCGGCGGCGAGGGCGGCCGGATCGGTGGAGCGGGGGAACCGGGCGAGCAGGTCCTGCCGCAGCGCGGACCGGCCGGTGGCCAGGGCCCGCAGGGCCGCCGTCTTGGCCTGCTGGCTGTCTCCCCCGCCCGCGCCCGCCGCCGCGGTGAGGGCGAGCAGCCCGGCGAGTCCGGCGGCGTCCCGGGTCGGTTCGACGATCCCGGTCCGCAGCTTCGTGTCGGTGGTCATCTGCCGGACCAGGTCGGCCCAGGTCAGCTTCTGCTGCGGCCAGCCCAGCCGGTTGGCGACCGGCTCCGGCATGGCGACCACGACGGGGCTACGGGCGATCGACCCGCCGTTGCCGGGGGCGAAGGCGGTGGCCCCGCTGTTCCTGATCCGCAGCAGCCAGGTCGACGAGTCCGGCACCCAGACGTCGGGGGTGATCGCCGTACCGCTGGCCTGACCCACGCCGGGCAGGGTGACGCCGTGCTTGCCGGCGACCGCCGCCGCGACCTCGACCGGCTCCTGCGCCGAGACCTGGACGGTGATGCAGGTGCCCCCGGACGTCGCGCCCTCGTCCGCCCACTGCGCGGCCGCCGCCTGCACCGCGGGGGCGATCTCGGGGGCCGCCGCGACGGTCAGCTCGACCTGTCCGGAGCAGCCCGGTCGGGCCAGTTGCCGGTAGCCGAACCACGACCCGGCGACGACGACAACAAGCGCCGTCGCTGAGGCGACGGCGCCTGCTCCGCGAAAACCCGAACGCATGCGATGGCGGCCCGACACCCTGACCATGTTGCGGAACGATGAACGACGCGGCTACCACCGTTCGGACGAACGTTACACAGGATGAACAGTTGACCTGCGGTTATTCACAATCCTTCACGCAGGGTCACGAACAGATGGTGACGGGTCACAGCAGGACGCAGCTCGGGCTCGGCACCGGCACCGGTTCGCCGGCCGGCTCGGGCACGCCGGTGGCCGGGTCGACGCGGAAGGCCCGGACCATGTCGGCCCGCTGGTCGGCCAGGTAGAGGTCCCGCCCGGACCAGGCGAAGTGCCGGGGCCACTCCCCGCCGGTGTCCACCTCGGCGACGAGTTCCGGAAGCTCGCCGTCGATGGCGAAGACCGCCAGCGTGCCGACGCCCCGGTTGGCGACGTAGAGGAACCGGCCCTGCGGACCCACCGCGATCTCCGACGGCTGGACGTGCCCGGTCCGGCCGCTCGCCGGCACCCGCCCCTGTTGGCGCAGCGCCCCCTCGGCGTCCCGCGCCAGGGCGGTCACCGCACCGTCCAGCTCGCCGACCAGGTAGACCCGACGGCCGTCAGGGTGGCGGGCCAGGTGCCGGGGGCCGGTTCCGGGCTGGGTCCGCATCTCGGGCGTGCGCGGCGTCAGCCGGCCGGTGACGGCGTCCAGGTCGTACCCGTACACCGCGTCGGCGCCCAGGTCGACGACGTAGAGCGGCCCGCCGTCGGGGTCCGGCGAGACCATGTGCGCGTGGGCCTTCTCCTGCCGTTCCGGGTCCGGGCCGTGCCCGGAGTGCACCACCAGGTCGCTGCGCCCGGCCGGCGCCCCCGCCCCGTCGAGCGGGAAGACCGCCACGCTCCCCCCGCCGTAGTTGGCGGCGACCAGGTGACGGCCGTCCGGCGTGACCGCCAGGTGGCAGGGCTCCGCCCCGCCCGTGTCGCCGGTGCCCAGCGGGGTCAGGTCGCCGTCCGGTCCGATCCGCCAGGCGCTGACCTGCCCCTCGGGAAGTTCGTTCACCGCGTAGAGCACCGGCAGGGTCGGATGCCGGACCAGGAACGACGGCGACGCGGTGACCGCCACCGTGCCGAGCGGCGTCAGCGCTCCCGTCTCCGGGTCGCGGCGGGCCGCGACGATGCCGTCGCCCGTCCCGTCGCTCTCCCTGGTGTAGCCGCCGATGTGGACGACGTCCCCCTGGTCGGTCACGGCGTCGCCTCTCCTCTCGTCCGGGTCGATCCCACCAGCCTTCCCGCGATCACCCGCCGGTGAACCCGCTTCGCCGGACTTTTCCGTCCGCCCCGGGCGGAGCGAGGTCAGGCGGCCGGCTCGCCGCGCTGCGCGGCGACGTGCTCCACCAGGGCGACCAGCACCAGCTTGCCGGACTGGCGGTCGCGGGCGTCGCAGAGCACCAGCGGCACGTCCGGGTCGAGGTCCAGCGCGTGCCGCACCGAGTTGAGGCTGAACCGGCGGGAGCCGTCGAAGCAGTTCACCCCGACCACGAACGGGATGCCGCGCTGCTCGAAGTAGTCCACCGAGGGGAAGCAGTCGGCCAGCCGACGGGTGTCGGCGAGCACCACCGCGCCCAGCGCGCCGAAGGCCAGCTCGTCCCAGAGGAACCAGAACCGGTCCTGCCCCGGCGTGCCGAAGAGGTAGACCTGGAGGTCCTCGTTGATGGTGATCCGACCGAAGTCCATGGCAACCGTGGTGGTGGACTTGCCCTCCACGCCGAAGGTGTCGTCGGTGCCGACGCCGGCACTGGTGAGCACTTCCTCGGTCTGCAACGGACGGACCTCGCTCAGCGCACTCACCAGGGTCGTCTTGCCGGCCCCGAAGCCCCCGGCGATCAGGATCTTCAGTGCCAGCGGAACCCGCTGGCCGGATCCGTCACGGTCAGAGTGCACGGAGTCCATTCGCCACCGCCTTGAGGATGTTGTCGTCGGGAAGGTACGCAGTGGACGGCGGCTCGTGCACGGTGACGAGTCCGCCGGTGAGCAGGTCACCGAGGAGCACCCGGACCACGCCGATGGCAAGGTCGAGGTGGGCGGCGAGTTCCGCCACCGACACCGGCTCGACGGCCAGCTCGACCAGGTGCCGGTGCTCCGGGTGCAGGTGGGGGTGGTCGTCCGGGTCGGTGTCCCGGGTGGCCAGCACGAACGCGACCAGGTCGAAGTCACCGGCGGCCGGGCTCACCCGTCCACCGGTGACGGCGTACGGGCGGACGACCGGGCCGGCCTCGTCGTCCAGCCACTCGTGCCGGGGCCCCGGCGGCTCAGCCTGCATCGGCCACGCCCGTCGAGGCCCGGGACGGGGCGCTGAGTGTCTCGCCGACCCGGGTCACCAGCATGGCCATCTCGTACGCCACCAGGCCGATGTCCGAGTCGGCGTCGCTGAGCACGGCCAGGCAAGCGCCCTGGCCGGCGGAGGTGACGAAGAGGTACGCCGACTCCATCTCGACCACCGTCTGACGCACCGGTCCGGCGGCGAAGTGCCGGCTGGCCCCCTTCGCCAGGCTGGCGAAGCCGGACGCCATGGCGCAGAAGTGCTCGGCCGCGTCCCGTTCCAGCCCGGCGGAGGCTCCCATGAGCAACCCGTCCGCGGAGAGGACCACCGCCTGCTGGGCGGCCGGCACCCGGTCCACCAGTTCGTCGAGCAGCCAGTCGAGATCGGTGGCCTGCCTCGTGGGTTGCACCACTACCCGTCCCTTCCACGTCCGGTGACAGTTTCGACGGACGCTCCACCGGGCCGCACCCGGGGTAGCTCCGTGGTCGGTTGGTCCGCCGTCGCCTCGGCCGGCACGGCCGGGGCGGCCGGCACCGTGGGGGCGTCGACCGGCCCGGCGCCGGTGGCGGACGGCCCGGCGGCAGGCCCGTCCACCGCCGACGGCGCGGGGGTGGACTCGGCCGGGTATGCGCCCGCGCGCCGGCCCCGGGCGGTGCCCGACTGGAGCGCCGCCATCGCCGCCCGCACCTGCTCGGGCGTGCGCGGCGACGGTTCGACGGGAACCGGACGGCGGGACTGCCGGGCCGGGCCCCGCTGCCGGACCCGCCGGGGCAGCCCGTCCGGGCCGACCGGGATCTCGGCCGGCCCCGACCGCGCCGCGGTCAGCGGCACCACCGAGGGCGGCTCCGGCCGCCGGCGCGCCGAGCGGATCGAGCGGGGACGGGGCAGCGTGCTCAGCTTCGTCACCTTGGCCATCCGGTCGCCGGACCGGTCGACGGTCGGTCGCGGCGGCTCGGTGGTCATCAGGTCGGGCGGTAGGAGCACCACGGCGGTCGTCCCGCCCTGCGCGCCGGCGGTCAGCCGGACCCGGACACCGTGTCGGGCCGCGAGCCGGGCCACCACGAAGTGACCCAGGCGGGCGCTGGTCGCCGGGTCGAACTCCGGGGACCGGGCGAGTCGGCGGTTGGCCTCCTCGATCGCGTCGGCGGTCATCCCGAGGCCCCGGTCGGAGATCTCCACGGCGTACCCGTTGGGCAGCATCTCGCCGTGGACCCGCACCCGGCTCTCCGGAGAGGAGAAGGCGGTGGCGTTCTCGATCAGCTCGGCCAGCAGGTGGATCACGTCGCCGACGGCCCGGCCGACCACCGCCGCCGGCCGCACCGGGGCGATGTCCACCCGGTCGTACGCCTCGACCTCCGAGATCGCCCCCCGGACGACGTCGAGCACGGCGACCGGGTTGCGCCAGCCCCGCCCGGGCGCCGCCCCGGCGAGGATGACCAGGGCCTCGGCGTGCCGACGCATCCGGGTGGCGAGGTGGTCGACGCCGAACAGCTCGGCCAGCTCCTCCGGGTCCTCGGTACGACGTTCCATCCGGTCGAGCAGGGCGAGCTGCCGGTGCACCAGCCCCTGGGTGCGCCGGGCGATGTTGAGGAAGACCTGGTTGAGCCCGTGCCGCAGGGCCGCCTCGTCCACGGCCGACTGGACCGCGGTCCGCTGGACGGCGGCGAACGCCTGCCCGACCTGACCGATCTCGTCGGTGCCGAACTCCAGGAGCGGGGCCTCCCGGGCGACGTCGACCTCCGCGCCCCGACGCAGTCGGGCCACCACGTCGGGCAGTCGCCGTTCGGCCAGTTCGGTCGCGGCCGTCCGGACCCCGGTCAGCCGCCGCACCAGGGAACGGCCGACCCGCAACGCCACCACCAGGGAGACCACCACGGCCACCAGGCCGAGCAGTCCGGCGGCGGCGAGCCGACCGAGGATGCCGAGGGCCGCCGGCACCGACCGCTCGGTCAGCGCCTCCGCCTCGGCCAGCTCGAAGTCCCGCAGCTGGCGCTGCACGACGTCGTGGGTGGTCTGCCAGGTCCGGGCGTCCACCGACGGCGGGTCGCCGGGATCGGCGGCGACCAGCTCGTCCTGCATGCGCCGCAGCCGGAGGAAGTCCGCCCCCTCGGTCAGCCGCTGGAAGGCGGTGTGGGTGGCCGCCGGCAGGTCGTCGACGGCGACGGCGGTGACGTACCGCTGGTTGCCGATGGTCTGCACGAGGGCGGCGTGCTCGCCCCGGGCGAACCGGCCGGCGGTGAACGCCCCGGCGGCGAGCGAGTCGGCCTGGCCGAGCAGTTCCCGGGCCTGGCCGAGAGTGCTGATCGCCCGCGCCTGCCGGGTCAGGTCGACGTCCGGACCGGTGGCCATGGCGGAGTAGGTCTGGAACAGGGTGTCGAGCATGTCGGTGTAGAGACCGTGCGCGCCGGTCCGGTCCACCTGCCGCCGGTCGATGTACCTCCGCCCGGCGGGCAGCGCCTCCAGGGCGGTGAACAGCCGGTCGAGGCGGGCGTCGACCAGGTCGTCGGCGGCGTCCCGCAGGTCCCGGCCGCCGGCCCGGCTCCGCAGCTCGGCCACCGCCTCGTCGGTCCGCTGCCGCTGCTCGGACAGCCCGGTCACCTCGCCGGGGCCGGCGAGGTGCACCACCGAGAGCCGGCGCTCCCGTTGCAGCTCGACCACCACCCGGTCACCGGGCAGGCCCAGGTCCCGCAGCAGGGTGCGGGCGGCGAGCAGGTCGAGGGCCGGCCCGAGGGCCAGTGTGGTGGCGAAGATCCACAGTGCCAGGAGGGCGGCCACCGGGACGACGACCAGCGCGGTCAGCTTGGTGCGGATCGGCCAGTCGTGGGAGTTCATCAGCACCTCGCCCGGAAGGTGTGGCAGGAGTGGCGCCGGCAGCCGGCCGGGCAGCGACGCCCGGCGCACCGGGCACCGGTACGAGCGCCTTGGGCAGGATACGTAATCGTGCGCTGATGCACTACCGTCCGTTCCGTCCGCCGGGGTTCGGCGCGGTTCCATCCACGGTGGACGAACGTACGCGGACACCCCGTCGCGGGTGCGACGGGGTGTCCGGTGACACGTCACGGTCGGGCGTACGGGTGCTGGTCAGTCGTCCTGGCCCGCGGCGGGCGGCGTCGCCATCTTGTGGTTCTGCCCCGGCGTGCAGAAATGGTGGAACGTGACCGTGGCGCTGACGTCCAGGGCCTCCACCCAGTGCCACCAGCCCACCGGGACGAGCAGCATCTGACCGGGTTCCAGGACGGTTTCCAGCACGGTCGCCTCGGCGAACCGTGGATGCCGGACGGGGTCCGGGTCGGCCGCGTCGACCGCGCTGAACGTGCCGCCCCGGGGGTAGACGAGGTGTCGTTCGTACGACGGCACGAGCCGGACGTGTTTGCGGCCGAGCACCTGACAGAGCAGCACGCTGCTGTTGTCCACGTGCAGCGGCGTGACCGTGCCGGCCGGGCCGAGCAGCAGGTGCCCGACGGCCGACGGGTCCACGATCCCCGCCGGGGGCCGTACGTCGGCGGCGAGTGGCCGCAGCGGTCCGGACCAGTTCTCGTTGCGGGGGACCATGTAGTAGTCGTTGGTGCGGACGCCGGAACCGAGGGCCGTCAGGTAGTCGCGGAACGGCATGGTGGTGCGGTGCCGGTCGTACTGCCAGGCGTGGTCCGGGTTGGCGTCCCGACCGGTCATCACCTCGACCTGGGCGTCGCCGCACTTCGTGGCCAGGCTCTCCAGCGTCCACTCCAGGGCGGGCCAGTCCGTCATCAGGCCCTCGATCACGACCGGCCGGTTCCCGAAGTAGTACCGGGAGAAGAACTCCTCCGGCGTGAGGTCGGCGCGACGCTCCAGCGTGCCGCCCCCGTCGCTGTTGCGCAGCGCCCGGTAGGTGTCCAGCACGGACTCCATCCAGTCGTAGCGCAGCGCGAGCCGGCGGCACACGGCGAAGTACGGGTGGCCGGTGAGTTCGGCCAGTTCCGCGTCGACCGCGTCGGCGTCCCCGCACCCGGCGACGGCGGCCGCCCGCGCCTCGTCGACGGAGGCGCCCATGGCCAGGTTCTCGGCGAGCCACTCCCGCCAGGTGTCGCCGAGCCGGGTCGGGGCGTGCAGCGTCGTCATGCCGCTGCCGGCACGGCGGTGAGCTGGGCCGTCCGCACCCTTTCCTGGCAGGTCGGGTACGAGTTCTTGACGTGCGCCGGGAAGTGCTCGGCGGCCGGCGGCGGAGTGAGCCGCGCCTCGCGGGCGTACTCGGAGCAGTTGACGTACGAGTTCTTGACGTGCGCCGGGAAGTGGTCGGTGACCGGCGGCGGGGTGAGCCGCGCCTCGCGGGTGTACTGGTCGCAGTTGACGTAGGAACCCTTGACGTGGGCCGGGATGTGGTCCGGAGAAGAGGTCATGACCGACAGTCAACGGGCCGCGCCGTCCCGGTCGCCAGGGGCCGGTGTCCCGACCCGGCCGGGACACCCGGGATCACCCGAACGGCGGTACCACCGTGTCCCGGCCGTCCCGGGACTCCCGCCTCTGCTGGCCGGGACCGCGCCACCCGCACACTGCCGTCCGCGCCTGCCGACCGGTTGGCGCGGACGGATCAGGAGGATCCCGACGTGCGTGTGTTTCCCAGACGCGTCCGGCGTCGCCGGGCGTGGCTACGCCCGCTGATCGCCGCAGCCGTCGCGGCGGTCGTGGCGCTGGCACCCAGCCCGGCGGTCGCCACCGACCCGGTGGACTACCAGGCCGCGAAGTTCCACGACGGGGTGTTCGCGGCCTACATGCGGGCCCACAACGGTGGCGTAGCCGGGCTGAAGAACCTGGTCCTCACCGCGGAGCTGTTGGACTGGCGGACGGCCAACCGGGGCGCCTCCCGGGACGATGTGGTGCGGCACCTGGTCGCCACCCGGCAGGCCGTGGACGCGGCCGGCGTCTCCGACACCACCGCCCGGACCACGTACGCCACCACGATCAAGGTCATCGACGCGTTGTCCGGCGTACCCGGGGTGTCGATCGGCGCGCCGATGGTCAAGGCACTGCTGGACGCCACCATCGGCGGGACGGTGACGGCGTCCGCCGAGGTCGAGGACGCGGTCACCAGCGCCTACCAGCACTACCGCTGGATGGACGCGCTGTACGGGGTGCAGGAACGGGCCTGGGGACAGCTCACCCGCGCCGCCGCCCAGGACGCGGACCTGGCCGCCGCGTGGGACGGCACGATCGGCGCGCAGGTCAACGTGCGGGCCACAGCCACCACGGAGCAGCTGCTCGCCGACCCGGTGCTCGCCTCGTTCATCAACACCGAGGCCATCCTGGAGCACCTCGGGAACGAGCAGGCGTACCTGGCCGCGCTGCGTACCCAGCTCACCACGGCCCTCGACAAGGTCTCCGGGCAGAACGCGGAGATCATCGAGCGGCTCGCGGCGGCGGACCTGAAGTACCCGGTCGGTCCGGGCCCGAAGCCCACCCCACAGGACTACACGAACGCGCTCGCCGAGGCCGCGAGCCGACAGGTCGCCATCGACGCGGCCGGGTCCGCCGTCAGCATCCTCGCCACGCTCGCCGGCTTCGCCGACGAGAAGGCCGGCAAGGAGGTGCTGGCGCTCGGCAAGGCCGCCGTCGGCATCGCCACCGCGATCAACCAGTACCTGCCCACGGTCGCCGGCCTCGGGCTCAGCGAGGCGCTCGGCTCGCTGAGCACGATCGTGCTCACCGGCAACGTGCTCGGCGCGGTGATGACGCTCGCGCCGCTCTTCTTCGGTTCCGGTCCGTCCGAGCACGAACTGGTCATGCAGGAGATCGGCAAGCTCCGGGAACAGGTGGCCGCCCTGCGCACCGAGATGCACGACCGGTTCGACCGGGTCGAGGCGATGTTGACGGCGATCTACGACGACGTGATGTCGATCATGTTGAAGATGAGCACCGACCTCGACGGGATCATCCGCGACATCGACGCGGTGAAGCGCCAGATCGGCGGCCTGGAGAGCCGAGTGGACCAGCTCAGCCTGTCCATGCAGGAGGCGTTGAAGAAGAGCGCCCTCAGCGACACCGAGTATGTGATCAACACGTACGTCGGTTACCGGGCGCGGAACGGGCGCACGCTCGGCGTCGCGCAGTACGACGAGGCCGAGGGCCGGTTGTTCACCACCGCCACGTCCACCAGCACCGGCGCGCCGTTCGTGCTCACCCCCACCGAGTGGGCGCAGCCCGGCACCGACCCGGCACGGGTGCTCGACGAGAAGGGCCCGTACGGCGCCGTCGACTATTTGTCCCACCTGGCCCGGACGTGGGACCCGACCTTCCCGGCGACGAACCGGGTGCCGCACGCCGGGGTGTGGACGATGTCCGCGCGCGCGTACAACGCCCTCGCCCTGGAGAATCCCGCGCTCGCCGGCGACATGACCAGCGAGAACTCGTTCGCCGTCCGGCTTCGCCGCTCCGGCCAGAGCATCCTGGACGCCGGCAGCCGGTTCAGCCAGCCCGGTCCGGACGGGCACCGCAACGCGTTGTTCACCGGCCTCGTCGACGGCTACCGGAGCGCGGTCAACGCCCAGTCGGCCGAACTCCGGCGGTTGCGGGACTCGGTCACCGGCGGCGGCTACAACCCGTGGTACGGCCCGGACCAGGCACCGCCGGTGCGGCTCACCAACACCCGCTCGTACTGGTCAGCCGTTCCCAACGCGCAGGGCAAGGACGAGAAGTCGTACAACGCCGATGGCAAGATGAACGGCTGCGGGCAGGACGGGCTGCCCCGGGTCCAGATTCCGGCCAACGTCCAGCTCGCCGACCTGCCGAATGCGTTGCAGCTCCTCACCTACGGGACGAAGGAGCAGTTCCAGCCCCACTTCCGGATCTGCTACGACGCCGTCTTCGTCAACTTCCGGACCACCACCGGACCGCGCCTGGAGACCACCACGGCGGACCTCCAGCTCACCGTGCGCCAACAGATGAGCCTGAACCAGGGCGACTTCTGGATGGACGTGCGGAGCCACCGCAACACGCACAGCGCCGGAATCATCTGCTCCTGGAGCACCCGGGAGAACCCGCCCACCGGCTACTGCCACGACGAGACGTACGTGATGAGGTACGAGGACGGTGGGCACCGGACCGCGTTCGAGAGCGGAGCCGGTTCGGCCGACAACCCGGAACGGCTCACCATCGCCCGGACCAAGGCCGACCGCATGCTGTGGGGCAAGCAGAAGCAGTACCACCAGGTGGTCAACGACGCGTTCGCGGACCCGACGTCGCAGCTGCGGGCGAAGAACAAGAAGATCACCGAGATGGTGCGGCTGCTCCAGGCGTACACCAGACTCGGGTTCCCGGTCGCCCTGGAGAACGACGGGTCGCTCAGCGGCCACCTGTTCGGGGACACGCCGCTGCCCAGCGACTACCGGCACCCGGCCGCCCCGGTGGGGCGGGAGCTGCCGCAGACGAACATCAGCCGGGCGTACGTCGTCGCCGAGGCGAACTACGCCCCATGTACGCAAAGCGCTGCCGGTGACCCGTGCCCGGACGGGATGACCGAGATCGACCCCCGGGCCGGGCAGACGCCCATCTACTCACCGGCCTGCTCGGGCGCGGACAGCCCCGGCTCGCCGAACGAGTACCTGGGCAACTGCATCCACGCGGTCGCCATCGAACGGGCCGACGCCCTCGGCGCACTGTACGAGACGCACTCGCAGCGCCTGGCCGCGAACGTCTACACCGAACGGCTGCCGGAGGTCGCCTCGGTGATCGACCAGATCAGGGTCACCGGCGCGGCGGTGACGGCGAGCTGAGCACGCGTGCGCAGGGTCGGGCCGGGACCGGCCCGACCCTGCGCGCATGTCCGGCCGAACGGTGGTCCGCCGCCGTCGGCGACGACTGACACAGTGGATGGATCATGTCGACTCCCCGCCCGCCCGACCGGATCGCCGCCTGGGTGGTCCTCGCCGTCACCACCGGGTGCACCACCGCCGCGATCGTGATGTGGTGTGTCGCGCTGCCGGCGTTCACCGACACCCAGCTGTACTCGCTGGTGGACCTCATGGACGGGATCGTCTACGGCGGCGTCGCATGGCTCGTGCTGAGCCGGCGACGCACCGGCGGTCGGCTCGCCGGGTGGATCGTCGCGGCCGCCGGGGTCGGCGGGTCCCTGTCCGCGTTCGCCGCCCAGTGGGACCTGCTGGCCGACGGCCCGTACTGGTTGCTGTCCGCGCATCACTGGGCCTGGGTTCCCGGCCTGTACGCGCTGGTCGTGGTGATGCCGTGGCTGCTGCCGGAACGGACGCCGACCCGCGTCGAGCGGGTCGCGGTCGCCGTCGGGCTCGGATACGTGGCGCTGATGTGGGTCCTCGTGCTGACCGCGCCGCCACCACGCGGCCTGGTCCCGCTCGGGCCCACCGCCACGGCGGTCCGCGCCGCGCTCGCCGGGTCGGTCGGGTACGCCCTGGTGCTGCTCGGTCTGCTCGCCGCGGCGGCCTGCGCGTGGCGCTGGAGGCACGGCCCGCGCCAGCAGCGGCACGGCATGGGCTGGGCGACCGCGGGCAGTACGCTGCTGACCCTCGCGTTCCTGGTCACCGTGCTGCCGCCGGTGTTGCCCGCCTCGGTGCCCGCCCTGCTGATGCTCGCCTCGCAGGCGTTCTTCCCGGCGGCGGTCGCCGTGGTGGTGCTCCGCCAGCAGATGTGGGGGCTGCGGTTGGCGGTGCGGCGGGCCCTGGTCTGGTACCTGATGACCGCCGGGGTGATCGCCGGGTACAGCGCCGGGGTCACCGTGCTCGACCGGGTGCTGCCGGACGCGTCGTCCGCGCCCCGGATCGTGGTGACCGCCGCCATCGCGGTCGCCTTCCAGCCGGTGCGGCAGTGGGTGCAGCGTGGCGTGGACCGGCTGGTGCACGGCGACAGCCCGGAGCCCCTGATGCGCCGGGTCGCCCACAGCCTGCACAGCTCCGCCGAGCTGGGGCCGGTGATCGCCGCCGCGCTGCGCCTCGCCGAGGTGCTGGTCACCGCCGACGGGCCCGAGCCGCCCCCGCGTGCCGGGGGCACGCCGGTGACCGTGCCGCTGACCAGTGGAGGTCGCCCGGTCGGGTACCTGCACGCCTGGCCGCGTCCGGGGGAACTGCTCGGCGGCCGGGTCACCGACGCGCTCACCGGGCTCGCCCCGGTGGTCGCCGCCGTGGTGGATCTCGCCCGGACCAACGAGGAGCTGACCCGCTCGCGGCGACGGCTCGCCGAGGCCCGCGACGAGGAGCGCCGGGCCCTGCGTCGGGACCTGCACGACGGGCTCGGCCCGGCGCTGAGCGGCATCGGTCTCGGCCTCGCCGCCACCCGCAACCTGCTGCACCGCGACCCGGCCCGCGCGGACGACCTGCTGGAGCGGCTGATCGCCGAGCTGACCACGCGCGCCGAGGACGTCCGGGACCTGGCGCACGGCCTGTTGCCGCCGGTGCTCGCCGACGGCGGCCTGGAACCCGCGGTGGGCACCCTGCGCGACCAGTACGCGCGGGCCGGGCTGGACATCGCCGTGCACGTCCCGGTGCCGCTCGACCCGCTGCCCGGCTCGGTCGCCACCGCCGCCTACGGAGTGACCGCCGAGGCGGTGCGCAACGTGCACCGGCACGCCGGGGTGAACCACTGCACGGTCACCCTGGAGCGGCGGCCGGACCTGCTGCGGGTCGTCGTCACCGACCACGGTCAGGGCCCGCCCGTCGGGTCGACCCGGGGCGTCGGCCTGCACGCGATGCGGGAACGGGCCGACGGCATCGGTGGAACCCTCACCATCGGCCCGGCCGACCCACGCGGCACCATGGTGCGGCTGACCATCCCCCTGGAGCTGCCGTGAGCGCACCGATCCAGGTCGTCGTGGTGGACGACCACCCTGTCTTCCGGCTCGGCATGACGGCGTTGCTGTCCACGCTCGACGGCATCGAGTGCGTGGGCGAGGCCGCCGACGTGGCGACCGCGTTGCAGGTCGTCACGCGCGTACGGCCCTCGGTCGTGCTGATGGACCTGCACTTCGGGCAGGGCTCCGGCGTCGAGGCGACCCGGGTGCTCACCCGCGACCACCCCGACGTCGGCGTGCTGGTCGTGACCATGCTCTCCGACGACGCGTCGCTGGTCGCGGCGATGCGCGCCGGGGCCCGTGGCTACCTGCTCAAGGGCGCCAGCGCCGCCGACGTGGAGCGCAGTATCCGGGCGGTGGCCAGCGGCGACCTGGTCCTCGGGGCCGCCGTCGCGGGTCGGGCCGCGCTGCTGTTCCGCGCCGGTTCCGACCGCCCGGAGCCGTTCCCGCAGCTCACCGATCGGGAACGGGAGATCCTCGGGCTGCTGGCCCGGGGCCTGCCCAACGCCGGGATCGCGCAGCGGCTCGGGCTGAGTCCCAAGACGGTGCGGAACAACGTCTCCGCCATCCTGGTGAAGCTCCAGGTGAACAGCCGCGCCGAGGCGATCACCGCGGCCCGGGACGAGGGACTGGGCGACCCCTCGTCCGACGGTCGGCGTGGGGCAAACCAGCACTAACCCCAGCAAAATCGTTTCCTGGATCGAGTCAAGTTTCTGGCGAAGATCACCACGTGGGCCCGGTCATGTCGGGCGCGTCAGCGGGAAAGTAGGCGCAATCGGGATTGGCGATCAGGTCGACGCGGGAATAGCAGGTGACGAAGGAGGAGGCCATGTCGCCCACGCAGGTAGTCGTCATCGTTCTCGTCGTACTTGTGATCGCCGCCGGAATCACGCTGGCCGTGACCGCCGCGCGCCGCCGTCAGCTGCGCCAGCGGTTCGGACCCGAGTACGACCGGGTGGTCGCCGAGCGGGCCAGTCGCAGCGAGGCGGAGAAGGAACTCCGCGAGCGCGAGCGCCGGCACGCCGAGCTGACCCTGACCCCGCTCGACCCCGAGTCGCGCGCCCGTTACGCCACCGCGTGGGAGGAGGTCCAGCTCCGCTTCGTCGACACCCCCGCCGAGGCGGTCGGCGACGCCGACGCGCTCGTGTCCCGGCTGGTCGCCGAGCGCGGTTACCCGACCGGGGACTTCGACCAGCAGGCCGCCCACCTCTCCGTCGAGCACGCCCGCACGCTCACCCGCTACCGGGAGGCCCACGAGATCCACCTGCGCAACGAGCGCGGCGAGGCCAGCACCGAGGAGTTGCGGCAGGCGGTCGTCCACTACCGGGCGCTCGTCGCCGACCTGCTCGGTGGCGAGCCGGTCGCGGCCCAGCCGCCGGCACCGCGCCGCGCCGAGGAGACCGAGACCCCACACGACGTCACGAGCCGCTGAGGAGGCCGCCGCATGCGCCAGCAGGAGCAGCAGACCGACCAGACCGAGGTGGTCCGCTCGGAGCCCGTACCGGTGCCGTCGCCGGACGGCACGGCGGCCCGGCGCGGGGACCGCGCCGGGCGGACCGAGGTGCCCGAGGACGCGCTCGACGACCGGGGCACCTTCGACGACCCGTCCGCGCGCCGGGACGGCCAGGGCCACGACCGGGCCACGGAACGACGGAACGACCCGGACGGGGTCGACGTGGACCGGACGGACTTCCACCAGCCCGGCCCGGTGCCGACCGCCTTCGGCGCGACCACGGTCGGCGGTGCGGTGGCCGCCTCGGCGCTGGCCAGCCCGATCCCGGCCGACGAGCCGGACCCGCGTGAGGAACGCACCGCCCGCCCGGGCGACGGCACCACCGGCGAGCAGGGGTCCGACCGCCGGGCGGACCCCACCGCGCTGCTGCACGGACACCACCGCGCGCAGACCATCGACGAGGCCGAGCCGGCCGGTCGGCACCGGGGCGAGGCACCCGGCAGCGACCGGACCGACGACCGCCGGGAGACCGGGGTACGCCCGGACGCCGCCACCGGCACCGCCACCGCCACCGGCGCTGGTGCCGGCTACGGCAGCCCGGCCCCGGCGATGGTGGACCCGGACGCCGCCCCGGTGCCGGTGTCCACCGACGGCGCCCCGGACACGCTCACCGCCGCCGGCACGACCGGCTCCTCCGCGTCCGCCCTCGCCGAGCCGGCGACGCTCTTCGACCCGGGGACCGCGCAGGGCTTCCGGGACCGCTGGCGGGACGTCCAGCTCCGCTTCGTCGACGATCCCAAGGCGGCGGCCGGGCAGGCCCAGGGCCTGGTGGAGGAGGCGATCCACGCGCTCGCCGCGGCCCTGGCCGAGCAGAAGAACCGGATCGGCGGCTGGCAGGACGACGGCTCCGCCGACACCGAGCAGCTCCGCCAGGCGGTGCGCCAGTACCGCGACTTCCTCGACCGGGTCCTCGGCCGCTGAACCGGCGGACCCGGCACCTCCGGAACACCCCGGACGCGTCGCGTCCGGGGTGTTCCGCCGTGCGCAGCGCGCAGGACGGACCGGTCGCGCGAACCGGTCGGGCGCATGGGGTGGGTTCTGCGGGGTACGCGAGAGGGATCACGGAACGCGCCTGGGGACAGGAGGGCAGCAACGATGACGGATCGCGACCGCAATGCCGACCGGCCGCTGGAGGAGAGCCCCGAGATGGCCGCCGCGGCGGACGACGAGACGACCGTGCCGCAGTTGGTGACCGGCGGCGGCCCGGACGACGAGAACCCGGACTTCGTGGCCCCGGGCGAGTCCCCGGCGGAGCGCGGTGGCACCGACGAGCTGATCGGCGACCCGTACCGGAGCACCGGCGGCGGGGACCGTACGACCGTCCGTACCGGCGCGGAGCAGCCCTGGGAGCCGGAGGACCTGGCGGTGGCCCGGGGTCAGGACCCGGATCCGGCGAACGTCGAACGGGCGCGGCGCGACCTGGAGCGGGAGGGACGGGCGGCGGTCGAGCGCACGGTGCCCTGACCGGCACGGGGCAGGGCCCCCGGCCGACCACGTGGGTCGGGCCGGGGGCCCCAGGGGAGGCCTGCCGCCTCCGGCGCCTCACAACCGGAGGGCGGCGGGCAGGTTGTGGAGATCAGGACAGCGGCGGGTACGCGTTGCGCATGAGCTCCTGGAACTGGGCGGAGAACCAGGCACCGGAGATCGGCGCGTTGTCCAGGGCGCCGCTCATGTTGTTGCCGTTGCGGGCGTTACCGGTGTAGGTCGGGTCGCACATCCGGTCGAAGCCCTTGCCCTCGTCGTTCGGGATGTACTTGCTGGAGCCGTCCGACTCGCCCGGAGGCTTCACCCAGACGTAGGCGTCGATGCCCGGCTCGGGGGCGACCGTCGGCCGCTCGCCGAGGCCCGCACCGGCCTGGTTGCACCAGTTGCCGGCGTGGATCCGGCGGTCCATGCGGCCACCGTTGACGTAGGTGTCCACGTTGGTCGTCGCACCCGGGCCGGTGGGCCGGGCGGCGCCGCCCCAACCGTTGCGGGAGGTGTCGATCAGCATGCCGATGCCGGAGTTGAAGCCGACCCGGACCAGCTCGTTGCGGAACGCCTGGGCGAAGGTGAGCTCGTCGGTGTACTGGTTCCAGTCGATCCACTTGGACTGGCGCACGGACTGACCGTTCACCGTGTCAGTGATCTTGACGTACGGCTCCTTGAGCGCGGAGTAGTTCGCCGTGTTCACGATGAAGCCGTGCACGTTGTTCACCGTGCTGCCGGAGGCGACGGCGGCCTCCTTGAGCTGGTTGGCGGTCGGGGTGAAGTTGCTGTCCCAGCCGATCCAGCCGTGGTGAGCGGCGTCGATGTAGTTGTAGACGTTGCCGAGCGCGCCCAGCTTGGCCAGGGCGTAGCCGACACCCTGGACGTACGCGCCGTTCGCCTTCACGACGTCACAGGCCGCGGTGCCACCCGGGTTGCCCGAGGTGTTGGTCACCAGGTTGGGCAGCGAGTCGATCTCGATGATGTTGATGATCCGCAGACCCGCGTACTTCGGGTCGGCCTGGATCGCCGCGATCGGGTCGATGTACTGCGCCTTGTACTTCGGCAGTTCGTCCGCCTTCAGCTCGCCGTTGGACGCGAGCGCGGCGCAGTCGCGGCCGGGCAGGTTGTAGATGACGAACTGGATGTAGCCCGCGCCCTGGGCGAGAGCAGTGTCCAGGTGGTCCCGTACGCCCATCGAACCGTTCGAGCTGCTGTCGTCGGTGCCCTCGATGGCGGCGATCCGGTCCAGCCAGACGGCGGTCGGGTTGTTGGAGATCCGGTTACCGCCCGGCTCCCGCTCCGCCTTCGCCTTCCACTCCGGGTTGACGTAGCCCTTCACCCCGGCGTACGGGTTGTCCACCTTGGGGCCACCGGGCGGCGGCGTGGTGGGCGGCGGCGTCGTGGGGGGCGGCGTGGTCGGCGGCGGGGTGGTGGGGGGCGGCGTGGTGGGCGGCGTCCCGCCGTTGCAGGCCGTGCCGTTGATGGTGAACGACGTCGGCTTCGGGTTGCTGCCGCTCCAGGAGCCGTTGAACCCGACGCTCGTGCTGGCGCCGGTGGCGAGCGCGCCGTTGTAGGACTCGCTCTGCGCGGTGACGTTCCGGCCCGACTGCGACCAGCGTGCCGACCAGCCCTGCTGCACCCGCTGGTTGGCGTCCGGGAAGGCGAAGCCGAGCGTCCAGCCGGTCAGCGGGTCGCCGAGGTTCTTGATGGTGATGGAGGCGGTGAACCCGCCCTGCCAGTCGCTGGACGTGTAGCTGACGTCGCACTGGGTCGCGGCGTGCGCCACGGTGACCGGGATGGTCACCAGGCCGCCGGCGACCAGGGCGCTCGCGCCGGTCAGCGCGAGTGCCCGCCGCCTGGCGGACAGACTTCTCCACAGATTCATGCCACTGATCTCCTTGGGCGATACCGGACCAGGGAACGGCCCGGCTGCTTTCAGGCCCTGGAAACGTCGTTCCACAGAGGCCCTCGGGGGTGATGGGGATGCCCGACCCGGACGGGCAGCGGTGCGGTGCGGTGCGGTGCGGCCGAGCGGAGCCGACCGACGGTGCGGCCTCGACGTCGTCCGGTGGGGACCGGCTGCCCTCGACGCTCCGGCTGCGCGGTGTGGCTCCTCGTACGCAGTGCAGTGATTCTTGCATGGGAGCGCTTCCATGACAACCTCTCGATACCTGCACGTCACTGACCGGGAATTTCCGGGTGATGAGCCGGTAACGACGCGCGGCGACCGGAGAGGTCGCTAACCCCGCTTACCACCCGGCGAAGCCGCTTCACCGACACACTCCTAAACACGAATCTTTCCTCTCATAGGTCGCGAATCGGTCTAACGTCTGACCTAGCTCGGCTTCCGCCGGGTCAGGACGAAAAGGGATGGAGTGACGCAGGTCATGGCTACCAACAAGCTCGGGAAGGTCGTCGCTGGCGCTGCCCTCGGCGGGGCCTCCTTGCTGGTCTTCACGCCGGGCATCGCCTTCGCCGACAACGGCGGCGGACACGACGACCACCACAAGGGCAAGGTCTACGCCGACCCGTACGCCGTGCGGCCGGGTCACGAGGTCAAGCTCATCGAGGTCTGCGCGGAGCGCCAGGAGCACGCCTACGTCTGGTCGAAGGTGACCGGGAAGGTCAAGCTCCACCCCCGGGACCACCACAAGAAGGACCACGACTGGCGGGGCGAGGAGTCCGAGAGCGGGGAGAAGGGTCACGGTTCGAAGAAGGACCACGACTCGAAGAAGGACCACGACTCCAAGAAGGACCACGACTCCAGGAAGGACCACGACTGGGGCAAGGACGGCGACTCCGGCAACGACTGGGGCAACGGCAGCGACTCCGGCAACGGCAACGACTGGGGCAACGGCAGCGACTCCGGCAACGGCAACAGCTGGGGCAACGGCAACAGCTCCGAGAACGGCAACAGCTGGGGCAACGGCAACAACAACGCCCCGGGCAACACCGCCGAGAACGGCACCAACGCCCCGGGCACCACCGCCCCGGGCAACACCGCCGGCAACGGCACCAACGCCCCGGGCAACACCGCCGGCAACGGCACCAACGCCCCGGGCAACACCTCGGAGAACCGCCAGCAGTCCGGGACCGGTCCGTCCACCCAGCAGTCCGACGAGACCGGACAGCCGGGCATGAACAACGGCGGCTGGGGTGCCGGCGACGAGGCCAAGGACGAGGCCAAGAAGAAGGCCGACGAAGAGGCCGCGAAGAAGAAGGCCGACGAGGAGGCCGCGCGGAAGAAGGCCGAGGCCGAGGCCACCGCCGAGGAGGAGAAGGCCCACGAGGACCGGGGCGCCGAGGAGGAGTCCGCCGAGGAGGGGGCGAAGGACCGGGGACCGCGGTTCGTGTACTACGGCGAAGCCGAGATCCCGTGGGACGCCGAGCCCGGCAAGTACGAGCTCAAGGGCTCCTGCGGCGAGGGCACCCTGATCGTCCTGCCCAGGGGACACGTCAAGGGCGGCGACGGGGGCGCCACCAGCACCGACCGTGAGGCGACGGTCGGTGGAGCGGCGATGCTCGGTGCTGCGGCGCTGGGCGGCATCGTGCTGATGCGGCGCCGTCGGACCGATGAGTCGCTGGTCTGACGCGGGGACACGTGCCGGCGGCCGTCACGGGAGACCGTGGCGCGCCGCCGGCGCGGCCGCGGTGGCGCTGACCGGCGTCCTCGGTGTCGGGCTGCTCGGCGTGGGGCTCACCGGGTCGGAACCGGCCCGGCCACCGCAGCCGATCGTCGGGGCCGGCACCCTGCCGGCGACGGCGTACCCGGACGTCACCGGGATCGACCCCGACGTGGACGTCGCGCCGGAGTCCGACGACTCGGGCGAGACGGTCGGGATGGCCCGTTCCGAGCCGACCACCATCACCATTCCCCGGATCGGCGTGGACGCCTCGATCATGTCGCTGGGCGTGGAGGCGGACGGGACCGTCCAGGTGCCTCCGTTGCAGCAGGCCCAGCTCGCCGGCTGGTACCGGCTCGGCGCCGCCCCCGGCGAGGTCGGCAACGCGGTGATCGTCGGGCACGTCGACTCCAGTTACATCGGACCCGCCGTCTTCTACGACCTCGGCGCGCTGCTGCCCGGCGACACCATCAACGTCGCGCGGCAGGACGGCAGCACCGCCACGTTCCGGGTCGACGCGGTGCGGTCGTACCCGAAGACGGAGTTCCCCACGGAGCTGGTCTACGGTCCGAACGACCGGGCCGCGCTACGGGTGGTCACCTGCGGTGGGAAGTTCGACGAGAAGGCCCGTGACTACCTGGACAACGTGATCGTCTTCGCCACCCTGGTGATCTGAGGCGGGATGGCGGGCGGAGCGCCCCGCGCGCCCGGTGGGAACGTCCCACCGGGCGCGCGGCGTGCCGACGTCCTCAGCTCGCCGAGGAGGTACGCACCAGCGTCCGGATCTGCCGGAGCAGGACCGAGAGCGCGGCCAGGTCCGCCCGGGACTCGTCGAACTCCCCCATCGCCCGGTGGGCCCGGTGGATCGACACGGCGTTGGACTGCTCCCAGACCTGCACCCGGTCCTGCGGGGACAGGGCCGCGTCGGTGGAGTCGAGCACCTCGCTGGTGAGCGCGGCCAGGGCGGCGTAGAGGTCGTACCGCAACGCCATCCGGGCCAGGGTCTGCCAGCGGTCCTCCCGGGGCAGCAGGGAGATCTTCGACAGCAGCGAGTCGACCCGGAACCGGTCGGAGAGGACGAAGTAGACCGAAGCCACCTCGCCGACATCCTTGCCGGTCTGCGCCGCCGTCTCCACCACATCCAGCAGGCCGAAGCTGTACATCAGCCGGGTGGCCCGCTCGGCCAGGTCCCGGGGCAGTCCCCGCTTGCTCATCATGTCGACGTGCGCGGCCAGCGCCTCCCGCTCGGCCCCGTAGAAGAGGCTGTCCAGCTCCGGCAGGAGCCGGGCCACCCCGTCGCGCAGCCGGGCGATCTCGGCCGGCACGTCGATCGGCGAACGCCGGTTGGTGACCAGCCAGCGCACCGCCCGGTCCAGCAGCCGCCGGGTGTCCAGGTAGCCGCTGGTCTGCAACTCCGGGGCGACCCGGTTGTCCAGCGCCTCGATCGCGTCCCACAGCTCCCGGAGCCCGAAGACCTCCCGGACCACCAGGTACGCGCGGATCACGTCCGCCGGGGAAGCCGCCGTCTCCTCGACCACCCGGAAGACGAACGTGATGCCGCCCCGGTTGATCGCCTCGTTGACCAGCACGGTGGTGACGATGTCCCGGCGCAGCCGGTGCTGCCCCATCCGGTCGGCGAATCGCTGCCGCATCGGCGTGGGGAAGTAGTTGACCAGGACGTCGGTCGTCCACTCCTCGTCGGGCAGCCCGTCGGCGAGGATCTCCCGTTCCAGGGCGATCTTCACGTACGCGAGCAACACCGCGAACTCCGGCGCGGTCAGCCCGGACTCGGTCCGGGCGGCCAGCTCCTCGTCGGACGGGAGCGCCTCCAACGCCCGGTTCAGCACCCCGGAGCGCTCCAGGTCGCTGATCATCCGGCGGTGCACCGGCAGTAGCGACGCGGACTGGGCCTGGGCGTTGTTCAGCGCCCGTGCCTGGTCGTAGTTGTCGCGCAGCACCAGCTCGGCGACCTCGTCGGTCATCTCGGCGAGCAGCTCGTCCCGCTCCGGGACGGTCAGCTCGCCGTCGGCGACCGCCGTGTTGAGCAGGATCTTGATGTTCACCTCGTGGTCGGAGCAGTCCACCCCGGCCGCGTTGTCGATGAAGTCGGTGTAGATCCGCCCGCCGGCCTGGGCGTACTCGATCCGGCCGGCCTGGGTCCAGCCCAGGTTCCCGCCCTCGCCTGCCACCCGGCAGCGCAGGTCCTTCCCGTTGACCCGGATCGCGTCGTTGGACTTGTCCCCCACCTCGGCGTTGGTCTCGCTGGAGGCCTTGACGTAGGTGCCGATGCCGCCGTTCCAGAAGAGGTCCACCGGGGCGGTCAGGATCGCCTTCATCAGCTCCGCCGGCGACATCTGGGTGACGTCGCCGTCCAGGCCGAGCACCGCGCGGACCTGCGGCGAGACCGGCACCGACTTGGCGGTACGCGGGAACACCCCACCGCCGGCGGAGATCAGCTTCTGGTCGTAGTCCTGCCACGACGACCGGGACAGCTCGAACAGCCGCTTCCGCTCGGCGTACGAGGAGGCCGCGTCCGGGTCCGGGTCGAGGAAGATGTGCCGGTGGTCGAAGGCGGCCACCAGGCGGATGTGCTCGCTGAGCAGCATCCCGTTGCCGAACACGTCACCGGACATGTCGCCCACGCCCACCACGGTGAAGTCCTCGGACTGGGTGTCGTGCCCCAGCTCCCGGAAGTGCCGCTTGACCGACTCCCAGGCGCCCCGGGCGGTGATGCCCATCTTCTTGTGGTCGTAGCCGGCCGAGCCCCCGGAGGCGAACGCGTCGCCCAGCCAGAACCGGTGCGCGGTGGAGATCTCGTTGGCGATGTCGGAGAACGTCGCCGTCCCCTTGTCCGCCGCGACCACCAGGTACGGGTCGTCGCCGTCGTGCCGGACCACGTCGGTCGGCGGCACCACGTCGCCGCTGACGATGTTGTCGGTGACGTCCAGCAGGGCCGAGATGAACTCCTGGTAGCAGGCGACCGCCTCGTCCCGGTCCCCCGGCTTCTGCTTGAGCACGAAGCCGCCCTTGGCGCCCACCGGCACGATCACGGCGTTCTTGACCATCTGCGCCTTGACCAGGCCGAGCACCTCGGTACGGAAGTCCTCCCGCCGGTCGGACCAGCGCAGCCCGCCCCGGGCCACCGGACCGTACCGCAGGTGCACGCCCTCGAACCGGGGCGAGTAGACGAAGATCTCGTACTTCGGGCGGGGCGCGGGCAGGTCCGGGATGGCCTGCGGGTCCAGCTTGAACGCCACGTACGACTTCGGCCGCCCGCCGTCCTCCATCTTCTGGAAGAAGCTGGTCCGCAGGGTCGCCCGGATCAGCGTCAGGTACGACCGCAGGATGCGGTCCTGGTCCAGACTGGACACGTCGTCCAGGGCGGCGCTGATGGTGTCGGCCAGTTCCGCCCCGCGCCGTTCCCGTTCCTCGGGCGTCAGCCCGGCGGCCGGGTCGAAGCGCACCTCGAAGAGTTCCACCAGCAGGGTGGCGATCTTCGGGTAGGCGATGAAGGTGGACTCCATGTAGTCCTGGGAGAAGACCGTGCCCGCCTGACGCAGGTACTTCGCGTACGCGCGCAGCACCACCACCTGCCGCCAGGTGAGCCCGGCCCGCAGCACCAGCTCGTTGAAGCCGTCCACCTCGGCCTCGCCCCGCCACGCGGCGGCGAAGGCGTTCTCCACGTGCGGGCGCACCTCGGACAGCTCCTGGTGCCCCTCGGGCAGTTGCAGGCCGAAGTCGTAGAGGTAGATCCGCCCGTCGATCCGGTCCACCTCGTACGGGTGCTCGTCGACCACCCGGACGCCGAGGGAGTGCAGCACCGGCAGCACGTCGGACAGGAGCATCGGCTCGGCGTTGCGGTAGACCTTGAAGCGGACGTCCATCGCCTCGGCCGCGTCGCCCGCGACCCGCGCGCCGTTGCGCGGGGCGAGCTGCTTGCGGAACAGGTGCATCTCGAGCTGGCCAGGTTCCTCCAGCAGCTCCAGCTTGGCCAGGTCCTTCATCGCCTCGTACGGCGTGTGCCCGTCCTTGTAGCCCTCCGGGAAGGCGTCGGCGTACCGGGTGAACAGGTGCTTGGCCTGCTCGTCACCGAGCTTGCGCTCCAGCACCAGCCGGTAGTCGTCGTCCCAGAGCCGGGTCGCGTCGGCCAGTTCCTCGGCGAGCAGGTCGGCGTCGACGTCACCGGGCGGGTCGGTCGGGTCGGTCCGGACGATGAAGTGCACCCGGGCCAGCATCGACTCGGTGACCCGGGTGGTGTAGTCCACCCCGACCCCGTTCAGCTCACGCAGCAGGATGTCCTGCATCCGCAGCCGGTTCTGCGTGGTGAACCGGTCCCGGGGCAGGTAGATCAGGCAGGAGATGAACCGGCCGTAGCCGTCCCGGCGCAGGAACACCCGCAGCTGACGGCGTCCGGCCATCCGGAGCACGCCGATCACCGCGTGGTAGAGGTCGTCGGTCTTGATCTGGAACAGCTCGTCGCGCGGGTAGGTCTCCAGGATCTGGAGCAGGTCCTTGCCGGAGTGGCTGCGCGGGCTCAGCCCGGACCGCTCCAGCACCTCGGCCACCTTGCGGCGGACCACCGGCAGCTCGCGCACGCTGGTCCGGTACGCGGCGGTGGAGAAGAGCCCGAGGAAGCGACGCTCCCCGACCACCTCACCGTGCTCGTTGAAGATCTTGAAGCCGATGTAGTCGAGGTACGCCGAGCGGTGCACGGTCGCCCGGGAGTTCGCCTTGGTGATGATCAGCAGGCGCTTCTCCAGCACCTTCTCGTGCGCCTCCGGCGTCATCGACGACAGCGTCCGGGGCTCGGTGCGGTCGGACCGCAGGATGCCCAGGCCGGTGCCGAGCACCGCCTCCAGCGCCTGGCCGCCCGACGGGTCGCCGGCGCCGCCCTCGCCCACCTCGACCAGGCGGTACTCGCGGTAGCCGAGGAAGGTGAAGTGGTCGTGGGCCAGCCAGCGCAGCAGCTCCACCGAGTCGGTGATGTCCTTCTCCGGCACCGGCGGCCGGTGCTCCGAGGTCCGCGCCGCGGAGAGCTCCTCGGCGAGGTCGAGGGCCTGCTGGCGCATCTTCGGCCAGTCCTCGACAGCCTCCCGGACGTCGGTGAGCACCCGCTGCAACTCGGTGCGCAGCCGGTCCCGCTGGGCCGCGTCCCGGATCGGGTCGATCTCGATGTGCATCCAGCTCTCGACGATGTCGCCGTCGATCGCGTCGTCCGGCTCGACGTCCGCCGCCACCTCGGCGAGCCGGCCCAGCGGCTCGCGCCGGACCACCACCAGCGGGTGTACGAGCAGGTGCACGTCGAGGTGGTGGGAGTTGAGCAGGGAGGTCACCGAGTCGACCAGGAACGGCATGTCGTCGGTGACGATCTCGACGACCGTGTGGTGCTGCTCGGCGTCCGGCTCGTGGATCCGCAGCTTCAACTCGCCCGGAACCCGCTGCTCGGCCAACTCGCGGTGGGCCCGGGCCGCGTCGAGCATCTCCTCGGCGGTGAAGCCGATCAGCTCCTCGTCCGGCGCGAACCGCCAGAACCGGTCGACCAGGGTGGCCGCGCCGTGGTCGTCACCGGCCAACGCCACCGCCTGGGCGACCAGGCGCTCCGCGTTGGGCACCGGCTCGTCGAGCTCGGCGTCCTCCACGTCGTCGCCGAGCGCCTCGGCCGGCAGGCCCAGATCGTACAAGGTGTCGATACTCGCGCCGGACATCCCGGTCACTCCTGCATGAAGACGGCCGAAACCATCACGGTCGGTCGCCGACTCGAAACTGTCGTCACGGCCGGAGTCATCCGGCCGGAGGTCGGGACCCGGTTTGATCGCCGGACGCCGGTCCATCGGTGCCACTCCCCTCGACCCACCGCGTTGTGGGTCACTCACCGTCCAGCCTAGGCCCTGTCGATCACGTTGCTCCTCGGCGGACCACTGGCTGGACTTCCGGTTCGGGACTGTCGCCCATCCACCCGTTGCGGGTTCGAGGTGGCCGGGGCAGGAGTACCCCGACAGGCGATGTTCATCACACCACCCCGCGTCCGACTTCGTGGGCCGGGCGCGGGACCACAGGTGGACGGTCCGCGTACTACCGTGCAGGTCAGGCCGAGATCGGAGGGTCCATGCCCCTGTCCTACCCGCCCCGTCACCGGCGTACCCGCCGTATCCGTAACGCCCTTTTCGCGGTGGTCGTCACCGCCACCACGCTGGTGGGGTGTTCCGGCGGCGACGGACCGGAGAAGAGCGTCGACGCCTTCCTCGCCGGCTGGCGTTCCGGCGACCTCCACGCGGTCGGGTTCCGCGACCCGACCGGGGCGCGGGTGCCGGCGGAGCGGGTGACCGAGGAGATCCGGACACTCTCCGGCGAACTGGCCGACCAGCCACCGACCCTGCGCCGGTCCGGGGAACCCACGATCACCCGGGACTCCGCCGAGGGACGGATCAGCGTGGAGTGGACGCTGCCCGGCGACACCCGGTGGCGCTACGAGCGCCCGATCCGACTGGCCCGCACCGGGGACGGCGCGTGGCAGGTGATCTGGGAGCCCGCCCTGGTCCAGGAGGCGCTGCTGCGCGGGGACCGGCTGGCCGTACGCCGGGTCGCCGCGCCCCGCGCCGGGGTCCTCGACGGCACCGGCGCGCCGATCGTCGCGCCCCGCCCCGTGGTCCGGGTCGGGGTGCAGCCGAGCGAGGTCACCGACGCGGCCGGGCTGGCCCGCCGGCTGGACGCCGCGTTCCGGGCGGTACGCCCGGCGATCACCCCGCCGGTCGACCTGTCCGACCTGCCGAAACGGCTTTCGGACGCCAGACCGGACGCCTTCGTCGAGGTGGTCACCCTGCGGGACGAGGCGTACCGGCAGATCCGGGACCGCGTCTACGACCTGCCCGGCACGAAGTTCCGCAGCGAGAAGCTGGAGCTGGCGCCCACCCGGGAGTTCGCCCGAGCCCTGCTCGGCTCGGTCGACCCGGCCACCGCCGAGGACCTCACCGCCAAGCCCGACGTGTACGCCGACGGCGACCAGGTCGGCCACGGCGGCCTCCAGGGCCGGTACGACGAGCGGCTGCGCGGTGCTCCCGGGATCAGCGTGGTCACCGAACGCCTGGGGCCGGAGGGCACCTGGGCGCCGACGGGCACCGAGGTGTTCCGGAAGGACCCGCAGCCCGGCCAGACCGTGCAGACCACCCTCGACCCGGCGGTGCAGAACGCGGCGGACGCCGCCCTGCGGAGCGAACGACGCCGTTCCGCCCTGGTCGCGATCCGGATCAGCGACGGCGCGCTGCTCGCCGTGGCGAACGGCCCCGGAGCGGCCGGGGAGAACCTCGCGTTCACCGCCCAGGTGCCGCCCGGCTCGACCTTCAAGATGGTCAGCACGCTCGGCCTGCTCGACCGGGGCGCGGTGACCCTGGACGGCACCGTCGACTGTCCGAAGACGTTCACCGTCGACGGCCGGTCCTTCAAGAACTCGGACAACTTCGCCCTGGGCCCGGTGCCCTTCCGGACCAACTTCGCGAAGTCCTGCAACACCGCCTTCGCCGCGCTCGCCCCGAAACTCGGCGACGCCGGCCTCGCCGACACCGGCCGGGCGCTCGGCCTGGAGGCCACCTGGAACCTCGGCGTGGACGCCTTCACCGGCAAGGTCTCCACCGGCGGCTCCCCCGCCGAGCTGGCCGCCGCCGCGTTCGGTCAGGGCACCACCCTGGTCAGCCCGGTCGCCATGGCCGCCGCCACCGCCGCCGTCGCCCGGGGCCGCTGGGAACAGCCGAAACTGCTGCTCGACCCGGCCCCCGGACAGCCCGCGCCGGCCGGTCCGCAGCTCACGCCCGAACATGTCGAGCCGCTGCGCACGATGATGCGCGAGGTGGTCACCAAGGGCACCGCCACCGTCCTGCGCGGCGTCCCCGGCAAACCCGTGCACGGCAAGACCGGCACCGCCGAGTACGACGACAACCCGGCGAACACGCACTCCTGGTTCGTCGGCTGGCAGGGCGACGTCGCCGTCGCCGTCTTCGTCGAGAAGGGCGGCTCCAGCACCGAGTCGGCCGTCCCGATCACCGCCCGTTTCCTGCGCGCCCTCGCCTGACCTGCGGTCCACGCCCGCATGATCCACCCTGTTCCGCCGATCCCGCGCTGTCCACCGCCGGCTTCCCACCTCGTACATCTCGGCGAGCGCCTTGGTCGACGGCAGCTTGTGTCCGGGAGGCCACTCGGTGGTAGCAGGGGCCCCTTGTTACCGCTTTCTGCGTAGCAGGGGTCCCCTGCAACCACCTCGGCAGAGGTGTGACGTGCGGAGCCTGTAGAGCTGCCCGCACCGGCGGGGCAGGCCGACGCGATCTCGCGCGCTGGCGGTCCACCAGGATGATGCCTTCGGGGCTGGGCGCACAGACGGGGCAGCTCTACAGCGTCCAGGTAGGAACCGTCCCACCTTCTCGGCCCTGTGCCACCGGCCGCCACGCGACACAAGGTCGGCGCGGTCGCCATGGACCTCGCCACCGCGCCCCTGACCCGCCTCGCCGTCGCTCCTCGGACCGGCGCCACGTCGCGCTCCTCGACCCGGTGCGAGGCCGGGCGGTCGGCCGTGAGTCAGCCGGCGGCGGCCGGACCCAGGTCCTCGGCGTCCCCGGGAAACGACCGGCCCGGGACGCCGGCAGCCGCCGGGTCGGCGACGGATGACAGCGACTGCTCGGGGGCAGCCTCGGTGAGCGCGGGGACGGCCGACCGGGGCGGCGGGACGGGCCGGGGCGGCAGCAGCTTGGGCGGGACCGCGCCCGGGGCGGTGACCGGGGCCAGCCCGGCGACCAAGGTGTTGACGATCTCGGCGGCGTACGCGCCGTCCGGGTCGTAGTCGGGGTCGAAGACGGTGAGTTCGACGCCGAGGCAGTGCGGGGTGTCGACCAGCCCGGCGATGAGGATCTCCAGCTCGGCGAAGGCGATGCCACCCGGGTCGGGGGCGTCCACCGCCGGCATCACCGCCGGGTCGAGCACGTCCACGTCGACGTGCAGCCAGTAGCCGGCGCAGTCGGCGAGCTGCTCGTGAGCCCACTGCGCGGTCCGGGCCGCCCCCTCGGCCCGCAGCGCCGGCACCGGCCGGGTGACGATGCCGGCCGCCTGGAGGTCGAGACGGTACTCGTCCTGGGCCCGGATGCCGAGCACCACCACGTCGACGTCCCGGAAGTACGGCCGGCGGCCCTCGATCGCGGCCAGGTCGGCCTGCCCCCGCCCGGTCACCAGGGCGAGGTCCTCCCCGGCGGCGGCCCCCACGTAGGAGGCGTTGCCGGGGTGGCGGAAGTCGGAGTGCCCGTCGACGAAGACCAGACCGATCCGGCCGCCGACCGACTCGCCGAGGCGGTGCATGGCCAGGGCGGAGCCGAGCAGGACCGAGCAGTCCCCGCCGAGCACCACCGGGAACTCACCCCGGTCGATGATGTCCCCGATCCGCCCGGCCAGCGCCACCGAGTAATCCGCGATCTCGAACGAGTGGCAGACGCCGTCGCCGGGACGCCAGTCGCTCGGGTCGTACCGGGGTGGGGTCAGGCAGCCGGCGTCCCGGGCCCGCAGCCGGGCGAGGAGCCCGTGGTCGCGCAACGCCCCCGGCGCCTTGGCGCAGCCCGGCACGCTGGTGAGCGTGGGTGGGCGCAGGCCGAGATTCGTCGGCGCGTCGAGGACGGCGATTCGGCGCATCATGGGCTCCCGTCCTCGTGAGGGTCGGGCGGGCCGGCCACCGCCGGCCCGCGCTGGCGTGGGGGGTGGTCAGAACAGGGCGCTCGCCAGGGCTCGGCGGGCCTTGGCGACCGCGGGGTCGTCCGGGCCGGCGACGGTGAACAGCGAGACCAGGTGCTGGCGGGCCTTCTCCCGGTCGTCGCCGGCCGACCGCTTGACCAGGGCGACCAGCCGAGCGTACGCCGCCTCGGCCTGACCGCTGAGCACCTCGACGTCGGCGGCGAGAAGTTGCGCGTCCACGTCGTCGTGGTTGGCCTCGGCGGCGGCGAACACGGCGACCGGGTCGGCCGCGCCGACCCGACGGACCAGCCCCACCTGGGCCAGCCCCGCCTCGGCCGCGGCGTCCGCCGGGGTCTCGGCCAGGATCTTCCGGTACGCCGCCTCGGCCGCGTCGAGGTCGCCGACCATCAGCGCGTCGTCGGCCTCGTCGAGGCGGGGGTCGCCCGCCGGCTCGACGGTGACGCCGGCGGCCTTGAGCACGGCCTGGATCCACTGCCGCAGCTGCGCCTCCGGCACCACGCCGGAGAAGGCGTCGATCGGCTGTCCGCCGACGACCGCGAAGACCATCGGGATGCCCTGCACCCGGAACATCTGGGCCAGGCGGGGATTGGCCTCGACGTCGACCTTGGCGAGCACCCACGCGCCCCCGCCCTCGGCGGCGAGCTTCTCCAGCACCGGGGAGAGCTGCTTGCAGGGCTCGCACCACTCGGCCCAGAAGTCGACCACGACCGGCGTGCTGAGGGACCGTTCCAGCACCTCGGACTGGAAGGTGGCCTCGGTAACGTCGATCACCGCGACCCCGGCGCCCGGTGTGGCACCGCCCGGCACGCCGGCGGGCGGACCGCCCTGGGCGGGGGCGGCGGGACGGGCAGGGGCGGACGGGCGCAGCGCGCTGAGGTCGACCGCGCCACGGGTGAAGATCGACGAGGTGATCCGTGGGTCGCTCATGGTTATCTAGTCTCGCACGTACCCGGTCCGGAACAGATCAGCCGACGTGCCGACACATGTGACTTCCACGGCTGGTCGCGGGCGGTGCGGGGACTCCACCGGCCCCGCACCGCCCGCGCCGGGATTCAGAACCGGGCCGGCTCGCGGTAGACGCCCCACTCGGCACGCAGCGCGTCGCAGATCTCGCCGAGCGTGGCCTCGGCGCGGACCGCGTCGAGCATCGCCGGGATCATGTTCTCGTCGGTACGGCTGACCGCCACCATCCGCTCGATCGCGCTCTTGACGGCGTCGTTGTCCCGGCCGGCCTTGCGCTCGGCGAGCAGCTTGCGCTGCTCCAGCTCCACCTCGTGGGAGATACGCAGGATCTCCAGGTCCTTGGCGACCGTGCCGGTGTGGCAGTTGACGCCGACGATCTTCTTCTCGCCCTTCTCTAGCGCCTGCTGGTAGACGAAGGCCGCCTCGGCGATGTGCCCGGTGAACCAGCCGTCCTCGATGCCCCGCAGGATGCCGGAGGTCATCGGGCCGATGGCGTGCGGGCCGTCCCCGCCGAGCTGCCGGATCCGGGCGAAGATCTCCTCTGCCTCGGCCTCGATTCGGTCGGTCAGCGCCTCGACGTACCAGGAGCCGCCGAGCGGGTCGGCGACGTTGGTGACGCCGATCTCCTCCATCAGCACCTGCTGCGTCCGCAGGGCGATCTCGGCCGACTCGTCGGTGGGCAGCGCGAGGGTCTCGTCCAGGGCGTTGGTGTGCAGCGAGTTGGTGCCGCCGAGCACCGCCGCGAGGGCCTCCACCGCCGTACGGACCACGTTGTTCACCGGCTGCTGGGCGGTCAGCGACACCCCGGCGGTCTGGGTGTGGAACCGCATCCACATCGCCTTCTCGCTGGTGGCGCCGTAGACCTCCTTCAGCCAACGGGCCCAGATCCGGCGGGCGGCCCGGAACTTGGCGATCTCCTCGAAGAAGTCGACGTGCGAGTCGAAGAAGAAGCTCAGTCCGGGGGCGAAGACGTTGACGTCCAGGCCCCGGGAGAGGCCCAGCTCGACGTAACCGAACCCGTCGGCGAGGGTGTACGCCAGCTCCTGCGCGGCGGTCGAGCCGGCCTCGCGGATGTGGTAACCGGAGACCGACAGCGGCTTGTAGCGCGGGATGTCCCGGGCGCAGTACTCCATCAGGTCGCCGATCAGGCGCAGGTGCGGCTCGGGGTCGAAGAGCCACTCCTTCTGCGCGATGTACTCCTTGAAGATGTCGGTCTGGAGCGTGCCGTCGAGCTTGCCGATGTCGGCGCCCTGCCGCTCGGCGGCGACCAGGTACATGCAGAACACCGGCACGGCAGGGCCGGAGATGGTCATGCTGGTGGTGACCCCGGCCAGGTCGATGCCGTCGAAGAGCGCCTCCATGTCGGCGGCGCTGTCGATGGCGACGCCGCAGTGGCCGACCTCGCCGAGCGACTGCGGGTCGTCGGAGTCCCGCCCCATCAGGGTGGGCATGTCGAAGGCCACGGAGAGGCCGCCGCCACCCGCGCCGAGGATCATCTTGTAGCGCTCGTTGGTCTGCTGGGCGTTGCCGAAGCCGGCGAACTGCCGGATCGTCCAGGTGCGGCCCCGGTAGCCGGTCGGGTACAGGCCCCGGGTGTACGGGTACTCCCCCGGCCAGCCGATGCGCTCGAAGCCCGGGTGGGCGACCCCCTCCGGCGGGCCGTACACCGGCTCGACCTCCAGCCCGGAGAGCGTGGTGAAGTCCGCGTCCCGCTTGCGCGCGGCGTCGTACCGGGCCTGCCAGCGGGCCCGGCCGGCGGCGATCTCGTCGGCGTTCATGCGCAGGGCTCCTCCTCGAGTCCTCGACTGCACGTCGAGTGTAGAGCCCATCCTGAACGATGGCTAAGGAAGTCGCCCCGCCCCGTCAGGCCGGCGGCGTCGCAGGGTCGCCCAGGGCCACGTCGTCGACCCGGATGTTGACCTCGTCGACCCGCAGCCCGTACGCCTCGACAGCCTGGGTGACGGCGGCCCGGACCCCGTCGGTCACCTGCGGCACCGGGCGGCCGGCGTCGATCACGATCACCAGGTTCACCACCGCCGCACCGTCGGTGACGTGCGCGGAGCAGCCGCGCCGGGCGTCGCCGACCTGGTCCAGACCGACCCGGTCGAGCACGGCGTTGAAGAACCGGGCCACGTCACCGCCCAGCTCGGTCACCCCGGGTACGGACTTCGCGGCGGCCACCGCGATCTTCTCCACCACCTCGTCGGAGACGACGGTCGTGCCACCCGCCACCGCGCCCGGCGTCACGGTCAGCTCCTGTGTCGCCTCGTCAGCCATGCTCTCCCCACAGACACTCGTACCGCCCCACGCCGGCCGTGCGAGCGTACTAGGCCGGACGGGTCCCCGGTGGGCCCTCAGGCGCCGAGCTGGGACAGCAACTCGTCCGCCGCCGCGTACGGGTCCAGCACCCCCTCGGCCACCCGGGCGGCGAGCGTCGGCAGCTCCGTACCGTCGCGCAGCGAACCGATCCGGGCGCGGAGCACGCCGAGCGCGATCGCCTCGATCTCGGCGGCGGCCCGCGCCTCACGGCGGCGGCGCAGCTCGTCGTGCTCGACCAGCCAGCCCCGGTGCTTGTCGATGGCGGCGGCGATGTCGTCGATCCCCTCGCCGCGCGCGGCGATCGCGCGCACCACCTGGGGCCGCCACTCGCCCGGCCCACGCTCGCCCAGCGCGATCATGCCCTGGATGTCACGGACCGTGGCGTCGGCGCCGTCCCGGTCGGCTTTGTTGACCACGAAGACGTCGGCGATCTCCAGGATGCCGGCCTTGACCGCCTGGATCGCGTCGCCCATGCCGGGGGCGAGCAGCACCAGCGTGGTGTCGGCGAGCGAGGCCACCTCGACCTCGGCCTGCCCGACCCCGACCGTCTCCACCAGCACCACGTCACAGCCCGCGCCCTCCAGCACGCGGACCGCCTGCGGGGTGGCCGCCGAGAGCCCGCCGAGGTGCCCCCGGCTGGACATCGACCGGATGTAGACGCCGGGGTCGGTGGCATGGTCCTGCATCCGGACCCGGTCGCCGAGGATCGCCCCGCCGGTGAACGGGCTGGACGGGTCGACGGCGAGCACGCCGACCCGGTGCCCCCGGGCCCGCAGCGCCCGGACCAGTTCGTTGGTGGTGGTCGACTTGCCCACCCCGGGCGAACCGGTCAGCCCCACCACCTGGGCCTGCCCGGCGTACGGCGCGAGGGCCGCCGCGACCTGCGGCAGCACCTCGTCGCCGGACTCGACCAGGGTGATCAGCCGGGCCACCGCACGGGGGTCACCCGCCCGGGCCCGCTCCACCAGCATCGGTATGTCCCGACTGCGCCGGATCGACGGGACGGCGGTGGCCGGCTCGCTCACTGGGCGTTCTCTCCGGCACCGGGAACGTGGATGATCAGCGCGTCGCCCTGGCCGCCACCGCCGCAGAGCGCCGCCGCTCCGGTCCCGCCGCCACGCCGCTTCAGCTCCAGCGCGAGGGTGAGCACCAGTCGGGCACCGGACATGCCGATCGGGTGGCCGAGCGCGATCGCCCCACCGTTCGGGTTGACGATCGCCGGGTCGACGCCGAGATCGCGGGTGGACTGGATGCCGACCGCGGCGAACGCCTCGTTGATCTCGATGAGGTCGAGATCCTCGATGCTCAGCCCACCCTTCTTCAGGGCGTGCACGATCGCGTTCGACGGCTGCGAGTGCAGGGAGTTGTCCGGGCCGGCCACGTTGCCGTGCGCGCCGACCTCGGCCAGCCAGGTCAGACCCAGCTCCTTGGCCTTCGCCTTGCTCATCACCACCACGGCGGCGGCCCCGTCGGAGATCGGCGACGCGCTGCCCGCGGTGATCGTGCCGTCCTTGGCGAACGCCGGACGGAGCTTGGCCAGCGACTCGACGGTGGTGTCCGGCCGGATGCCCTCGTCCTCGCTGATCACCAACGGGTCGCCCTTGCGCTGCGGGATCAGCACCGGCGTGATCTCGTCGGCGAAGTGGCCGTTCTTCTGCGCGGCGGCGGCCCGGGTGTGGCTGGCCGCGGCGAAGGCGTCCTGCTCCTCGCGGGTGATGCCGTGCCGCACGCCGTGCCGCTCGGTGGACTCGCCCATCGAGCAGCAGTCCCAGGCGTCGGTCAGCCCGTCCAGGGCCATGTGGTCCTTGATGGTCACGTCACCGTACTTGTAGCCGGCGCGCTGGCCGAGCAGCAGGTGCGGGGCGTTGGTCATCGACTCCATGCCGCCCGCGACCACGATGTCGAACTCGCCGGCCCGGATGAGCTGGTCGGCCAGGGCGATCGCGTCGAGGCCGGAGAGGCATACCTTGTTGATGGTCAGGGCCGGCACCGACATCGGGATGCCCGCCTCGACCGCCGCCTGCCGGGCGGGGATCTGGCCGGCGCCGGCCTGGAGCACCTGGCCCATGATCACGTACTGCACCTGCTCCGGGGCCACCCCGGCGCGCTCCAGGGCGGCCTTGATCGCCACGCCGCCGAGCTGGGTCGCGGAGAGGTCCTTGAGGTTGCCCAGCAGGCGGCCCATCGGGGTCCGCGCGCCGCTGACGATCACCGAAGCCATGGTCTGCCTCCGTAGGGGTGCCGAACCTGTACGCCTTAACGTTTGTTCGGTCAGACTAGCGCCATGGCTGAGAACTCCCCCGTCGAGCCCGCTGCGGACTACGTCACAGACATCGGTATCCGCCGAATCGACCACGTCGGCGTGGCGGTCGCGGACCTGGACGCGGCGATCGACTTCTACCAGCGCACCTTCGGCATGCGCTGTGTGCACACCGAGACCAACACCGAACAGGGTGTCCGCGAGGCGATGCTGGCGGTCGGCCCGACCACCGAGGGCGGCTGCCTGCAACTGCTCGCCCCGCTCACCCCCGAGTCGACGATCGCGAAGTTCCTGGACCGCAACGGCCCGGGGGTGCAGCAGGTCGCGTACACCGTCACCGACATCGACGCGGCCTGCGCGGCGCTGCGCGAGCGCGGCATGCGGGTGCTCTACGAGACCCCGCGCCGGGGCACCGCCGGGTCCCGGGTCAACTTCGTCCACCCGAAGGACGCCGGCGGCGTCCTCGTCGAACTGGTCCAGCCCGCCTGAGGTGGTAGCAGGGGCCCCCGGTTACCGCTTTTTGCCGAACAGGGGGCCCCTGCACACACCCGGGCGCCGGCCCGTCGCAACCGGACGGATCGTGATTGCCGCGACCGGCATTGGCTTTCGTCGGTGCTCGGCGGACGCCGATTCCATCGATGCGCATCGGTGGCCCGGAAAAGGGCGGCCCGGCCGGCGGGCGTCCTTTTCCGGCCCGGCGGGCACGCTCCGCGCCCCGGCTCGGACCTGCCAAGATCGCCTGCCCGGACGGGCTCCGGGCCCCCCGGACGTGACCATGTAAAGAGGACACGAAAGCTCCGCACCGCTCTTGCGAAGCACCCCGGTGCGTCTGCGAGTATGGGCCAATGCCCCAGCAGCAGTCCTCCCCTCTCGCGTTCTTCGATAACGCGAACTCCCAGCCGGATTTCACCGTTGGCCTGCGCGGATACAACACCGGTCAGGTCGACGACTTCATCGGGCGGCTGACCGCCGCGCTGACCCAGTCCGAGCAGGCCCGCGCCGAGGCCGAGCAGCGGATGAACGACGCGCAGCGCCGGCTCCGGCAGGCTGAGCAGCGCCTCGCGGCGCTGGAGCAGAAGCTCGCCGAGACCAACAAGCAGCTCGAGGAGAACAGCCGGCCGACCCTCTCCGGTCTCGGCACCCGGGTCGAGCAGATCCTGCGGCTGGCCGAGGAGCAGGCCAACGACCACCGCAACGAGGCCAAGCGCGAGTCCGAGGGCATCCTCTCCGCGGCCCGCCTGGAGGCCCGCGAGATCACCGACAAGGCGCGGGCCGAGGCGGCGGCCATGAAGGCCACCGCGGAGCGCGAGGCGGGCAGCGTCCGCACCACCGCCGAGCGGGAGGCGGCCGAGGTCCGGGTGCAGGCCCGGCGGGAGGCCGACACGCTGCGGGCCGACGCCGAGCGGGAGACCAAGCAGCTCCGCACGGTCACCGCGCACGAGGTGGCCGAGCTGAAGTCGACTGTCGAGCGTGAGGTGGCCACCCTGCGGGCCACCGCCGAGCGGGAGATCACCCAGCAGCGGGCCAAGGCCGCCCGCGAGGCCGAGGAGAAGCGCGCCGAGGCGACCAAGCTGCTCACCGACGCCCGCGACAAGCGGGACAAGGACCTCCAGGCCCTGGAGCTCCAGCTCGCCGAGCGGCGGGAGAAGGCCGAGCGCGAGGAGTCCGAGCGGCACGCCGCGCAGGTCGCGCAGACCCAGAAGCTGGTCGGCGAGGCCGAGCAGCGGGCCCGCGCCGCGCAGGAGCGCGCCAAGGAGATCGAGCAGCGCGCCGAGGCCCGGCGGGTCGAGTCGGAGCGCACCGCCACCGAGACCGTCGAGAAGGCCAAGTCGCTGGCCGAGAAGACGCTCGCCGAGGCCAAGGCCGAGTCGCAGCGCCTGCTGAACGAGGCCCGCACCGAGGCGGAGCTGACCACCCAGGCCGCCCGGCGCGAGGTCGACGACCTCACCCGCCAGAAGGACGCGGTCACTTCGCAGCTCGGGCAGATGCTCTCCGGCCTGGCCGGCATCGTGCCGGGGGTGCCGCAGCAGAAGGCCGAGCCGGCGGCGCCGGCAAAGGCCGAGGAGGCCGCCGCCGAGCGGGTTCCCGCGGAGAAGTCCAACTGACGGCCCGCGCGTCGTCCGGGGCATGAGTCGTGTCGCGCGGGGTGTCACCTTGAACGGGTGCGCCCCGCGCAATACGCTGCCCACCGAAGCCGATCGACGCGTCCCCCGCACCGGGTGAACTGGGTCCCATCGTCGCCGTGCGTATCGCCGCACCGGGGGCGACCGCGTGTGAGGATGGGGGTATGTCGCACGGCGAGGAACTGTTCGCTCTCGGCGGGGAAGTGACCACGGAGCCCAGCTTCGAGTCCGCCCTGCGGGGGTACGAGAAACGACAGGTCGACCGGTACGTAGCCCGTGCCGAACACGAGATCGCGGCACTGACAGCCGAGCGGGAACAGGCGTACACCCAGATACACAAGCTCGCGGGCCAGGTGGAGGTGCTCCAGCGCGACCTGGCACACGTGCGCAAGCAGGGCACCGTGGTCGACCGGGCCTCGTTCCGGCATCTGGGGCCCCGGGTGGAGCAGATCCTCACCCTCGCCGAGGAGCAGGCCGACGACATCCTCGCGGCGGCCAGCGAGGAGATCGAGGCGCGCCGCGCGGCGGCCGAGCACATCATCGAGGAAGCCCGCGAACAGGCCGCCAAGGCGCTGAAGGACTTCGAACTCGCCCTCGCCGCCCGACGGGCCGAGGAGGAGCGGCACAGCGCCGCCCGACGGGCCGAGGCGGCGGCGACCGTCACCGCCGCCAAGGAGGAGGCCGCCCGGATCCGCGAGGCGGCGCAGACCGCGCTGGCCAAGGCCCAGCAGGAGGCCACCCAGCTCCGCGACGCCGCCAAGGAGATCCACAACCGGGCCCAGCAGGAGGCCACGAAGCTGCGCGAGGCGGCCCGGGAGGCGCATGCCAAGGCCCAGCAGGAGGCCGCCCAGCTCCGCGACGCCGCCAAGGAGGTGCACCTCAAGGCGCAGCAGGAGGCGAAGCGCCTGACCGACCAGGCCACCGAGGCGGGCCGGGCGACACACGCCCGGGCACAGCAGGACGCCAAGAAGCTGACCGACCAGGCGGCCGAGGCGGCGCAGGCCACCCGGACCAAGGCCCAGCAGGAGGCGAACCAGCTCACCACGCAGGCCGCCGAGGCGGCCAAGCGCAGCCGGGCCGAGACCGAGGCGTACGTGCAGCGCATGCGCTCCGAGACCGAGGCGTACGTGCAGCAGGCGCGGGCGCAGACCCAGCAGGAACTGGGCACCTGGCGGGCCGGGGTGGAGAAGGAGGTCGCGGCGCAGCGGGAGGCGGCCGAGCGGGAGCTGACCCGGCTGCGGGAGACCGCCGACCGGAAGTTCACCAGCCGCCGCGAGGAGTTGGAGCAGCAGCACACCGCCCGGCAGGACGAACTGGAGCGGGCGTACACCGCCCGCCGGGACGAGATCGAACAGGGTGCCGCCGGGATCCGCGAGGAGGCCGAGCGGGCTGCGGCAGCCCTGCGGCAGACCACCGAGCAGGAGGTCGCCGCGCTGCGCCGGGAGACCGAGGAGCAGGTGACGACACTGCTCCGGGAGGCCGAGGAGCGGGCCACGGAGCTGCTGAGCAAGGCCGAGGCGGAGGCCACCGCGAAGCGGCGCAAGGCCGACGAGCACGTGTCGACCTCGCGGCGGCAGTTCGAGGAGTACGCCGCCACCACCCAGCAGCACCTGGCGACGACCCAGCAGCACCTCGCCGCCACCCAGCAGGAGGTGGCCGCCGGCCGGCAGCAGTTGGCCCAGGTCATGACGGAGATCGCCCAGGCCCAGCAGGAACTGGCCGACCTGCGGCAGGAGACCTGGAAGTCCCGACAGGAGTCGGACGACCTCCAGTGGACCCTGGAGGAGATCCGCCAGCAGCTCGGTGCCGAGCGGTCCCGGCTGGACGAGACGGACACCTCGGTCCGGCAGGCCGGCGAGTCGGTGGCCCTGGCCCAGGCGGAGGCCCGCCGGTTGGCCGACGTGGCCGCCGACGGCGACGGCGGCAAGCCGAAGACCCGGCCGGTCGCCGAGCCAGTCACCACCCTGGACGGTGGCGCCGCCAGCGCGGGCGTCGACGGGGAACCGACGGTGGCGGCGGTCCCCGGCTCGGGGGGCCGGGGCGCCACCCCGACGAAGATCACCAGCACCGGTGAGGGCGGGAAGCGTCCGACCAAGCCGACCACCGACGAGCGCAGCGCGAAGCCCACCAAGGTTCGCGTCGACTCGGAGTAGACGGCACCGGTATGGCTCTGACGGGACGTGTCCGACGGGCCGTGGCGGGTGTCGTCGTGACCGGGCTCCTCGGGTTGGCCGCCTGCGGCTCCGGGGAGCCCTCGTCTCCCGTTCCGGCACCGACCGGCGCTGTCGCGTCGACTCCGACGGCCGCCGCCCCCTCGGCAGCGGACCGGAGCTTCGACGCGCTGGAGGCGCGGTTCGCGGCCCGGCTCGGTGTCTTCGCGATCGACACGGGCTCCGGCGCCACGGTCACCCACCGCGCCGACGAGCGCTTCGCCTACGCCTCCACGTTCAAGGCGCTGATCGCCGCCGCCCTGCTGGACGCGACCACGCCCGCGCAGCTCGACCGGGTCGTCCGCTACACCCGGGCCGACCTGCTGGCGCACGCGCCGGTCACCCGGGAGCACGTCGGGACCGGGATGTCGCTGCGCGACCTCGCCGACGCGGCGGTCCGGTACAGCGACAACACCGCGGCCAACCTGATCCTGGCCGAACTCGGCGGCCCGGCCGGGCTCGCCCGGCACCTGCGGGCCCTCGGCGACCGGACCACGAAGCCGGTACGCACCGAGCCCGCCCTCAACGAGGCCACGCCGGGCGACGAGCGGGACACCAGCACGCCCCGGGCGCTCGCCACCGACCTGCGGGCGTACGTGCTGGGCGACGCGCTGGACGCCGGGGACCGCGCGTTGCTCACCGACTGGCTGCGCCGCAACACCACCGGCGACGCGTTGATCCGGGCCGGTGTGCCGGCCGGCTGGACGGTCGGCGACAAGACGGGCACGGCGGCCTACGGCACCCGCAACGACATCGCGGTGCTCTGGCCGCCCGAGGGCGCCCCGATCGTGCTGGCGGTGCTCTCCAGCCGGGCCGCCGAGGACGCGGAACACGACGACGCGCTGATCGCCGAGGCCACCCGGGTGACGCTCGACGCCCTGGGCCGCTGACCCCCGGCCGGGGTGGCCCGGCGCAGGTCGGCGCAGGAGTCCAGGCCAGGCCGAAGGTCAGTTCAAAGGCCGGGCCAGGTCGAAGGTCAGTTCAAAGGCCGGGCCAGGTCGAAGGGCGGCTCAGGGGTCGACTCAGGGGGCCGGGCCAGGTCAGAGGTCGGCTCGGTTCGCGGGCGGGCCGGGGACCGGCCGGTCGGCGAACGAGGCCACCGTCCGGTCGGCGTACGCGCTGACGTCCCCGGTCTCCATCGGGCCGTCCCAGGTGGTGGGCAGCGGCACCGGCACCGCCGGGTTCACCCGGCGGACCACCTCGTCGAGGACGGTCTCGGCGTCACCGACCCAGAGGTGCTTCGCCCCCGGCACTCCGATCACTTCGGCCTGCGGGATCGCGGCGAAGCGCTGCCGGGCCTCGTCGGGGCGGAGGTAGTCGTCGAACTCGGGCACCAGCGCGACCAGGGGCTTGCCGCTGTCGGCCCAGACCGCCAGGTCCTCCGGGGTGGAGTAGCGCAACGGCGGGGAGAGCAGGACGGCCCCGGTGACCGTCGGGTCGCAGCCGTGCTTCAGCGCCAGGTCGGTGCCGAACGACCAGCCGAGCAGCCAGACGTTCGGCAACTCGGCGAACTCGGCGTACTCGACGGCGGCGGCGACGTCGTACCGCTCGCCGACCGCGTTGTCGAACTCGCCCCCGCTGGTGCCGCGGACGCTGGTGGTGCCCCGGGTGTTGAAGCGGAGCACGGCCAGGTCGGCCAGGGCCGGCAGCCGCCAGGCGGCCTTGCGGAGGACGTGGCTGTCCATCATCCCGCCGTGGGTGGGGAGCGGATGCAGGCAGACCAGGGTGGCCACCGGCTCGCGGTCGAGCGGCCGGGCCAGCTCGCCGACGAGGGTCAGGCCGTCCGCGGTGTGCAGTTCGATGTCCTCGCGGTGTCCGGGCAGGATCGAGGAGGCGCGGATCGGGGTGCTCACCGGTCCAGTCTCCCGCCTCGGCGGTCCGCGCGCCGGCCGGGGGCGACTTCGGGGTGACCGAGATCGCTCAACCGTGTCGCGGGGCGCCGCGACCGCGCTGGACGGCCGGGCCCCGCCGATCCCGCGCCCGCCAGCACCCGTTGTGCCAGTGCCGGCGGTCGGTCAGGTCGCCCCACCCGTCCGCCGGCCAGGCCACCAGGTGCGCCACCCCCGGACGGATCTCCTGGTCACATCCGGGACAGCGGTACGTCTTGCTCGACGCGCCACCGCTGATGCCGCGCACCTGCCACTCGCCGTCCCGCCACCGCTCGACCGTGGGGACGCCGTGGCGGGCCCGCTCGGCGTCCAGGTGGGCGGTGTCGTCCCGGCGGGGGCGGTTGCGACGAGGGCTCACGCCATCCAGCGTACGGGCGCTCGCGGGTCGTCGGCGCTCCGGCCACCGCCGGTTCGACACGGCGGCGACCGGTGCCCGGGCGGCGGTCCGGGCCGGCGCGGTGACTCCGGCGAGGGCGGTCAGTGGGACGTGTGGTCGCGGAATCCCCGGCCGCTCCCGCGGCCCAGGTAACCGGCGGTGACCAGGTGTTCCAGCAGCGGCGCGGGCGCGAATCCGGGATCACGCAGTTCGCGGTAGAGCGTGCGCTCGACGGCCAGGGCGACGTCCAGCCCGACCCTGTCGAGCAGCGCGAACGGACCCGTCGGGTAGGCGCAGCCGAGCGTCATCGCGTGGTCGATGTCGTCGGTGGTGGAGTAACCCGCCTCCAGCATCTTCACCGCGTCGTTGAGGTACGGGAAGAGCAGCGCGTTGACGATGAAGCCGGCGCGGTCCCCGCAGACCACGGCGGTCTTGTCGAGCCGGGCGGCGACGGCGCGGGCGGTGGCCACCGCGTCCGGCGAGGTGCGGATGGTCCGGACGATCTCCACCAGCGACGTCGCCGGCACCGGGTCGAAGACGTGCACCCCCACCACGTCGGCGGGGCGCTGGGTGGCCATCGCCAGGTCGATCACCGGCAGGGTGGCGGTGGTGGTGGCCAGCACCACGCCCGGCTTGCAGATCTCGTCGAGGTCGGCGAAGAGGGCCTTCTTCGTGCCCGGGTCCTCGGCCACCGCCTCGACCACCAGGTCGACGTCGGCGAGGTGGTCGAGCGCCGCCGACCAGGTGATCCGGCCGAGGGCGGCGTCCCGCCCGGCCTCGTCGAGCCGGCCCCGGAGCACGTCCTCGGCCAACGACGTGGTGACCGTCTCCCGGACCCGGGCGTCCTCCTCGCCCCGGGCCACCGACACCACCCGGTACCCGGCGCGCGCCAGGGCCTCGACGATCCCGCCGGCCGTCGTCCCACCGCCGACCACGCCGACCGTGTCGACCGCCCGCGCGCCGTCGAGGAGCGCGGTCTCCGCCACCACCGGCGTCCGCTCGTCCGGTACGACCACCGGCGACCCCGGACGCTCGTAGGTGTAGAAGCCCCGGCCGGACTTCCGGCCGAGCAGTCCTGCCGTCACCATCTGCCGCAGCAGCGGCGCCGGCGCGTGCCGGCGGTCCCGCCCGCCCCGCCGGTACATCGTGTCCAGGATCTCGTACGCGGTGTCCAGGCCGATCAGGTCCAGCAGCGTCAGCGGCCCCATCGGCAGTCCACCGCCGAGCTTCATCGCGGCGTCGATGTCCTCGCGGGTGGCGTAGCGCGCCTCGACCATCCCGACGGCCTGGTTGAGGTAGCCGAAGAGCAGGTGGTTGGCGATGAAGCCGGCCCGGTCGCCGATGGTGACGCCGACCTTGCCCAGGCGGACGCAGAGCGCTTCGACATCGGCCACCACCTCGGGGGCGGTGACCACCGTCCGGACCACCTCGACCAGCTTCATGACCGGCGCCGGGTTGAAGAAGTGAACGCCGACGACCTGCTGGGGACGCCCGGTGGCGACCGCGATGTCGGTGACGCTCAGCGACGAGGTGTTGGTGGCGAGGACGGCCTCGGGCCGGCAGATCCGGTCCAGCTCGGCGAAGAGCCGCTGCTTCAGGTCGAGACGCTCGGGAACGGCCTCGATCACCAGGTCCACCGAGTCCAGGGCGGCCAGCCCGACGGCGAAGTTCACCCGCCCCAGCAGGGCGTCCCGGTCGGCCGGGGCGAGCTTCCCCCGGGCCACGGCCCGATCGGTCGAACCGGTCAGCGTCCGGCGACCGCGCTCCAGCGCGTCCTCGGCGATCTCCACCGCCACGACGTCGATGCCGTTGCGGGCGAACACCTCGACGATCCCGGCACCCATGGTGCCCAGTCCGACAACGCCCACGCTGGTGAACTCGCGCGCCACGACCGGCCTCCCGTCGCTCCCGGACCGCCGCTTGAACGGTCGCTAAGGTTCTGCGCGCGAGTCTGCCACGTGACGCCGGGTCCGCGACACGTGGTGGGACCTGTCACCGGGTCCCGTCGACCGCCTCGGCTGCGGCGCGCAGGGCCGGTGGGCCACCGGCCGACAGGGACGGCGGATTGGCGACCGGCAGCGGCAGCGTCGCGCGCTGGTGCCGGCGCATCACGCCGAAGCTCAGCCCCACCGGGTCGGTCAGAGCCACACCCGGATCGAAGAAACGCAGTTCCGTGCGGCCGAGCCGGATGACGTCGCCGTCCGTGAGCGGCTCCACGTCGAAGATCCGGCGGTCGTTGAGCCAGGTGCCGTTCGTCGACCCGAGGTCGTTCAGGATGACCATGTCGCCCTCGCTCCGCACCACGGCGTGCCGCCGGCTCAGGTGCGGGTCGTCGACGACGATGTCCACGGTCGGCGCTCGGCCGATCACCAGTGGACCCGGCCGGAGCCGGAAGCGGGCACCCCGCATCGGCCCACCAGCCACCGTCAGTACTGGCAGAAGCTCCGGGTGATCCTCCATGGACAATCCGCCCCTCTACCCCACCGGCACACCCCGTGACACAGGTTGCCACCAAACGGCCGTCGGCTCCACCGCCGGCCGGTCACCTCGCCGGCCACGGCCGGCCACCTCACGTTCACCGATTCGGCCGACCGGGGCGCCGCCGTCGGACAGTTGGGACGGGGCGACGTTACCGTGAGCCGGAACCGGGGAGCGCGGTGACACCCCACGATGGGCACACCTCGGAGCCGGAACACCGAACGTGTCACCGCAGCTCCGGAACGTGACCCTACCGGTCGGTAAGCCCCCGGTCTAGACTTCCTCCATGACGGTTGCGAACGCACCGGGGACGCCGCTCCTCGACGACGGCCGACTCGTCTCGACCAGCCCCGCGACCGGTGTCGAAGTGGGTCGCCTCCCACTGGCCACCACAGAGGACGTCCGCCGCGCCGTGGAGCGGGGCCGCGCCGCGGGCGCCCGGTGGGCGGGGCTCGGTTTCACCGGCCGTCGCGCCCGGCTGTTGCGCTGGCGGACGCTGCTGGCCCAGCGCGTCGAGCAGCTCGCCGAGCTGGTGCACGCCGAGGGCGGCAAGCCGGTCGCCGACGCTGTCGTCGAGGCGGTCACCGCCATCGAGCACGTCGACTGGGCCGCCCGCAACGCCGCCCGGGTGCTCGGGCCGCGCCGGGTCCGGTCCCGGCTGATCCTCGCCGAGTTCTCCGGCCACCTGGAATACCAGCCGTACGGCGTGGTCGGCGTCATCGGCCCGTGGAACTACCCGGTCTTCACCCCGGTCGGCTCCATCGCGTACGCCCTGGCGGCCGGGAACGCCGTGGTGTTCAAGCCCAGCGAGTACACCCCCCTGGTCGGGCAGTGGCTGGTCGACACCTTCGCCGAGGCGGTCGGCGAACAGTCGGTCCTCACCGCCGTGCACGGGTTCGGCGACGTCGGCGCGGCGCTCTGCCGTTCCGGGGTGGACAAGCTGGCCTTCACCGGCTCCGCCGCCACCGCGAAGAAGGTGATGGCGGCCTGCGCCGAGTCGCTGACCCCGGTGCTGGTGGAGGCGGGCGGCAAGGACGCGATGATCGTGGACGGTGACGCCGACCTGGACGCGGCGGCCGAGGCCTGCGTCTGGGGCGCGTTCATGAACGCGGGTCAGACCTGCATCGGCATCGAGCGGGTGTACGCGGTCGAGCCGGTCTTCGACGCCTTCGTGGCGAAGGTGGTGGAGCGCGCCGGCCGGCTGACCGTCGGCGCGGACGGCGCGGACATCGGCCCGATCACCATGCCCGCCCAGCTCGACGTCATCCGCCGGCACATCGACGACGCGCTCGCCCGGGGCGGCCGGGCCGTGCTCGGTGGCGCGGACGCCGTCCAGCCGCCCTTCGTCCACCCGACCGTGCTGGTGGACGTGCCGGAGGACTCGGCCGCCGTGCGGGAGGAGACCTTCGGCCCGACCCTGACCATCAACCGGGTGCCCGACGTCGACGAGGCGGTGGCCCGCGCCAACGCCGTCCCGTACGGCCTGGGTGGCGCGGTCTTCGGCCGGCGGCGGGCGGTGGCCGTCGCGCGGCGACTGCGGTCCGGGATGGCCTCGGTGAACTCGGTGCTCTCCTTCGCCGGCATGTCCACCCTCCCCTTCGGTGGGGTGGGCGAGTCCGGCTTCGGCCGGATCCACGGCGAGGACGGCCTCCGCGAGTTCGGCCGACCGAAGTCGGTCACCCGGCGGCGCGGCCCGTCGCTGCTCCCCGCGATGACCTTCGAGCGGACCCCACGGGACGTCGCCCGCATGGTCAAGGCGGCAAAGATGATGTACGGCCGCTGAGCCCGCCGGGGCGGGCCGGCGTCCCGTCACCGCACAGGCCGGCCCGCTGTGGCGGACCGGCCGGTCGGTCGGTTCAGAAGAGGGTCAGCTCGTCGCGCTCGATGCCGCGCAGCTTGTCGTAGTCGACGACCACGCAGCGGATGCCCCGGTCGGTGGCGAGCACCCGTGCCTGGGGCTTGATCTCCTGGGCGGCGAAGACACCGGCCACCGGAGCGAGGAGCGGGTCCCGGTTGAGCAGTTCCAGGTACCGGGTGAGCTGCTCGACCCCGTCGATCTCACCGCGTCGCTTGACCTCGACCGCCACGGTGCCCTGGTCGGCGTCCCGGCAGAGCAGGTCGACCGGACCGATCGCGGTCATGTACTCGCGGCGGACCAGGGTGTACCCCTCCCCCAGGGTCTCCGGGTTGGCGGCGAGCAGCTCCTGGAGGTGCGCCTCCACCCCGTCCTTGCGCAGCCCCGGGTCGACACCCAGCTCGTACGAGGTGTCCTGGAAGATCTCCTCCAGGGTGATCCGTAGTTCCTCACCGGCCTTGTTGACCACCCGCCACACCCCGGGGGCCTCCTGCAGCCGGCAGGGCGGGCTCATCCAGTTCAGGGGCTTGTACGCCCGGTCGTCGGCGTGGATGGAGACCGACCCGTCCGCCTTCACCATCAGCAGCCGGGTGGCCGGCGGCAGATGGGCCGAGAGCCGTCCGACGTAGTCCACCGAGCACTTCGCAATCACCAGACGCACCCGACGAGGGTAGCGGAGCGACCGGCCGTCGCCACCGAGCACCGCTGGCGCGCCGGTGCGATCCTGGACGGGTGTTCGAAATCCTCACCGGATCCGGGTTGGCCGCCTCGGCCGGCCTGAACGCCTACATCCCCCTGCTCACCATGGGGCTGCTGGCCCGCTACACCGACGTCATCACCCTGCCGGCGGGTTGGCAGTGGCTCGGCGACGGATGGGTCATCGCGATCCTGGTCGTGCTGCTCGCCGTGGAGGTGGTCGCGGACAAGGTGCCGGTGGTCGACCACGTCAACGACGTCGTCCAGACGGTGGTCCGTCCGACCGCCGGTGGGCTCGCCTTCGGGGCCGGCTCCAGTTCGGAGACGGTCACCGTCAGCGATCCCGGCCAGTTCTTCTCGTCCAGCGACTGGGTGCCGGTGGTGGTGGGCGTGCTGATCGCCCTCGGGGTGCACCTGCTGAAGTCGGCGGCTCGGCCGATCGTCAACGCCAGCACGGCCGGCGTCGGCGCTCCGGTCGCCAGCACCGCCGAGGACGCCACCAGCGTGGTGATGTCCCTGGTGGCGATCCTCCTACCGGTACTGGTGCTGGTCCTCCTGGTCGGGCTGGTCGTCTTCGTCTTCTGGTTCCTGCGTCGGCGCGCCGACCGTCGCCGAAGACGTCGGGTCCCGCTCTGACAGCGACGTCCCGCCCGGACGGACGCGGACAGGCGTGTGGGCCGGCACCCCGGGTTCGGGGTGCCGGCCCACACGTGTGATCAGGGTCAGCTGTTCCAGTGCTCGGCGACCAGGTCGGCGGCCTGCTTCTCCCACTGCGCGTAGTGGTCGGGGTACGCCGACACCTGCACCGTCTGCGCGGCCCGGGTCAGCGGCATGTCCTTCCAACCCTCGACCTGCTTCAGGCCCTTCAGGAACGCCGTCGTCGAGTACTCCGGGTCGGTGATCTGCTCGACCGTGCCCCAACCCGACGACGGACGCTGCTGGAACAGGCCCTGCGAGTCGTGGTCGTTGCGGTCACCCAGATGACCCAGGTTCTCCAGCTTCGACTCCTGCAGACTCGTCGCGATCGCGACCACGGCAGCCCGCTCGTCCATCCCGGCCTTCTTCGTCGCCGCGACGATCGCCTTCACGTTCGCCGTCTGCTCGGCGTCCAGCGGAATCCGCGACTGCCCGCCCGGCACACCGTTCGGCATCAGCTTCCCGGCATCCGGCTTCTCCGCCTGCACCACGGCCACAGGGGTGGCCGGGGCAGCCTGGGCGGGGCCGTCCAGCACGGTGCCGACCGGACCACCGACCACACCACCGGCGAACGCCAGACCAGCCACACCGAGAACAGTCTTACGCAGCATCGTGTTCATGGGGGAACTCCAATCGGGGGATCGACACCCCGGCGTAGGGGACACCGGGCACACGAGCACCGTCAGGCACCCGAACAAAAGTCAGAAGGGGATCACTCGCACCGGCGGAAGGCCCTCACGCTGCCCGTCCACGCCGGCGAACCATGTACAACGACCCGCCACCCGCCGGCATTCCACCGACCAGGCCCGCGCACCCCACCCACCAGCAGGGCGCCTTCCTCGGCCGTCGACCCGGTACAACCACCGGCCCACCCCCACCATTCCCCGACCGCCAACCCGACCAAAGCGACCCCGACACCCGCGACGAATGGGCACAGACCGGACATGATTCCTGGCCGGATGTCCGGCGTACGGGCCAAACCGACACTGCGATCATCTCCTGGTGTTCCTGAAGAAGTTCCACGTCTTCCTGCTCGTCGCCGCTCTGGTCGCCGGGGCCGGTGTCGCCATCCTGGCCTGGGACGGTGGTCAGAGGCTCACCGAGGCGGGAGCCTGGGTCACCCGGGCACCGGCGACGCCCGGCCCGGGCGGCCCGGATGTCTCCGCCACGCCATCGACCCCGGACGCCCCGGGTCGACCGGGCGACTCGACCGGAACCCCGGGACGGATCCCCGGTGCGACGCGGCCCGGGACCCGCCCGCCGGTCGTCGACCACGGACCCCGCACGGGCAACAAGGTCGCACTCACCTTCGACGCGGACATGACGGACGCGATGCTGTACCAGTTGCGGACCGGACGGGTGCGGTCGTACGCGAACATGCGGATCATCGAGCTGCTGGAGCGGGAGGAGGTGCCGGCCACCTTCTTCCTCACCGGCAAGTGGGTGGAGCGGTATCCCGAGGTGACCCGGCGGCTGGCCGGAAACCCGCGCTTCGAGCTGGCCAACCACAGCTACGGGCACCTGGCCTTCACGTCGGACTGCTACAACCTGCCCCGGCTCCCCGCCGCAGGGATGACCTCGGACGTGGCGCGGACGTTCGAGGTCGTGGCGGCGTACGGCGGACGACAGACGCGGTACTTCCGCTTTCCCGGGCTCTGCCACGACGGCCCGGCGCTGGCCGCGCTCGCGCCGCTGGGTACGACCGTGGTCGACGGGGACGTGGTGAGCGGAGATCCGTTCGCCACCGCCTGGCGTCCGATCGTCCGGGCCGTGCTCAGCCAGGTGAAGCCGGGTTCGGTGATCGTCCTGCACGTCACCGAGGCCAACGCCGCCATGACCGACGAGGCGCTCCCGCACATCCTCGCCGGGCTGGCCGAACGCAATCTGACCCCGGCTCCGCTCTCCGAGGTGCTCGGGGACGGACTTCCCGCCGATCCCGCCTGAACGAAAGTCGCCAAAGACATAAAATCTGGTCATAACGACCAGAGGAGACCGTGATGACCAGCGCCGTCCAGATGCCCCCCGTCGAGGAGTGCACCGTCACCCGGTGCTCGTACAACGAGAACGGCTGCCGGGCGTTCGCGATCACGGTGGGCAGCAGCGCCCACGCCCGCTGCCACACGTTCGTGGAGATGCCGGTACGCGGTGGCATCGAGATGCTGGTCGCCCAGGTGGGCGCGTGCCAGCGGGCCGACTGTCGGCACAACTCCGAACTCGAGTGCCACGCCCCGGGCATCCGGGTCGGCGAGGAGAGCGCCGACTGCCTGACCTACGCCCCGGCCTGAGCCACCCACCGGCCCGGGCCGGCCACCCCGGTCACCGGTCGTCAGGGCGCCTCGTCCAGGGCCGGGGAGTCCGAGTTACCGGCGAGTCACCGGGGCCGGTGAAAAACCACACAGCCCGGCGCGGCGTCGTCTGCCGGACACCGGGCACGAACGGCACCGGACCGGCCGTGCCCGGCGGTCGGCCCGGTCGGCGCAGGTCGCACACTTGACGGCATGGATGACGAGCTGGCGATCTCGGTACGGGGGCTGCGCAAGGCGTACGGCGGCAACGTCGCGGTGGCCGGCGTGGACCTGGCCGTCCGGCGCGGTGAGGTGTTCGCGTTGCTCGGTCCGAACGGCGCGGGCAAGACCACCACCGTGGAGATCCTGGAGGGCTACCGGCAGCGGGACGCGGGCGAGGTGCACGTCCTCGGGGTCGACCCGGCGCACCCGACCCCGGACTGGCGGTCCCGGATCGGCATGGTGCTCCAGGGCACCGGGGAGTTCGACGAGCTGACCGTCGCCGAGGTGGTCGGGCACTTCGCCGCGTTCTACCCGGATGCCGACGACCCGGTGAAGGTCATCGAGCGGGTCGGGCTGACCGGCAAGGCGAAGGCCCGCACGCACACGCTCTCCGGCGGACAGAAGCGTCGACTCGACGTGGCGCTCGGCATCGTGGGTCGACCCGAGCTGCTCTTCCTCGACGAACCGACCACCGGTTTCGACCCGGAGGCCCGGCGCGAGTTCTGGGAGCTGATCCGCGATCTGAACGCCGCCGGCACCACCATCCTGCTGACCACGCACTACCTGGACGAGGCGGAGGCGCTCGCCGACCGGGTCGGGGTGATCGCCGCAGGCCGGGTGGTCGAGGTCGCTCCCCCGAGCCGGCTGGGCAACCGGCAGGAGGCCGTGGCGACGGTCTCCTGGCGTACCCCGGACGGCGTGGTGGAGAGCGCGGAGAGCGCCACGCCGACGGCGCTGGTGGCCGAGTTGGCCACGCGGTACGGCGGCGAGGTGCCCGGTCTCACCGTGACCCGGCCGACCCTGGAAGACGTCTACCTGCGGATGATCGGACATTGATGACCACCACGACGAAGCCGGCCACGCCCACCGCCGACGCGACCCGGACCCGGCGGACCGGGGCGCTCGCCCTCGGGCTGCGTCAGGGGCGGCTGGAGATCACGCAGTTCCTGCGCAGCCGGGAGTCGGTCGTGTTCACGATGGGCTTCCCGATCATCATGATCCTGATCTTCGCGTCGATCTTCGACGACGAGATCGCCCCCGGCGTCAGCTACACGCAGTACTTCATCACCGGCATGATCGCGGCCGGGCTGATGACGGTGAGCTTCCAGAACCTCGGCATCTGGATCCCGATCGAGCGGGACCGGGGCGTGCTCAAGCGGTACCGGGGCACCCCGATGCCGAAGTGGGTCTACTTCGCCGGCAAGGTGATCATGGTGGTGGTGATCGGCATCGCCGAGACCGCGCTGCTGCTCGCCGTCTCGGTGGCGCTGTTCGACCTGGACCTGCCGGGCACCGCCGGCAAGTGGCTCACCTTCGCCTGGGTCTCGGTGCTCGGGGTGACCGCCTGCACCCTGTGCGGCATCGCCATCTCGTCGTTGGCCCGCACCGCCCGCAGCGGCTCCGCCGTGGTGACCCCGGTGGCCCTGGTGCTCCAGTTCATCTCCGGGGTCTTCTTCGTCTTCACCAACCTGCCGGCCTGGATGCAGCAGGTGGCGGCGCTCTTCCCGCTCAAGTGGATGTGTCAGGGGCTGCGCTCGGTCTTCCTGCCGGAGAGCTTCGCCGCCCGCGAGCCGGGCGGCTCCTTCGAGCTGGACCGGGTCGCCCTGGTGCTCGTCGCGTGGTGCGTGATCGGCCTGCTGCTCTGCCTCGGCACCTTCCGCTGGACCACCCGCCGCGACGGCTGACGCCGGGGCCGAAGCTCAGGCCTCGGCCAGAGCTGGGGTGGTAGCTGAGGACCGGGCTGAGGTGGTAGCAGGGGTCCCCTGTTACCGCTTTCCGATGAGGAGGGGACCCCTGCTACCACTCAAGCCGCCCGCGACCACCCTCAGTACGTGTAGAAGCCCTTGCCGCTCTTGCGGCCCAGGTCGCCGGCGGTGACCATGCGCTGGAGCAACTCCGGCGGGAAGAACTTCTCGTCGGCGGTGTCGGTGTAGATGTTCTTCGCCGCGTGCATCAGCACGTCCACGCCGGTCAGGTCGGTGGTGGCCAGCGGCCCCATGGCGTGCCCGAAGCCGAGCCGGCATGCCGTGTCCAGGTCCTCGGCGGACACCACGCCGGACTCGACCAGCTTGACCGCCTCGACCACCAGGGCGGCGATCAGCCGGGTGGTGACGAAACCGGCGATGTCCCGGTTGACCACCACCACCGTCTTGCCGACCTCCTCGGCGAACGCCCGCGCGGTGGCCAGGGTCTCGTCGCTGGTCTTGTAGCCCCGGACCAGCTCGCAGAGCCGCATCATCGGCACCGGCGAGAAGAAGTGCGTCCCGACCACCGACTCCGGCCGCTCGGTGACCGCGGCGATCTGGGTCACCGGGATGGCCGAGGTGTTGGTGGCCAGCACCGCGTCCGCCTTGCAGATCTTGTCCAGCGCCCGGAAGACCTCGTGCTTGATCTCCAGCCGCTCGAAGACCGCCTCGACGACGATGTCCGCGTCGGCCACGGCCTCCAGGTCGGTGGTCGGGGTGATCCGGCCGAGCGTCGCCTCGACGTCCGACGCCTCGATCCGGCCCTTCTCGGCGAACTTCTCCAGCGACTTGCGGATACCGGCGACGCCGCGCGTGGTGGCCGCGTCGTCCAGGTCCCGCAGGGTCACCTGCCAGCCCGCCTGCGCCGCCACCTGGGCGATGCCCGAACCCATCAGTCCGGCCCCGACGACCGCGAGTCGACCCGCCATCTGCTTTTCTCCCTCGCCTGGTGTTGAGTGCTTCTCCCAGCACCCTAGTGGGGCTCCTTAGCGAAGGTTAAGGCCGACCGGTCGCGGAACGGTCGTCAGATGGTAAGCGCGGGCTCCTCCGGTGTCCGGTCCCGTTCCACCTCGACCCCGAGGGCCCGCAGGTCGGCGACGAAGTCGGGGTAGCCCCGGTCCACGTGGTGCACGTGGGAGACCTCAGTGTCCCCGTCGGCGCAGAGTCCCGCGATGATCAGGCCGGCTCCGGCCCGGATGTCGGTGGCCCGGACCGGTGCTCCGGAGAGCCGTTCCCGGCCACGGACCACCGCGTGGTGGCCGTCGGTCTTGATGTCCGCGCCGAGCCGCATCATCTCGTTGGCGAACATGAACCGGCCGTCGAAGATGTTCTCGGTGATCAGGGACGCCCCGTCGCTGACCGAGGCGAGTCCGATCGCCATCGGCAGCAGGTCGGTGGCGAAACCCGGATACGGCAGGGTCACCACGTCCACCGCGGCCGGCCGGTCGTCCGTCCGGACGCGGAAGGCGTCCGGCCGGGTCTCCACCAGGCTCCCGGCGGAGACCAGCTTGTCCAGCGCGATCTCCAGGAAGGCCGGGTCGACCCCGGTGACCGTGACGTCCCCCCGGGTCATCGCGGCGCCGAACGCCCACGTCCCGGCGACGATCCGGTCCCCCACCGTGGCGTGCCGGACCGGGGCCAGGTCCGGTACGCCCTCGATCTCGATGGTCGAGGTCCCCTCGCCGGAGATCCGCGCGCCCATCCGGATCAGCATCGAGCAGATGTCGACGATCTCCGGCTCACGGGCGGCGTTCTCGATCACCGTCCCGCCCCGGGCGAGCACCGCGGCCATCAACAGGTTCTCGGTCGCGCCGACGCTGGGGAAGTCGAGGACGATCTCGGCACCGTGCAGTCCGTCCGGCGCGGAGGCGATGACGAACCCGTGCTCGCCGGAGATCTCGGCACCCATCCGGGTGAGCCCGGAGACGTGCATGTCGAGCCCCCGGGAGCCGATCGCGTCCCCGCCCGGGTGCGCGACCCGCACGTACCCCCGGCGGGCGAGCAGCGGGCCGAGCACGCAGATGGAGGCGCGCAGGCGGCGTACCAGGTCGTAGTCGGCTTCGGAGCCGGGCTGGTCCGGCACGTCGATGGTGACCGAGCGGGACCGGGCCACCCCGCCGTGCGCGACCATCGGATCGACCGGATCGTCGTCGTCGAAACGGACGTCGCAGCCGAGCCGGCGCAGCACCTCCCCCATGATCGCGATGTCGGTGATCCGGGGAACGTTGGTGATCACGCTTCGTCCGGGGGCGAGCAGCGCGGCGGCCATCAGCTTCAGGGCGGAGTTCTTCGCCCCGACGACGTGCACCGTGCCGGCGAGCCGGGCGCCGCCCCGGACCCGGATCACATCGACGTCCCGGAGGGCCAGATCGCCCGCGTCACCGGGCCCCGGGCCCGTCCGGGTCGGGACGATCGGCTCCGGTCGGGCCGGCATCGTCAGGTCAGGTATCCGTAGGCTGTGCGTCATGGCCGTCCACCTCACGCGCATCTACACCAGGGCCGGCGACGCCGGCACGACCAGGCTGAGCAACAACGAGCAGGTAGCGAAGACCGATCCGCGGATCGCGGCGTACGCCGACGTCGACGAGTGCAACGCGGCGATCGGGGTGGCGCTGGCCCTGGGCCAGCTGTCGGAGGAACTGCGGTCGGTCCTGGCCTCGATCCAGAACGACCTCTTCGACGTCGGCGCCGACCTGGCCACCCCGGTCGAACCGGAGCCGGAGTACCCACCGCTCCGGGTGACCGAGGGGTACGTGGAGCGCTTGGAGGGCTGGTGCGACGAGTTCAACGCACGCCTGGGCAAGCTCGACTCCTTCATTCTCCCCGGCGGAACCGCCGGCGCGGCGTTGCTGCACGTGGCTCGGACCGTCGCCCGGCGCGCAGAGCGGGCGGCATGGGGCTTGGTCAGCCACGATCCCGAACGAACCAGCACTCTTCCGGCAAAGTATCTCAACCGGCTCTCCGATCTGCTCTTCATCCTGGCAAGAACGGCAAATCCGGACGGCGATGTGCTATGGGTTCCCGGCGGTAAGCGCTGACCGACGTTCCCAGCCGGGTCGGGCACCCCATCCCGTCGGGGTCCGGGTACCCGACCTGGCCGGTCCCATCCGCCCACCCCGGGTTTACGCCGTTCCCACCGACGACCTTCGGCGCCGGCCGGACGCCGTGCACGCCCTTCACGGTGGCAGCGGACGCGGCGCACGCCCCTCACGGCGACGGGCGGTGAGGCCGCTCCACGGCGGCAGCGGACGCGGCGCACGCCCCACACGGCGACGGGCGGTGAGGCCGCTCCACGGCGACAGCGGACGCGGCGCACGCCCCACACGGCGACAGCCGGTGACGCCGCTCCACGGCCGCGCGGCCGTTCTGTCCTGGGGCCGACATGCGCATTGCCACCCCCGCTGACCTGCGCTTTCATGACGGCAGAAGGCGGCGGACACCCTGGTGGAGGGCAGGTCGGGCCACGTTGTCGCACCCGGATCGGACCACCCGCGCGACGGGTCCGGGCCGACCGGTCACCGGACGGAACCGAACCGTTCCCGCTCCACCGGTCCGCCGCACCACCGGTTCTGCCGAAGGAGCGACCATGTCCGTCACCACGATCGGCGCCCGTGCCGTCCGGACCGTCCGCACGGCGGTCGGCGTCCGTGTCGCCCTGACCGCCGTCACGGCAGGCGCGCTCCTCGCCGTCGGCACACCCGCCCCGGCCGCGCTCCCCCGACCGGTCGGCCCGTCCGCCACCGGCACGGCCACCACCGGGACCGCCCCCGACTGCCACGGCGGATACTCCCGGGACGGCGGCGCGCTGGCCTGCTTCGTCCCGTACGGCGAGCACCTCTGGGTCTGCGACACCCGGGCCGACGGGCACCATCCGGGGGTGGCCTACCGCGTCAACGGTGGCTCCTGGGTCTACCGCGACTACGACCTGGGCAACGGCAACTGCCGGGACATCGACCTGGACATCGCCGAGTCCGGCTACATCGAGCTGGTCCCCCGCAACTACGAGGGCTCGACGATGGTCAGCGACGGTCCCACGTTCCGGGTCAGCGCCCAGGGATGACCGCTCCCGGTGCCGACGTCACCGGCCCGGCCGGATTCCTCGTGGTCGGGTCACACCGACCCGCGCCGGCGCCCGGTCAGGCGGCGGGCCAGTCCTGGTGGGCCAGACGCGGCGAGACCGCCCCGGGCGGGGCGGCCTCGAGCCAGGAAAGGAATCCGGTGACCGTGGAACGCTCCATGGCGATCTCGATCGGGGTCTGCTGGCTCGTACAGTTCAGGATCACCCAGTCGGCGGGCATGGAGAAGCGCTCCTGGCCCTCGGGGAGCCGCCGTCGGCGCACCACCAGGGTCTCCCGAGAGAGCACCCGCTTGGGGCGGATGGCGAAGCTGAACATCCGGTACCACCGGAGTTCGTCACCGGCGAACCGACCGAATCCGGGCGACCAGCCCCGACCGTCAAGCAGGGTGGAGACCCGGACGTGGAGCCGGATGGTGCCGCCGGTGCGGGTCACCAGGGCCCGCCGGAGGAAGAGGATCAGAACCGCCACGACGAAGACGGCGAGGCCGATTCCGATCCCTTCCACGATCTCCATCGGCGGTACGGCTCAGTGGCTCTGCGCGCCGGAGACCGGGGTGGCGCTCTCCGCGAGCACCGTGACGCCCTCGCGGGACACCGAGAGGAAGCCGCCGGCCACCTCGTAGGCGACCTGTCCGCCGCCGGGCAGCTTGATCCGGACCTGACCGGGCTCGGCGAGCTGGCCGAGCAGCGGTGCGTGGCCGGCCAGGACACCCAGCTCACCCTCGGTCGTCCGGGCGACGACCATCTCGGCCTCGCCGGACCAGACCTTCTCCTCGACGGCTACGAGCTCGACGTGAAGCTGCTGTGCCACGCTGTCTCCTTGCTGCGGCGGGCGGTTGGCAGAAGTCTAGTCGCGCGCCCCCTGACCCACTAACGCGGGTACCGAGAGCTGCGACACTCCCTACTTGGTCTTGTTCTGGAAATCGGGGTGTTCGAGCATGAACGCGTCGACCGTCCCGTTGTGCAGCGAGGTGAAGAACTCGGCCGCCTCGGGCAGGAACCGTTCGCCCCGGTAGGCCGACCCGGTGCCGATGCCCTCCGCCGGCAGCTTGACCATCTGGATCGCGTCCGGCCGCAGGTCCTTGAGGGCGAACGCGAAGTCGACGATGCTGTTCCCGCGACCGCTGAAGACCAGCGACTCGCCGGCGGCCCGGAGCACCCGGTCCAGCTTGATCGGGTTGGTCACCACGTCCGCGCTGAACGCCTGACCCGCCATGGCCTTGACGAACTGCTGCTGGTGGCGCTGGCGGCCGTAGTCGCCGTCGGGCACGCCGTTCTTCGGGTAACGCTGCCGGACGTAGTCGAGCGCCTGCCACCCCTCCAGCCGCTGGGTGCCCTTCGGGTAGACCGCCTGCGGACCGAGGTAACCCCCGCCGCCCGGCCGGGGTTCACGGTGGGTGCCGTCCGGCTCGCGGTGCTCGGAGCGCACCTCCCGCTCGATGTACATCTCGACGCCGCCCATCGCGTCGACGATCTTCTTGAACCCGTTGAAGTTGATGATCGCCCCGGCGTCGAAGCGGGCGATGCCGGTCTCCTTCTGGATGGTGGTGGCGAGCAGCTCGAAGCCGAGGTTCGCGTCCGGGTTCCGACCGGAGACCCGGCTGCCGTACGACATCGCGGCGTTGAGCTTGTCGGTGCCCCCGTCGAATCCGGACTTGGCGAACGCGGGAATCTCCACCCGCAGGTCGCGCGGCATCGAGAAGAGGTACGCCCGGTCCATCTCGACCGGGATGTGCATGATCATGATCGAGTCGGCGAGCGGCGGGTCCTCCGGCTTGCGCGGGTCCACGCCGACCAGCAGGATGTTGAGCGGGCCCTTGATCTCCTTGCGCTTCTCCTGCGCGCCGGCTGCCTGGTCGCCGAAGAGGTCACCCTTGCCGACCGAGCCTTCGTAGCGGCTGAGCAGGGCCTCGTAGCCCACCAGCACCGCACCGCTGAGCATCAGCAGCACGGTGCCGAACACCGTGCACAACCGGGCCCACCGGGGCACCCCCGCCCACACGGACGACCTCGCGCCCCGCTTACCGCTCCGAGCCACGTACATCTCCATTCATCACGCCCATGAGGAGGAGACGGGCGCGAGCCACCTGTTGCCTGCGGAAGTCAAGCTCGACACGTGCTGCGGATCGAAGGTACCTCGCCGGCACGGCAACTGTCGCATCGAGCGGCGTGGGCCCGTCAAGCCGACACGCGCAACGACCGAGGCCGCCCCGGCGAACCGGGACGGCCTCGGACAAAGCTGACTGGAGAGTCAGGCTGATCGCGGATCAGCCCTCCTTCATCAGCTCCGCGGCCTTGCGCTCCAGGTCCTCGAGGCCGCCGCACATGAAGAAGGCCTGCTCGGGGAAGTGGTCGTACTCGCCCTCGCTGATCTTCTTGAACGCCTCGATGGTCTCCTTGATCGGGACCGTCGAGCCCGGCACGCCGGTGAACTGCTCGGCGGCGTAGGTGTTCTGCGACAGGAAGCGCTCGATCCGCCGGGCCCGGCCGACGGTGAGCTTGTCCTCCTCGGAGAGCTCCTCGATACCGAGGATCGCGATGATGTCCTGCAGGTCCTTGTACTTCTGGAGGATCCGCTTGACCTCGGTCGCGACCGCGAAGTGCTCGGCGCCGACGAACTCCGGGGCGAGGATCCGGGACGAGGACGCCAGCGGGTCCACCGCCGGGTAGATGCCCTTGTCGGAGATCGACCGCTCCAGGTTGGTGGTGGCGTCGAGGTGGGCGAAGGTGGTGGCCGGAGCGGGGTCGGTGTAGTCGTCCGCCGGCACGTAGATCGCCTGCATCGAGGTGATGGCCTGGCCCCGGACGGAGGTGATCCGCTCCTGGAGCTCGCCCATCTCGTCGGCCAGGGTCGGCTGGTAGCCCACCGCGCTCGGCATCCGGCCGAGCAGGGTGGAGACCTCGGAGCCGGCCTGGGTGAAGCGGAAGATGTTGTCGATGAAGAGCAGCACCTCCTGCTTCTGCACGTCGCGGAAGTACTCCGCCATGGTCAGCGCGGAGAGGGCGACCCGCAGCCGGGTGCCCGGCGGCTCGTCCATCTGGCCGTAGACCAGCGCGGTCTTGTCGATGACGCCGGACTCGGTCATCTCGGCGATGAGGTCGTTGCCCTCACGGGTCCGCTCCCCCACGCCGGCGAAGACCGAGGTGCCACCGAAGTTCCGGGCCACCCGGGTGATCATCTCCTGGATGAGCACCGTCTTGCCCACGCCCGCGCCACCGAACAGGCCGATCTTGCCGCCCTTGACGTACGGGGCGAGCAGGTCGATGACCTTGATGCCGGTCTCCAGCATCTCGGTCTTCGGCTCCAGGTCCGCGAAGGCCGGGGCCTTGCGGTGGATAACCCAGTGGTCGTCGGCCTGGAGGGTCTCCCCCTCGGGCAGGTTGAGGCACTCGCCGATGGCGTTGAAGACCCGGCCCTTGACCGCGTCACCCACCGGCACCTTGATCGGCGAGCCGCTGTCGCGCACCTCGGCACCGCGGACCAGGCCGTCGGTCGGCTGCATCGAGATCGCGCGGACCAGGTTGTCACCCAGGTGCTGGGCGACCTCCAGGGTCAGCGTCTTCTCGCCGCCGGAGAGCGTCACGTCGACGTGCAGGGCGTTGAACAGGGCCGGCATGGCGTCGCGCGGGAACTCGGCGTCGACGACCGGGCCGATGACCCGGACCACGCGACCCGTGGCCGTCTTGGTCTCTACTGGGGCAGTCATCACACTTCACTTCCCGACGCGGCGAGCGCGTTCGCGCCGCCGACGATCTCGCTGATCTCCTGGGTGATCCCGGCCTGACGAGCCGAGTTCATCTCCCGCGTGTACTTCTCGATCATCTCTTCGGCGTTGTCGGTGGCGCTCTTCATCGCCCGCCGCCGCGCCGCCGACTCGCTCGCCGCCGACTCCAGCAACGCCGCGTAGATCCGCGTGTTGATGTACTTCGGCAGCAGCGCGTCGAGCAGCGCCTCCGCATCCGGCTCGAACTCGTAGGCCGGCAGCAGACCCTCGGACCGGGGCCGGTCCTCGATCTGCATCGGACCGATGACCTTCGCCACCGGGACCTGGGTGATGAGGGACTTGAACTCGGTGTAGACGATGTGCAGCTCGTCCACCCCGCGCACGCCGTCCGGTCCGGCCCCGCCGTCGACGTCGTCCGCACCGGCCGCGAACGCCCGGATCAGGGTCTCGCCCACCTCGCGGGCGGAGGCGAAGTCCGGCTGCTCCGAGAAGCCCGTCCAGCTCGCCTCGACCGGCCGGTTACGGAACTTGTAGAAGCCGACGCCCTTGCGGCCGATGACGTAGAGCACGGGCTCCTTGCCCTCGGCCTGCAACCGGGCGACCAGCGACTCCGCCATCTTGATCGCGTTGGAGCTGTAACCGCCGGCCAGGCCCCGGTCGGAGGTCACCAGCAGGACGCCCGCCCGCCGCACCCGCTCACGCGGGGTGAGCAGCGGGTGGTCGATCCGCGCGTTGGAGGCCAGCGCCGTGAGCACGCCGGTGATGGCCTGGGCGTACGGCAGGGATGCCGCCACCCGGGTCTGGGCCTTGGCGATGCGGCTCGTGGCCACGAGCTCCATCGCCTTGGTGATCTTCTTCATCCCCTTCGCCGAGCGGATCCGTTGACGAAGAACGCGTACCTGGGCCGCCATGAGTCAGCCCTACTGCTTCTCGACGTCGTCGCCGCTGTAGCGGGTGACCTTCTCGCGGTCCACCTCGCCCTCCATCGGCTTGGCCGGGGCCTCGTTGATCCGGGGCTCGTCCGCCTTGCTGAGGAAGGACTGCTTGAACTCGCTGATAGCCCGGTCGAGCGAACCGATGATCTCGTCGTCCCACTTGTTGTCGGCGATGCCGGCCAGGACACCCTCGTGCCGGTGCCGCAGGTGCTGGAGGAACTCCGACTCGAAGCGGCGGATCTCGCCGACCGGGACGTCGTCCAGCTTGCCCTCGGTGCCGGCCCAGACCGAGACGACCTGCTCCTGCACCGCGTACGGCGAGTAGTTCGGCTGCTTGAGCAGCTCGACCAGGCGGGCACCGCGCTCCAGCTGGGCCCGGGAGGCCCGGTCCAGGTCGGAGGCGAAGGCGGCGAACGCCTCCAGCTCGCGGTACTGCGCCAGGTTGAGCCGCAGCGAGCCGGCGACCTTCTTCATCGGCTTGACCTGCGCGGCGCCACCCACCCGGGAGACCGAGGTACCGACGTTGATCGCCGGGCGGACGCCCTGGTTGAACAGGTCGGTCTCGAGGAAGATCTGACCGTCGGTGATCGAGATGACGTTGGTCGGGATGAAGGCCGAGATGTCGTTGGCCTTCGTCTCGATGATCGGCAGACCGGTCATCGAGCCGCCACCCAGCTCGTCGGAGAGCTTCGCGCAGCGCTCCAGCAGCCGGGAGTGCAGGTAGAAGACGTCACCCGGGTACGCCTCACGGCCCGGCGGGCGGCGCAGCAGCAGCGAGACCGCGCGGTAGGCCTCGGCCTGCTTGCTCAGGTCGTCGAAGACGATCAGGACGTGCTTGCCGCCGTACATCCAGTGCTGCCCGATGGACGAGCCGGTGTAGGGGGCGAGGTACTTGAAGCCGGCCGGGTCGGAGGCGGGCGACGCGACGATGGTGGTGTACTCCATCGCGCCCGCCTCCTCCAGGATGCCCTTGATCGAGGCGATCGTGGAGGCCTTCTGCCCGATGGCGACGTAGATGCAGCGGACCTGCTTCTTCGGGTCGCCGGTGCGCCAGTTGTCCCGCTGGTTGAGGATGGTGTCCAGGGCGACCGTGGTCTTGCCGGTCTTCCGGTCACCGATGATCAGCTGCCGCTGGCCCCGACCGATCGGCGTCATGGCGTCGACCGCCTTGATACCGGTCTGGAGCGGCTCCTCCACCGACTGCCGGGACATCACGTTCGGGGCCTGGAGCTCCAGCTCACGGAAGCCCTCGTTGGCGATGTCGCCGAGGCCGTCGATCGGCTGGCCCAGGGCGTTGACCACGCGGCCGAGGAAGGCGTCGCCGACCGGCACCGAGAGCACCCGGCCGGTGCGCTTGACGCGCTGCCCCTCCTCGAGCTTGGCGGAGTCGCCGAGGACGACGACACCGATCTCCCGGACGTCGAGGTTCAGCGCCACGCCGAGCGTGCCGTCCTCGAACTCCAGGAGCTCGTTGGTCATGGTCGAGGGGAGGCCCTCGACGTGGGCGATGCCGTCACCGGTGTCGGCGACGGTGCCGACCTCCTCGCGGGAGACGTCGGGCGAGTAGGAGGAGACGTAGCGCTCCAGGGCGCCGCGGATCTCCTCCGTCGAGATGGTCAGCTCGGCCATCCTCTGCTTCCTTAAGTATCAGGGGCCCGGGATACCTAGTACCGACCGGTCCGAATGGCGTATGTCATTCAGGGCGCTGAGCGGTTGGGCTGGTCAGCGCTTCGCGAGCGCGTTGCGGGTCTCGTTGAGGCGGCGCAGGACGGTGCCGTCGTACAGGTCGGAGCCGACCCGCACGCTCGCCCCACCGAGGACTCCGGGATCCACCGTCTGCTTGACGGAGACCTCCCGACCGTATATCGCGGCGAGGCGGGCACCCAGTCGGCGCTCCTCGTCCTCGGTCAACGGGGCGGCCACGGTCACGTAGGCGATCTGCCGGTCGCGACGCTCGCCGACCAGCTCGACCAACCGGCTGAGCGAGCCGGCCAGGGAGCGCCCGCCGAACCCGCTCAGCGCCACCTCGACGAGGCGGACGGTAATCGGGCGGGCCTTGCCGGCGAGCAGGTCCCGGGCCAGGGCGGCCCGCTGCTCGACCGGGGCCGTCGCGTCGCCCAGCGCTGCGGCGAGCGCCGGCTCGGCGGCGACGACCTGACCGAAGCGGAACAGCTCGTCCTCGACCTCGCCCAGGTCACCGGCGGCGTCGGCGCTGGCGAGCAGCGCCTCCACCCCGAGCCGCTCGGCGCCGTCGAGCAGTTCCGACGGTGCCGACCAGCGGCCGGAGACCAGGGTGGCCAGCAGGTCGAGGGCGGCCGCGTCGATCTTGCCCCGCAGCATGTCGCCGAGGAGCCCGGCCCGGTCCGCGCCGGACCGGGCCGGCTCGGAGAGCGCCCGGCGCAGCCGGGGCTCCCGCCGCAGCAGACCCGCCACGGCGAGCAGGTCGTTCGCGGTGGCGACCACGGCGTCCGGCTGCGCGCCGCGCGTGTGCGTCGTCAGGTGCTCGACGGCGGCGCGGTACGACTCCCGGCTGGCGGCCTGCATCAGCGGGCCCCCGTGCTCTCGAGGTCGGTGAGGAACCGCTCGACGGTGCCCTTGCGACGGGCCTCGTCGGCCAGCGACTCCCCGACGATCTTGCTGGCCAGCTCGACCGCGATGGTGCCGACCTCGGTACGCAGCTCGCGCACGATGGTGGCCCGCTCGGCGGCGAGCTGCTCCTTGCCGGCCGCGATGATCCGGTCGGACTCCTCCCGCGCCTTGGCGAGGACGTCCTGCCGGATGCCCTCCGCGTCGGCCCGGGCGTCGTCCCGGATCTTGGCAGCGTCGGTGCGCGCCTCCGCGAGCTGCGCGCGGTACTGCTCAAGGAGCTGGTTCGCCTCGGCCTGGGCGGCCTCGGCACGCTTGATGCCACCCTCGATGGCGTCGACCCGGGCCTGGTACATCGCTTCCATACGGGGGAAGACGAACTTGCTCAGGACCCAGAGGACGAGGCCGAACGCGACGAGACCGACGATGATCTCAGCCAGGGGCGGGAGCAGGATGTTCCCGCCCTCTTCCGCTGCTAGGTACATGGACACTCCCCTTCGCCGGCGGCCGACCAACGAGGGCCGGCCGGGTCAGCTGAACGCTGGCTGGGACTCAGCCCTGGAGGGCGAACGCGAGGACCAGACCGAGCAGGGCCAGCGCCTCGACCACGGCGAAGCCCATGAACATGTAGACCCGGGTCAGGCCGGCGCTCTCCGGCTGGCGGGCGGTCGCCTGGATGTAGGCGGCGAACACCAGACCCACACCGATGCCCGGGCCGAGCGCCGCGATGCCATAGCCGATGACGTTGACGTTGCCTGAGATCTCGGCCAGGAACATGGTTGGTTTCCTCCTGCGGGGAACGCGTGACCGTCACGCGTTCGACTAGGTGAACTTTTCAGTTGTCGTTCTCGGGGGGATGGAGCGGTGCGCGTCGACGCCTCAGTGGTCGTCGGCGAGCGAGGACTGCAGGTAGGTCGCGGTCAGCAGGGTGAACACGTACGCCTGCAGGATCAGGATGCCCAGCTCGAAGAACGTCATCAGGATCGCCATGGCCCAGCTGAGCAGGGCGACCGGCTTGATGAAGATCGACTCCGCGTTGAGCAGCGCGACGCCGCCGAGGGTGAAGACCAGCAGGATCATGTGGCCGGCGAACATGTTGGCGAACAACCGGACCGCGAGGGTGACCGGGCGCAGCACCAGGTTCGACACGAACTCGATCGGCACCAGGATCGGCTGGACCCAGAGCGGTGCGCCGCTGACCCAGCAGCTGGCCTTGATGTAGCCGAAGAAGCCGTGCTTGCGGATGCCGACCCCGACGTAGACCAGCCAGCTGGAGGCGGCCAGGACAATCGGGAAGGCGATGTGCGAGCTCGGCGAGATCTGCGCGAACGGGAAGATGCCCCAGATGTTCAGCAGCAGGATGAAGACGAAGAGCGAGGCGAGGTACGGCGCGAAGCGCACGCCCTGGTGCCCGATGATGTCCTTGGCGATGTTGTCCCGGGCCAGGCCGTAGACCGACTCGGCCATCCACTGCCGCTTCGTCGGGACCAGCTGCGGGTTCCGGTAGCTGATCAGGAAGAAGAGAATGGCGATCGCGGCCGCGACCCAGACCAGCAGGGCGATCTTGGTGAAGGCCGGCTCCCAGGCCGTCCCCTCGAAGCCGGGAATCAGGCTGCGGTAGTTGAAGCTGTCAACGCCGGGGGGGAACTCCGCCGCCCGGATGTCCGCGGCGGCATAGGTCGGCAGCTCAGTCAACTCGAACCCTCCGTCGGTCGGGCATGGTCAGGCGCCCAGCCTCTTCATGGTCAGGTAGACCCCCGCAGCCGTGCCGCCGATCAGTCCGATCAGCAACCCGACGTTCGGAAGATCCAGCCACCGGTCGACGAGCCAGCCGGCCCCGCCCCAGACGGCCATGCCGCCGAGCAGGTAACCGACCGCAGCCCAACCCGCGTCCACACCCTGGGGTGCGGGACGTTTGTCGGATCGGTCGTCGGCCATGACGGAGCGAACGGTATCAGCCGCTCGAACGAGGCTGTGAGTCACCCCCCGCACAACCTGGTCGTGTGGGTCAGGGAAGCCTCGACTGGCGGATAGGCTACGCCTGTCTCGCGCTTGACGAAACTCCATCCCCGGCGTGGCGACGGCAACCCGACAGCCGGATTCAGTCACCAGGGGTGCTCACCTGCGGACGGTGGTCCCGGAACGTCCACCAGACCTGGACGGACACCCAGCCGATGGTCGCGACGATCATGGCGATGGCCATCATCCGGATCCCGCCCCAGCCGGCGTCGACGACGCCGAACATCACCACTCCGAACAACAGGAACTTGGTGACGTACGCGGTCAGCCCGACGCTCATCACGAGCTTCGGGTGCACCGAGTCGGCCCAGGCGACGGCCAGGCTCGACATCGCGTAGCTGAAGGTCACCAGGGCCACGCCGGCCGCCCCGCCGGCCGCGCCGACGCCGCCGTCGACCAGCCAGCCGGCTCCGGTGACGAGCACCAGCAACCCCGCGGAACTGAGCAGCGGCAGGACCAGGTGCCGCAGTCGCTGCCGGATCACCGGGGGTACGCCGGGAACTCGCGGACCAGCTCGGCGACCTCGCCGGCGATCCTGGTCAGCTCGGCCGTCCCGTCGGGCCCGCCGGGGTCGGTTCGTACCGCACGGGCGGTCAGCGCGGCGATCTGCCGCATCTGCGGCTCGCGCATGCCCTGGGTGGTCACGCTGGGCGTGCCGACCCGGATGCCGGAGGCGACCGTCGGCTTCTGCGGGTCGTACGGGATGGCGTTCTTGTTCAGGGTGATGCCGGCGGCGTCGCAGCGGGCCTCCGCCTCGGCCCCGGTCACCCCGACCGGGCGCAGGTCGACCAGGGCGAGATGGGTGTCGGTGCCACCGGAGACCGGCCGCATCCCCTCGGCGGCCAGCCCGTCGGCGAGCGCCCGCGCGTTGCGGACCACCTGCTCGGCGTATGCCCGGAACTCCGGCTGGGCGGCCTCGCGCAGCGCGACGGCCTTGGCCGCGACGGCGTGCATCAGCGGCCCGCCCTGGGTGAACGGGAAGACCGCCTTGTCGATCCGGGCGGCCAGCGACTCCCGGCAGAGGATCATGCCGCCGCGGGGGCCGCGCAGCACCTTGTGCGTGGTCGCGCAGACCACGTCGGCGTATGGCACCGGGGAGGGCACGGCCTCCCCGGCGACCAGGCCGATGAAGTGGGCGGCGTCCACCATGAGGTACGCCCCGACCTCGTCGGCGATCTCCCGGAAGCGGGCGAAGTCGATCAGGCGGGGGTACGCGGTCGCGCCGCAGATGATCATCTTCGGGCGGTGGGCGAGGGCCAGTTCCCGCACCTCGTCGTAGTCGATCAGCTCGGTGTCCGGCCGGACGGTGTAGCCGACCGTGGCGAACCACTTGCCGGAGAAGTTGACCCGGCTGCCGTGGGTGAGGTGACCGCCGTGCGGCAGGTCCATCGCCAGCACGGTGTCGCCCGGCTGGACCAGGGCGGCGTACGCGGCCAGGTTGGCGCTCGCCCCGGAGTGCGGCTGGAGGTTGGCGTGCTCCGCGCCGAACAGCTCCCGTGCCCGGGCGATGCCGATCTCCTCGGCCCGGTCCACCTCGGCGCAGCCGCCGTAGTAGCGGCGGCCGGGGTAGCCCTCGGCGTACTTGTTGGTCAGCGTCGAGCCGAGCGCGGCGAGCACCGCCGGCGAGGTGAGGTTCTCACTGGCGATCAGCTGGAGGCCGCCGCGCAGCCGGTCCAGCTCGCCGAGCACCACCGACGCGATCTCCGGGTCGGTGGCCCTGAGCTGGTCGAAATCCGGCCCCCAGAAGGTGGGCGTCGCGTTGTCCACAACGCCAGAGTCTATGGGGCCGCAGACTGGAGCCCATGAGATGCCTGGTCACCGGTGCCACCGGGTACGTCGGCGGGCGGCTCGCGCCGCGGCTGCTCGCCCAGGGTCACACCGTGCGCTGCCTGGCCCGGTCCGCCCGGCGACTGCGGGACGTGCCGTGGGCGGCGCGGGTCGAGGTGGTCGAGGGCGACCTGCGGAGACCGGAGACGCTGCCGGCCGCGTTCGCGGACGTCGACGTCGCCTACCACCTGGTGCACTCGCTCGGGCAGGCCGGGTTCGAGGCCGCCGACCGGGAGGCGACGACCAACTTCGCCCGGGCGGCCCGCGCGGCGGGCGTACGCCGGATCGTGTACCTGGGCGGGCCGGAGCCGGCGGCGGACGCCCGCCCCTCCCCCCACCTGCGCTCCCGCAGCGAGGTGGGACGGATCCTGCTGGCCAGCGGCGTGCCGACCGTGGTGCTCCGGGCGGCGGTGATCATCGGGTCCGGTTCGGCGTCGTTCGAGATGTTGCGGCACCTCACCGAGCGGCTGCCGGTCATGGTCACCCCGCGCTGGGTGCGCAACCGGATCCAGCCGATCGCGGTCCGGGACGTGCTGCGCTACCTGGTCGCCGCCGCCGACCTGCCGCCGGAGGTCGACCGGGCCTTCGACGTCGGCGGGCCGGACGTGCTCACCTTCACCGAGATGATGCAGCGGTACGCCGCCGTGGCCGGGCTGCGCCGCCGGATCGTCCTGCCCGTCCGGCCGCTGACCCCGTCGCTCTCGTCGCACTGGGTGGGCCTGGTCACCCCGGTGCCGAACCGGATCGCCCGGCCGCTGGTGGAGAGCCTGGTCCACGAGGCGGTGGCGCACGAACACGACATCGCGCGCTACGTCCCCGACCCACCCGGCGGGCTGACCGGCTTCGACGACGCGGTCCGGCTGGCCCTGGCCCGGGTCCGCGACGCCGAGGTGGAGACGCGCTGGTCCACCGCGAGCGGGCCGGACGCGCCGGCCGAGCCGCTGCCCAGCGACCCGCAGTGGTCCGGCGGGTCGGTCTACACGGACCTGCGGTCCCGTCGGGTCGCCGCGCCGCCGGACGCGCTCTGGCGGGTGGTCGAGGGAGTGGGCGGCGACCACGGGTGGTACTCCTTCCCGCTCGCCTGGTCGGTGCGGGGCTGGTTGGACCGGCTGGTCGGCGGGGTGGGGCTGCGCCGGGGCCGGCGTCACCCGCATCGGCTCCACGTCGGCGAGGCGCTCGACTTCTGGCGGGTCGAGGAGATCGTCCGGGGTGAACTGCTGCGGCTGCGGGCGGAGATGCGCCTGCCCGGCCGGGCCTGGCTGGAGATGCGCGTCGAACCGACCGACGACGGCGGCAGCCGGTACGTCCAACGCGCCGTGTTCCTTCCGCGCGGACTGGCCGGGCACGCCTACTGGGCGGCGGTCGCCCCGTTCCACGCCGTGGTCTTCGGCGGCATGGCCCGCAACATCGCCCGGGGCGCCGAGCAGGTCGCCCGCGCCGGGCGCTGCTAGTTCCCCGCGCGTGCGGCGTTGCCCCACCGGGCGATCGCCTCGGTCGGTGGGGCGAAGTCGCGGACCGGTTGGTCCCGCAGGGCGGCGGTCATGATGTCGGCGACCTGGTCGACCATCCTGGCCTGCACCGCCTCGCCGGCCGGGTCACGGGGGTCGTCCGGGTTGGTGGCCATCGTGGCGACCACGAGCTGCGGGGTGGCGGCCACCACCGTCTCCGTGCCGTACCCCTCGGAGCTGCCGGTCTTGCCGATCACCGGCCGCCCCAGCCGCTCGCGCAGGCCGTCGGCGGTGGCGCCGTCGCAGCGCCCGAACGCCGACTGGTCACCGACCGGGCAGCGGGCCGCGTCGGCCGCCGCGCGGGCCACGTCGACGTCCAGCACCCGGCGGCAGTCCGGCCGGGCGACGTCGAGGGGCCGGCCAGCGTGGTCGACGATCGTGTTCACCGGCAGCGGCGTGCAGCGGACCCCCTCGGCGGCCACCGTGGCGTAGGCGGTGGCCAGGTCGAGCGGGGTGGTGGACGCGACGCCCAGCACGAACGGACCCCAGTTCCGGGCACCGTACCGGGCCAGGTTGGCGTCGTCCTCGGCCCGCAGCACGATGCCGAGCCGCTCGGCCATCTCCACCACCCGGTCCGCGCCGACCCGCTCGGCCAGCCAGACGAAGTACGTGTTCACCGACCGCCCGAACGCGGTCCACATGGTGCGCTCGCCATCCATCCACGCCGGGTTGGCGTTCGCCGGGCACCACTGCCCTTCGCAGCTCGCCGGCCCCGAGGCCGGCCACTGGCTGACGATCCGGGTCGGCGCGTCGTAGCGGGTGTCCAGGGGCGCCCCGGCTTCCAACGCGGCCAGCAGGGCGAAGATCTTGAAGGTCGAGCCGGCCTGGTAGCCGACGATGTCGTCTCCCCCGGCGACGAGCTGGTTGACGGTGTACGGGCGGTTCTCCTGGCCGGCCGGGTTGGGGCCGAGACCGTACCTGCGGTTGACCGCCATGGCGAGGACCCGTCCGGTGCCCGGTTGCACCACGGCGGTGGGCAGCGCGTGGGGGCTGTTCTCGTCGTACACCTCCAGCACCCGATCCTGCGTCTCACGCTGCACGGTCGGGTCGAGGGAGCTGACGATCCGGAAGCCGCCCCGGCGCAACGTCCGCTGCCGCTCGTCCGGCGACGTGCCGAACGCCGGCTGCGCGTTCCACCAGTCCGTGAAGTAGTCGCAGAAGAACGCCCAGTCGTTGCGGTCCTTCGGCACCGCCGCGCAGTCGTCGGGTTCCACGCTCGGCTTCAGGGCGAGGGCCTCCGCACGGGCCCGGTCGGCCTCGGCGGACGTGACCGCGCCGGTCTCCACCAGCCGGTCCAGCACGTAGCCCCGCCGGCTCAGCGCCGCGTCGGCGTCGCCGTGGATCGGATCGTCGGTGTGCGGTGACTGGACCAGCCCGGCGAGCAGCGCCGCCTCGGCCAGGGTGAGGTCGGCCGGGGACTTGGAGAAGTAGCGCCGGCTGGCCGCCGCGACGCCGTACGCCCCGGCGCCGAAGTAGACGATGTTGAGGTAGCGACCGAGGATCTCGTCCTTGTCGAGCTGGCGTTCGAGCGCCAGGGCGTACCGGATCTCCTGGATCTTGCGGGCGGTGCTGATCTCGGTGGCGGCCTTCCGCTGCGCCTCGCTCAGGGTCGGGTCGCTGCTCAGCACGTTCCGGACGTACTGCATGGTCAACGTCGAGGCGCCCTGCCGGACCGGCCCACCCTGGTTGGCGGTGAACGCCCGGGCGACGCCCCGCAGGTCGACGCCGCTGTGGTCGTAGAAGCGGGAGTCCTCGGCGGCGACGATCGCCTTCCGCATCACCGGGGCCACCTCGGTCAACGGCACGTCGGCCCGGTTCTCCTCGTAGAAGGAGGTGATCAGGGTGGTGCCGTCGGCGGCGTAGAGCGTGGACCGCTGCGCGGTGGGGGGCGTCACCAGGTGCTCGGGCAGCGTCGAGTACGGGGCGGCGAGCGTGGAGAAGCCGAGCCCCAGCACAAGCGCGAGGGGCAGGGCCGCCGTGGCGAGCACCAGCCCGGCCAGCGTGCCGGCGATCACGACGGTCAGCAGCTTGTGCAGACGGGCCTGGGTCATCAGCTCTCCCGGAGCAGAGGCTGGGCTGGGACCCGTTCAGAATGGCCCGGACCGACCGGCCGGAGCCGGCCTTTCGGTAAATCAGCAGATATTTCGCAGAAAGCCGCAAACCACAGCAGAGTACGCGTCAGATCAGGGCAGCAGGACCGCCGCGAGCGGCTGCACCGTCTCCTCGATCTCGTCGGCCACCCGGCTGAAGCACTGGTCACCCCGGCCCCACGGATCGTCCAGGTCGTCACCGGGCAGCGCGGAGGCGCCCGCACGCGCGGCGTGGGCCGCCGCGACCAGGGCCGTCCCCCGGGCGTAGACGGCCTCCGGGGACGCTTCGGCCGGAGGCAGGGCGGCGCCGTCCACCGCACCGAGCAGCCGGCCGAACTCGCCCAGCACGAAGGTCCGCGCGGCGGCGTCCGGGCGCAGCGCCACCACGTACTCCTGCTGGTCGGCGGTGGCGGTGAGCACCAGGTCGGCGGCGTCGATCTGGTCGGACCGCAGCCGGCGGGCGGCGAACCCGACGCTGTCCCCGCCCCGGGCGGCGACCTGGCGGGCCGCCGGCGGGTTCATCTCCGACCCGACGTGCCAGCCGCCGGTGCCGGCGCTGTGGCTGAAGAGCAGTTCCTCGGCGCGTGCCGGGTCGAGCGCGCGCCGGATGAGCCGCGCCCGGACGGCCAGCACCAGCAGGCGTTCGGCCATCGGCGACCGGCAGATGTTCCCCATGCAGACGTGCAGGACGGTGAAGGGCGGCACCTACGCCACCCGGCTCTCGATGTCGGGCACCACGTCGCGCAGCTCGGTCAACGAGATGGCCCCCTCGCGCAGCAGCTGCGGCACCTCGCCGGTGAGGTCCACGATCGTGCTGGGCACCGGGTCCGGACAGGGCCCGGCCTCCAGGTAGGAGCGGACCGCGTACCCGAGCTGGTCCCGCGCCTGCTCGGCGGTGAGCGCCGCCGGCTGGCCGGTCTTGTTCGCCGAGGAGACCGCCATCGGGCCGGTCTCCCGCAGCACCTCCAGCGCCACCGGGTGCAGCGGCATCCGCACGGCCACCGCCCCGTTGGTCTCGCCCAGGTCCCACTGGAGGCTGGGCGAGTGCTCCACGACGATCGTCAGCGCCCCCGGCCAGAACGCCTCGACCAGGTCGCGGGCCGCCCGGGGCAGGGTGAACACCAGCCCGTCCAGGGTGTGCCGGGAACCGATCAGCACCGGCGGCGCCGCCCGACCCTGACCCTTCGCGTCCAGCAGCGCCTTCACCGCGAACGGGGTGAAGGCGTCCGCGCCGATCCCGTACACCGTGTCGGTCGGCAGGACGACCAGTTCGCCATTCTTGACGGCCTCGATCGCCGCGGCGATGCCGCGGTCCCGATCGGCCAGCGACCGGCAGTCGTAGAGCATCACGAGGAGCCAGTCTGCCACGCCGGGCCCGACGCGTCGTCGCGGCGGCGCAGCGCGGTGGTGAAGCGGGGGCGACCGGCGAGGTCGGCATGGCCGGTGACCGCCTCGAACCGGCCGTCGGCGGTGATCAGGTCGGGCACCGCGCGGCCGTGCGTGTCGTCGTGCTCGACCGCCAGCGCGCCGCCCGGACGCAGCAGCCGGGCCGCCCGCGCGACCACCGGCCGGACCACGGCCAGACCGTCCGCCCCGCCGAAGACCGCCTCCGCCGGGTCGTCGGCCACCTCCGGCGGTACGGCGGTCCCGGCCGGCACGTACGGCGGGTTGCAGAGCAGCACGTCGACCCGGCCGGCCAACTCGTCGAGCAGCCCGGGAGCGGTGACGTCCGCCTCGACCACCTCGATCGGCCGGTCCCCGGCGGCGGCCCGGTCCGTCGCGTTGCGCCGCAGCCAAACCAGGGCCGCCGCCGACCGCTCGACCGCCACCACCCGGGCCGTCGGCACCTCCTGGGCGACCGCGAGCGCGACCGCCCCGGAGCCGCTGCACAGGTCCACCACCAGCGGCTCGACGCTCCGGCGGGCCCGGTCGATCCCCCATCCGGCGAGCAGTTCGGTCTCCGGCCGGGGTACGAAGACACCCGGGCCGACCGCGAGCTCCAGATGCCGGAACCCGGCGGTCCCGGTCAGGTGCTGCAACGGCTCCCGGGCCGCCCGACGCGTCACCAGACCGGCCAGTTGGTCGAGCTGGTCGTCGGTGAGGCCGTCGACCAGCAGCAGCCGTCCCCGGGGCACGCCGAGCACGTGGGCGGCGAGCAGTTCCGCCTCGACCCGGGGGGCGTCGACACCCGCCCCGGCGAGGGTCCGGGTCACCCGGGCGAGCACCGGCGGGCACGGGTGTCGGTTGTTCGTCCCTTCGGACGGCTGTTGCGGCGTGGCAGTCACGACATAATCATGAAGCGTCGCGCACGTCACCCCGAACTGTGACGCGTCCTTCTCCGGCACGCCCCGGTGGCGTCGGCCGGCTGTCGGGCGCGGCTCGCCGAGGGTGTCACCGGCGACCACGGTGCGGCGCCGGAGCCGGCGCGGACGGGAGGCTGCGGGTGGGTTGGCTCGACCGGGTCACCGACCAGGTTGACGCTCTCACGAAGGCGCGCGACCTGCAGGAGGCGAGCCGGTCCGCCGAGGCGTGTGTCCTCCTCGACCAGGTGATCCGCACCACCACCGACCCGTTCGCCCGCGCCGACGCCCGCGTCCAGCGCCTCTCCGCGCTGATCAACCTCGGTCGGACGGCCGAGTTCACCCGGGCCATCGAGGAGGCGTCCACCGCCGTCCGGGACCTTCCCGAGCCGTACCTGCACGGGCACCTGCACGCGCTGGCCGCGCTGGCCGCGCACCACCAGGGCGCCCTCGACCGGTGCGTCACCCACCTGGTCCGGGCCGCCCGGATGTTCGACGCGGTGGACGACCCCGACCGGGACACCGCGTGGGGCTGGCACGACCTGGCCATGACGTACTCCTACCTCAGCTTCCACGGGTACGCGCTGACCGCCATCGAGAAGGCGCGGCAGCTCGGGCTGGCCGCCGGCATCCCCGAGGAGACGTTCGCCGCACCCGGCATCCGGCTGCGCAACGCGGTCGCCCTGGACCACAACGGCGACAGCGACGGCTGTCTGCGGGTGCTCCGGGACATCGCCGCCGACCTGGACCGCTTCCGGCGTACCGGGCGGGCCGGACGGCTCCGCCCGAGCAGCCTCGCCGCGTACGGCTACACCGTCGCCCGCCGGGCCGCCCTCGGCGACCGGGTGGAGACCGACCCCGAGAACAACCCGGTCCGGCTGCTCGGGTTCGGTGGCGACAGCGCCCGCGCCCGCGACTTCCGACAGCTCGGGCAGGTCTGCCTGGCCATCGCCGACGGCCGGCTGACCGAGGCGGTCGCCCGGCTGGACACCGCCTCGGTCTCCACCGAGACCCTCGGTGCGGCCGAATCGGCCCGGCTGCGCAGCATCGCGCTGGCCACGGCCGGGGACCACGCCGGCGCGCACCGGGCCGACCGGACGGCGTTCCGCCTCGCCGCGCAGCGCAACGACCGGCTGCGGGACGTCTACATCGACGGCATCGCGGCCCGGATCGACCACGAGGAGATGCGGCGGGAGGCCGCCCGGTTCGAGGGCGAGGCGCTGACCGACCCGCTGACCGGGCTGCCCAACCGCCGTCGGCTGGAACGGCACATCGCCGGCATGGTCAACCGGGGCGAACGTCTGGTCATCGGGGTCTGCGACCTGGACGGCTTCAAGGCGGTCAACACCCGGCACGGCCACCACTCCGGCGACCTGGTGCTGCAACGGGTGGCGGGCGTGATCAACCGGGTGATGCGGCGCGGCGACTTCGTGGCCCGCTACGGTGGGGACGAGTTCGTGGTGGTGCTCGCCGGCACCGGGATCGAGGAGGCCGCCGAGGTCTCCCGCCGGATCGACGCGGCGATCCGGACCGAGGACTGGGAGTCCGTGGTCCCCGGCACCCCGGTCCGGGTGACCATCGGCTTCGCCGAGGTCAACGCGGCCACACCACTGGGCCGGGACGCCATCCGCGCCGCCTTCGACGCCGCCGACCAGCAGATGCTGCGCGCCAAGTCCCGCTCCCACCCCGGCTGACCCCCGCACCGCCCCCGCCCTGACGCGCCGCCCTCCGCCTGACGTGGTGCCGGCGCTGACGCTGGGGTGGTTGCAGGGGTCCCCTCCTCGGCAGAAAGCGGTAACAGGGGACCCTTGCTACCACCCGGGCGGGCAGCTCGCCGCGCCCGCTCAGCGACGACCGAGTTCCGGTTCCCCGGCCAGTCGGGCGGCCCGGTCGGCCTCGGCGAGGGCGTCGAGCACGCCGTCCAGCTCACCGGCGAGGGCCAGGTCCAGGTTGTACGCGGTGTAGCCGATCCGGTGGTCGGTGATCCGGTTCTGCGGGAAGTTGTACGTGCGGATCCGCTCGGACCGGTCGACGGTGCGCACCTGCGCCTTGCGGGCGTCCGAGGCGGCGGCGTCGGCCTGCTCCTGGGCGGCGGCGAGCAGCCGGGCCCGCAGGATCCGCATCGCCTGCTCCCGGTTCTGCAACTGCGACTTCTCGTTCTGGCAGGAGACCACGATCCCGGTCGGCACGTGGGTGATCCGGACCGCCGAGTCGGTCGTGTTGACCGACTGGCCACCCGGGCCGGACGAGCGGAAGACGTCGATGCGCAGCTCGTTCGGGTCGATCGTGACGTCGACCTCCTCGGCCTCGGGCAGCACCAGGACGCCGGCGGCGCTGGTGTGGATGCGGCCCTGCGACTCGGTGACCGGGACACGCTGCACCCGGTGCACGCCGCCCTCCCACTTGAGCCGGGACCAGACCCCGTTGCCGCCCTCCGGGACGCCCTTGGTCTTGATCGCCAGCGAGACGTCCTTGACCCCGCCCAGGTCGGAATCCTGCGCGTCCAGCACCTCGGTGAGCCAGCCGTGCCGCTCGGCGTACCGGGTGTACATCCGCAGCAGGTCACCGGCGAACAGGGCGGACTCCTCGCCGCCCTCGCCGGCCTTGATCTCGACGATGACGTCCTTGGCGTCGTGCGGGTCGCGCGGGATCAGCAGCTCCGCCAGGCGCTCCTCCAGCTCCGGCAGGGTCGCCGCGATGGCCTCCGCCTCGGCCGCGAAGGACGGGTCCTCGGCGGCCAGCTCCCGCGCGGCGGCGAGGTCGGAACGGGCCTGCTCCAGCTCGCCGGCCGCCTTGTGCAGCGGCACCAGTTCGGCGTAACGCCGCCCGACCCGACGCGCCGTGCCCTGGTCGGCGTGGATGGCCGGGTCGGCCAGCCGCTTCTCCAGTTCGGCGTACTCGTCGAGAAGGGTCGCCAGGCGCTCACTGCTCATGCTCGTACTCCCTGCGGTCGGCGCGAATCGGGCAGAGACGGACGACGCCCGCGCCCGGTGGTGAACCGGACGCGGGCGTCGAACGGACGGCTACTTGGCCTTCTTCGCCTGAACCTTGGCGTACTTCTGCTGGAACTTCGCGACCCGACCCGCGGTGTCGAGCACCCGCTGCTTGCCCGTGTAGAACGGGTGGCAGGCGCTGCACGTCTCGACGTGGATCGAGCCGCCCTTGGCGGTGCTGCGGGTGGTGAAGGAGTTGCCGCAGGAGCAGGTGACCTCGGTGGTCACGTACTCCGGGTGGATGTTGCGCTTCATGTCGCCTTCGGTCCTCTCGTGGGTGGTCGCCGGGTCGCCGTCCGCGCGGGTCGTGCCTGCGCAGGATCGGGCGTGAACCGGAACCGGTGGCCGATTGACCAGTGTGCCATGGGCTTCCGCCGACCCGGAAACCGGGCCGCACAGCTCCCCCAACACGGTCCGGACCACCCGCATTCCCGGCCCGGCCCGGAGCATTACCGTGACCGGGTGACCCGTCTCATCGCCACCCGGGGGCTGCCGGCCTCCGGCAAGACCACCTTCGCCCGGACGCTCCAGCCGTCGGTCGTCCGGGTCAACCGGGACGACCTGCGTCGCATGCTGCACGGTGCCCGGCTCTTCACCCAGTGGGCGGAGGCCCAGGTCACCACCGCCCAGCGGGCGCAGGTCGAGGCCCTGCTGCGGGCCCGGGTCGACGTCTGCGTGGACGACACCAACCTGCGCGCCCGCACCCTACGGGAGTGGGCCCGGCTGGCCGGCCGGTACGGCGCCAGCTTCGAGGTGCACGACTTCACCGACGTCCCGCTGGAGGAGTGCCTGCGGCGGGACGCGGCACGACCAGCCGAGGACCGGGTCGGCGAGGAGGCCATCCGCCGCCTGCACGAACGTTTCCTGGCCCACCGTCCGTTGCCCCTGCCGGTGCCCGAGGTGCCGCCGGGCGGGCCGGCCCGGGTGCGTCCGCCGGCCCCGGAGCCGACGGAGGTCGTCCTGGTGGACATCGACGGCACGGTCGCCCTGAACGTCTCCCGCAGCCCGTACGACATGACCCGGGTCGGTGAGGACGAGCCGAACGAGGCGGTCATCGCGGCGGTCCGGGCGATGCACGGGGCCGGCTACGGGGTGGTGTTCTGCTCCGGGCGGGACGCCTCCGCCCGCGCCGACACGGTGGCCTGGCTGGACCGGCACGTCCGGGTGCCGTACCTGGCGCTGCACATGCGGGCGGTGGGCGACAACCGGAAGGACTCCGTCGTCAAACGTGAGATCTACGAACACGAGCTGCGCGACCGGTACCGGGTCGTCGGGGTCTTCGACGACCGCATGCAGGTGGTCCGGATGTGGCGCGAGCTGGGTCTGACCGTCTTCCAGGTCGCCGAGGGCAACTTCTGACCGGGACCGCCCCGACCCACCCCCGGGGACGGGGACGGGATCGACCGGATCCGGGCGGAACGGAGCGCTTGTTAATCGGCTCCACATCGGAGGATCACCCGTGTCGTAACCGACGGTTCATCTGCCCGGTGCGCTCTGGTGGTGACGCGGTCGGACGGGCCCCGGCCGGGTGACCCCCGCGCCCGCGTCCGGCCGGGCCCTGCCCCGGTCGACGGTTCCGGTCGACGGATGGGCGGTCTCACGGTGCTCGGTTCCATCAGAGAGTGGGCGGTCTGGTCGCTCGTCGGCGGGGACACGCCGGTGGGCGCCGTGCTGCTCGTCCTGCTGCTCACCGTCTCGTGGCAGGTGTGGCGGGAGATCCGGGCACGCCGGGCGGCCCGCAAGCGGCTCTCCTACCACGTCTCGTTCAACTCCCGGTTGGGCTTCGACCCGCCGGACGCCGGGGAGATCACCCGGCTGCTCGACCGGAACGGCGAACCGGTGCCGGACCCGTCCATGGTGGTCATCCGCATCTCGAACACCGGGACCAACGACATCGCGGAGACCGACTACCAGCTACCGCTCAAGTTCGACTTCGGCGGGCGGACCGTCCGGACCGTCGACGTCAGCGAGGGCGTGCCACCGGCACTGGAGGAGGTCTTCGCCCCGCACATCGTGGCGACCGAGCACGGCGTGGTGGTCCCCGACCGGCACCTCAACGCGGGCAGCCGGTTCAAGCTCCTGATCCTGCTCAGCGGGAACAGCGCGGACAACACCGTCCGGGCCGGTGGGGTACTCAAGGGCGGTGACGTCGTCGACGCCCGGCACGAGCAGAAGAACCGCATCCGGTACTGGCGGGCCGGTACCGCCGTGGTGGCCTCGCTCTGCGTCGGGGCCCTCGCCGCGGTGGGCTTCGGCCTGCCCGGCGGGCCGGCCGGGGAGACCACCTGCGTCGACGGCACGCTCCGGGCGGTCGGGTCCAGCGCCTTCGCCACCGCCGCCGCGCAGGCCATCGGCTCGTACGAGGCGTTCTGCGCCGACTCCACCATCGAGTCCTCGTTCACCGGCAGCCGCCAGGGGGTGGAGGAGTTGCAGAAGTCGGACGGGGACGTGGTGGCCTTCTCCGACGGCCCGGAACCGGGCCTGGATCCCGGTCTGGTCGTGGGGCGTCCGCTCGCCGTGATCCAGTTCAGCGTCGTGGTGCACCCGGGCGTCGTCGGGCGGCACACCGCTGCGCTCGACCTCAGCGCGGCGGACCTCCGGAAGATCTTCGAGGGTACGGCGCGGCGCTGGCCCGAGGTCCGTCCGGGCCTGGCCGACCTGCCGATCAGGATCGTCGGCCGGCGCAGCCAGTCGGGCAGCCGGGTCGCCTTCGAGCGGTACGTGCTCGGCCGCAACCAGGGGGCGTTGACCTCCACCGACTGCGCCCAGCCAGACAGCCCCGGAGGTCGGGAGCCGACCCTCTGCGAGGTCAGCACCACCGAGGACGTGCTGGACCGGGTGAGCAGACTGCCCGGCGCCATCGGGTACGCCAGCACTCCGGACGCGTTGAAGGCCCGCAACCAGTTGGTGTCGGTCACCATCGACGGGCGGGCCGCCGACCCGGACGACCCCGGCAACGGCTACCCGTTCTGGACCGTCGAGTACGTCTACCACCGTCGCGACCCGGCCGGTCAGCCGTCGCTGGCGGAGTCGTTCGTGACGTACCTGACCGAGGAGTCCCAGGCGCAGGCGCTGGCGCGGGCCGGCTACCCCGCCTGCCGTGGTCTGGGCCTGCTCTGCCCCGACCGCACCTGACCCCGCCGCCGGCCAACGGTCGGAGGCGGGGTCGGCGGCGCGCTCGGTTGGTTGGTTGTTCGGTTGGTCGGTTGGTTGGTAGCAGGGGCCCCCTGCTACCCAAAAAGCGGTAACAGGGGGCCCCTGCAGACACCTCAGGCGGCGGGAGCCGCCTCGGACACGGCCGCCGTGAGGCGCACGGTCGCCTCGGCCCGGACGCCGTTGACGGTCACCGCGAGCACCACCGAGCCGGCGGGTCGCAGCGCGGTGAGCGTGCCGGTGGCCGGGTCGAGGCGGGCCACGTGCCAGGGCTTGACCTTGCCGTCGCCGACCAGGACGCTCGGCGAGGCCGACCAGTCGGCGCTGACCGGCGCAGCCACCGGCACGGTACGACCACCGGGCTGCGTGATCGTCGCGGTGACCTTCCCCGGGGTGCCGACCGCGACGGTGTCCGGAGCGGCCAGGGTGAGCCGGTCGACGTGCGCCCGGAACTCGGCGGCCACCCAGCGCGGGCCCTCGACCAGCGGGTCACGGCGGGCCCGTTCGGCCTCCTGTCGGGTCACCGGGTCCACCCCGACCATCGTCCAGCCGGTGAACCCGCCCTGGTCGGCGGGGCTGGACGGGCCCTTGCCGGCGTTGCCGTTGATCAGGAAGGGCACCCCGTCGATCCGGTCGGCGTGGAACGTGCCCACGTGGCCGCCGACGAAGAGCGCGCCCTTGCCGGTGCGGTGCTGGAAGTCGGCCAGCCACTGCTCCACCAGCGCCGCCTCCTTCCGGTCGGTGAGCTGGCTGGCCTTGGCCGGGCCGGGGTCGCGCGGCGGGTGGTGGTGCAGCACGACCACCGAGCCGATCCGCTCGTCACCGGCCGCGGAGTCCAGCGCGGTCCGCAGGGCGCGGACCTGGTCGAAGCCGCCGCCGCGCAGGGTTCCGGTGGAGCTGTTCAGCGTGACGAAACGGGTCCCCCGGTGGTCGAAGACCCGCGACGGCGCGCCGAAGACCGCCTCGAAGTTGGCGATCGGGGCGCCCATGATCTCGTGGTTGCCCGGCACGTAGTAGTAGGGCAGTTCGCCGCCGAGCTCCTCGTCGAGGATCCGCTTGGCCAGGGCGAAGTCCGCCGGGTAGGCGGTGTCCACGAAGTCCCCGTTGATCACGAGGAAGTCCGGCTTCGCCGCCTTGACCTCGCGCAGCGTTCGGCGGGCCTGGGCGACCAGGTCGCTGTCCGGGTTCGCCGCGACGAACTGGGCGTCGGAGAGGACCGCGAAGCGCCACGGCATCCCGGCCACGGTGCCGTCGCGCAGCACCACCGGATCGGTCCGGTGCGGCTCGGCCGGTACGTCGACGGTGGGCGACACCTTCGCCACCAGGTCGTCGATGATCACCTCGCTGGTGTACTTCGCGGCGGCGTTGGTCTCGGCGACGTAGAACCGGCGGACCCGCAGCGGGTACTGCACGCCGGCGGGCACGGCGAACTCGACGTACCGCCAGTCGGTCCAGGTGACCAGCGGCCCACGCAGCACGTGCTGGGTGTCCTGGGCGTCGTGCAGGTGCAGGCTGGGCCACTCCCCCGTGCCGTTGCCCTTGATCCACATGCCGAAGGCCTGCGGCTGACCGGGCACCTGGATCCAGGCCGGCGGGTCGGCGTACGCGGCCCGGGTGCCGGTGGACTGGCCGAAGTCGTACGACATCTTCAGGCCGGTGCCGGTGCGGCCGGGCACGGGCGTGACCGAGCCGGTGGCGCGGGCGGCGCTGAACTTCCAGTTCGCCGCGTCGTCGAAGCCGGCGACCGGCACGTCGGTGAGGCCGACGGTCACCGGCACGATCGTGCGCTGCCCGGCGACGGTGACGGTGACCAGGGCGGATCCGCTGTCGCGCAGCGCGGCGACGGTCAGGTTGCCGTCGGCGGTGGGCGTGATCCGCAGCAGGTCGCGGTCGTAGTCGAGGGAGAGGTCGGCGGGCTCGATCGGCGCGGTGTTCCCCTCGGCGTCGTAACCGACCACGCCGAAGGTGCCGGTGCCCCCGGTGCCGTCGAGGCCGACCCGGTCCACGGTGGAGTCGATCCGGGCCAGCGGCCCGAGCACGGTGAGGTCGAGCGTGCCCCGGGCCGCGCCGCGCGAGGCGGTGACGGTGGTCCTGCCGGGACGGCTGGCCCGGAAGACACCGTCGGCGTCGACCTTGCCCTGAGCCGCCGGGTTGGCGCGCCACTGCGGCGTGCCGGCCGCCGGGCCGTACGTCTCGTCGTGGCCGGCGGCGGTGAGCCGCCGGGTCAGGCCGGGGAAGACCCGGTCCGGCCGGCCGCCCCGGACCGGCGAAACGCCCGGCGCGGCGGTGGGGTCGGCGGCGGTCTCCAGCCAGTACCCGGTGAGCCGGCCGCTGCCCTCGGGCGCGTAGACGGCCAGGCCGTTCGGCACGGCCCGCTCGGTGCCGTCGGAGGGGCTGTTCTCCACCTGCACGGTCGGCGCGCCGGGCTCCCGGGCGAGCAGCGTCGAGGAGCCTCCGCCGTCGAGGTTGAGCGCGTGGTGCGCGCCGAGTTCGGCCATCATCCGGCCCATCTCGGTCTGGGTGACGCCCCGGCTGTCGACCTGCCGGCCGTCCACCGTGAGCATGATCATCTTGCGTCCGTCGGCGGTGAACCCGACGGAGGTGCGCGGCGCGAGGGAGGTGTCCGCGATCTGCTGCACCACGCCGTCGCGGACCAGCACGTTGCCGCCGCCGACGGCGGCGTGCAGGGTGCTGCCATCGGACGGCTTGGGCCGGTAGGCGACGGTCACCGCGTCGCCCGGCCGCAGGCCGGCGAGGGCGTTCGCTCCGGCGTCCCGGCCGAGCAGGATGGTGGTGCCGGCGGGGATCGGGCCGCTGCCGGCCCGGTCGGCGACGGTGGCGACCCGCCCGTCGACCACGGCGACCTCGGTGACCCGGGCCGCGCCCTCCACCGCCCGGCCCCGGTCGTACGAGCCCCAGAGCGCGGTGAAGACGCCGATGCCGTTCCCCTGCACCATGTTGTTGAACTGGGTCAGGGTGACCGGCCCACCGGGCAGGGTCGCGGTGCCGTCGAAGTGCACCTGGATCACCCGGCCGAGCCCGTCGGCGGTGACCGCCACCGCGTTGGTGTGTCCGGCGACCGGCGACTGGATCAGTTCGCCGTTACGGATGCCGATGCCCTGCGCGGCGCCGGAGTTGTTGATGTCGAAGAAGTCGCCGTTGACCGCGGCGACCGCGCGGGAGGCGTCCGCCGCGCCGCGCAGCGGCTCGGCCCGGCTGACCGCGCCGGAGTTGACGTAGTCGACGCTCAGGTCGCCGGTCAGGTCGGCGGTGAGCGCGTCGGCGCGCAGCCAGCCCTGCTGGTCGTAGCGGTCGAAGGAGGTCAGATCGAGCCCGGGGGCGACCGGGCGGGTGGTCTTCGCGGTCTCCAGGCCGTCGGCGGGCGCCACGCCTGCGGCGGCCAGGGTGGTGACCGAGGTCGGATGGGAGGAGGCGCGGGGGACGTCCTCGGCGGCCGTGTCGGCCCCGGGCGGCGCGGCGACGACCGGGGGCGGACCGGCCAGGCCGAGCAACGGCGTCAGCAACAGCACGCCGGCAAGTCGGGCGGATCGGGTACGCATGGCCGTCAGTCAACCCGCGACGAACAGAACTTTCAATACCCTGCCGACCAACCGAAGGAAAACTTCAGTCGACGCTCTCCCCCTGAGCAGCGAAAAGGGGCCCGACCGCGGACGGCCGTGCCCCTTTCTCGCGTACCCGCCGGGTTACTCGCCCGGCGTCGACTTGGCGATCTGCATCAGGAACTCGATGTTGGTCCGGGTCTGCTTGAGCTTGTCCAGCAGCAGATCCAGCGCCGCCTGCGAGTCCAGCGAGTGCAGGACCTTGCGGAGCTTGCGGTTGATGGCCAGCTCCTCCGGTGCGAGCAGGATCTCCTCCTTACGGGTGCCGGAGGTGTGGATGTCGATGGCCGGGAAGACCCGCTTGTCGGCGATCTTCCGGTCCAGCTTCAGCTCCGCGTTGCCGGTGCCCTTGAACTCCTCGAAGATGACCGTGTCCATGACGGAACCGGTCTCCACCAGGGCGGTGGCCAGGATGGTCAGCGAGCCGCCGTTCTCGATGTTCCGCGCCGCGCCGAGGAAGCGCTTCGGCGGGTAGAGCGCGGTCGAGTCGATACCACCCGACATGATCCGGCCGCTGGCCGGTGCCGCGAGGTTGTACGACCGGCCGAGCCGGGTCACCGAGTCGAGCAGCACGACCACGTCGTGCCCCAGCTCGACCAGGCGCTTGGCCCGCTCGATCGCCAGCTCGGCGACGGTGGTGTGGTCCTGCGGCGGACGGTCGAAGGTGGCCGCCACGACCTCGCCCTTGACCGAGCGCTGCATGTCGGTGACCTCTTCGGGCCGCTCGTCGATCAGCACCACCATCAGGTGGCACTCCGGGTTGTTGTGGGTGATCGCGTTGGCGATCGCCTGCAACACCATGGTCTTACCGGCCTTCGGCGGCGACATGATCAGCGCCCGCTGACCCTTGCCGATCGGCGTGACCAGGTCGATGACCCGGGTGGTGAGGATGTGCGGCTCGGTCTCCAGCCGCAGTCGCTCCTGCGGGTAGAGCGGGGTGAGCTTGTAGAACTCCGGACGGCGGCGGGCCTCCTCCGGCTCCATCCCGTTGACCGAGTCCAGCCGGACCAGCGGGTTGTACTTGTCCCGCCGCTGCTCGCCGTCACGCGCCGCGCGCACCGCACCGGTGATGGCGTCACCGCGCCGCAGGCCGTACTTCTTGACCTGGGACATCGAGACGTACACGTCGTTCGGGCCGGCCAGGTAGCCGGTGGTCCGGACGAAGGCGTAGTTGTCCAGCACGTCGATGATGCCGGCCACCGGGACGAGCACGTCGTCCTCGCTGACCTGGGGCTCACGCCCGCCGCCGGTGTCACCGCCGGTCTCGTTGCGCTCGCCACGGCCCCGACGACGGTCCCGGAACCGGCTGCGCCGGCCGCGCCGGCCGCCGCCCTCGCCGTCGTCGTCGGTGTCGGTGTCGCGGTCCCGGTCACCGCGCTGGCCCCGCTCGGCCCGCTCGCCACGCTCGTTACGGTCGGCCCGCTCGCCCCGCTCCGTGCGCTCGTTACGGTCGCCACGCTCGGCCCGCTCACCGCGGTCACCACGCTCGTTGCGCTCGGCCCGCTCGTTACGGTCCCCACGCTCGGCCCGCTCGCCACGCTCGGCCCGCTCGCCACGCTCGGCCCGCTCACCGCGCTCGGCCCGCTCACCGCGGTCACCACGCTCGTTGCGCTCGGCCCGCTCGCCGCGCTCCACGCGCTCGCCACGCTCGGCCCGTTCGGGACGCTCGGTGACCTCCGGGGCGGCAACCTCGCGCGGCTCCGCCTCGGTGACGGCCGGGGCGGCGGCAGCGGTGGCCGCGGCGCGTTCGGCGGTCGCGGCGGCCCGGCTACGCCGGCTACGCGGCCGGGGCTCGGCCTCGGCCGGTGCGGCCGCCGGCTCCGCGGTCTCCCGCACCTCCGCCCGGACCTCCTCACGGACCGGCGTGGCGGCTGCGGCCGCCACCTCGGCACGCGGTCGAGGGGCCCCGGCGGCGGCCCCGCCCTGCCGCTCGGTGATGGCGCTGATCAGCTCGACCTTGCGCATGCGTGCGGTGCCGGAGATGCCGAGCGACGCGGCCAGGCTCTGCAGCTCCGGCAGCAGCATCGCTGACAGACCGGTCCCACTCCGCCGACGACGGGCAGGGGCGGCGGCGGTGGTGGCTTCGCCAGCGACGTTGGAAACATCCGACGTCACGTCGGTGGTGTCGCTCAATGGATTCCTTCCCTCGATAGGCCGGGGTCGCCCGGAGTCAAGAGCTCAGGTGGCCGGGCGGCCTCGGTGCACCCGTGTCGCGTGACGCGCCGCGGGAGTCTGTGACACAGCAGCCGGTCGGTTTCCCGACCCACCAACTTCGGCGGGTAGGTCTCGCCGTCTGCGGCGACCTGCGGAAACTGCGGTACGGCGTGGGCCTAGGCAGGGGTGAGACGGGCTGACCGCCGATAGCTTCGGGGGTGCGCCGACCCGCAGGAAGATCGCATGCTTCGCGGCTGTGCTAAGTCTAGAGCGTAATCAACTCATACGACCTGCGGCAACAGGGTCCCGCTCGGCGTGTCCCAGTCTACCCGACTGACCTGGGCACCGCTGCTGTCCACTGGTAACCGCCAGGAGTGCCATCCTGTTCCCGGCTCGAAGCCCGCTCCGGGATCGGTCAACGCCAGCACCGTCGGTCCCGCCCCACTGACCACGGCCGCCACACCAGCCTCCCGCAACGCCGTGACCAGCGCAAACGTTGCCGGCATCCCCTCGGCACGATAGTGCTGGTGCAGTCGGTCCTCGGTCGCCGGCAGCAGCAGCGCCGGGTCGGCGGTCAGCGCGTGCACCAGCAGCGCGGCCCGACCGGCGGTCAGCGCGGCGTCCGCGTGCGGCACCGACGCCGGCAACGCCGCCCGCGCCGTCGCGGTCAGCCCCCGCTCGTCCGGTACGAACACCGTCGGGCTCACACCGGCCGCCGGGGCGAGCGAGACCGCCCGCGCGCCGGTCGGCTCGGTCCACGCCACGGTGAAGCCGCCGAGCAGGCAGGGCGCCACGTTGTCCGGGTGGCCCTCGATGTCGGCGGCCAGCCGCAGCGCACCGGCGTCGTCCAGGCGCTCCGACCCGTCCGTGACCAGCGCACGGGCGAGCAGCACCCCGGCGACGATCGCCGCCGAGGAGGAGCCCAGCCCTCGGGCCTGCGGGATCCGGTTGACGCACTCCACGGCCAGCCCGGCGGGTTGGCCACCGAGGGCGTCGAAGGCGACACGCATGGCGCGCACCACCAGGTGCCGGTCGTCGTCGGGCAGCTCGCCGGCGCCCTGGCCGGTCACCGCCACCCGGACACCACCGGTGGTCACCTCGGCGGCCACGTCGTCGTGGAGACCGAGCGCGAGGCCGAGCGCGTCGAAGCCCGGCCCCAGGTTGGCGCTGGTCGCGGGGACCCGGACCCGGACGGGACCGGAGACGAAATTCGGGGACACGGCTAGATGCTAGAAGGACGGCCGGCCGGATGGGGGGTCGGGACGGCCCTGGTTCACCGGGACGTGACCGGATCCACCGCCGGGGCCTGCTCGGTCAGCGAGAGCCGCCGGGTGGCGATCCGCCAGCCGATCGCGTACACGAGGGTGGTCAGCCCGCAGCCGGCCAGCACGATCCGCTCGTCGATGCTGTCGATCAGCGCGGCCACCACCAGCTGACTGACCGAGATGGCCAGGGTCGCCAGCATCATGTCGGTGGCGAAGACCCGCCCGCGCAACCGGTCCGGCACCTCGCCCTGGAGCGCGAAGTTCGACATCACCCAGTTGCTGCCCCCGGCGAAGTGCGCCACGAAGACCAGCACCAGGACCAGCGGGAACCAGCCGGTCAACGAGACCCCGACGTAGGAGAGGCCGTAGGCGGACATGGACAGCGCCAGGCCGGTCAGCAGCCAGCGGCGGTTGGTCAGCACCCGGCGCATCAGGAACGGGCCGACCAGCGCCCCCGCGCCCCGGACGGCGAAGAGGAGGCCCGTGCCGACCGCGCCCACCCCGTACAGACCGGCCAGCAGGGGGAAGACGGTCAGCACCCCGTTGCCGAGGCCGACCGCCGACTTCACGGTCACCAGGGCGAGCACCCGGGGACGGTGGGCGATGTAGGCCAGCGCCTCGCGGATCGCCGCCCAGGTCCGCTGGGCCGGCTCGGCATGGTCACGGGGCGCCTGCAACGGCCGGCGGATCAGCGCGGTCAGGCCGGCGGCGAGCGCCAGGGCGACCGCCGCCACCCAGAAGCAGACGTACGGGCCGAAGGCCGCGCTGAGCAGGCCGCCCAGGGACGCCCCGACCACGGTCATCGTGCCCCAGGCGGAACCGGCGACGGCGTTGCCGGCGGCCAGCTCGTCCGGGTCGAGGACGTTCGGCAGGGCGGCCTGCGCGGCCGGGGAGTAGAACGCCTTCGCCACCGCGATCACCGAGATCGCCAGCATGGCCAGCCAGGCCGTGCCGGAGGTGCGGACGGCGAGCAGGAGCAGCGCGCCGACCAGGGCGGCGCCGTTCGCCGCCATGAGGATCCGCCGACGGTCGAACCGGTCGGCGACGGTGCCGGTGTACGGCAGCAGGAGCGCCACGACCCCGGTGTCGACGGCGAGCACCAGCGCGCCCCACACCCCGCTGCCGGTCAGCTCCGGCAGGAGCACCAGCAGGGGCACCATGACGAACCAGTCCGCGCCGAAGACCACCAGTTCGGCGAGGAAGAGGATGCGGAAGTTCCGGTTCCGGCTGAGGACGGAGAGGGTCGACGCCACGTACCCACACGCTACCCGCCGCGGCCGACGCCGGTGGGGCGCAGGTCCCCGGCCCGGCCACCGTCGGCGGGTGGGGTGTCCCCGGTACGGCCGTGGGCCGTACCGGGGACACCGGGATCACTCCTGCGGGGGCAGCGGCGAGTGCCGGCTCTTCGGCAGGCGCAGCACCTCGAACTGGTCCGTGCCGTCGACCAGCGCCGGCGAGGGCGTCGGGCGGGCCGGGTCGTCCCCGGACGCGGTGGCCGACGCCGGACCGGCGGCGACCGTGGCCGGCTCGGGCGCGGCGACCTCCGCCGGCTCCTCGCCGGCCGGGGCGGTGTTGTCGCCGGCCGCCCGCCGGGCCTGCTTCCGTTCCTTGCGGCCCTCCACCATGGTGTAGAGCGTCGGCACCAGCACCAGCGTGAGCAGGGTCGAGCTGAGCAGGCCACCGATCACCACGATGGCCAGCGGCTGGGAGATGAAGCCGCCCTCGCCGGTGAGGCCGAGCGCCATCGGCAGCAGGGCGAAGATGGTCGCCACCGCGGTCATCAGGATCGGGCGCAGCCGCCGCCGGCCGCCCTCGACGACCGCCTCCCGGACGCTCATCCCCTGGTCCCGGTACTGGTTGATCAGATCCAGCAGGACGATCGCGTTGGTGACCACGATGCCGACCAGCATCAGCACGCCGATCAGTGCCGGCACGCCCATCGGGGTGCCGGTGACCAGCAGCAGTCCGATCGCGCCGGTCGCCGCGAACGGGATCGACACCAGCAGGATCAGCGGCTGCACCAGGCTGCGGAACGTCGCCACCATGATCAGGAAGACGATCGCGATCGCGGCCAGCACCGCCAGCCCGAGGTCGGCGAAGGCCTCCGCCTGGTCGGCGCTGACCCCGCCGATGGTCAGGGTCGCCCCCGGCACGTCGATCCCGTCCAGCTTCTGCTGCAACGCCGCGGTGGTCGCGCCGAGGTTGGAGCCGGTCGCCGTGCCGGTGACCGTGACGCTGCGCTCACCGTCGATCCGGGTGACCTGCTGCGGCCCCTCGACCTGCTCGACGTCGGCGATGGCGTCCAGGGTCACCGCGCCGACCCGGAGCTGGCGGAGCTGCTCCACGGTGGTCGGCGGAGCGGCGGCGAACCGGAGCACCACGTCACGCTGTCCGCTGTCGAGGTTCACCCGGCCCACCGGGCTGCCCCGGAACGCCTGCCCGACCAGCTGGCCGACGGCCGCCTCGGTCAGGCCGGCCCGGGCCGCGGCGACCCGGTCGACGGTGACGTCGATCCGGGGCACCCGCTCGGCCAGGCTGGACGAGACGTCCTCGACGCCGTCCAGCTCGGCCATGGCCTTCCGGGCCTCCTCGGCGGCGCGGGCGAGCACCTCCGGGTCACTGGCCTGGACGACCACCGCGAGCTGGTTGGCCGAGGCGCCGCCCTGGGCGGCGCCGAAGCTGATCTCGCCGGTGCCCTCGCCGAGCGCGTCGAACTCCCGGCGCAGGTCCTCCTGGAGCTTCTCGGTGTCGGTGTCCCCGCCGAGCGCGACGACGTAGCTGGCGGTGCTGTTGCCGCCGCCGCCCTCCCAGGGCAGGCCGCCACCGCCGATGGTGACCTGGTACGTCTCGACGCCCTCGGTCCGTTCCAGCACCGCCTCGACCTTGCGGGCCGCCTCGTCGGTGCCGGCCAGCCCGGTGCCCACCGGCAGCTTCTGGCTGATGTTCAGGGTGTCCTGGCCGGAGTCGTCGATGAAGTTGGTCTCCAGCCGGGTGGCCAGCCCGAAGGTGCCCAGGAGCACCACCAGGCCGATCGCCACCGTGGCCCACCGCCGACGGGTGGCGAACCCGATCACCGGCAGGTACGCCCGCTGGAGCGGGTTGCGCAGTTCCTTCTCCTCGGCCTCACGGCGGACCGCCTCGACGTCCACCGAGTCGCCGGCCGGCTTGAGGAACCAGTACGCCAGCACCGGGATGACGGTCAGCGAGACCAGCAGCGAGGCGAGCAGCGCCACCGTCACGGTGATCGCGAACGGCGCGAAGAGCTGCCCGACGAAACCGCCGACCAGGGCGATCGGGGCGAACACCGCGACCGTGGTGAGGGTCGAGGCGGTCACCGCGCCGGACACCTCGCGCACCGCGGTGAGGATCGCCTGACGTTTCGGCTCGCCGTACTCCAGGTGGCGCTTGATGTTCTCCAGCACCACGATCGAGTCGTCCACCACCCGGCCGACCGCGATGGTCAACGCGCCGAGGGTGAGCAGGTTGAGCGAGTAGTCCCCGCTCCAGAGCGCCAGCAGGGCCACCAGTACCGACAGCGGGATGGAGACCGAGGTGACCAGGGTGGAGCGTACCGAGACCAGGAAGACCAGGATGACGATGACCGCCATGACCAGGCCGAGCAGGCCTTCGGTGGTCAGCGACTCGATCGACTTCTCGACGAAGGGCGCCTGGTCGAAGACGATGGTCAGCTCCGCCCCGGAGGCCTCCGCCAGGTCGGCGAGGCGGTCCCGGATCTCGTGGGAGATCTCCACGGCGTTGCCGTCCGGGGTGGCGGTGACCATGATGCCGAGGCTGTCCTGCCCGTTGGTGCGGGTGACCGAGGTGGGGGGCGCGAGCTGCTCGGTGACCGCGGCCACGTCGCCGAGGCGGACCGGGGCCGCGCCCGGGGCCAGCACGATGCCGCGCAGGTCGTCGAGGGTGGCCAGCGGCTTGCCGACCTGGACGGTCAGGGAACGTCCACCCTCGACCACCGCGCCGGCCGGCAGGGTGACCCCGTTGGTCTGCAACGCGGTGCCGATCGCGGTGGGCTGCAACCGCGCGGCGGCCAGCTTGGCCGGGTCCGGCGTGATCACCAGCAGGTCGTCGCGGGTGCCGGTCAGGTCGACGGTACGGACCCCCTCGACCGCCTTAAGTTCGGGCAGGACCGCGCTCTCCAGCTTGTCCGCGAGGGCACGCGGGTCGTCGCCGCCGGAGGCGGCGATCACGACGGCGGGCAGGTCGTCCGTGCTGCCGGCGAGCACCTGCGGCTCGACGTCTGCGGGCAGTTGGCCCTGGATGCGGTTCACCGCGGTCTGCATCTTGTTGACCATGTCGTCCACGTCCGAGCCGAACTCGTACTGCACGACGACGGTGGCGGCACCCTCACGGGAGGTGGAGGTGATCTCCTCGACCCCCGGGATGCCCTGGAGGCTGGTCTCGATCGGTTCGGTGACCTGGGACTCGACCACCTCGGGACCGGCGCCGGGATAGGTCGCGACCACGAAGGCGGCCGGGAACTCCAGCGACGGTAGGAGTTGCTGCTTGAGCGACGGTACGGCGAACAACCCGAACGCCGTGGTCACCACCGCGATGAGGGCGACCAGCCCTCGGTTGGCGAGGCTCAATCTGGCGAGCAGCGACATCGGCGTGGCTCACTCCTGGAGTATGGGTTGGCTCGGTACGGCTAGTCTGCCCGACCGAGGTAACGCTCCCACCTCCGGGGTCACCGTGAGGAAACCGCCTGTGACCAGCTCTTTTCCAGGGTTTTGCCATCCCGGGTCGACCGGATCTCCACCCCGGGTCGACGAATTCCCGCCCCGGGGTGGAGGACGGTCAGACCAGGTCGAGGGAGCGGGCCGCGGCGAGCGGGTCGTTGGCGATGGTGATCGGGGCGGGTGCGGTGGAGATCGCCCACTCCGGGTCCTTCAGGCCGTGCCCGGTGACGGTGCAGACGACCCTGGAGCCGGCCGGCACGCGGCCCGCCGCCGCCTGCTGGAGCAGCCCCGCCACGCTGGCCGCGCTGCCCAGCTCGACGAAGACCCCGACCTCCCGGGCGAGCAGCCGGTACGCGCTGAGGATCTCCCGGTCGGAGACCGCGGCGATCAGCCCGCCCGAGTCGTCCCGGGCGTCGACCGCCTTCGTCCAGCTCGCCGGGTTGCCGATCCGGATCGCGGTGGCGATGGTGGACGGCTCGTGCACCACCTGCCCGGTGACGATCGGGGCCGCGCCGGCGGCCTGGAAGCCGTACATCCTCGGGGCGCGGGTGGTGGTGCCGGCGGCCAGTTCCTCGGAGTAGCCCATCCAGTAGGCGGAGATGTTGCCGGCGTTGCCCACCGGCAGGCAGTGGATGTCCGGGGCGTCACCGAGGGCCTCGACGATCTCGAAGGCTGCGGTCTTCTGCCCGTGCAGCCGGTCGGGGTTGACCGAGTTGACCAGCGCGACCGGGTAGTCCTGGGCGAGCTTGGCGGCGAGCGACAGGCAGTCGTCGAAGTTGCCCTGCACCTGGAGCAGCTTCGCGCCGTGCACCAGCGCCTGGGCCAGCTTGCCCAGGGCGATCTTGCCCTGCGGCACCAGCACCGCACAGGTCAGCCCGGCGCGGGCCGCGTACGCGGCGGCGGAGGCGCTGGTGTTGCCGGTGGAGGCGCAGATGATCGCCTTGTTGCCCGCCTCGATCGCCTTGGAGACGGCGAGGGTCATCCCCCGGTCCTTGAACGAGCCGGTCGGGTTGGCGCCCTCCACCTTGAGGTGGACGTCGCAGCCGAGCCGGCTGGAGAGCACCGGCGCGGGCAGCAGCGGGGTGTTGCCCTCGTGCAGGGTGACGACGGGCGTGGCGTCGGTGACCGGCAGTCGTTCCCGGTACTCCTCGATCAGACCCCGCCACATATCGCTCTCCTCGTGTTCCGCGTCGACCCGCCGGACCAGCCCAGCCTGGACCAGTCTCCCGGCCAGCGGGAGGGCGGACCCGGGAATAACCACCTGACGGGACGGGCCGAGCCCGGCTCGCCTACCGGCGCCGGCCGCCCGCCCACCGCCGGCCCGGACGGCGCGACCCGGACGTCGACGGCACATCCACCCACACCGCCGTCACGTCCGCCGAGCGCTGGTCGTTCACTCGCCGCCCTCGACCCGCAGCACGCTGGCGATCGAACGGACCGCGTCCAGCCCGCGCAGCTCCTCGACGGTGGCGGCGAGCGCGGCGTCCGGAGCGGTGTGCGTCACGATCACCAGCACCGCGTCCGCGCCCCGGCCGGCGGGCTCGGCGCCGGCCGGCACCTGCCGGACCGTGGCGATCGACACGTCGTGCCGGGCGAAGACGCCGGCCACGGCGGCCAGCACACCCGGCTTGTCGGCCACGTCCAGGCTGACGTGGTACCGGGTGAGCGCCTCCCCCATCGGCCGGACCGCCAGGTCGGCGTAGGCGGACTCGCTGGGCGCGCGCACCCCGGCGAGCCGGTTGCGGCAGACCGCCACCACGTCGCCGAGGACGGCGCTCGCGGTGGCCGCGCCGCCGGCTCCCCGGCCGTAGAACATCAGCGGCCCGGCCGCCTCCGCCTCGACGAAGACCGCGTTGTACGCGTCGCCGACGCTGGCCAGCGGGTGGCCGAGCGGGATCATCGCCGGGTGCACGCGGACACTGACCGACTCCCGGCCGGTCGCGTCGGCGCCCCGGGCCGCGATGCAGAGCAGCTTGATCGTGCAGCCCATCGCCTTGGCGCTGGCCACGTCGGCGGCGGTGACCTCGGTGATCCCCTCCCGGTGCACGTCGGCCGCGCCGACCCGGGTGTGGAAGGCCAACGAGGCGAGGATCGCGGCCTTCGCCGCCGCGTCGAAGCCCTCCACGTCGGCGGTCGGGTCGGCCTCGGCGTACCCGAGTTCGGTTGCCTCCTCCAACGCCTCGGCGAAGCCGGCGCCGGTGGCGTCCATCGCGGAGAGGATGAAGTTCGTGGTGCCGTTGACGATGCCGGTGACCCGGTTGATCCGGTCGCCGTGCAGCGACTCGCGCAGCGGGCGCAGCAGCGGGATGGCCCCGGCCACGGCGGCCTCGTAGTAGAGGTCCGCGCCGCCGTCGGCCGCCGCGTCGTGCAGCGCCGCGCCGTCCTCGGCGAGCAGCGCCTTGTTGGCGGTGACCACGCTCTTGCCGGCCCGCAACGCGTCGACCAGCCAGCCCCGGGCCGGCTCGATGCCGCCGACCACCTCGACCACCACGTCGACGTCCTCGGACTTGACCAGGCCGACCGCGTCGGTGGTGAAGAGTTCCGGAGCCACCGGCAGGTCGCCCCGGTCCCGGCCGAGCCGGCGGACGGCGATCCCGGCGATCTCCAGCGGCGCGCCGATCCGGGCCGCGAGGTCGGCCGACTGCTCGTGCAGCAGCCGGACCACCTCGCTGCCGACGGTTCCGCAGCCGAGTATCGCCAAGCGCAGGGGTGAGGTCATCCGACATCCAATGCGAGCAGGTCCGCTTCCGTCTCCCGCCGGACGATCAGCCGGGCCCGGCCGTCACGCACGGCCACGACCGGCGGCCGGGGCACGTGGTTGTAGTTGCTGGCCATGCTCCGGCAGTAGGCACCGGTGCCGGGCACCGCGACAAGATCTCCGGGCTGCACGTCGGCGGGCAGGAATTCATCCTTCACCACGATGTCCCCGGACTCACAATGCTTTCCCACCACGCGGGCGAGCAGCGGTGGAGCGGTCGAGGCCCGGGAGGCCACCGTCGCCGAGTACGAGGCGTCGTAGAGGGCGGTCCGGATGTTGTCGCTCATCCCGCCGTCGACGCTGACATACGTGCGGATCCCGTCGACGTCCTTCACCGTGCCGACCTCGTAGAGCGTGAACACCGCCGGGCCGACGATCGCCCGGCCCGGCTCGATCGACAGGTGCGGCACGGCCAGCCGCTGCACCAGGCACTCCGCCTCGACGATCCGGTGCAGCCGCTTGGCCAGTTCCTGGGGCGCGGCCGGATCGTCCTGGGTGGTGTACGCGATGCCGAAGCCGCCGCCGAGGTCCAGCTCCGGCAGCTCCACGCCCCGGGCGTCGCGGATCTGCGCCTGGAGGCCGAGCACCCGCCGGGCCGAGACCTCGAAGCCGTCGGTGTCGAAGATCTGCGAGCCGATGTGCGAGTGCAGGCCGCGCAGCTCCAGCACGTCCTCGTCGAGGATCCGCAGGGCCGCCGTGGCGGCGGCCCCGCCCGCGAGGGAGAAGCCGAACTTCTGGTCCTCGTGGGCGGTGGCGATGAACTCGTGGGTGTGCGCCTCCACGCCGACGGTGACCCGGACCAGCACCCGGGGCCGGACCCCGCGCTCGCGGGCCAGGGCGGTGAGCCGGTCGATCTCGTCGAACGAGTCGAGGATGATCCGGCCCACCCCGGCGTCCAGCGCCCGGGTGAGCTCGGACACGGACTTGTTGTTGCCGTGGAAGCCGATCCGCTCCGGCGGCATGCCGGCGGCCAGCGCGACCGCCAGCTCACCGCCGGTGCAGACGTCGAGGTGCATGCCCTCCTCGGCGATCATCCGGACCACCGCCCGGCAGAGGAACGCCTTGCCCGCGTAGTAGACGTCCTCGTCGGCGAAGGCGGAGCGGAAGTCGCGGCAGCGCGACCGGAGGTCGTCCTCGTCGAGGACGTACACCGGGGTGCCGAACTCGGCCGCGACCGTCCGGACGTCCAGGCCCGCGACGGCCAGCGCGCCGTCCGCGCCGCGCGTCACGTTGCGCGGCCAGAGCTGCGGCACCAGGGCGTTGACGTCGACCGGGGTACGCAGCCACGCCGGCCCCCGGCTGCCGATGTCGCCGTGCAGCGCACCGGCCTCGTGGGCCCGCACTACCTGTCCCCGCTTCGCGACGAGTGGGCTCGCATGGGTGTTACATCCTCTCCGGGGCGGAGACGCCGAGCAGGTGCAGGCCGTTGGCGATCACCGTGCGGGTGGCGTCGTTGAGCCAGAGCCGGGCCCGGTGCAGGTCGGTGACCTCCTCGTCACCCCGCGGCAGGATCCGGCAGCTGTCGTAGAACCGGTGGTACGCCCCGGACAGGTCCTCCAGGTAGCGGGCCACCCGGTGCGGCTCGCGCAGCTCGGCGGCGGTGGCCACCACGGCGGGGAAGGCGGCGAGCGCCTTGAGCAGCTCGTTCTCCTTCTCGTGGTCGAGCAGCTCGGGACGGAACGCCTCGGCGTCGCCCCGGGTGAGCCCCACCTCGGCGGCGTTGCGGCCGACGCTGGCCGTCCGGGCGGCGACGTACTGCACGTAGTAGACCGGGTTGTCCCGGGTGGCCCGGGTCCACAGCTCCACGTCGATGTCGATCATCGAGTCCGAGGAGTAGCGGGCCAGCGCGTAGCGGGCCGCGTCCACGCCGATCGCGTCGACCAGGTCCTCCAGGGTGACCACGGTGCCGGCCCGCTTGCTCATCCGCACCGGCGCGCCGTCGCGGACCAGGTTGACCAGCTGGCCGATGAGGATCTCCAGGTTGCGGGCCGGGTCGTCGCCGAAGCAGGCGGACATCGCCTTCATCCGCCCGATGTAGCCGTGGTGGTCGGCGCCGAGCATGATCACGACCCGCTCGAAGCCGCGCTCCCGCTTGTCGAGGTAGTACGCGCAGTCGGCGGCGAAGTACGTCCACTCGCCGTTGGACTTGCGCAGCACCCGGTCCTTGTCGTCGCCGAAGTCGGTGGTGCGCAACCAGACGGCACCCTCGGTCTCGTAGACGTGACCCTGCTCACGCAGCCGGTTCAGGGCCTGGTCCAGCTCGCCCCGGTCGTGCAGCGACTTCTCGTTGAAGTAGGTGTCGAACTCGACCCCGAAGTCGCGCAGCGACGACTTGATCTCGGCGAACATCAGCTCGACGCCCTCGACCCGGAAGACCTCCTGGGCCGCCGCGTCGTCGAGGCCGAGCGCGTCCGGCCGCCGGGTGAGCACCTCGGCGGCGATCTCGGCGATGTACGCCCCGCCGTAGCCGTCCTCCGGGGCCGGCTCGCCCTTCGCCGCAGCGAGCAGCGACCGGGCGAAGCGGTCGATCTGGGAGCCGGCGTCGTTGAAGTAGTACTCGGTGCCGACGTCGGCCCCGGTGGCACGCAGCAACCGGGCCAGCGCGTCACCGACCGCCGCCCACCGGACCCCGCCGATGTGCACCGGGCCGGTCGGGTTGGCCGAGACGAACTCCAGGTTGATCCGCTCACCGGCGAGCCGGTCGCTGCGGCCGTACTCCGGACCGGCCTGGACGATCGAGCGGGCGAGCACACCGGCGGCGGCGGCGTCGAGCCGGATGTTCAGGAAGCCCGGACCGGCGATCTCCACCGACTTGATCCCGGGGGCCCGGCCGAGCTGCTCGGCGAGGGCGGCGGCGAGCTCCCGCGGCGGCTGCCCGACCTTCTTGGCGAGCTGGAGCGCCAGGGTGGAGGCGTAGTCGCCGTGCTCCGGGTTACGGGGTCGCTCCACCACCGCCCGCTCGGGCAGAGCGGAGCGGTCGAGCCCGCGGTCGGTGAAGACGGCGTGGGCAGCGGATAGGACGACCTCGGCGAGTTCTGCGGGAGTCACCGATCCATGTTATCGGGGGTAGACTCGGTCACTCGTGGGCGACCCTGAACGTCATCGGCCCGCCACTTTCCCCTGACCGACCGACCTGACGAGGCACCATGAGCATCAGCACCCCGGGCGGCGACCAGCGCCGTCCGTCCGTGGTCAGCACCGGCAAGAAGCCGGCCGCCGGCAGGCCCGCGTCCGGCGGGAAGACGGCCGGCGCGAAAACGGCCGGGAAGACCGCCACCGCCCGCCCAGCAGGGGGTGGCAAGGGTCCCCGGAAGCCGATCACCCCGGTGAAGGTCAGCCAGGGGCGCTCGTGGGGTCCGATCGCGCTCTTCGTCGCGGTCGGTGTGCTGGCCGCCGCGATCATCGGCTACGGCGGCTGGGCCGCCTTCAACGGCGCCAAGCCGTGGGACGAGCGGGCCGCCGCCATCGACGGCATCAGCAACTTCCGGGAGAGCGACCCGGACCTGGTCAAGGGCGGCAACCACCAGACCGGCGCCATCCAGTACACGGTCCTCCCGCCGGTCGCCGGGCCGCACAACGCCGCCTGGCAGAACTGCCAGGGTGACGTCTACGACGCGCCGATCTCCAACGAGCACGCGGTGCACAGCCTGGAGCACGGCGCGATCTGGATCACCTACCGCCCCGACCTGCCCGCCGAGCAGGTCAAGAAGCTGGCCGAGCGGGTGCGCGGCCAGGAGAAGACCATGCTCAGCCCGTTCCAGGGGCTGGACAAGCCGATCTCTCTCCAGGCGTGGGGCTACCAGCTCAAGGTCGACAACGCCGACGACAGCCGGATCGACGAGTTCATCAAGACGCTGCGGATCAACGCCTCGGTCGAGGGCCCGAACGCCAACTGCGGTCAGGGCATCACCGCGACCGGCACCGCTCCGCGCGACCTCGGCGACCCGATGACGCAGGGCTGAGCCGATGACCACCGCCACCACGAGGGAGAACACGGCCCCGGCCGCCGGTGACGGCGGACCGGGCGCGGCCCCGGCGCGACGCTGGGGCACCGTCGCACTCGCCGTCGCCGTCGTGCTCGGGCTCCTCCTCGGGTACACCGGCGGCCTGCTCACCCCCCGCATCACCCGACCCGGCGACACGTCGGCGGAGGCCGGTTTCGCGCGGGACATGACCACCCACCACGCCCAGGCGGTGGAGATGGGTCTGATCGCGTTCGACCAGGGCACCGACCCCGAGGTACGCCAGATCGGCGGCGACATCGCCACCGGCCAGCAGGGCGAGATCGGCACGATGCAGACCTGGCTGCGGTCCTGGGGTCTCGATCCGACCGGCTCCGAGCCCAAGATGTCCTGGGTCGCGGACGGCGGCGACATGGTGCGTAACGGGCTGATGCCCGGCATGGCCACCCCGGAGGAGATGGCCCGGCTCCGCGCCGCCCAGGGCCGGGAGTTCGACATCCTCTTCCTGGAGCTGATGACGGCTCACCACATCGGTGGGGTGCACATGATCGACGCGGTGCTGAAGGTCTCCGACGAACCCGACGTCGTGCGCAGCGCCCGCACCATGAAGAACACCCAGCAGAAGGACCTCACCAACCTGCAGAACGCGTTGGCGCGGCTGAGCGGCTGAGCCGCCCGTCCACGCTCCGACGATCGCCGTCCCGCCTGGCGGGGCGGCGATCGTCGTTGGAGGGGAGAGCACCGCCCAGGGGCCGGCATCCGGTCACCGCCCCACCCGTCGACACCACCCGAACTGCGAACCTTTTGTCCGATTCGGTTAGTTCAAGGTTTTTCTACCCACATATCGTGACCAGTTGTGATTCGGGGTCGTTGCGCAGGACGTGGGGGTTGCACTCAGAGACGCACGACGCTCGGTCACCAGTTGGTGCCGACGCCACACCATCGGCGGTGACGGGACGGTGGCAGCCGTCCGTCGCGGACAGCGGGCGGGCGAGCCGGGAACGCTCAGCCGCGAACAGGAACTCGACCTGATCGACGCCCTGCGGGGCGTCCACCCCGACGAGTTCGACCTGGACGAGGAGCTGTGGACACGGCAGAGCCTCACCGACCTCATCCGACGCCGGTACGACCCGTCCATGGACACCGGGGCGGTCGGGGCGTACCTGCGGGCGTGGGGGCTGGGCCCCCGGGAACCGAGGGAACGGGCCTGCGGGCTCTGCGTCGGCGCGGTGGAGCACTGGGTCCGCACCGAGTACCCGGCGATCACCCGGGCCGCCCAGGAGCACCTGGCGGAGGTCTACTGGCTCGGCCGGGTCCGTCTGCGCGGCACCATGCCGGCGGCGGACGTGGTCTCCGCGGTCTCCTCCCGGGGACGGGTCCGCTTCATGATCACCACACCGTCGGTGGACCCGCCGCTCCCCCGGGACTTCGTGCTCCGGCTCAGCGGCGCGGAGGAGCGGACCGTTCACGTGATCATGGACGGCTCCTGGCCGAGGAACGAGTGGCCCCGTCGACTGCCCCGCCGGATCGTGCTGCACCCGCTGCCGAGCTGTGGACGCGTCGCGGCCACCCGGTCCGGCCGTCTCGGGCCAGCGGCCTGACCCGCCCCCGCCGCCGGGGGCGGGAGACTGCGAGCTTCCGCCGGGGCGGGAGGCCGCGGCCTTCCGTCGGACCGACCCGCCCCTCGACGCCGCCGACGGCGGGCTGGCGCAGGCCGCCCGGACACCGCGTTTCACCAGGTACGACGTGCCGACACACCGGCCAGCGGACGGATCGTCCGATACCGATTCGGCGGTTCCCGGGAGCGTTTGCTACTCTTTCCCGGTCGCTGAGCCCCCGTAGCTCAGGGGATAGAGCACCGCCCTCCGGAGGCGGGGGCGCAGGTTCGAATCCTGCCGGGGGCACCTCACACAACTGCGCGACGCCGCCAGAGCTGCTGGTTGTCGCCAATGGCAACACCGCATAAACTGCGACGGCAACGACCACGAACCCCACCGGTCCGTGGTCGTTGCAGTTCGCGGGGCACCAGGATCCGGTGGGCGGCGGTGGGCGTCGTCGCCAGCGGCAACGGCTGTCGGGCCGACGATCTTGTGATCCCCAGAGACAGCGACGTATCGTGGTGGCGCTGTTGCGGCCGACTATGACGTGTGCGTGGTAGCGGGCTCGGCGAGGGGGACCCTGAGTATGTACAGCGTGGGTATCGACCTGGGCACCAGCTTTACCGCCGCTGCCGTCGCCTCCGCCGGGACCGTGAACATGGTGCCGCTGGCCGGGCAGGCACTCGTCACCCCGTCCGTCGCCTTCCTCGACGAGAAGGGCACGCTGCTGACCGGTGAGGCGGCCGACCGCCTCGGTCTCCAGGACCCCGGCCGGACGACGCGGGAGTTCAAGCGCCGCCTCGGTGACCCCACCCCGGTGATCCTGGACGGGGCGCCGTACTCCCCCACCGCTCTGATGGCCGGTCTGCTCCGTTCCGTGGTGGACACCGTCAGCCAGGCCCAGGGCGGCCCGCCCGAGCGGATCGTGCTGACCCACCCGGCGGTGTGGGGCCCGTACCGGCGCGAACAGTTCGCCGCCATCCCGCACCTGGCCGGTCTGTCCCGCCCGGACGACGAGCCGGGCACCGCAGCCGGGTCGAACGGCCCGACCGTCGTCACCACCACGGAACCGGTCGCCGCTGCCACCTACTACTGCTCCACCCAGCCACTGCCCCCGGACGGCCTGCTGGCGGTCTACGACCTGGGTGGAGGCACATTCGACAGTGCGGTGGTCCGTAACGGCCGAGACGGACTGGAGATCGTCGGTACCCCCGAGGGCATCGAATGGCTCGGCGGCGCCGACTTCGACCAGGCGCTTGTGGACCACGTCGACCGTCAACTGGACGGAGCGGTCACCGCGCTGGACCCGGCCGATCCCGGCACCACGTCCATCCTGGCCACTCTCCAGCGCAACTGCATGCTCGCGAAGGAGGCCCTGTCCAGCCACGAGAAGGCCGAGATCCGGGTGCCGCTGCCCGAGTCGGTCCGGCACGTGACCGTGACGCGGGAAGCGTTCGAGCAGATGATCACGCCGCCCGTGGAGACCACCATCGAGACGTTCCGGCGGACCCTGACCGCCGCCGGCATCACCCTGCAGGACCTCACCGCCGTGCTCCTGGTCGGCGGATCGTCCCAGATCCCCCTGGTCAACCGGATGCTGCGGGACACCCTGCGGCGACCGATCATGATCAATACCCATCCGAAGCACGCGGTCGCGCTGGGCGCCGCGATGCTCAGCGCCGCTCCCCGCCCGGCGGCACGGGCCATCCCGGCACCCCGGCGGCCCGAGCCCGCCGCGCCGCCGGCCGCGCTGGCCGTCGCGGCGCCGGCCCGGACCGAGGCTCCACCCGCGACAGTCGGCCGTGACAGCGACGCGCCCGCAGCCGCAGCACCCAGAACCGCGGCTGCATTCGCAGCCGCAGCCACGGCCGTGCTGACGTCCAAGGGCAGGCGTAGCGCGAAGCACCGGGCGCAGCCGCCAGCCCCGCCAGCCAAGTCGGTCACGCCGGTCACACCGGTCAGCCCGGTCAGCGGTCCCCCCGGGCCCAAACCCCCGGCGGACGTGCCGCCCCCGCCGTGGCGACGGTGGTCACGACTCGCGATCACGCGCGTCGTCGTCGCGCTGGTCGCGGTCTTCAGCCTGGTGGGCGCGGTGCTCGTGTTCGGGACCGACACCCCGACCGACCCGCCGAGATCACCCAGCGCGACGTCGATCGCCACCGTTCCGAGCAGCCCGCCGCCGGCACCGACGCCGAACTCGACCCCGAGGGCCACCACCACCCCGAGCAGCACCCCACGGCCGTCCAGCCCGCCCGCCAGGTCCGCCACCCCGAGCAAGCGGCCCACCCAGACGGTGCTCGCACTCACGGACGTCCGGGTGGGCAAGCCGTCGAAGCTGTCCAAGGTTCGCCCGGCAGAGGTCGGTGCCAAGCACTTCGTCGACCGGACAGTCAAGATCTCGAGCATTCCGGGGCCGCTCGACGGAGGAGTGCTGATCCCCGGCTCCAGCGACGACAAGCGGATGACTTCGCCGGCGGACTACCTGACTTTCGATGTCGCGCGCAACGCCACCGTGTACGTCGCCGTGGATAGTCGTGGAGCACCGAATGTGGACAACTGGTGGCCGGCGTGGTTGAACCAGCAGGGCTTCGCCCGTACCAGCATGACCATCAAGACCACCGACACGGCCCAGCCCGGTTTCGTCGTGTTCGCCAAGCAGGTGCCGGCAGGACCCGTCACGCTCGGACCGAACAGCGCGACGAGCGTGTACTCGACCGGCTACATCACGGTCGTGACCGCTCGCTGACGGTGATCCCGTGACGAGGTGACCGCAGGGCCATGAGCCGGAGCACTCGGTCGTCTACGCGGCGGTGGTCACCGGAGCCGTCGGCGCCTGCTCGCGCATGACGTAGAGGCCCCGCTCCACGTCGACGAGCAGGGTCCCGTACGGACCGTAGATGACCGCCGTGACGTCGTAGCGGTACTGGTGGAACGCCCGCTTCGCCTCCACGTTGCGCTCGTTGACCTCGCTCATCTCGGCCGCGTGGGCTTCGCCGTCCTCGCGACCGACGCCGTAGCCGTCCCCGTTCCAGCCGAGCTTCTTGATGCCGCCGGTACGCTCGCCGACCTGCGGACCGAACGAGAACTCCCAGCCCGAGGAGGAGTCACCCTTGTTGATCGGGCCCGCCTCGTTCTGCTGGTACCGCCGGGCCTTCTGCTCGAAGGCGAGCGGCCGGCCGTCCTTGTCGACGTAGAACTCCGCCCGCCGGAGGTCCAGCCCGAGAGTGACGTCGGTGCCCGGAACCTGGTAGCGGTGTTCGAGCAGCGGCTCGAGGCGCGACCGCAGCATCATCTCGGACGCGTGGTGCGCCATCAGGCGGTCGAAGTCGCTTCCCCCGGGCACGCCCGGCACCCGCCAGGCGCCGTCGGCACCCAGGTCCAGGCCCTGCCGCAGCCGTGGCGGCTGGGTGGTCAGCGCCGCCCAGCGTTCGAACTCCCGGGCCACCCGGTGCAGCCGCCACGGATGGACGTTGCGGTCACCGACGAGGTCGTCGTTCAACCGGGGCCGGGTGGCGCTGGGCTCCGCCCACCGGGGTACCGGCCGGCCAGCCGGGGCCGGGGGCGGGGTCGGGGGCGGGGTTGGGGTCGGGGTCGCGGTCGGGGCTGAGACCGGGGCCGGGGCCGGGGCTGGCCCCTGCCAACTGCCCGGCTGTTCGGCCGTCGGCCGGGTCAGGTATCGCGGCACGACGAGCCGGACGTCCCCGGCGACCTGGATCTGCTCCTGCCAGCCGATCCCGGGCAGGTTGTCCCAGAGGTCGCGGACCGACCGTTCCAGGTTCGGCTGCCAGAGGCCGGCGAGCCAGGCGCCCCCGAACAGCACGTTGCGCACCGAGTCGAGCACGTACGTGACCGCCTGGGGCATCTCCGTGGTCAGCGTCATGTCGATGGTGAAGTCCAACGGGTACTCGACCTCGTGCGACTTCTTGGGTCCGGTCCGGAAGATGTCCTTGGACTCGGACTGCGTGCCGCGTTCACTGGACTTCGCGCTCTCCTGCCCGTAGTCACCGTGCCCGCCGAGGACGCTGCCCTCGTCGTTCAACGCGCCCCGGCCGGAGAGGTTGGCGAGTCCGCCCCACGACGCTCCGTAGCTTGCCGTGTTGGACTGGGCGTCGTGCGTCTCCCCCCGCAGGGTGAGGCTGACCTGCTCGCGGGGGCGGTCGCTCGACTGCGCGGCCGACGGGGTGGCGCTGACCCGCACCCACAGGTACTGCGTGGTGTGGTAGGGCGTGGGCACCGGGAACCAGCCGTACACGCCCTGCCCGGACAGGGGAAGGTACTGCGTCTCCAGGTGGCGGGAGGAGAACCGCTTCACCAGCGCGCGTCGCAGGTGGTCGGGAATACCCTCGCCGGAGGCGAACAGGCCACGCTGCCGCAGCCGTTGCAGGATCGTGTCCAGCACCGCGTTGGCCCGCAGCCGCTCGGGGTGCCCCACGGCGGGCAACAGCTCAGGATCGATGATCTCCCGCGACGGCGCCGGGCCGGCCACCTGCGGCCGGGGACGGTACAGCCCCAGATCCTCGGCCGCACGATCGGTCAACAGGAGATCCACCGCGTCGTCGGCGTCCAGGTAGACGGGTTCGGTGGCCGTGGTCTCGCCGCCCCGGGTACGCAGAGCGGTGACCTCGAAGACCACCCGGCCGTGATAGGCGTGGACGACGTCGTTGTAGGTGGCCCGGGTGATGTCGATGGCGCCGTAGTCCCTACCGTCCGAGCCGCCGAACGACACCCCGCCCTCGACGTACAGGCCGCCCCCGACCCGGCCGCGCTCGTGGGCCTTGTCCGAGCCGCCCCGGTCCGGGCCGTCGCTGTCCGGGCTGCCGCTGTCCGCGCCGCTCTTCTTCGCGGCGGTCCCGTGGTTGAGGTACTGGCCCCCGACGCCGGCCTTGCCGCCGAGGCTGAGCTCGTTGCTCGTCCCGGCGGCATGGCTGATCGCCGACTGCCGGTACTGCTCGAGTTCGACACCGCCCGCGCTGTCGATGCCGTCGCTGCTGTACTGGTACGTCAGGCCCGCCGCGAAGAACCGCTCCCGGATCCGGACGGTCTGCTGGTACCCGTCGTGGGCGGGCAGTCGCAGCTCCCACCCGTGCTCCTCGACCGCCTCCGGGAACCCGGCGGCCAGTTCCGAGCCGGCGCCGAGGTCGAAGATCTCGTCGGGCCAGTTCATCGGCTCGTCGAACCACTCGTCGGGCAGGTCGTTCACCTGCTGGTACAGCCGCGCCGCAGTGGCGGGCAGCTCGGGCACGTACCGGAAGGCCGCGTACATGCCGGCGCTGCCCTGGACGTCCAACGGCAGGTACGGCGGCCGGGCGGCCGGTGCCCACGCGGAGTCGGGTCGCGGGCTCGTGCGGGTCACGCCCGCGGCGTCGAGCTGCGCCGTCGTGACGGTCCGCTCCTCGCCGGTGCGCGGATCACGCGGCACGTGCTCGACCGGCACCGCGATGTGGGTCGCCACCTCGGCGCCGTGTCCGGCGCCGACCAGCCAGGTCTCGCGGGGTCCCCAGCCGCTCTCCGTCTGCGCGCGGATCACCACCTCGAACGCCGTACGGTAGCGATGGTCGACGACGTCTCCGAGGGTCTCGGTCCGGCGGTACTCCTGCACCACCTGGCTGAGCTCGTGCTCCTTCGACCGGGTGTGCTCCGCCGTCACGCCGAGTCGTGGGAAGAACACCCTCCCCTGGAGTTCCGTCCCGCTCTCCGGCGTCTGCCCGTTCCGGTCGGACTGCTCGACGGTGCCCACCGGCTTGGACACCCGACCGCCCAACCGGCCGCTGACGCTGCCCTCGGTCGACCGGGAAGCCGACGTGGTGGCTCCGGTCAACGCACGGGCGTTGACCGTCATCGGGTATTCCGGACTGTCCAGCAGTTCCCGCCGGTGCTCGGTCACCAGGATCTGGTACCGCTCGCCGCCGACCCGCACGGTGAACTTCTTCCCGGCCTGCGTCCGCGTCGGATCGGCCTCCATCGCGGCCCGGCCCACCTTCGCCAGGACGGTGCGGCGCACCACGGCGCCGATGTCGGCGCGCCCCGACTTCTGTCGCAGCACCGACTCCACCAGGTCGGCGACCTGTTCCGACCCGGGCATGTTCGCCGCGATCCCCAGCCCCTGGCCGCGCCTCATCGCCAGCGCCAGCGGCTCGCGAGGCGCCGGGCCGGCGGGCGGCACGTAGGGCTGCCGCGCCTGCGGCGCCCAGAGCACCGGCGGCGACAACCGGACGGCGATCTCGTCCGCCGGGGTCGGAGCCGGTGCGGGGATCGCGGCGGCCGGCGTGATCAGCGCCCGTGGCCGCCCCGTGCCCGGCCCACCGAACTCCGGGGTGAAGACCGTCCCGAAGACGCTGCGCTCGAACTGCTGCGCCTCGCTCACCGGCACGCCCAGCTCCGCCACCACCCGCCGGGTCACCGGCGCCACCGGAGCATCGCCGTGCGTGGTCACCGTCAGGTCGAACACCACCCGGTAACGCGCCTGGTCCTCCCTACGGTTCAGCACCGTGTGGTTCAGTGCCTTGCCGCCCACCTCCAGCGCGGACTCGCGTTCGGACTCGCCGCCCAAGCCGAACGAGAAGCCACCGGCCGTCTTGTCGGCGGCCTCCTCCCGGCCACCCGGGTCGGCCGCCGCGTGGGTCAGTCCGAGGAGCACCGCGTCCACGTCGAGGCCGGCGCCGCTCGTGTCCGACACCTCCTCGCCGGAGGTCGCGATCACCCCGAGGTCGTCCCGTACCGTAACGCCCTCGGTGACCCCCACCAGCTGCAACTCCCGCAGGACCGCCTTCGTGTCGACGTAGCCGCGGAACCTGCGGACCGTGAGCCGCTCGTCGATCGTGTCCGTCATGTCCCCGTTCGACAGCACCCAGCGACTACGGTTGCGCGTCGTGCGTTCGTTGAGTAGTTGGCGGGTGACCTTCGCGGCGACGCCCGCCGCGGTGTCGGCCGGCAGGGCAGCCGTCAGTGCCTGGTGCCAGCCGGTCACGAGTGGGGTCAGGTCGATCGCGTTGAGCACGTCCCGGGCCTGCGACGTCGACCGTGTCGGTGGCTCGGGTGGCGACGGCGCGAGCGGGGCCGCCGGGTTCGGCGCGGCGCTGCCGTCGGCGTACAGGGTGGGCAGGGAGATGTCGAGGAGGCCGGTCTCGGCCGGCACCGACGCCCGTCCCCACTCGACGCCGTTCACGAAGACCTGGAAGGACACTCCGCTGGTGAACGACGTCGACTGGGTCACGTACATCTTCCGGCCCCAGATGACCCGGGTCTCCCGGGACATCGCGTGCTCGCGCTCGCTCTTGATCGACACGGACGGGAGGTTCGCGATCAACCTGGACGCGTGCCCGGTCGAGATGTCGAAGGTCTCCTCCAGCCCACCGTCGGTCTTCCGTCCGCTGGACACGGACGTGCCGTCGCCGACCTTGGTCGAGCCGAACGAAACTCCGTACACCCGCGTGCCTCCGGCATCCCCTGCGGGCGACGGTCGCGGACCGTACGGCACGGGACGGATCCACACCAGTCGCCCGCCGGCGCTGAAGGTCTCCCCGGAGAACAGCACCTGCTCCCAGCGCTCCCGGTGTTCCTCGACGGCACGGGAGTCCGCCGGATCCGGTGCCGTCAGCAGCCTGTGCAGCGCCGCCGACACCCGTGCGTGGATGGCTGCGGTGCCCAGGTCCAGCCAGTCGGTCGCGCCCAACTCGATGTCGTCGGCGGCCCCGGTCGGCCACCCTGACGGCAGGTCGTCCATCAACTGCGCGACGGTCTCCGTCACCTGCTGCGGCGTCAGGTGCCGCACCGCCGAGACGCTCAGCTCACCGAGGGCACCGGCGGCGAAGTACCACGGCGTCGCCGGCTCGACGTCCCTGGTCGTCCCCGTGGCCCCGGTCCGAGCGGCGTCGGCCCGATCCCGCTCCTCGACCGCACGCTCCCAGGCCGTACGCGCGGCGGACGCCGCGTTCCTGGCCCGGTCGACCTGCCCCCGGTGGCGGTCGACGTTCTGCTGCAACCGGGTGCGTTCCGCCGTACGCGCCGCCGCGTCGACCGCGTCCCTCAGCTCGGCCTGACGCCACGTCTCCGCCTGGCGCTGCGCGTCGTCGGCGTGCTCCCGCTCCGCCTGGACGCGTTCGCGTTCCGCCTCGACCGCACGCAGGTCGGCCTGCCGCCGGTCCTCCTCCTGCCGCCGCGCGTCTTCGTCCACCCGGACCCGTTCGGCCTCCGCCAGTTCGGCCTCCCGCCGGCCCTCCGCCCACTGCCGCTGCGCCTGCTCGGCCAACTCGTCGTCGGCGCGCTGCTGGTCCTGCCAGGTCCTCGCTGCGGCCTCGGCCAGTTCACGCTCCCGTGCGCGCCACTGCGCTGCCGCAGCGGCGACCTGCCGTTGCTGCGCACGCTCCGCCGCCAGGTGCTGCTGCCCGGGGTCCTGGTCCGCCAGCTGTCGCTGCGTCTCCTCCTCCGCAGCCCGCGCCTCCTGCTCCTGGCGTCGTTGCTCCTGCCGGTCGGCCTCCGCCTGCGCGGCATCGCGGACCGCCTTCCGGGCCGCCAGCGCCCGCTGTACGCCCTGCCACGTGTCCCACCGGGCCTGCTCGTCCCGCCGGGCCTGCTCGCGTGCCGCCGCCCGCTCGCGTGCCTCCTGGCCCGCCACCAGACGCTGCGCCGCCCGGGTGGCCGCCTCCTGCCGGGCCACCTCCCGCTCACCGGCCCACTGGTCCGCGCGCTGCTCGGCAGCCACCTGGGCCGCGTTCCGCTGCCGGCTCCGCTCCGCTGCCCGGTCCGCCGCCGCTGCCTGGCCGACCTGCAACGCCTGGAGGCCGTCCGTCCACTGCTGTGCCGCCGTCCGCCAGGCCGCCTCCCGGCTGGCGGCGTCCTGCTCCAGCGCCTGCCGCGTCCGGTCCGCCGCCCGCACCGCCCGTTCCAGCAGCTTCTGCGTTGTCCCGCGCTGCCGTTCCAGCTCGGCCACCCGGTCCTGGGCCCTGGTGAGCCGTTCCCACGCCGCACGCTCCACCGCCTGGGCCGCAGCGCCGCTGGCCGACGTCTCATCAGCGTGGGGCGGGGTCTGCGTCTCGGGCACCGGTGGCACGGCCGGGCGGGCCTCGACCTGACGCGCCACGGCCTCCCGCGCCGACGACAGCTCGCTCCGGGCTGCGGCGAGGTCGGCCTCGACGGCAGCGGTCCTGTCCCGGATGCCGGCCAGTTCCCGGTTCAGCCGCTCGACCTCCGGCGTGCTGCCGGCCGGCGTCGCCGCCACGTCGCCATCCTCGACGACGCCGGCCGCCGTGGAAGGCGCTGGGGCGCTGCCCCCGCCGGCACCGGCCAGATCCTCCCCGGCCGGAACCGTCGCGGTCGCGTCGTCCCCCGCCGTCGAGGACGCCCGCGGCACACCTACCCCATCCGTCGTCGCCACGAACCGCACCCGGCCCGGTCGGGCGGGCCCCCGGGCCAGCCCACCCTCCTGACCGTCGAGGAACACCACCTTCCCGTCGTCGGTCCGCACCACGTTGACCGGGTGTGAGATCCGGTCACCCTCACCCGTCACCACCATCACACCACGGGCCCCCGGCGCCGCGGCTTCCATCACATCCACCACCGCCGCGTAGCCGGCCGCCTCCACCAGCGGTCGGCCCGCGTACCGCTCCAGCCATGCCACCGGGCTGGCCTTCTCCGGCGGCACCTGGTGCCCGACCCCATCAGCCAACGACAGGTCGGTGCCGATCGCCGCCAAGACGCAGTTCGTCTCGAAGTCCCCACCACGGTACGGATTCACCCCGCGCAGCCACGGGAACCGACTCAACGCCTCGGCCTGCGACAACCCACCCGGCAGCAACTCGTCTCCCGTCGCCCGGCCGGCCAACCCGGCGGACGCCGGATGCGGGGACGGGACATGGACGACGACGTCGGCCCGGCGGAGGTCGTCGGCCGCCGTGACCCGGTCAGCGACGGTGTCGCCCAGGTCACGACCTTGAGAGTCCGAGGTGAACACGATGTCGGCCGCCGTCACGTCCTGCCCGCCATCGAGCAGCGTGGTCAGGTCCTGGGCCACGTGCCGACTGAGGACGTCGCTGACGCTGTTTGCCCGTTCCCACCCGGTGGCCACCGCGCTACCGGGCCACAGGCGGGTGCCGTTGCCGTATCCGGTGACACCGATAGTGGGCATGGGAAGGCCGTTGTCGTGCCGCCATACGGCGAGCTTGCTGGTCTGCCGCGAGACCGAGCGCAGCTTGTTGAGTTCGACCGGTCCCGGAGTCTTGGACCCTGGATCGAAGCTGATCCGCATCGGCTCGGGAACGGTGGAGCCGCCGACGACGACTGTGGTGAGTGGGTTGGATTGCGCGACCGGCACGCCGGCGTCGTAGAGCACCGCCATCTGCTCGTGGAAGGTCTCGCCGGGGCGCTGGCTGAACATCTTGAAATGCCACATGTCGCTCGCCCGCGGCAGATCCATCAACTTCGCCATGGCGGCGCGAGCGGACTGCCACGCCACCGCGTCAGACCCGGCCGCCCCGGTTCCCGACTTCTCGACGATGGAGAGTGCCTCCGCCAGGTCCAATCTGCGTTGCAGCGCGTCGACGACCTGGGGGTCGCCGCCACCATCCGCCACCGCCTGCTCGAGCGTCGCCTTGACGGTGTCGAACCGACCGCGATACGAGGCCAGTGTTCGTTCGATCGCCTCGTCGACGGCACGTCTGCGCCCACCGACACGGGCGTAGTTCTCCAAGGTGATCTGGGTCTTTCCGTCGGCGCTCTGTGCGACGACCGCAGCGAAGTGGTAGCCGTAGGCGTTGGCGACCGTACCGCCACGGGCGAAGTCCGTCGTCATCGAGGCTTCGCCGTCGGCACCCTGAGACATGATGGTGCTGGTGGCGTAGGCCTCGCCGACCCTGGGCCAGGCATGTTCGTTGATGCCGATCCGCCTCGCGACCTGGCTGAGTCTGGCGTGCTCGGCGCGGCTCCCCCAATCGTTCCGGAGCGCCGCACCGTACGCGGCACCAGGAAGTGGGGGTTGTGTGACGCCGCCGGTCAACCGCGGGTCGGCCTCGATCCTGGCCGTCGCCCATCCCGGGTCGACGGCGGCGAGGGGGAGGGCGCCGGCAGCGACGGCAGCCACACCCTCGGCGAGATGATGCACACCCAGCAACTCCCGCCCGTTGCCGGCGTCGGTCGCCGCCAGGAGGGTCTGTCCCTCGGCTCGGAACACCACCCCGTCGGGTACGCCACCGAGGACAACGCCCGCGAACTCGACGCAGACGTCCGGCGGGGGGTTGTCGAAGTCCGCGCTCACCTTGCGGAGCGTCACCTGTCGGCCACCGTGGTCGACAGTGACGGTGACGGCACTGTCCACCGTCAGCCTGACGTTGGCCCCGGCCCTCGCCAGCCCGCGCCGTGCCGCGTCGATGACCTCATCGGTCGCGTAGAACTCCGTCGCCTCGGTAACCGGGCGGGCGCCCCTGACCGAGGCGATGCCGTTGATGGCGAGCGTCCCGTCGTCGGACAGCCGCAGCGGTGGATGCCGGTGGGTGACCACCTGTTGTGCCGGAACGTGCGCGGGAAAGTCCGCCTCGGTGGGCCGGCTGTCCGGGCTCGTGCTGACGACGCTCAGCCGCTGGTACGACCGCAACGGAGCCCTGACCTGACCCGTGCTCGGGCCACCGGAGGATGCCTCGAGCTGGTACGCGCTCGTCGTTCTGGGCCTCGGCCGGGGGTGCGGCAAGGGTGTTCTCGTCAGCCGCGGCCGTTCGACCTTCGGCGTGCTTCCGGTCGGCGTCGCGTCCGCCGTCGCGGATGGCGTGGCGCCGCCACCTCCGATCGTGGCGGCCCGACCCTCGGCGTCGACCGGACTGACGGGGTCGGCCGGCGGGGGCCATTCCTCCGGTACGGCATCCAGCCTGGGCGAGTAGTCGGATCCGAACGGGCTCGGATCCGGGTCCTCCGGAAACGGGCCGGGCTCGGCGTCGGTCGGGTCCAGCGCGGTGTTGCGCCGGGTCGGGGGCACGAGAATGCTGACGATCGAGCCGGACAGGCTGCCAGCCGTGCCTGTGTTCACCCGCGAGAGGCTGGTGAAGAGATCGACGAATGAAGATTCATCATCCGAGGTCTCCTGGTTGTTCTGCGCGTACTCGAGTACGGCCAGCATCTGATCCAGTTGGGCCAACGGGTTGCCGGCGGTCTGGCTCTCCAGCGCCATCGACCATTTTCTGGTGAGGCTCTCCGGGCTCTCGTCGACCCCGGGTTGGTTCGCGTCCGAGACCACGAAGATGTATTTGCTGTCCTTCCGTTCGATCGGCGGGAGCTCGGGAAGCGAGTCCTGCAGACCGATCCGGTTGTACTCCTCCCGGCGGTAGGTGAGCTGTTCGTAGAGCTGTTGCTGACGCTCGTCGAACGTCTTCGAGGTCTTGCCCTTCTCGAGCTTCGGAACCCGCTCGTCGTAGGACCCCTGGGAACGGACGACGTACTCACCCGCCTTCTCGATCTTGTTGTCGGCGACGAACTCCCAGGCGACGACCCGAAGGCCCTCGATCTCGCGCCGGTCGACCTTCTCGAAGAGGATCTTCGCCTCGGTGTTGTGCAGGACGCTCGGTACCATCACCCCCCGGTAGACGTGGGCGTCGATCATCCCGTCGGTGACTGCCACGAGCTGGTGGGAGAACTGTTCCCACATCCGGTTGAAGCCGGGCGGGTAGTTAAAGAAGCTGCCGGTGCCGAGCATGATGTTGTCGAAGATCTGCCCACCGGGCGTCGCCTCGAGCATCCGGTTGCCGCTCTGCTCGGTGATCCGTTCGGCGACGGCGGGGCCGATCTTGCCCCAGAGGGCGAGCTTCGACCGGAACTGCTGGGCGGCTTCCCGGAACTGGTCGTCGAAGTCGCTGTCGTGCTGGTGGTTGAACCACCACTTGGCCGGGACCGAGAACGCGTAATTGTCCGCCATCAACTGCGCGAACGGGGCGACCCGGTCAGAGCCGAACCGCTTGACGACCTCGGCATCGATCTCGTCGTTGGTCCGGCCCTCAGCCTTCAGCCGGAGCTCGAGCTTCATCTGCTTCTTGAAGTCCTCGTAGGCGGCTCTCAGTTCACCGTTGTTCCACAGCTTGTCGTAGCGGGACATGCGGTACTCGATCTTGTGCCAGTCTTCCTTGGCCTTCCGGAAGTCGATCGTCGAGCCCTGCGCGGGGAGGTCCTCGGACGAGGAACTCTCCGGCGAGGGGATCTGACCGGGGGAATGCGGCGACGCATGGGCAGCTTCGTCCATCCCGGCCAGATCTGCTGTTTCCGGGACGGTCACGGTCGCGGCGTCTGCCACCCCCGCCGGCGGGCGCGGAATACCCACACCATCGGTGGTCGCCACGAACCGCAACCGGCCAGGCTCCACCGGCCCCCGCGCCAGCCCACCAAGCTGACCGTCGAGGAACACCACCCTCCCGTCATAGGTACGCACCACGTTCACCGCATGGGAAACCTCGTCACCCACACCCGTCGTCACCAACACACCCCGGGCACCCGGCTCCGCCCCAGCCATCACCTCCACCACCGCCTCGTAATCGGCCACCTCCACCAACGGCCGACCCGCAAACCGCTGCAACCACCCCACCGGCGACGGCACCTCCGGCGGCACCTGCCAACCCACCCCATCCGCCAACGACATGTCCGTACCGACCGCCGCCAACACACAGTTCGTCGCGAACTGCTCCCCCCGACCCCGGAACGGATTCACCCCACCCAGCCACGGGAACCAGACCGACACCTCAGCCGGCGACAACTGACTCGGAAGCAACACGTCATCGCGTACCGACCCACCAGCCACATCCGCCGAGGAGTCCGACCCGTCCGCGTCGGAGTCGTTCCCCCCATCAACCGGCCCATCCGGCACGCCGGGCAACCCCGCCGGCCCACCAGCATCATCGGTCAGCGACCACAACCGCACCGTGTGGTCGTCACCGGCGGAGACCACCACCTGTCGGCCCGACTCGCCCTGCAACGACGTCACCGCCACCGCCCCGCCGGTGTGGCCCTCCAACGTCCAGAGCAGCGCACCGCTGTCCGCGTTCCAGACCCGCACCGTCCCGTGCGCATCGGCGGTGGTCAACCGCCGCTCCGACCCCGCCTGCCACGACGTCACCACCGTCGCCCCGCCGGTGTGGCCTTCCAACGTCAGGGGGGGCGCACCGGTGACCGCGTTCCAGACCCGCACCGTCCCGTCCTGACTGGCAGAGGCCAACCGCCGCTCCGACCCCGCCTGCCACGACGCCAGTGCCACCACAGCGCCGGTGTGGCCCCGCAACGTCAGGAGCGGCGCACCGGTGACCGCGTCCCAGACCCGCACCGTCCCGTCCCAACTGGCGGAAGCCAACCGCTGCTCCGACCCCGCCTGCCACGACGCCAGTGCCACCACACCGCCGGTGTGGCCCCGCAACGTCAGGAGCCGCGCACCGCTGGCCACGTCCCAGACGAACACCGTCCCGTCCGCCCAGTCGGCGGAGGCCAACCGCCGGTCCGCCCCCGCCTGCCACGACGCCACCGCCCCGACACCGCCGGTGTGGCCCCCCAACGTCAGGAGCCGCGCACCGGTGACCGCGTCCCAGACGAACACCGTCCCGTCGTCGCTGGCGGAGGCCACCTGTGGGCCCGGCTCCCCCGGCCACGACGTCACCGCCCACACCGGGCCGACGTGGCCCCGCAACGTCAGGAGCCGCGCACCGGTGACCGCGTCCCAGACGAACACCGCCCCTTGCATGTCGGCGGTGGCCACCCGCCGGTCCGGCCCCGCCTGCCACGACTCCACCGCCACCACCCCGTCGGTGTGGCCCCGCAACGTCCGGAGCGGCGCACCGGTGACCGCGTCCCAGATCCGTACCGTTCCGTCGTCGCTGGCGGAGGCGACCTGTGGGCCCGGCTCCCCCTGCCACGACGTCACCGCCCACACCGCGCCGGTGTGACCCTCCAACGTCCGGAGCTCCACACCGTCGATGACGTCCACCGACGATGTGTCAGGCGCCTGTCCGAGGTGCTGGTCCAGCTCTGCGGCCGCTGTCTCGACCTGACCGACCCGGTCCCCCAGCCCCCCGAGCTCGGTCGCGGGCAACGATTCCACGTAGGCGTCCACGGTGCGGTGCATCCGCGCACGGCTGAGACCCTGCATCGCATGGAGGTACCGGTCGGACAGCCCCGCCAGGGCGGACCGCGCCGGGCTGTCGTCCTGACCGGGGGCGGTCATCCGCCGCAACTCCCGGTCAGCGGCGTCCATCCGCCTCGCGTGGCCGTCGGCAAGATCTCGCCACCGCCCGATCAAATCCGCACGCGCAGTGGCGACCCCGTCGTCGGAAACGGGCACCGTCTGGTCACCCGACCCGGTCGCACCGTCCCCGGCCTGCCCCGGCAGCGCTACCGACCCCACCGGCAACGACGAGACCTGCTCCTCCAACCACTGCCGCGCCAGGCCGAACGCACTGACCGCGGAGAACAGCTCCGCCCGCCACTGCTCGGGCACCTCCGGCACGCGCCCCACCACACGCAGGTAGGGCAGCGGCTGCGACACCCCAAGGGCCGCCCGTAGCTCGGAAACCTGCGCTACCGCACCCTCCGTCGACCACAACGACGCCACGTCCTGGCCATGCTCCGACAGGAACCGGTCGAAGTCCGCCACCCCCAGATCCCGCACAGCGGACAGATCGACAATCCGCCGACCGTTTTCGCTCTGGACCCCCTCCGGCAGGTTCTCGCGGGGGTTTTCAGGTCTTTCGATCACCACCGGCCGGCCCGGTGCCGTATAGAAGACCCAGGCACCCAGGTACATCGCCCGCAACACCTCCGAGGCGGCGTCCGGCACCCCCCCGTCCGCCCGGACCGCCGACACCGGAGCCACCACCGTCTCCCACACCCGGTCGATCTCCTCCTCGACCCGTTCCACCACCTCCTCGGCCACCACGTCGTCAGTCGCCACCAACGCCGCCGCCAGCCGCCGGTTCCGCTCGTCGCCGGCCCACCTCTCCAGCCGCAGATCAGGCCGATCCGTCCCCACCGGGAGCGCGCCCTCACCCGTCCACCCGCGCGTGAGCCCGACCAGCCGCTCACCCAACGCCACCAACTGGTCAATTCGCTCACCCATCCGACGCTGCCCGTCCACAGCCGCCGGATCACCCGCCACCTCGGGAAGCGCCGCCCTCAGCTCCCCGGCCCAACCGACCCGCCCCAGAGCCGCCGCCCCAACCGTCTCCGGGATCCCCTCCACCTCGGCCAACACGCGGGTCCACCCCTCCGCCTCGACCAGATCCCGCGCCGCCCGAAGGCCCCCACCCGCCGGCCCGCCGGTGGCCAACTCATCCATCCGCACCGGCCACAGGTCGTCCTCGGCCGCATGCGTCAACACCACCGTCGACGTCCACCCACCGAACCCGTGCACCACCACGTACACCGGCTCCCGCAACCCCGACGCCGCTGGCGGCAACGCGCCATTAAGGAAGTCGAACAAAGACGGCACGACCGCCTTGGGATCGCCCGGATACGGCCCCGGCACACCCACCACCAACACCCGCGCGCCAGCCGGCACCCACCCCGCCGGCCCCACATCCGGCACCCCCGCCAGGCGCTCTCCCACACTCGCCGCCGCGATCTCCCCCGCGAGCAACTCCGCCTGCCGCAGCTGCGTCACCCGCAAACCACGCTCCGACGGCACATCCGGGAGGAACACCCAATCCCGGAAATGCGAGAACGCCCGCTGCCTCAACCGCGCCCAATGCAGGTCGAAAGGCAGGAGGTACGGCCCATGGTGAACGGGCAATCCAGCCAGCCTCCGCCGGCCCCGATAATCAAGGTCAACGTCCTCGTTGATCGGACGCGCCTGGACCTCCCGCAACAACGCCGGGAACGTCTCCCGACCCGAGAAATCGACAGCGACCAGACCGGGCGGGACCACCCCCGGGTCCGCCTCCGCCACATGCCGCCCGAGGATTGCCACCGCCCCCGACTCGGCACGCGCTGCCCGCAACGCCGCGACCTCGACCAACGTCCGTGGCTGCACCCCAGGCACACCGGACGGGTCAGCACTGTACGGCGACAGCTCGATCACCGCCGCCTCCGGCACCTCCACGCCCAACTCACCGTCAATCAACCGCTTGGTCAGGGCAAGCACGTCCTCATGCCCACGGTCCTCGAACGCCAGCACCACCCGCCAGACCGCATCACCCGCAGGCCGATCCTGCCCCGTCCTCGCCGCCCACGCCTCGGCATCCGTCACCGCCTGCTCCCGCGCCACCGCAGCGAGACGCTCCACATCGATTCCGGCGCTCACGCCCTCCGGATACACCACCACCGACCCATGACCCGACTCTGTCCGGAACCGTTCCCCCGACACCAGCGGCAACCCCACCGGCCAGGCAACTCCGTCCGACAGGGACCACAACCGCACCGCCCGCCTCTGGCCGACAGCCAACAGCCACCGGCCCGGCCCCTCCGGCAACAACGTCAACGCCTCCACGCCGTCGTGGCCCTCCAACGTCTGGAGCACCACCCCGCGGTCCACGTCCCAGATCCGCACTCTCCCGGCCACGTCGCCAGCAGCCAACCGCCGCCAGCCCGACTCGTCCTGCCACGACGTCAACACCCGCACCAAGCCGTCGTTGCCCTCGAACGTCTGGAGCAGCACACCGTTGTCCGCGTCCCAGACCCGCACCGTCCCGGCCGCGTCGGCGGAGGCCAACCGCGGGCCCGCCACCGCCGGCCACCCCGTCAACGCCACCACCGCGCCGGTGTGACCCCCCAACTCCCGGAGCACCACACCGTTGTCCGCGTCCCAGACCCGCACCGTCCCGGCCGCGTCGGCGGAGGCCAACCGCGGGCCCGCCACCGCCGGCCACCCCGTCAACGCCACCACCGCGCCGGTGTGACCCCCCAACTCCCGGAGCACCACACCGTTGTCCACGTCCCAGACCCGCACCGCCCCGGCCACGTCGGCGGAGGCCAACCACCAGCCCGCCACCGCCGGCCACCCCGTCAACGCCACCACCGCGCCGGTGTGACCCCCCAACTCCCGGAGCACCACACCGTTGTCCACGTCCCAGACCCGCACCGCCCCGGCCACGTCGGCGGAGGCCAACCGCGGGCCCACCACCGCCGGCCACGACGTCAACACCCCGGAGTAGTGGCCCTCCAACTCCCGGAGCAGCACACCGTTGTCCATGTCCCAGACCCGCACCGTCCCGGCCACGTCGGCGGAGGCCAACCGCCAGCCCGCCACCGCCGGCCACGACGTCACCGCCAACACCTCGCCGAAGTGGCCGATCAGCGGGCCCCGCCTATCCGGCACGGCGGACAGGCGGGCGACGGGAAGGTCCAGTGCGACGGTCCGGTCATGCCAGGGTGCGACATCGTCGTTCTCGTGAGGTCCGGACCCGGCCGGAGCCACGGTGACGTTGACGGAGAACGCCTCGGACAGCAGGTGCGGTAGCGCCCCCGTGAGGCGGGGAACCGACGTCCCCCGCGCATCCAGTGCCTGCCGCAACAACGCCCTGTCGTCCGAGGACAGGCCAGCCCTTCCCTGGTCGAGAACGTTGGTTCTGTCGACGAAGTTGTCGAACGAGTCGCGCAGGTGGTGGCGGACGGCGTCCGGCGTCCGCTCATCCAGCGACGCCGCGACCCCATCCCCCGTCCTGTCGAGGAACTGCGTGAACAACCGATCCCACATGTCCGACCGCAGCAGCCCGGCCGGCAGGGACGGCAGCGGCACAGGAACCGAAACGGCCTCCGACGGGGGTCGGGCATTCCCGTCCATCCCGGCCAGGTCCGCATGCTCCGCAACGGTCACGGTCGCGGCGTCTGCCACCCCCGCCGGCGGGCGCGGGATACCCACACCGTCGGTGGTCGCCACGAACCGCAACCGGCCAGGCTCCACCGGCCCCCGCGCCAGCCCACCAAGCTGACCGTCGAGGAACACCACCCTCCCGTCATAGGTACGCACCACGTTCACCGCATGGGAAACCTCGTCACCCACACCCGTCGTCACCAACACACCCCGGGCACCCGGCTCCGCCCCAGCCATCACCTCCACCACCGCCTCGTAATCGGCCACCTCCACCAACGGCCGACCCGCAAACCGCTGCAACCACCCCACCGGCGACGGCACCTCCGGCGGCACCTGCCACCCCACCCCATCCGCCAACGACATGTCCGTACCGACCGCCGCCAACACACAGTTCGTCGCGGAATCCCGCCTCCGCGAGTTCGGACTGTCCGGATCGTCAGCACGGCCCGGGTTCACGCTGCCCAGCCACGGGAACCAGACCGACACCTCAGCCGGCGACAACTGACTCGGAAGCAACACATCCCCACGTCCCGCCTCACCAGCCATATCGGGTGGGGGTGGCGGCTGGTGTGGCGCGGTCGCCGGGCCGGGCTGCGACGATCCATCCTGGATGCGCGGACGCTTCGGGGCCCGCCGACCTCCCGACTCAGCTCGCTCTCGGCGCTGGTCGAGCAACGTCCGCCGGTTTCTGAGCTGCCTTATGAGAGCGGCGTAATCCGCTTCATCCCTGACGAAGACCCGGAAGGCGTATTCGGGTTCGGACGCCGGCGCGTTCGGTTCTGGGACCAGGGGCACCTTGACCACGACGACAACCTCGTTGACGGCGTCATCATTCCCGACCGGCCGGAGCCGCTTCCCCACCTGCAAAGTGACCGGCGTCCCAGGGGCGAGATTCACCTCCCGCCCATCTAGCGTCTTGGCCCCTATGCCACCGAGAGTGAAACTCAGAGGACTAGGCAATCGACCATTCGAGCCAATTGTGTCATCGAAAGATTCAACCCGGGAAGTGCTCCACCAATGCACGTCTCTTTCCCACAGCGCCGTTTTGCGCAGCAACTCGATGTCGGCGACGGTGGGGGCAGGATTGACCAGTTGCAGATAAAGGTCCCGCTCAACCCCGCTCTTCTCAGCCGGCATCACCACGACCGCGATGGGTCGACCATCCGGGCCGTACCCGAGCCGAAGAATGGCCTCCTTCATGTTCCCCGGTATGACAAATGAACTTCCGTCGGCCACTTTGACGACCGGGATCCGGACTCTCTGGAGTTTGTTGCCCTCCGAGCCCTTGCCGAAGGAGCGGGTCAATAGACCCTTCTTGGGGTCCAAGCCCGCCGTGATGTGAAAGAGGGAGCTGACCGACGGCTCGTCGAGTTGCCACACATGGCCGGGTGCGCTGCCTCTCAGTTCAGCCAGCTCGCTGTCAGAAAATCTGCGCTCGATCTCGCGGTAGGCAAACTTCTCGGCGCCGTCGGCCAGGTACGGGATCTTGACAATGCCGACACCCTCCCCGTTGACCGACCCGAAGTCGACAGCGACCCTATCGCCCGGTAGGACCACGTGGTCGACACGAGTGAGTTGCACGTCCTTGCCGCCCAGCCGGAAGCGCAATTCCGCGTACGCGCCACTGTTGGCCTTGACGTGGGCAGCGATACGGAGGGTGAACGGGTCTTTGAGTTCCCATCGGTAGTCACCTGTCCAGGCGCCGTCGCCGCTGAGGCCGGTGAGGTACCGGTGGTATGCGTCAAGTTCTTCGGCTTGGCGGCGAGGAGAGAAGGGGCGCTTACCGATGGCCGCGAGGTCGCGGTCGAGTTTGTGTCGCAGGACGGACCGGTGAGGCCCGGGAGAATTCTCTTCCGCCGTGTCGATCCTGTCCTTCAGCAGACCGAGCGCCCCGCTGAAAAGGCTGTCCCATCGCGACCGTACGCGGTCGGGCCACTTCCGCCGGTAGCCGCTGGCGATGCGGGCGAGGATGTCGGCCGAGTCACGAGGTATGAGGACGATGTAACCACCCTTCCACCACACGACGGGGCGTGGGATGGCACCGTCATCGGACGGCGGGCCAATGTCCTCGTACGGGTCGCCGAACGGATGATGGATCCGCATCTGCTGGCCCAATCCCATGGCCAGCAGATGGAGAGCGACATGGGTGATTTCGTAACTCACGGATCGGGGGTTTGCAATCTTGTCGATCCAGATCCGGTGCAGGGCGTCTCGTTGCTGCTCGGACATGTTCTCCGGATCCGGATACGGAAGAATCTCCCTGAGCCTCGGCGATCCCCCCGGGGCGAGTTCCTTGGCCAGTTGGCGGGCCAGCCATCCGCTCAATCCAGCCGGAGTGGTGATGCCTTTCTTCTCCAGCTCTTCCCGGTAGGTGTCCAACACCGACTCGTTGAAGACGTAGTTCGGCCTCGGGTCAAGAGTTGCGGGATCGAATTCGAACACCTCGCGCGCCCACCTGCCGAACGCCGCCTCGGCAGCGGCTCCAGCGAGCTTCAAGGAGCCGGTGGCGTCCGCCACCTCCCTTTCCCAGTCCGGCCTCTGCCCGCCCGACGGCGACCATCCCGAGCCGGCCGCCGGTGTCGTCAGATCGAGTCCGGCCAGCGGGTCGTCCCACAACGGAAAAACCTCCGGGTCAAGACCGGAGGGGTCACCTTCCGCTGGGCCGGACGGCTGTCCGTCCGCCTCGGAGTCGTCCGGGGGATGCCATTCCATCGCCGCCGGCCGGCCCGGCAGCGAACCGGAAACCGGCTCCGACGACACCGAGCCCGACCCGGACGACCCAGCCGGCCGAGGCGCGACCGTGGGAGCCACATACGAAGCAGCCGTATCCCGGATCTGGTCGAGCTCCCACTCGGTGAACCCCGGCTCATGCAGATGATCGTCACCCACACCCCTGGCCGTCCTGAGCAGATCACCCGGCGAACCATCGTGCGGCACCCCGGCGAAATGCTTCAACTCATGCCCGTAAGCGCGGGACGGAAGACCCGCAAGCCAGTGCAGCTGGTTGATCCGACCCGCCGAACCGTCCTCGCTGACCCAGACATCCTTACTGTTCTTCAGGCCACTGCCGTAAGGGCTGAGCCGAACCACCGTCTCCGCGGCCGGATCGAACACCACCGCCACCGCCGGCGGCCCACCCTCCGGCCGCAACCGCTCGTTAGTCCGCACCACCCACTGCTCGACAGCACCCAACGTGCGCAGAATGGATTCCTCAACCACGTCCGCGTCAGGCTCCAACCGAAGACGGAACACCACCGTCCCCGACTCACCACGCACCCAATAATCGACGTAGACCCGTACCCCCGCGTCCTCCCCCGCCGTCTCCACCCGGAACGGACGCCCCTCCCCCGGCGTCGACACGAACCGCAACGGCTCCGGACCCCGCCACGTAAACCGATCCGAATACACCCGCGTCATCTCGCCCCACGAAGGCAAACCCTCCATGCTGCGATACGACACACGCCAACCACCAACAACCCGCACCACCGACGGCTCCACCCCAGCCGCCCACCCCGACGACGACCCAACCCCGCCATCGGCCGAAGCCGCACCAGCCCACTCGAACGCCGCCGCACCCCCCGGCAGCGACACGTCACCGCGTACCGCACCGGCCACGTCCGCCGGAGGGGCCGGCTCGACCGGCGGGGTCGACGTCGACGTGGTCCGCGCTGCCACGTCGACGTGGTGCGCGAGGGCCGACGGGTCACGGGGGCGGTCGGTCCCGTTCGGTGTCAGGACGATGTACCAGATGTCGTCCGGTCGGGCGTCCTCGCCGGCCCGGCGTTTGGCCCAGGTGCCGAGCATCTGCATGCTGCCGGTGTGGATCTGGTTGCGGGCGGGTTCGTACCAGTGCAGTTGCGTGGTGGGCAGGACCACCCCGGCGGCGGCCGTGGACCCGGCCACGGCCAGCACCCGGGCACCCGGGCGTTGGTCGGCCGGCAGTTCACGGGTCGGCCGGCCCACGACGAACCCGAGCCCGGGGACGGCGTCCAGCATGTCGGCGAGCATTTCGGCGCGGTGCTGCGGGATGTACGCCAGCCAGGCGGCGGCCACGGCGTCGGGGCGGCCGGTCTCCACCGGTCCGGCCGGCGGCGTGCTGGTGGGCTCCGGCCAGGCCCGGGTGTCCAGGCCGTCAGTCAAGGCCCGTAGGCCGGCGGCGTCGACCGGCGGGACGGCCTGGGTGATCCACCGGTGGGCCAGGTATCCCTGGTGTCGGTTCAGGTTCTCCACCAGGGCGACCACCGCCGTGGCGAAGTCCTGCCGCGACTCGATCTCCGCCTCGTGCAGGATCTCCAGCCGGGAGTTCACGTCGGGCCGGCCCCGGTGGGCGGCCAGGTCGTCCTGGACGCGCTGCGGCAGCCGCCGCACGGCGTCGTCGAGGGTCTCCGGGCGGCCGGTGATGTCCAGCCGCACCACCTCTCCACCCGGGTAGGCGAGGTACGGCGGCTCGACGCTGGTGCCACCGTCGACCCGCAGTTCGACCGGGACCGCCAGGGTCGCGGCGAGGTCCCGGGCCAGTTGCACCCGGTCCAGCTCGTGTACGGCGGTCTCGTCCGCCGGGGCGGTCGCGGCGTTGTCGGCCTGCCGGGTCGGGTTGGTGTTCAGCACCACGCGCGCCGGGAGCGTTCCGCCGTGCTCGGCGCGTACCGCGCGCTCCAGTTCCGGGACGACGGACCGGCCGTGGCCGGCGCGGGCGATCTCGGCCAACGCCGTGTCCACGTCCACGACCGGGGTGCTGCGCGGGACCGGCGGGACCGGCAACGCCATCGCGTCCGCCTGCTGTTGCGCCGCGTCCCGGGCGGCCTCGCGGACCGTCCTGGCCTCGTCGAGCATCCGTACGGTGTTGGTGTGCGCCTGCGCCGAGACGTCGCGGGCCCGGAGCTCCTCGCTCGCGGTCTCGACCTGCCGGCGCAGGTCCGGCAGCTCCGCGCGGACCCGGTCGAGGTCCTGTCCGGCGTCCCGGAGGTCTCCGGTGGCGTTCTCCAGCGCCGTCCGGGCCACGTCCAGTTCCCGCCGCGCCTGGTCAAGCTCTGCCCGGGCGGCGGCCCGCCGTGACTCGTCCTGGCTGGTGGCGGGGTCGTCGACGGTCTGCCGGGCCGCTGACTCCAGCCTCTCCCGTCGCGTCACCTCCGCTTCGAGTTCCGGCATCGCCCGGTTGAGGTGGTCGATGTTCTCCTCGAGCCGGGCCCGTTCTCCTTCGGCCCGGGTGACGGCGGTCCTGGCGGCGTCGAGCGACGCCTCCGCGGCGTCCCGGGCACCCTGGGCGTCGCGTTCGTCCCGGCGGGCCTGGTCGAGGTCGTCGACGGTGCGCTGGAGTTCCTGGCTGGCCTGCTGGAGGCGCTCCCGCGTCACCTGCCGCACCCGGGCCACCTCGGCGTCCGAAGCGTCCGAAGCGTCCGGGGCCGGATCGGGATCCGGTGTCGTGGTGAACAGCCGGTCGGCGACGTGACGCAGTGCCGGCCCACGGGTGCCGGTGGCGTTGTCAGCGAGGTGGCGGATCGTCTCGGCCCACTGTTGCCGCTGCGGCGCGGAGAGGGTCTGACGCGCGTCCCGCACCAGCGTGGTGACGGCGGCGTCGGCGATGTTCAGGCCGGCGAGCGCGTCGGCGGTCAGGTGCAGGATCGCCGCGTCCACGGCGTTGACCGGACCGTCGAGGGTGGCGGCCAGGTAGCCGAGGGCCGACACGGCGGCCGGGTCGGCCACGTCCGGCCGGGCCAGCAGCCTGGTCAGCAACTCCTGCCGCCCGGTCGGCGCTCCCGGCAGCGGGTTCGGGGTCCCGGCCGCTGCCGACGCCGGCGGGGTGGGGCCGAGCAGGTACCGGTATCCGTCGTCGAGGTGACCGTAGCGGGCCAGGGTGAGCAGCGCGTCCCGGGCGGCGAGGTCGACGTTGTGGGGCAGTCCCGCCCGGCGGATCTGCAGCGCGCTGTGCGCCCGGTCGGAGAGCAGCTCCGCCCCGTGGTCGTCAAGGAAAGTACGGGAGTCCTCCCAGTCGCCGATGGTGAGCCACTCGTCGAGGGCGGCGGTGACCGGGGGCATCGGATGGTGCACGACGTCGGCCGGCGGCAGTACGGTGTCCGCCGTGCCGGCCCAGGTGGCGGCTGGTGGGGGCAGCGCCGGGATCAGGTCGGCGGCGGTGGAGACGTCCCGCCACGCGTCAGCCAGGTCGGTCGCGGTCGTCCCGGACGCGGTCACCGCGGCGGCGACCGCACCGGCGTCGTCCGGGGTCAGGCCGTCGAGCAGGTCGGCGACGCCGTGCAACCGCTGCCGCTCGATGATGTCGAGCGCGTCGCGCAGCGTCGCCACGTCGCGGCCGGCCGCCGTGGGCAGCTCGGTCAGGGCTTGCAGAGTGTCCGGCCAGTTCTGCGGAGGGTTGATGGTCCACGCGGCGGAGGCGATGGCCCGGAAGGTGTCCAGTGCGCCGACGGCCGGGTCGAGGATGTCGGCCACGGCCCGCAGGATGCCGGCGTCGGAGACGGCCTCCGGCCCCGGCCGGGGTCGGGTCACCCGGGGGTCGGCGTCGACGAGGTCCGCCAGGGCCCGCAGCCCGGCCGGGGCGGCCGGGTCGGCCGGAGCCGTCGGGTCGGCCGGTACCACTGCGGCCACCGCGTCGGCGAGCGCTCGGTGCCGGGCCGTCGCGTCGGCGGCGGCGAGGTAGTCGTACGCGGCGGTCAGTTGTCCGGCCCGGATGGCGTCGAGCAGGGCACGGTGCCGGTCGAGGACCGGATCGCCGGCGGGTGCCGGGGTCGTCCCGGGCCGGGCCGCGTCGGGCTGGACGGTTTCGGGCTGGGCCGGCGCGGTCGAGGGTGACGCCGGCCGGGCCTGCTGCTGGTCCTGCGTCAGCCGCGCCGCGGTCGGGTCGGCGCGCAGCACCTCGAGGTTGTCCTCCGCGAGCTGCCGGGAGGCCGCCCAGTTGCCGTCCTGGAGCAGCCAGCTCGTCAGCACGTCGGGCTCGACCAGGGTGACGGCCTGCGCCCCGGCGAGTACGTCCCGGAACTGCTGGGCGTCGAGGGTCCGCTCGGCCGTCCCGAGGGCGAACGGGTCGTAGAGCCGGTACGTGCCGTCGACGTCGATACGTGCCGCAGCGGCACCCTGGGGGCGGGTGATCCACACGCGGGTGCCGGGGCGCAGCATGTCCGGCGCCTGGGGCAGCGGCCCGGTGGTAGTCCATCCCGAGGGCAGGACGGCGGCCAGCAGCCGCCGCGCCTGACCGGCCCGGGTCCCGGCGGTGTCGGTGTCGTCCCGGGCGGTGTGGACGGCAAGGGGGTTCGCGGGTTTGGCGGGCAGGCCCTCGGTGATCCACTCACGGGCCCGGTCGTCGGCGTCGGCGCGGGCCTGGCGGATGTGCGTCTCCAGCTCCGGACCCAGCTCCGCAGCGGCGTCCATCTGCACCGGGGTGCCGCTCAGCAGCTCGTGGTAGAGGGCCATCTGCCGTCGCAGGCGGATCCCGGCCGCGTCGGCCCGCAGCTTCAGGTCACGGTCCAGGTCGAAGATCACCTCGGGGGCCGTGACCGGGGCGAACGTGCCGTCCGGCCCCTCCCGCAGTGCGACGATCCAGCCCTGCGGGTCGATCCGGTACCGGCTGGCCGTGCCCTGGTCGTCGGTGACGGTCAGGTCGAGGTGGGTCTTCAGCTCGAACGCCACCACCCGGGCCACGGTGCGCGGGTCCTGGGCGAGCAGCTCCACCTCCTCCGGCGGGGTGACCGACGGGGAGCCGGGCGGCTGCACCGCCTGCACCCGCTCGACGATCTGGGGGATCCGCTCGGCGAACTGCCGCACGTCGGTGGCGGGCAGCACGGCACCGACTGCGAACTTGCCGACCCGGTTCTTCCAGGCGGTCAGCTCGGCGAGGCCGGCGGCGGCCTGCTGCACGGGGTTGAGCCGCTGGAGGTGACCCACCGCCCAGTCCAGCACCACCTCGTACCGGAGGCGGGTCTGCTCGGCGGCACTGGCGGTCAGCCGGAGCGGGCTGACCGGGTCGTAGTGGTTGCCGATCTGGTCACGGATCAGCAGGGCCACGTGCTGGGGCGCCTGTTGGGGGTCGAAGGTGCCGGCGTCGATGACCCGGCCGGCCACCGGAGCGGCGGCCATGCCCGCCGGGGTCGCGCGTTGCAGCAGGCCCTCCAGGCCGATCGTGGGGGCGTCGGCCGCCGGTGCGGGCCAGTCGGCCGGGTTGTTCGCCTTCCAGTCGTACCGTTCGGAGAGCGCGCGCTGGAGCTCGTGTACCTCGTCGGCGAACATCTCGTAGAACCCGTCGCCGCTCATCCAACCGGTGCCGGGGGCGTCGTCGGCCTCGAACCGCGCCGGCTCCATCGGGGCCAGGCCGGCGTCGCGGTGGAACGCGCTGTGCTGGTGCGGGACCGCGACGAAACGCGCCTGGGTGCGGATCCGGACCAGGTACGTCCGCCCCTGCATCTTGAGGTGGTTCTCGAGCCGCTTGGTGTCGTCGAAGGTGGCGCTGTGGCTGGCCGGCGCGTTCCGGTTCGCGCCGGTGGAGATCCCGCCGGTGGCCGTCGTGTCCTCCTGCGGGCCGATGTTCGTCTTCCCGATCGGCGCGCCGTAGGCCATCCCCACGTCGACGTTGGGCCGCCACCGGCTGCGCGACTGGGTGGCCGAGGTGGTGAACGCGAACTTGGCGTACCGGCCGGTGCCGGTGGTGGCGAGCTCGCTGATGATCTCCAGCGAGTGCAGCTTGACGTACATCCGCATGGCGACCCGGTTGTTGGACGAGCCGGCGACGAACAGGTGCGAGCCGAGCAGGTATCCGCCGTCGTCCAGCCCTTCGGAGAGGTGGTTGTCGACGTTGAGCCGGGACAGCAGTCCGTCGAGCGCCACGCTGCCCCGGTACAGCGGGGCGTTGGCCTGCGGGCCGAGCACTTTGCCCATGAGGTGCCGGGCGGCCGGGTAGAGGTCGTCGACCAGGGCGGCGCTGACGTAGGCGTCGCCGGGCAGCGACGGCAGCGCGCGCAGGTCCAGCTGCGGCGACCGGGGGACGGGGGTGGCCTCGGCCAGCCCCCGGGGCACCTTGAAGTCGATCCGCCCCTCGTAGTGACGGGTCAGCACCGGCTCCACCGGCGCGAGGGAGATCGCGTTGGCGAAACCGGCGGGCGCGCGGTGCAACGCCCAGTCCGCCGCGTTGTTCAGACCCGTCAGCACGTGGTTCACCAGGTAGCTCGGCTGCCAGCCGTGCATCTGCACCCGGCTGAGCTCCATGGTCAGGCCGATGTCGTCTTCGGCTTCGTAGTTCCCCGTCCAGTCGTAGACGGTGCGTTCCCGGACGACCTGCGCGGCGCCCTTGACGCCGCGCCCTCCCCCAGGCGCGAACGACAGCGACGCGGCGGTGGACACCGGGACGCCGTCGACCGAGAAGCCGAACCGGGCCGGCGTCAGGTTCCAGCCCAGCGACTGTCCGATGATGCGAGCGGTGGCACCGTAGGCGTGCTCGTAGTTCTCGATGCCGTAGTCGGCCCGCCAGCCGGTGTACCGCGGTCGGCCGCCCAGGGTGCCCGAGACCTTCAGCTTGAACATCTGGGCCGCCACCGGGTTGCGCTGGTCGACCAGGTAGAACGTCACGCCGTTGTAGCGGTGCAGCATGTCGGCGAACACGATGTTGGCGCGCTGGCCGGCGAGCGTGGACTGGAGCGTTTCGAGGCCGCCGGGCAGCGCGCCGACCACCGACTCGTCGGGCGAGACCATCAGCACGCCCCAGCTGGTCCCCGCCCCCGGCCAGTTGTCGTGGCTGGCCCCGAGCAGCCCGGGCCGGCCGGCGTCCACCAGTTCCCGAACGGCGTCCAGCACGGTCGTGGTGGGGCGCGGCCCGCCGTCCGCCGGGGCCGGCCCGGTGAACAGCACCAGATCGTCGACGCCCGCGTGGCCCAGCGTCCGGTCACCGGTCCGGGTCAGGTAGGGCGGCATGGTCAACGCGCTGAACGGGTTGGCGTTCGGGTCCAGGGTGATCCCGAATTCGGTGGCGAACCGCTCGCGGCGGCGCGGGGCGAGCACCGCGCCACGCTGGGGCAGGTCCACGTGCCGGTCGGCGAGCGTCAGCGCCCACGTCTGGACCCGGTGCTGGATCAGGTACGCGCCGAGGTCGGGCAGACCGCCGGCCACGCGGTCGGCCAGCTCGCCACGCCACCGGCTGAGCAACCCCGCCACGGTGTTGCCGCTGAGCACCAGCTCACCGCGGGACCACCGGCCCATCGCGTCGACCAGCTGCACATCGCTGACCGGCAGCTTCCCGGCCGCGTACTGCGCCAGGGCCTCCGCCTCCGGCAGGATGAACAGCATCGTGCGGTCCCGCAGGTCGGCTCCGGGTGGCACGCTGACCCGGCTGGCGGCGAACCCGACCTGCGTACGGACGCCGGCGCGGACGTTGGCGTCGAATTCCGCCACATAGGCGTACCCCCGGCCGAAGGCCAGCTTGAGCATTTCCAGGCCGCCGACGCGCTTGGTCTCCGCCGACTCGCTCTTGCTGACCCGCACGCCCGCCGACTCGCCGAAGCCGACGTTGACCGGGCCGAACTTGCGGCTGAGGCCGATGTTGGGCAGGTTGAACGCCTTCGTGAACGACTCGTTGGCGACGTTGACGGTCTCGGCCAGGTACAGCTCGATCAGACCGGTGACGTACTGGTCCGGGGTGGCGCCGACGAACTGCACCCTCCGGATCCGGGGCACCTTGACCGAGAGCGCGGCGTTGGTGTTCGCCCAGAAGCCGGGCTCGACCAGGGTGGTCGCGCCGTACTGGCCGAGCATCGCCTCCTTGAACCGCGCCTGGAAGGTGACGTGGTTGGTCAGGCTGGCCACCGGCCCGGTCATCGGCCGGCCGGCCAGGGTCAGGTCCCGCGGCAACTGGTTCTGCGCCGCGGCGCGCAGGCCGTGCGCGTCGACGAAGTACACGATGCCCTGGTGGAGCGCCGACGGTGCGACGTCGCCGGGGGCCACCTCGCTGAAGGTTGCCGGGTCGGAGTTGAACTTCAGCAGCGCGGCGTGCACGTTGGCGGGGATCAGCTCCGGCGAGACGATCGGGGCGTCCCGGTCGCTGATCCGGACCACGTAGCCCAGGTCGTACGGCGCGTTGACGAACATCACCCGGCCGCCGTACTCCTTCAGCTCCGGCCGGTTGACCACCCGGGTCACCCGCTCGGCGGCGCCGACGTTGCGGCTCACCGACCCGCCGAGGAGTCCGACGGACCGGACATCCTTGACGCTCGGCGGCAGCGCGGTGTTCACCCCGCCCTCCACCGACCAGCCCTGGTTGCCGCTCGCGCCCTGGCCGGCGATGCCGAGCGACATCCCGAGGGTGACCGTGCTCACCTCGTCGCTGAGCCGTTCGAAGTGCACCGAGTTGCCGTCCGCGTCCACGTCCGCGGTGATCCGGGGGATCGCGAAGACGGTCACCTCGGCGGTAAGTTTCACCGCGTTGCGCCAAGTGTTCAGGGTGAAGGACATGCCCGCCTCCGGGGCGGGCGCGTCCGGGTCGTCGACGAGCGCGGCGCCGTCCTGGACGAGCGAGTCGAAGTGCGACTCCAGGCCGTCGCCGCTCACCATCTTGTTGAACAGGTCCAGGTTGTCGATCGTGGCGTCGGTGTCGCGGTGGACGACCTCGTCGTAGGTGTCCCGCGCCCCGTCGACCATCCGACCCAGCAGCGGCCGTTCCTCGAGGGGCGTACCGGGATCCGGGGTCGCCGGCCGGTTCTGCTCCCCGTGCGCCCACGGCCGGTCTCCGTCCGCCGGAAGGAACCCCTCACCGGCCAGCACCTCCATGAGACCGGCCCGGAGCCGCCGCACCGCCGGCTTGTCGATCCTCGGCAGGGCCTGACCCAGCAGACCCCGCCCCTGGATGACGTGCCGGGGCAGCAGGTTGCCGCCGGTGTCCTCCGGGTGCACGCCGGTGTTGCGCAACCTCGGCCGCCACTGGTCGTGCGGCACCGACCGCGGTCGTCCGCCTGCGGGCACCACCGCCAGGTCACCGTCCGCCAGACCGGGGACGGGATCGGGGGCGAAGGCGTCGGCGTCGACGCTGAACCCGTAGTCGAAGGAGTCCGGCTCGGACATCCGGAGCACCACCGACCCGTCCACCACCGGCGTCGGATGCGGCCACTCGCGCGGCCGGCGGGAGGTGATCACCTCGGCGTGGAACTCGAAACGCACCTCGTGGCCGACGGTCTGGCCGGTGTACCGGCCGACCACGACGTTCAGCGACGCCACCGTGACGCCACCACCGTCGTTGCTGGTCCAGCTCATCCCCGCACGGGCGGAGAGACCGAGCTTGGTGCTCTCCTTGTACGCCTGTGGATCGTCGAGACGCCGGGCCAACGGCAGATCCACCGCGCCACCGAAGGACAGCCCGGCGGACTGCCCGAGGGTGAACTCGCCGCCCTGCCCCACGATGCCGGTACGCACCTGCTCGATGTGGGCCTTGTCGCTGCTGGCGCCCACCCGCGTGGAGCCGTCGCCGAGGCCCACCTGCACCGAACCGCCGAGACGACGGCCGTACACCCGGATGCTGGCCGCCGCGTGCCCGTCGTCGTGCAACGTGAACGCGTAGCCCCGGGTCAGCGCGCCGGCGTCGCCGTCCGTCTCCGGCGTACGCCGGTTGTTCACCGCCTCGTCGAAGTGCGTCTCCAGGTTCCACAGCTTGCGCTGCAACTCGTTGCGCATCGGGCTTTCGATGGACATGTCGAAGCCGTCGGCGCGCAGCCGGTCGATGATGTGGTCGTACAGTTCGTTGAGACCGGTGATGTTGCTGGCGGAGAAGAGCTCCGGCACCCGCGTCAGGTTGTCCCGCAGGTGCTCGGGCAGGTCGGCGACCACCTGCTCGCCGGCGTTCTCCAGCAGGTGGTCGGGGATCGCCACCACCAGCCGGGCGGCCTCCTGCCCGTCCGCCGGCTCCGGCACCTCCACCGCCTGCCACGGCTGCCCGTCGCCGCGTGCCTCGATCAACCACCCCGGCTCGTACGAGTAGAACGTCGAATCCGCGCGGGTGTCGAACACCCGGCCCTTCTCGGCGTCGATCAGGTAGGCGGACTTCTGGTCGACCTTGTTGAGGGTGGCGTTGAAGTTGGGTCCCCAGTGGGTCATCGGGCCGAGCGGCACGTCGACGTTGAAGCCACCCCGCAACCGCATCGCCCGCGTGGTGGTGCCGTCGGACTGGCTGTGCGCACCGGTCTGGAAGACACCCTGGGTGAACTGGTTGGCGTGGAAACGGCCGTCCTCGCTCGTCCGGCCCTCGGTGTCGTCCAGCGACGGACCGGGCGTCTCCGTGTCGAACGAGCCGGCCGGGTTCGCCACCAACTGCGGGTCCTCCGGCCGCAGGCGGGCCCGCACCTCGATGCCGCCCAGCGTGAACAGGAGCCCGTCCGCGGAGACCAACTGCGGGTAGTTGTTGAGCAGCCGCTCACGCAACTGTTCCCACTCGTTGTCCCGCACGGTGACGCCCCGGCGGGCCACCTCCGCGCGCAGCCCCTGCTCGACACGGTCGACGTCCGGCAGGTTGGCCTTGGGATCGCCGAGCGCCAGCGCCCGCCGGTCCGGGGTGGCCGGCAGCGCCGGAGCCGACGCGGACGACCCGTCAGGATCGGGTGCGGCCGGTCCGGCGCTGGTCGCGTTGCCGAAGACCCGGACGTCCCGGTCGGCCTCCGGAACACCGGACAGCAGCCGGGCGACCGTGTCGGCCACCTCGCGCGGGATGGGACCGCCCCGGGACTGGACCACCACGGCCACCCCGCTCGCGGGGGCCGCCAGGGCGTCGGGGGAGAGCGTGTGCGGGCTGGTGCCGTTCTGCGCGAACAGGACAACGCCAGTCTGTTCCCGGACCGTCCAACCCCGGTACACCTCGTACCCGTCGGTGGCAGCCGGTCGCAGGCCCAGCGGCCCCGGCTGCCGGGGCGGTGCCGGACGCAGCGGCACCCGCCAGGCGTGCGCGGCGGCCGGGAAGGTCTCCTGCCCCCGGGCGTCGACCGGGATCAGCTCGTCGGCACCGGCCGGCTGCCGGCCCACCACCGAGACCGGCAGCACCAGTTCCAGCCGCCCGCCGAACCGCTCCCGCAACACCTTTGCCACCCGGGCAGCGTCCACCGCACCGGACGGCGTGCCCGAAGTACCGGCGGCCGGTGGCGCGACGAACACCTGGAGCGGGCCGGCACCCGAAGGAAGCCCTCGATGGATGGCCTCCACGACGGCGACCGGGTCGCCGACCGACTCGTCCACCACCAGCCGGGGCCGGTCCGGGCTGGTCAGGTCGGACCAGTTCAGGGTCGTGGCACCGGCCGGCGGCCGTGGACCGGTGTGGGCGAGCACCCCACCCGGAACGTGGCTCAACTGGACGCCGGCCGGCAGCCCGGACACCTCCGACGGGACGAGAGTGCGCCGGTCCAGCCCCATCCCGGAGGTGATCAGGTTCGTCGGCGCGGCAGCAGGCATGCCCCCGAAGATCCGACCGACCCGGTGACCCACCTCGGCCGGCAGCGCAGTCGCTGCCCAGCCCAGGAAGACCACCGGCTCGGCCAGCCAGCCACCGGTGTCCGGCAGCAACCGCCGCGCCCCGTCCAGCTCGGTCGCCGGCCCGATCCACAGGTGGCTACCGCCGTCCCAGACCACCCAGCCGTCGCCGAGCCCGTACACGCCGGGCGACTGCTCGGGCAGGCCGTACGGGGCGGGCCGGCGCGGTGCGCCGGTGACCTCGGGCAGGAAGAGGTACCGCTCGGGCCGCCCGCTGAAGAAGGTCACCTCACCGTTGGCGTCCAGCGGCACGATCTGCGGGCTGGGCGTCGGCCGGTCCCTCAGCGCCGACCGGGGCACCGACAGCATGGCCGAGGACTGCGGCCCCAGCGCCTGCGCGGTGACCTCCAGCGCCCGGGCCACGGTGACCGGCTGGTCCTGCGGCCAGTGCAGGACGGCCATGGTGGTGTCCTGCGTCCGCATCCCGGCCAGCGCGGTGCCGAGATGGTCCGGGTCGAGCACCGAGGAGTGCAGCAGGATGGCCGGGCCGGGGCCGGTCGGGGGCAACACCCGCGAGCTGATCGGGCCGGGTGCGGCATCCCTGTCGTGCAGCAGCACACCGCCCACCGCGCGCTGGAGCCGCAGGTCGTCCGGCAGCCCCTCGGCCATCAGGACCAGCGGCGCGTCCGGGGAGGCGGCCAGGGGGACGACCTGCTGTTGACCGTCGTCGGCGGCCGGGGCCGGCGGTTGCGGGGTCGGCGCGAGCTGCTGCGGGGGTACGGCCGACAGCTCGACCGTCGCAGGGGTTTCCGGCACGAGCGCATCGAAGTGGACGCCCGGTCGCTCCGGGTCGGCGGCCGATCGGGCCAGATTGACCGGGGTGCCCCCGGTCGGGCCGTACGCGCCCACCGGCCGCACCCCTTCCGGGGCGACCTGGGAGACCCGCATCCGGGCATCGGTCGCGTGCGCCAGCAACGGTGTCAGGAACCGGCCGGCCGGGCTGTTCGACAGGTTCGCCCAGTCGTTCACGGCCGCCTTCACCGCGGCCAGTTCCCCGGAGTCGAGCTGGCGCTCGGGGTCGGTCAACACCTCGAGCAGGTGACGGCCGGCGTCCGCCGGATTCGCCCGCATCTCGTCGAGACGTGCCCGCGCGATGTCCGGGTCCAGGAGACCGGCGTCCACGAGTTCATCGACGCGCTGCTGCGCCTGGTCGGGGCTGAGCGCCGCCGCATCCCGCTCGTGTTGCTCCCGGAAGGCGAGCCGCTGCGCGGTCACGTCCGCCGGCAACCGCCCCGCGTTCTCCGCCAGATAGTCCGACACGTGGTCCCGCAACAACTCGGTGACCCGGCCGAGCTCGGACCCCTGCGGCACTCCGGTACGCACCGATTCGGCGACAGCGGCCCGCACCCCGGCCGCATCGGAGAGGAACTCCCGCAGGTCCGCCGGCAGCCCCGCGTCCAGCGCGGTGCGGACCAGGGCCGGTTCGGAGGCGACGAACGCGGACAACAGGTCGCGACCGTCGCGGGGCACGCCGAGCGGGACCAGAACCGGTTGGGGCGCGTCCGTGGGAGCGACGTACGAAGCGGCCGTATCCCGGATCTGGTCGAGTTCCCAGGCGGTGAACCCCGGCTCGTGCAGATGATCGTCACCGACAGTCCTGGACGTCCTGAGCAGATCACCCGGCGAGCCGTCGTGCGGCACCCCAGCGAAATGCTTCAACTCATGCCCATAGGCGCGGGACGGAAGATCCGCAAGCCAATGCAACTGGGTGATCCGACCCGCCGAACCATCCTCGCTGACCCAGACACGATCACTGTCCCGCAGATCACTGCCATACCGGCTGAGCCGAACCACCGTCTCCGCGGCCGGATCGAACACCACCGCCACCGCCTGCGTCTGCGGCCCGCCCTCCGGCCGCAACCGCTCGTTGGTCCGCACCACCCACTGCTCAACCGCACCCAACGTGCGCAGAATCGAATCCCGACCCACATTCGCGTCGGGTTCCAACCGAAGACGGAACACCACGTTCCCCGACCCACGATGCACCCAGTGATCGACGTGGACCCGAACCCCCGCGTCCTCCCCCGCCGTCTCCACCCGGAACGGACGCCCCTCCCCCGGCGTCTCCACAAACCCCAACGGCTCCGAACCCCGCCACGTAAACCGATCCGAATGCACCCGCGTCATCTCGCCCCACGAAGGCAAACCCTCCACACTGCGATACGACACACGCCAACCACCATCAACCCGCACCACCGACGGCTCCACCCCAGCCGCCCACCCCGACGACAACCCAACCCCGCCATCGGCCGAAGCCGCACCAGCCCACTCGAACGCCGCCGGCCCCCCAGGCAACGACGACCCCCCGGTACGCGGACGCTTCTCGAGTGGCCCCGCAGGCCATGCCGGCGCGGCCGGACGTTTGCCGCTGTCGGTCGTCTCCCACTGCGTCTTGAACTCGTCGAACCACTCGTTCGGCAGGTTCGTGTCGACGAGCCGGTAGGCGTATCCGGACTGGTCGGCCAACGGCGCCTTGACGGCGGCGAAGATGCTCGTGACGACGTTCGACCCCTCCATCCGGAGGAATCGGCCGACCCGCAGGGCGACCTCCGTCCCAGCAGAGAGATCCACCTCCTGCCCGTCCAGCGTCCTGCCCGAGTTGTCATCGCCGAACGTGAGCGGCAGCGGGTTTGGCGTGCGCCTGTCCTCCTGCATGACGAGATCGATGGATACTTCGTCGAGAAGCGCCGCCGGCTCGACTGACTCCCACAGCGCCATCGAGCGCAGCCGCTCGATGTCGTAGGCGGTGGGGGCCGGCGAGGACAGCTCCAGGTACAGGGGCGCTCCGGTGCCGTTCCTTCCGGCGGGTGCTTCCAGGACCGCCAGGGGTCGGCTATCCATGCCGTATCCGAGCCGGAAACGGCCCTCCCTCAGTTCAGCGGCGATGACCGGCGGAAGTCCGTCGGCCATCTCGACGGGTGGGAGCGTGACTCGCTGGCCGCCGAAGGTGATGTCAAAGGTTCCGCCTTCGCTCACCGGCGCCGTGATGTGGTAGACATTGCCGAACGTCCACCGGTCGACGGTCTCCCACACTGAGCCGGCTGCCGTGCTCCACAATTCGGCCAGCTCGCTGTCGGTGAACCTGCGGGCGATCTCCTTGTAGGCGAACCTCTCGGTGCCGTCGGGCGCGGTGTACGGGATTCTGGCGATACCGACACCCTCGCCGTCAACCTTTCCGAAATCGACAGCGACCCTGTCGCCCAGGACGGCGACTCGATCGACATATCCGAGGACCGTGTCGTTCCCGTCAAGCCGGAGCCGGAGAGTTGGACGACCTGCGGTGTCCTCGACGAGGACGGGGATGGTGAACGGGTCTTGCAGGTTCCAACGGTTCTCGTCTTCCCAGGTGCTCTCCGCGCGGAGGGCGTCGCGGTATCGGAGGTGTTCTTCGAGTACGTCGGCGAGCCCCTGGGGGGAGCTGGGGCCTTGGCTGATAGCCGCGACGTTCCGGTGGAAGGTGTCCCGCAGGAGCGGCCAGTGGCCGATCGCCGTGTTCTGTTCCGCCGTGTCGACTTCGGTTTTCAGCACCTCGATCGCCTCGTCGAACACCACGTCCAGTCGGCGCAGTTCGGTGAGGGCTGCGGGTGACGGGAAACCCTCGGCGATGCGGGCATCGTGTGGATCACGAGGCTGGGCGAGATAGTAGGCGCCGTCGAACCAGACGACTGGTTGCGGGACCTCACCGTCATCGGACGGTGGACCGATGACGTACGGGGGGGCACCGTACGGATGGTGGATCGCCATCGGCAGACCCAAACCCCAGGCCACGATGTGGGGAACCACGTGCACGACGTCGGGATAGCCCGGCTGGCGGTGTAGGAGTTTGTTGAGCAGGTGCTGGTGCAGCGTCTCCCGTCGCTGCTCGGACATGTCCTCGGGATAGGGGAGAAGTGCTCTGAACATTGACTGCTCACCCCGGCGGAGGTCGGCGTCCAGGTGGCGGGCCACCAGCACGCCCAGTCCAGCCACGGTGGTGACGCCCGACTGCACCAACCGTTCCCGATGGGTTTTCAACACCGTCCCGTAGAAGGCGTCGAGCGGCTCCGCGCCGCTGTCCGCGCGACCGATGCGGAAAACCGCATACGCCCAACGCTTGAATGCCGACCCTTTTTGGGTTCTCGAGTTCGTCAACTGACTGAGGGCCGAGTCCACTTTCCGCCACCGGGCATCCACTGCCCGCGCATTCAGAGTATCCAGGTCTGCCGGAGTAAAGTCCGTACGATAGTCCCGGTAGATAAATTCCTCGGTTCCGTCGGGCGCCCGGTAGGGAATTCTGGCAACAGCGAATACCTCTTCACCGTCCATCCCGAAATCGAGGGAGATCCGGTCGCCCGGCATAGCGACAGTATTCAGATGGCGGATACGCAGGCTCTTGTTTTCCACTTGGACAGACGCCGCTGCCTGCGATTCACCGTGGTTGGCGGCGTGGATGTGGAGGGTGACCCGACCTCCCTGAGGCCTTGGGTCCTCTCCTCTCCAGAGGCCGGTCGCGCTGACCTGGGTAATGCTGCTGAGGTACCGGCGGTATTCCGTCAGGGTGTCGGCCTGCTGCCGGGGCGATTCGGGGCGTTGCCGCTCGGCGAGATCTACCCCGCCGACCCCTTGACGGATGACCGCGAGCCTACGCTCTAGTACTTCCCGCTGGACGGGCCAGTGCCTGCCGGTCGTTCGGAGTTTCTCTTCCACCGCGTCGATTCGCATCAGCAGCATACCGAGCGCCTGGTCGAACAGTCCATCCAGTCGCCGCTTCTCACCTTCCGGTATTGGCGTCCGCTCGGGACCCCTGGCGATTCTGGCGGCGAGGTCAGCATCGTCTGGATCAGCAGGCCGGACGAGGTAGTAGGCGCCCTTGTAGAAGACAACTGGCAGCTTGGTGGAATCGGACCCCGGGCCAATGTCGTACGGGGCGTCGAACGGTTGGTAGATGCGCACCGACTGGGGTATGAGCCGGGCCAGGGCATGGACAGCCACATGCGCGACGTCGTGATCGCCGCCGACGCCGTACGCGATTTTGCCGATCCACTGCCGGTGCAGGTCCTCTCGTCGCTGCTCGGACACGCCCTCCGGATACGGAAGCAAACGCCGAAACTCCGACGCGTCACCCAGACGGAGATCGGCGGCCAGGCTGCTGGCCGTCCATTCGTGCAGTCTTTGACGGTTGATCCCCAAGTCCGCAAACTGCTCACGGAAGGTGCGGAAAACCGATTCGTAGAAGTTGCCCGGTCTCGCTCGCGTGAGATCGAGTCCGAACACCTCGCCCGCCCACCGCACGAAGTTCTGCTCGTCGCGGTTGCCCACGGCTGACAACAGTTCGATCGTCGTGGCAACCACCGCCGGCAGCGAGCCCGACGTTACAAGGTTCGCCTCCGCCAAGCCCCGCGCCGCATCGTCGGCCCTCTCCGCCAGCATCGCCGCAACCGACCCCGGCTTTGTCAGCGCCTCGGTGATGTCGCGTTTCAGGTCGTCGAAGCGCTCGTTGTCCACACCCGTGTCAAGGAGCTGGTAGACGTGTCCGGACCCGTCGACCAACGGCGCACGGACCACGACAGGAATGGTGCCGGCCACATCCGCCCCGACCCGCCCCTGCCACTGCCCCACCGACAGGGTGACCGATGTCCCCGGAGAGAGATCCACCTCCGCCCCGGCCAACGTCCTGGCCGAGTCAGGACCGCCGACCGCGATGGGCAGCGGACCGGGTGTCCATTTCCCCGGCTCCAATAGGACTTCGAAAGACATCCGCTCGGAGAGAGCCCACCGATCCTCCGGTTCCCACAGCGCGTCCTTGCGCAGGCGCTTGATGTCGTCGACGACGAAGGCGGGCTTGCCCAATTCCAGGTAGAGGGGCAGTCCTGTGACGTTCTTCTCGGCCGGTGCTACCACGATCGCAGTGGGTCGACCGTCCTCGGCGTACGAGAGGATGAGACGGCCGTTCAGCTCGGCGTAGAGGACAGGCGGAAGCCCGCCGACCACCGGGACGTGTGGGACCGTGATCTGTCTGTCGTTCCTCGGGGCCGCCGGGTCGCCGTAGCTACCGCCAAACATCCCGCGTCCCAATAGAGGCAATGTCACCTGATAGTGGTCGTTCGACAGCGGCCGGTGGTGAAGGTCCCACACGCGGCCGGCTGCCTTCACCCTCAATTCGAGCAGTTCACCGTCGCTGAATTTGCGTCCGAGTTCTCGGTAGACGATCCTGTCGGTGCGGTCGGTCGCGTCGGTATACCGGAATTCCGCAAAAGCGATGCCTTCTTCGCCTCTTGCCCCGAAATGAACAGGAAGCCGGTCGCCCCGCTCGGCCACTCGGCCGATACCCATATTTACGGTTCTGCCGTCCAGCAGCACGCTCAGCTCCAGCTGCTTAGCATCCTTTGGTCGCTTGGCACTGATGTCGAGCGTGAATTGGTGACGGAAGTCCGTCGTTTCTTCCTTCCATCGAGGATCCGCACGAAGGTGCTCGATGTATCGGCGGTATGCGAGAAGTTCGAGTTCCTGGGCTTTCCTGTTGTGCCGATAGTCGGGGTGTTCACGATGGATGACCGCGAGCTCACGCTGAAGCGTTTCCCGCAGGAGGGGCCAGTGCTTGGAGTTGGTCGGATGGGGGTTGTTCTCCGCCTCCGCGATCCTCGCCAACAGCAGATCGCGTGCTTCGACGAACAGTCGATCCAGTCGCCGCTGCTCGTCTTCGGATACCTCTGTCCGAGGGAAACCCTCAGCGATGCTGCGAGCGCGTTCGACATCTGCCGGGTCAGGTAGCTGGCCGAGGTAGTAAGCGCCCTTGTGGAACACGACCGGATACCGGATGTCGACGGTGGCCGGGTCCGCCTCGGGGGTGTCGACCTCAGCACGGGGCTCTGGGCCGATGTCATACGGAGCACCGAACAAGTGGTGGATCCGCATCGACAGGGACAACCGCGAAGCGATGACGCGCGGAACCACATGCGCAACGTCGTCATGGCCGGACTTGTGGTTCGCGATCTTGTTGAGCCATTGCCGGTGCAGGTCCTCCCGTCGCCGCTCGGACATGACCTCCGGATACGGAAGCAACCTGCTGAACTCCGACTCGCCACCCCGGCGAAGATCAGCGGCCAACTCGCGGGCCACCCACGCGCGCAGCCCAGAAACGCTGCGATCGACCCCCGCAGCCTTCAACTTCTCGTCGAAGCGATCCAACACCGCGTCGTAGAAGTCGTTCGGCTTCGGAAGGCCAGCCGAGAGACTGATCCCGAGCACGTCGCGCGTCCACTGCACGAACTCCGCCTCGACATCGCGGACTCCACCCGCCTCACCACGGGTTCCCACGGCCGACAACTGCTCGATCGCCGAAGCCACGGTCAGCGTCCAGCCCTTCGGAACACCGGACCTACCTACCGCCGGCACCTGAGTCCGCCTCGGAACCTCCCGCACCTGAGTCCGCCTCGGAACCTCCCGCACTTCCGGTGGGGCCGCGCTGATCTCGCTTGTCAGGTCGTAAAAGCGCTTGATGTCCACACCGGTGTCGAAGAGCCGGTAGACGTGTCCGGGCCCGTCGACCAACGGCGCGCGGACCACGACAGGAATGGTGCCGGCGACACCCGTTTCGTCCTCCCCCTGCCCCGGCCACTTCCCCACGGACACGGTGACCGATGTCCCCGGGGAGAGATCCACCTCCGCACCGTCCAAGGTCCTGGCCCGACCACTAGCCCTGACCTCGATGGACAATGGACCCAACACGGCAAGAATCGACAATACCCGAGGGCGAGTCGCTCCCCGCTGCAACACGACATCGAAGGACATCTGCCCGGAAAGAGCCCACCGATTATTCGGTTCCCACAGTGCTTTCTTGCGCAGCCGCTCGACGTCGGATCGAGTGGTGGCAGGTTTGGACAATTCCAGGTACAGGGGCTGACCTTTGACGTTCTTCCCGGCCGGTGCTTCCACGATGGCAGTGGGTCGGCCGCCGTCCCGGGCATACCCGAGCAGAAGCCGGGTCTCGTTCAGCTCCCTGTTGAGAACGGGCGGGAGTCCGCCGACCACCGGGGCCGTCGGGATCCTCGGCTTCAGGGCATCCTGGCCGGGGGCAGCTTGGCCGAGCCCCACGCCCAATTCCCCGTTGTGTTGCACGGACGTCGTCGTGTAGAAATCGCGCACCAATGGCGGACGGTCAACGTCCCACACCTTGTCGACCGCCCTACTCCTCAGCCTGGCCAGCTCCGAGTCGTTCAGACTGCGGCCGATTCCTCGGCGAGAGTGGACTTCGGTGCCGGCAGCCGAGGTATACGAGACTTCAACAAAGCCGGTGCCCACTCCGCCGACCTTGCCGAAATGGACAGCGACCAAATCGCCCGGGACAGCCATCCGTTCGACATCAACGGCGGCCGACTGGCTGTTGCGCAACCATACGCGCAAATACTGGTAATCCGCGCGCCTTGCGTCAACGGAGACGGGCAGGTGGATGGTGAACTGGTTTTCCAGGTTCTGCCGGTTCCCGGACTCCCATCTGCTGGCAGTGAGGAGCCTCCGAAGGTGATGGACGTGGTCAGCGAGTTCCCGGGCCTTTTTGTGGTGGGGAGAGTCGGGATGTTGACGGATGACCGCAAGTTGGCGGTGAAAGGTCTCCCGCAGGACGGGCCACCGGTCGGAGTTGGTCGGATGGGGGTTGTTCTCCGCCTCCGCGATCTCCGCCCGCAGCAGTTCGCGTGCATCGACGAACAGTTGATCGAGACGCCGCTGCTCGTCTTCGGATACCTCTGTCCGAGGGAAACCCTCAGCGATGCGGCGAGCGCGTTCGACATCTGTCGGGTCAGGTAGCTGGCCGAGGTAGTAAGCGCCCTTGTGGAACACGACCGGATACCGGATGTCGACGGTGGCCGAGTCCGCCTCGGGGGTGTCGACGGTGGCCGGGTCCGCCTCGGGGGTGTCGACCGCAGCACGGGGCTCCGGGCCGATGTCATGCGGAGCACCGAACAAATGGTGGATCCGCATCGACAGGGACAACCGCGAAGCGATGACGTGCGGAACCACATGCGCAACGTCGAAGTCGCCGGTCTGGTGGAGCGCGATCTTGTTGAGCCATTGCCGGTGCAGTTCCTCCCGTCGCTGCTCGGACATGACCTCCGGATACGGAAGCAACCTGCTGAACTCCGACTCGCCACCCCGGCGAAGATCAGCGGCCAACTCGCGGGCCACCCACGCGCGCAGCCCAGAAGGGCTGGGCTCGACCCCCGCAGCCTTCAACTTCTCGTCAAAGCGAAGCAACACCGCGTCGTAGAAGTCGTCCGGCTTCGGACGGTCAGCCAAGAGATCGACCCCGAGCACGTCGCGCGTCCACTGCACGAACTCCGCCGCGACATCGCGGACTCCACCCGCCTCACCACGGGTTCCCACGGCCGACAACTGCGCGATCGCCGAAGCCACGGTCCGCTTCCAGTCCTGCGGGACCCCCTCGGCCCCACCGACCGCCGGTGCCCCACTCGACCCCGGGTCCGGCCCGATTGGTGCGGGGTTCTCCGGCAGGGTGCCGAAATCACGCGCCGAATCCTGCTGGTCCCACACTGCCAGCAGATGCACGGCTCGGCGCGGGTCGGCATCCGCCAGCCAAGGGGTGCCAGCCACCGATGCCTGCATAGGAATCTCCGCCCACGGACTCCCGGAGTCGACCGAGCCGGTACCCGCCGGCGGCTCCCCGTCCTCGGACGTCGGTGAATCGACCCCTGCCGGCACGTCCGACTCGACCTGTTCGGGTTCAGCCAGCCGATCGACGTCGGACACCGGTGCCGGCGATTCGACCAACGCCGGCGGATCCCAATAGCCGACCTGGCCGGACTCCGCCCGCCAATCGACGCCACCCAAATCTTCGATCGGCTCCCAGGGGTCGTTCAGGTCGGCATCCGCCAGCCAATCGGTGCCGGACTCCGATGCCGGCGAATCCACGCCCGCCAGCGGATCCGAGGGGTCGACCGGCTCGGCGCCCCTCGGCGTTCCCCCGTCCATGTCGGACGCCGGTGATTCCCCTCCTGCCAGCAGGTCCGACTCGACCGGATCGACACCCCACGCCGGCTCCCAGTCCGGTTCGACCTTTGGCGGTGGTGTGCGCAGATCCAGCCCGCTCAGATCCGGATGCGCGTCTTGGAATCCCAGACCAACAAACTCCGGGCCGGTGCCAGGCGCATCGTCCATCTCCGCCGGGTCGGACGGCTGCCCGGGGGAGGTGGCGTCCGCCTGCATCGCCTGGGACGGGCCGCGTGGCGGGGTGGTGGAGGCGAGCAGGATGGCGCTGGGGTCGATGCTGGTCGTGGTACTCGGCTGCGGGTGCGCGCTGGTGCGGTCGGGAAGGAGGTCGGCGATCGTGGTGGGTCGCCCGGTGCTGTCGAACGCGGCGAGCCGGGTACTCGAGGCGAACAGGTGCCCGAACCACGGATCGCGTTCCGGGTCGGTCGGTTCGGGTCGGTCCTCGGCACCGGGCACCAGGCCGTCGCGCACCTTGATCGTCGGCGGTCCGGACGGTTGTGGCTGGCTGTGGAGGGCGAAGACGTGTTGTGGCTCGTTGGGTGGTGCGACCCTGACCACGACCATCGAGCCCGGTGCCGCTCGCAGCGCGGCGAGCACGTCCTCCGATCGGACTCCGCCGGGGAGGGCGACGCTCTCGTCTGTCGCGCCGAGGATGTCCAGGAGTTGCGGCCAGCTCGTGGTGGGTGCGGGTCGGCCGTCGGGTCCGAGGATCCGGTCGTCGAACACCGCCCGCTTGCCCGGCCGTCCGTACACGGTGGTGTAGGCGTCGAGGGTGGCCTGTACGCACCACCACCACGGGTCGCGGCTGCTGTCGGGGCCCACCGGGGTCTGATCGACCCAGTCGGCGACCCGCCGCGCGGACTCGGCCGCCTCGACGGGCTGCCCCATTGCCGCGACGGGCTGCCCGGTGGCCGCGACCGCCGGCTCCGGTGCCGCGCTGGCCGGCTCGCGGCGTCCGCCCGGGTCACCACCGACCGGCTCGTCCAGCGAGGACACGTTGCTGAACGAATCCCTGCCGCCGACATCGCGCGTGACCGGGTCGCCGCTGATCAACCCGTCCCGCGAGGAGGCGTCCCTGAACGGGTCCGTGTTCCTGAATTCGCGCTTGGCCGCCTCACCATTGTCCGACTCGTCGAGGGACGAGACGCCACTGACCGAATCCCCGTCGATGACGTCGCGTTTGACCGGGTCGCGGCTGATCGGCTCGTCCAGCGAGGAGAGGTCGCTGACCGTCATGGCGTCGTCGCGGCTGGTCAGCTCGTCCGACGAGGAGAGGTCACTGACCGTCATGGTGTCGTTGAAGCTGCTGTCGCGGCTGAAGACATCGTCGCTGGAGACGGAGAGTTCACTGACCGATATCCGGTCGCTGGTGCCGTCATGGTTCGGCGTGCCGTCGGTCCGAGGGGCAACGCCACCCGGCACCGTACCGCGGACGCCGGCCGCATCCGGCGTGCCCGGAGTGCCCGGCGCGCCCGGCGTGCTGGGGGTGCCCGGCGCGCCCGGCGTGATGGGTGTGGCCGGCACCCCCGACGTGGCCGGCACGCTGGGCGTGGCCGGCACTCCGGACGTGCCTGCCGCGCCGGGCATATCCGGCGTGCCGGGGGTGGCGGTGGCCTGGGCGAGTACCTGGTGGTACCCGTCGACCCAGTCCTGCCGGAAGGATCCGGCGAGGGCGTCGTGGTTGGCCGGCTCGACGCCGTACTTCTTGGCCAGGTCAGCGAACTGGGTTTCTGCCAGGTTGGCCGCTGCTGCGGTGTGCTGCTCCGGGGTCACCGGCACCGTCGGCACATCGGTGCGCCGGTTTGCCGGGGTGTCCGTGCTGGCTGGGGTGGTGTCCGGTCCGGTGGTGTCGGGGATGACCGCGGCCGTGAAGCGGGCGGGTAGGTCGGTGACGACCTGCCGGACCACGTCCGCCACGGCGTTGACCTGCGCGGCGCCCGGACTGGCCACCGCAGCCGACGGCACGGCGGGCGGCACGGTGAGTGGTGCGGTGGGCGGTGCGGTGAGTGGTGGGGTGGTGCCGAGGATCGCGTCGAGGCTGCGGTCCACGTGGGCCCGCACGTCACGCGCGACCGCGGCGCGCACGGCGTCCGACGGCACCGCCGCCCCGGGAGCCCCTGGCACGCCAGCGCCGCCCGGAACTCCAGCGCCGCCCGGCAGGCCCGGGGCTCCCGGCGTACCGACGGCCGTCGGCAGGGCGGCACCGCCCGGCACACCAGCGGTCCCCGGCACCTGAACGGCCCCGGGCAGGACCAGTCCGCCTTGCAGGGTGACGGGCGTCGGTGTGCCGGTGGTGAGGTACTGGTCGATGTGGTGCTGGGCGGCCAGGTGCACGGCAGAGCGCAACGCCTGCCGGTCGAACTCCGCCGGCAGCGCGGCGACGACCAGCTCCGGGCGTACCGCCGCCGGGATCTGCCCGCCGGCGGTGACCGACTGTGCGAGGGCTTCGGTGATGCGGGCGACGGCCTGGTCCCGGACACCGAACAGGTACTGCTCGGTGAGCGCGGTGGCGGGCAGGCCGATCTGGGACAGGAAGGCGGGGACGGTCGGGTCGTTCTGCCGGGCGTCGGCCCACTCGGTGAAGACCTGCTCGACCGGCACGGGAAGCGCGGCCAGGAACTGCCGCGCCTGCCCCGTCCCGGCGAGCAGCCCACCGTAGTGGTCCACCAGTTCCTGCTGGAACCGCTGCCACTGCTCCACCGCCGGCGCGCCGGCGACCGCGACCCACTCCGGCACGGGCACCACCGGCACCGTCGGCACCGAGAAGTTCGGCACGGACCACGACGGCGCCGGCAGGTCCGGCGCCGACCACGACGGCGCCGACCACGCCGGTACCGGCGGCACCGGCTCAGGCGCCACTGGCGCCGGTGCCGACAGCGACGGTGCCGGCACCGGCGGGACGGGCACCGGGGCCGGCCCGCCGGAGCCCGCACCCGCCGGATCGCCGACCTCCGGCTGATACGCGGACGGGTCCGCAGTGACCGGGATGGGCGGCGGCACCGGAGCGACCGGCCTACCGTCGGCGGTGAAGCCGACACCATCCGGCATCCGCCACCGGGGCCGGGTCGGATTGAACCCCAGGCCCACCGCGCCGCGACGCGCACCCATCCCGGCCCCGGTCGCGGCCAGCTCGCCCGAGCCCGACAACGCCCCGGAGAGCGCGTCCGGCCCGAGACTGCCCGGGTTGTAGTACCCGTCGACGATGTAGCTGGCACCGATGCCGCCGACCACCTCCATGCCGACTTCCGACACCGGCACCATCATCAGACTGGTCAACAGGTCACGCGTGGAACCCGACACCCCGAGGTGCGCCAGACCACCACCGACGGCACCGGCGAACCGGGCCAACGCCGGCGAGGCCGCCGTGGTGACACCCGCCACCGCCAACCCGTACAACGCCTGCTTACCGACCTGCGCCCAGTCGATCCCCGGCATCAGACCATCAGCCAGCATGCTGATCTGCGCCAACAGCGACGAGCCCGGCATGAACAACATCTGGATCGCCGTGCTGCTCGCCGCCGCCCGCACCATCGACGACCGCAGGATCGTCTGGATGATCGTCCGGGTCTTCACGATGTGCGCCGCCGCCTCCACCGGCAGGAAGAACGCCATCGCGAACGCGACCGCCAACTCGGTCATCATGAAGATGAACATGACCAGCGCCTGACGATCCGTCAGCTCCATCTGGTTGAGGAAGCCCCGCATCGCCTGGGCGGTGTTCACCTTCAGATCGGCGACCCCGTCCAGCAACTCCACGAACGGAGCGGTCTGCGCCACGAAACGGTCGTAGACCTCACCATCCCCCGCCGCCCGAACCGCCCTGATCGCCCGGATCAGCTCCGGAACCAACACGGTCCGCACCCGATCCGCCAGCACCTCCAACGCGTTCAGGTCGTACGCCAACATCGCCAGATTCGACCGGTGCAACCGCATCCCGGTGAAATTTTCCAGGGCCTGCTTCGACGACTCAGGGAGCCCAACGGAAGGAACGGGGGCCTGGCCCATCGCGCAACGCCTCCGTTCCCTTCCCCTGGTCGCTCAGTGCGAATCACTCAGCGGTGCAGACCACCGCCCCGGCCCTCGGCTATCTCGTCTCCGCGGATCAACCCCGCGTGCCACCGCTCATGTCCGGGACCATTTCGTTGATGGTGGCCTCGGTGTTCTCCCCGATCTGGAAAACGTTGTGCAACTTCTCGCCCTGGAATCCGGCCGCCTGAGCCAGCTTGGCGTACATCATGAGCACCATGCCGCCGATCACTTGCTGCACGGCCGCGCGGGCCTGCAGGCTCAGTTCGTCGTCCGCGGGGACGCCGGCCGCCCACCGGCACTCGGCGATCTGGCGCACCGGGTCCACCGTGTTGATCAGGTGGTCCTTGAACTGGAGCACCGCCGGCACATTCCGGAGCAGGATATCCCCGTGGTGCTCGATCCGTTGCCCGCTCATGACGCCGCCTGCCCGGTCCGCCGGTCGGCACCGCCGGAAACCATGCTGGCGATGCCCTCGACAAGTTCCTCGATGCTCCCGGCCGACTGCGCGGCGTCGTCGAGGCCGGTGAGGTGACGCGTCAGCTCGGCGGTGCCGGCCATCGTCTTGCGCTGGGCCTTCTCGCGGGCGGTACGGGCCGTCGTCACGATCAGGTCGGCCAGCTCGGCTGGCGCGAGTCGCCGGTAGGCGTCCCCGTTGAAAGTGATCCGGGTCAGCTCGCCGTGGCCACCCACGGTCACCGACAGCAGCTTCTTCTTGTCCTCCACGGTGGTCTGCGCCCGGGCCACGCGCCGGCGTACCCGGTCGGCCGCCTCGTCGACGTCCTTCAGGGCCGCACGCATCTCGGCCAACAGTTCCTCGTCGCCCAACAAGCTCATCCCGACTACCTCCTCTTCTATCCCACGGCTGATCTGCGGCACCGGGTTCACGTCGGCGCAACAGTGTTCAACGGCCCCGGTACCGGCGGCGTTCGTCCTGGCTGCCGGGGCGCTCGTCGACCGGCATGCCGAACTCGTCGTCCTCGACCCGGGTGTCACGACCGCGCCGGCCGATGACCGCGGGCGCGCAGTCGGGGTCGGTGCCCCAGACCTTCTCGTCCTCCTTCAGCCAGGTGCTGCGCTGGCGATCACGGTCCTGCCCTTGGTGGGGTGCGCCACCCATGCCCGGCATCATCGGGGGCATGAACGGCATCCCACCGCCCGGCATACCGCCCGCGCCGGGCTGCGGGAGACCAGGGCCGGCACCCGGCCCTGGGGTCAGGTTGGCCCCGACCGGGCCTCCGACGGGCACTCCCAGCTTGTCCGGGGTCAGCGCCCCGGGCGAGCCGGATACGCCCGGCACCGCCGACAGACCCCCGGTGCCGACCTGCACCCCGGGAACGTGCGGGAAGCTGGCCGAACCGGGTCTCGTGACGTCACCGAATGCCGGAGGGGTGGTGATGCCTCCGGTCATACCCGGCTTGGGCGACACGTCCTTACCGTCGACCGTGGTCGGGAACGCATTCCGGTCAATCGGTGCCGACGGCCCGGTGTCGGGCCACGGCAACCTGCCCGCGTCCAGGCCCGGTACGGACCCACCCCCGCCGGTGTCGGGCCCCGGCAACCTCCCCGTGTTCAGGCCCGGCACGGACCCACCCCCGCCGGAACTCCCCGACGGGTTGGGCGGCAGCCCGAGTTTCGCCCGCTCTTCCGGCGACAGCGGGACATCGTCCAGCAGGCCGCCGCGTTGCAGCGCGTCGAGCTGATCCGGATTGAGCTGACCGAGATTCGTCGCACCGCCCGGCGACAGACCGTTCTTCCGCAGGTAGTCAGCCTGCTCAGCCGTCAGCGGCGCATCGTCCAGCAGCCCGGCCCCGTCCAGCCTCTGCAACTGGGACGGCGTCAGGTCACCCAACGACTGCGGCCCGTTCAGGCCGAGCTTCGCCCGCTGGTCGTTGGTGAGGGGGGTCTCGTCCAGCAGCCCGCCGCGATCCAACGCGTCGAGCTGATCCGGGCTGAGCTGACCGAGATTCGTCGCACCGCCCGGCGACAGACCGTTCTTCCGCAGGTAGTCAGCCTGCTCAGCCGTCAGCGGCACATCGTCCAGCAGCCCGGCCTTGTCCAGTTGCTCCAACTGGGACGGCGTCAGGTCACCCAACGACTGCGGCCCGGACGGCTTGCGGTTGAGCCCGAGATTGCTGGTCGGCAGGGAACTGCCCGCGCCACCACCGGTGAACGGATTTTCCAGGCCACCGCCGGCAGACGGGGTGACCGGTTTGGGGGCCGGAATGGGGGGAAGGCCGCTCGCGCCACCGCCGCCAACCACAGCATCCAAGCCGCCATTGGCGAACGGATTGCCCGCGCCACCGCCCTCGGACGGCATGCCCGACTTGACCTTCAGGTCGGTGGGAAGGCCGCCGCCGGCGCCACCACCGAACGGATTCTCCGCGCCGCCACCAAAGGAACCATCCAAGCCATTGGCGAACGGATTACCCGCTCCACCACCGGCGCCCGAGTTGGGCATCATACTGGCGGGAAGGTCGCCGCCGGCGCCACCACCGAAGGAACCACCCAGGCCATTGGCGAACGGATTACCCGCACCACCACCCTCGGACGGCATTTCCGACTTGACCTTCAGGTCGGTGGGAAGGCCGCCCCCGGCGCCACCACCGAACGGATTCTCCGCGCCACCACCAAAGGAACCACCCAAGCCATTGGCGAACGGATTACCCGCACCACCACCGGCGCCCGAGTTGGGCATCATGCTGGCGGGCATGAAACCACCGCCACCGGTGCCGTTGGCGAACGGGTTACCCACGCCGCCGCCGTTGGGGAACGGGTTGCCGAAGTTGGCTCCCACGTTCGCGAACGGGTTACCCACGTTCGCGAACGGATTGCCCATGTTCGCGAAGGGGTTACCCACGTTCGCGAAGGGGTTACCCACGTTCGCGAACGGATTGCCCATGTTCGCGAAGGGGTTACCCACGTTCGCGAACGGGTCGCCCCAGTTGGCGAAGGGGTTACCCATGTTCCCGAACGGGTTGTTGGCGAAGCCGCCCACGTCGTTGGGCATCGGGTTCGGTGGCACCGGCTTCGGGTCGGTGATGCTCAACGGGTTGCGCGCCTCGGCGAACACCGACACCAACTTCTTCGCCGCGAGAATCGCCGGCTCGAAGGTCTTGAGGGCGTTGTCGGCCCACATCTGACGCAGATGCTGGTCCAGCTTGTTCCACTCGGGGATGCTGAACGCGTCGAACGGGTGGTACTTCACCCACGCGGGCGGCGTCCACGTGACGATACCCGCGTCCGAGCCACCGAACTTGGTGCCACGGTATTCCGATCCCGCTTCGTCCCCGGTCTCGGCGTACTGCTGACCCAGGTCCCAGGCGTTCGACTGGCCGTCGTGCAGGTCGCCGTACTCGAGCGTGCTCTCGTTGAACATCTGGGCGATGACCCGGTACGGGTGCTGCCAGATGCCGGCCGGGTGGATCGAGGACCACTTCTCGAAGGTGTCGGCCACCGCCGTGATGAAGTCCCTCATGGCCTGCTCGACCTGGGCCAGCGAGGTGTCCCACTGCTTGGCCTGGGGCATGATGTCCGCGAGGTACTTGTTCGCCTCCTGCACCCGGTGCCGCCAGGCTGATTCGGCGGAGCCCTTGAAGTCGGGGCTCTTGGCGTTCACCGACTTGACCTGATCGGTCAGCTCGCTCGAGATCCCCAGCGCGTGGGTGGTCAGGTTGGCCAGGATCTCGCGGACCGACCCGATCGAGTCCGGGTCGAACGCCTTGTTCGGCCCGGCCACCTTGGGCAGGTCGGCGATCATCCGTTCCCACGCGTTGCCGAGCGAGACGACCGGGTTGCCGTCGGGGTTGGTCGAGTTCCCCGGGTCGGTGGTGTTGCGCTCCTGCTTCTGGGTGTCGTCCCGGCTGGTCACGCCCACCCACACCGTCACCCGGGTGATGTGTTTGTACACCCCTTTCTGCTTCCACCGGTAGAAGGTGACCGCGTCCTTGTTGTACTCCGGCATCCACCCGCCGATTACGTTTGACTTGAGGGTGCTCGTCTGGGTGATCAGCCAGTAACCGGGGCCCTTGATGGTCCGCGGTCGGAAATTGTCGTTGATGGAAGCCTTTTCCCCGCCCTCTCCACCGCCGAGCACCAGCCCCAGAATGCTCGCCAGGGCATCCTCGAACGTCGCGGTGTTCGCCATGACTAACCCCCGGCTTTGGGCATGAAGTACTCGAACTGCTCGGCGCTCAGCGTGCTCGTCTGCTCGACGGCGTCGGAGTCGGCCAGCAGGAACTTGATGCCGTGCTCCAGGTTGTTGAGCTCGGTTCGCGCGCCCTTGAGCCGGTTGGCCAGGCCGGCCCGGACGACGTCGATCGCCCCCGTCAGATCCTCCGCCTCGGTGAAGCCCTTCGGGCCGATGCGCAGCTTGAACTGCTTCGTGATGTCGACGGTGGAATCCGGCAGGGAGCCGTACGGGTAGTTCTTGCCGTACATCAGGTCGATCTCGTCGACCTGCTTGGTGTAGGTGCCGTGCAGCTTCCGCAGGTAGCTCTCGTTGATGACGATGTTCTTCATCGTGTGTTCCTCTCGGATGGAGACGGGCCAGCGGGACTCGGCTGTCCGTACCCGGCCGGAGTCGAGGTCCGGACGAGTCCGTGGACAGCGGTGGGTCAGACGCGCTGGTCCACCCGGCGGTGCGGCGGACCAGCGCGCCTGACCCGGTATCGGCTCGGCGGAACTGCCGTCCCGACCTCGTGCGAGGTCAGGTTCGGCGGGGTACTAGCTGAAGATGGCCGCGCCCCGGTTGTCGCCGTGCTGGTAGTTGACGTTGATCTCCTGAAGGCGCTGCTGCCCCAGGGCCAGGGCCGCCCGCATCTCCTGCTGGCCCTGGTTCCACAGCGCCTGGGCGGCCTTGTAGGCCTCCGGCGCCTGACCGTTGTTGGCTGCGGTGAACCTCGCCACCGAGGTCTGGAGGTTCGCCAGCGACTGGTCGAGCTCGCGGGTCTCCCTGGCCATCTCCTCGGCGACGGCCTGAACCGCAGCGGGATTGATGCTGTAGTTGGCCATTCTCGGCCTCCTTGTCGTTCGTCGGTCCGGGTTTCGTCGGCCCGGGTTTCACAGGTGAGGGTTCGGCGGTCAGCCGGCGGCCCAGCCGCCGGCCCGCATCGCGCTGTCGTCTTCGGTCGTGGTCGTCAACTGCGCGTACTGCTGCATGTTCTGGTTGAGCATGTCCAGGCCCGCCTGGACCTTCTGGAAGCCGTTCAGCCACTGCTGGACGGCCTGGAGGAACCGCGGCGCGGCCGAGTCGCTCTGCCACTGGGCGGACAGGTTGCTGCTGGCGGCCGTGACGTTGGCCTGGCTGTTCTTGGCCTCGGCCTGCGCCTGCCCGAACGCCATGACCATGCCCTTGATGGTCGCCTCATCAGCGACGATCCCCTGCTGGTTGACTGGCATGACTCTCCTTGTCTTCTATCGGAACGTGATGCTGGTGAATGGGTGGGAAATGTGCTCGCGCCTGCCGCAGGTCCGTCCGGAGGGGCGGGCCACGGCGGCGGGACGTTCGGGTACCCCGCGGCCTCACCTCCCTTCCGGCCGGACCAGCGCCGGCCCGGGGGCAGCATGGCGACCAGCGCGGTGGGCATGACCACCGCCTGGTTGAGGGAGTAGCCCAGGGTGGTGACGTCGCCGCCCATGATCGGGTAGGCGATCCCCCGCTCGTTGACCAGCAGGCCCTGCTGCCGCCACCGGTCGGTCTCGGCGGTGGCCGGGGGCATCAGCAGCGCTCCCCCGCCCGACGGCACCCGCACCGTCACGGCGGTCTTCCCGCCGCTGCCGCCGGTCGGCATGCCGGTTCCGCTGGTCAGGACGACCGTGGGTTTCTCGTCGGCCTGGCCCGCGTACTCCACGCAGACCACGGCGTCCTCGGGCATGGAGGGTGGCACTGGTGGGGTGGCCGGCAGCGTGGTCAGCGGGCGCACCGGGCTGCGCTGACCGGCGGCGACCAGATCGGCCGCGGTGATGGCCGTCTCCCTGGCCCCGACCGGCGTGGCCCGCTGCAACCGGTACTCGGTCTCGGTCAGCGGGGCCAGCCCGTCGGCGGTCATCAGGTAGTGGTTGACCGTGCCGTTGCCCAGGTCCACGGCGAACATCTGGCCGATCGACGTCGGCCGGCCGGCCACCTTCGGGCCTGCGCCGCCGGCCCGGGCCACCTTCGGCGGGCCGACCGTGCCGCCCAGCGGGATCGACTCCAGCCAGGCGGTCGCCACCGGTACGGGAGCGAGCAGCCCCAGCCCCAGCACGTCGGCCATCCACGGCTGGGGAAGGAGCAGTCGTCGCCCGCCCCACAGCAGGTAGGTCTTGCCGCCCGCGGTGACCGGCAGCGCCTGCCCGTCGCCGAGCGGATCGGGGGCCGCCGGCACGTCGACGTCGAGCACGACCCGGCCGGTGTCCCGGCTACAGGCCCGCCACACGCCCTGGTTGACCCGGTTGGCCGCCGGCAGCACCTGCGGCCCGGTCGGGGTACCCACCGGCGGGCCCTGCGGCACCTTGGCGAGTTTGGACGAGGAGACGGTGACCGGGGTGAGTCGACCGCCGGCCAGCAGGGTGGCCGTCGCCACGTCGTTGACCAGGCGCAGTTGGCCGTCGACCAGCACGTACCGCGCCCCGGTCGAAGCGTCCACCACCAGCATCCGCGGCTGCTGCCAACTGGTCGAGCCCGATCCCGGCATCAGCGCCCAGATCGCGACCCCGGCCAGCACCAGGATCCCGAGCACGAGACCGGCGATCGTGCCGGTGCGGTCCCGGCGGGTCGGTGACTCGGCGGTCTCCGGCTCGGCCCGCACCAGCGCACCGGTCACCCGGGTCATCATGTACCGCTGGGCGTCCACCTGGTCACGACGCGACGACATGTCAACCCACCCGCGCCCGGACCACGTCGATCAGGCCGGTGATGACCACGACGGTCGGCCCGAGGGCGGCCACCATCGCGGTGTGGGCCAGGTCGCCCATCCGGCCCCAGATCGGGTTGAACCGCCGGCCGACCGGAATCCGCGCGGCCACCCCGCACGCCACCGCCAGGAGCAGGCAGCAGCCGACGGCCAGTTGGGCGGCGAGCGGACTCCGGTCCGTGGGCGCGGTCAGGCACCAGGCCGCGATGGCGACCAACGCCGGACCAGCCAGCGCCACCCGGTGCCAGATGCTCGTCATCGGGCGGGTGACCAGGATCTGGGCGACGGCGGCCAGCCAGGCGGCCAGCGGTGCGGCCCAGCCGGGCGCCGTCGCCAGCCACACCATCGCGGCTCCGGAGACCAGTCCGAGCGCCGCGTACAGGGCGGTCATGAACTGGTCGGCGGCGGCGGCCCGGGTGAGCACCCCGGCGGCCGGTTCCGGGTCGATGTCCTTCTGCAGGTCCGCCGGTTCGACGGGCATCTCCGGCAGGGCGAACCCGGCGAGCTTGAAGGCCGCCGGCGGTACCGCCGGGCGCAGCGCCGTGGTGACGACGACCGTGATCGCGGCGATCGTGGTCCAGTCCAGCATGGCCCTGGTGTGCAGTGCGAGCGCGGCGACGACCAGCAGCCAGGCCGCCAGCAGGCCGACGGTCACCTGCCGCCAGCCGGTGCGCGGGAAGACGAACGCGGCCACCAGCAACGCGGCGACGGTGCCGACGGTGACACCCACGAGGACCAGCCGGGGTACGGCAGCGCCGGCGAACGCCTCCAGCGCGGCGACCACCGTACCGACCACACAGGCGGCCCCCAGGACTCCGGCCGTGGCCCGGTCGGCCAGCTTGCGTACCACCGCGAAGCCCGCGACGAAGCACATCCCCGCCATCGCGGCGAGCAGCGCCGGGTTCCGGGACTCGGCCGGCCACATCCGCGCGGCGGCCAGCCAGGCGGCCAGCCAGGCGGCCAACAGCAGCAGGGCGGTGACCCGCGTGGTCTGCGGACGCCACAGCCCGGACCGCTTGCGGATGCCGGCCGAGACGCCGTCGACCAGGTCGTCGTAGGCCAGCGGCGGGATCTGGTCGGTACGCGGGCGTACGTGCACGACCTCGCCGTCGAGCAGGTCGAGATCGCCGACGGTGCGCGACTCGTCGAAGGCCGGTCCACCCAGCCGCTGCACGATCCAGCCGCTGTGCTCCAGCCCACGATCGGCGAGGTCGGGTCCCAGCGCGCTCAACAGGGCCGGCATCATGTCGGCCAACGGGATGTGGGTGGGCAGACTCACGTCGACCTGGCTGGTCGGTCCGACGACCAGCAGTCGGCAGAGTTCCCCGCGCTCGGCGCTCATATCCCGAACACGTGTGCACGGTCACCGGAGTTCACAAGTTTTTCGTCCGCCCCGATTGCTACCTGCGGGGCGGCGGGCAGCACCCGGGCCGGGACGTGCAACAGCCCGGCAGCGCCCAGTTGCGGCACCTGGACGCTGCCGGAGCCAGGTCACGCCAGGTTCGCTGTCGAGGCCCACCAGGTGCGTGACACCTCGGGTCCTCCGCACGACCCGCCTTCTCCCGCACCCGGCAGCGCAGCAGATCGTGGATCACCTGGCCGGTGCCGTCATCGCGCCACAGCGCGAAGTAGTAGTACGTCGCGGACATACGTCTTCCGCTGGGCCGGCGCCGGCCCAGCGGAAGACGTCCATCTGACAGTCACCCTCTGTGAAGCGTCCGCGACAGACCGGGGACAGGCTGTTCCCGGGCCCAACTGCCGGCCTGCATGGCGCTGTCGTCCTCGGTCGTCGTGGTCAGTCGCGCGTACTGCTGCATGTTCAGGTCGAGCATGTCCAGGCCCTGCTGGACCTTCCGGAAGCCGGCCAGCCACTGCTTAACGGCCTGAAGGAACTGCGGCGCGGCCGTGTCGCTCGTCCACGAGCGGATCAGCGCCTCGGTTGCGGCCACGACGTTCGAGTGGCTGTCCCTGGCCTCGATCTGGGCCTGAGCGAACGCCTTGACCATGCCGGTGATGGTCGCCTCGTCGGCGACGATCGAGTCCAGTTTGATGCCGGGCACGACGTATCCGGCCTGTGTCTCTGCCATGACTCTCCTTGTTCGTCATCCGGCGCGCGTCGCCGGAAGGTGGATGATGTGGCCGCCTGTGCCACGTTCGCCTGGTGGGTCGGGCCACGACGGCGGATCGGTTGGGCACCCGGCGGCCTCATCGCCCTTCCGGCCGGACCAGTCCCGGCCCGGCGGGCAGCAGCCGGGCCGGGACCGTGCGTTCGCCGAGGAACCAGTACTCCCGGCCGGCGGCCTGCGGTCCGGCTCCCTCAACATCGCCGGAGTGGGCACCGGAACCGAACCAGGTGGCCGGTGTCGCGGCACGGTCCAGCAGCGCCTCCGCCTCGGGCGGCAGTACCACCACGTCGAGGGTCTGGTCCTGGTTGCGCCGCCGGTCGGTGACCGACGTGACCGGGCCGAGGTCGGTGGAGAGGTGCCCGAACGCGAGCAGCAGCGCGGTCCACGCGGTGTCCGGCTCGGGCAGCCCGCGGACCAGTGGAGCGACCGCGGTGAGGCAGAGGTCCCCGGAGCGCGACAGGTGCTGCCAGCGCAGCAGGTCCACACAGGCGACCAGGGTCGGCAGCGGGTCCGGGTCGGGGCAGACGACCGGCGGTTGGCCGTCGACCGGCGGCAGCCAGCTCAGCTCGCTGTGGCCGCGTACCGCCGGCGCCGGCTTGACCAGGTCGGCCGCGCCGATGCCCAGCCGGGCCAGCAGCCAGTGGTGCACCCGCCCGGTACGCATGGCGGTGACCGCCCAGGTCCAGGAGGCCGGCTCCCCCCGCCACCCGGACGCCCCCGCGACCGGCGGGTCGGACCCGGCGCCCGGGTCCGAGGTGGGCGATGGATCCGAGCCGGCCGGTGGATCCGAGTCGGCCGGTGGGTCCGAGCCGGCCGGTTGGGGGGCGTCGGCGGCGTACAGGTCGCGCGGGTCGCGCAGGTAGTTGTACCGCGCGCCCTCCAGCCACAACGCCAGCGCGGGATGCCCCGCCGGGGCCAGGATGACGTCGTTGAGGACGATCTCGTCGGTGAGCGCGTGCAGCGTGAACCCGTACGTCGACGCGGCGACCCGGTCGAACAGCTCCGGCAGCCGGGCCGGCCCGTCGGCCTCCGGCGGCCCGTGCCACCGGCCACGGAACAGCCGGTACCCACCACCCGGCGAGCCCTCGGTGTCCTGACTTACCGGGCTTCCGGCTGCCTCGTCCGTCGGACTGCCGGCCCCCTCGTCCACCGGGCTGTCGGCCCGCTCGTGCGGCCCGAGCGCGGTGTCCGGGAGGAAGTGCAGGTCACCGTCGGCGTACAGGCCGCCGAACCGGTGCACCACCTCGACCCGCAGGTGGTCGCTGGCCGCCGCGAAACCCTGCGGCAGCCCCCGGTTCAGCTCCAGGGCGTACGGGCTGTGCAGGGTCATCGGCGCGTTCGCGGGGAACAGTTCGGCCACGCTCACCAGGTGGATGCCGTGGGTGTCGGCCCAGGTCAGCAGGGCGCGTACCGGGGCCAGCGGATCGGGTCGGCCGGCCGGAGCGGGCGGGGTGGCGCGGGCCGCGTCGAAGCGGGCCCGTGGGATGTCCGTCCACAGCACGAAGTCGACCTGGCCGGCGTAGCTGTCGGCCGCCGCGCCGTAGTTGGTCCAGAAGCCGTTCGACTCGGGCAGCGGGCGGCCGAGCCAGATGCCGTGCACGACGTGCGGGATGGTGGTGATGTCGGGAAGCGGTGGCGCGTGCTCCGGTTGGCCCCAGAGCCGGGCGGCCCCGTCGCGCCGGAACGTGCTGACCCGGCCGGCGTCGGCGGCGAGGGCCGCCGGCTCCAGGTCGGCGGCGCTGGGGGCCGGTCGCGTCATGCTCACCCGCCGCAACAGCGGCGCGACCAGGTGCGGGGCGAGACGGCGTAGGTCGGTGCCGGCGAGGAACTCCGGTGCCGGCGACAGCCGGCGGGAGCCGAAGACGTCGCCGCCGATCCAGCGGCGCGCCAGGTTCTCCTCTGCCGCCCAGGTGTACAGGGCGGGGTAGGTCATCCGACGGAGCCAGTCCAGCAGCCCCGTGTCGCAGGGCCAGGCGGTCGGCGAGGCGGACGGTCCGGGCAGGCAGGCCAGGGCCCGCAGCCGCCGGACCAGTTCCTCGGCCGCCGCGTACGCCGCAGCGGGCTCGGCGGGCTCAGCCGGCTCAGCGGGCTCGACCGGCTCGGCCGCCGCGACCGGCCTGCCGGGGCGGGCCGATGGGGTGGACGTACGGCGCCGGCGAGTGGCGGTGCGGGTCATCGGTCGGCCCCCGCGGGCACCACGGGCCCGGGTACCAGTGCCGTCTGGATCAACCGGCCGCCGCGCCGGGTGCACAGCAGTGCCCGACCCGGGGGCAGCGGACGCGGCTTGATGTTGCCCAGCAGCGGACCCTCCGTCGGCGGGCAGGACAGCGCCACGTCCGGGGTGTTCAGTTCCTGGATGCGCCGCAGCAGCGGGTCCATCGACAACCGCATCGCCCCGGCCGCGGCCCGCGCGACGACCACGTGCAGCCCGATGTCGCCGCCCTGGGGCAGCAACGGGATCAGGTGGGCCAACGGGTTGTCGGGCCCGGCGAGCAGTTCGTAGTCGTCGACCAGGACGTACAGTGAGGGGCCGGACCACCAGTCGCGGGCGCGTAGCTGCTCGGGGGTGATGTCGGGGCCGGGAACCCGTGGCCGGAGGCCGGCCAGCGCCTCGGCGGCGGTGTCCCGGGTGCTGTCCGGCGAGACCGAGTAGCCGAGCCGGTATTCGGCCGGTACGTCGTCGAAGAGCTGCCGCCGGTAGTCGACGGCCATGATGCGCGCCTGGGCCGGGGTGTGGCTGGCGACGATCGAGTGGGCGATGAGGCGCAGCATGTTCGTCTTGCCGCTCTCGGTGTCCCCCAGCACGGTCAGGTGCGGCATCAGCCGGAAGTCGTGCCACACCGGCGCGAGCTGGTCCTCGTCCACACCGAGCGCGATGCGGGCACCCTGCGGCGCCGGCAGCTCGGCCATCGGCAGCGAGGCCGGCAGGGTGCGTACCGCGGCGGCGCGTTCCCCGGTCCAGTTGTCCGCCACCGCGGACACCAGGTGCTCGGTGGCCGCAGTGAGCCCCTCGGCCGACTGGACGCCGTCGATGCGCGGCAGCGCGCCGAGGAAGTGCAGCTTCGCGTCGGTCAGCCCGTGGCCGGGGCGGCGGGGCACCTGGGCCGCCGCCCGCAGGTCGATTCCGGACTCCACCGGGTCGCCCAGGCGCAGTTCGAGGCGGGTCCCGATCTTGTCCCGCATCGACATGTGCAGCTCCGACCAGCGGCCCATAGTGATCATCACGTGGACCCCGTAGTTCAGGCCACGGGCCGCGATGTCCCGGGCCATCTCCTCGGCCGGCTCGAACTCCTGGCGCAGCACGAACCACCCGTCCACGACCAGGAACACGTCGCCGAACCGGTCCTCGGGGATGCGCCCGTCGGCCTGCGCCTGCCGGTAGGCGTCCCGGCCGTGGATGCCCAGCTCCGCGCAGCGCCGTTCCCGCTCGATGAGGATCGAGCGGACCTCGGCCACCGTGCGGCCCACCCGCTCCGGTTCGTGCCGGCCGGCGACCCCGCCGATGTGCGGCAGGCCGGTCAGCCCGGCCAGCGAACCGCCGCCGAAGTCGAGGCAGTAGAACTGCACCTGTCGCGGCGAGTGGGTCAGGGCCAGCCCGCACACCAGCGACCGCAGCAGCGTGCTCTTGCCGCTCTGCGGACCGCCGGCCACGCCCACGTGCCCGCCGACCCCGGCCAGGTCCACCACGAGCAGGTCGCGCACCTGCTCGAACGGCTTGTCGATGAGACCGACCGGCACCCGCAGGTACCCCTGCCGGCCGGCGTCGATCGGACGCAGCCCGTGCTCGGGGTCGGGCAGCAGCGGCGGCAGCACGTCGTCCAGGGTCGGCGCGTCCTCCAGCGGCGACATCCACACCTGGTGCGCCGGCGGCCCCTGGTCGACCAGCCGTTCCACCAGCGCGTGCAGCACGGTGGTGCCGGTGTCGGTCGACTCGTCCGGCGCCGGGTCCGAGGGCGGGCGCGGCGCCGGGACGGCCGGCGCGGCGGCCCCGGCGGTGAACGCGACCACCTGGCTGGCGATCACCTCGCGGTGCAGCCCGGTGCTGCGCACCCGGTGCGGGCCGGACACGTACGCGGCCCGGAACCGGGTGATGCTGGTGACGCTGGAACGCAGGTATCCGTTGCCCGGATCGCCCGGCAGCTCGTACGCGTCGGGTACGCCGATGACGGCCCGCGACTCCATCGCGGAGAAGGTGCGCAGCCCGATGCGGTACGACAGGTGGCCCTCCAACTGGTGGATGCGCCCGTCCTCCAGGCGCTGCGAGGCCAGCAGCAGGTGCACCGCGAGCGAGCGGCCGAGCCGACCGATCATCACGAAGAGCTGGATGAACTCGGGGTTGGCCGCGATCAGCTCGCTGAACTCGTCCACCACCACGAACAGGGTGGGCAGCGGGTCGAGTTCGGCACCCTGGGCGCGGGCCTTCTCGTAGTCGCGCGCCGAGGTGAAGTTGCCGGCGCTGCGCAGCAGTTCCTGCCGGCGTACCAGTTCGCCCTGGAGGGTGGTCTGCATCCGGTCGACCAGCGCGGCCTCGTCGGCCAGGTTGGTGATGAGCGCGGAGACGTGCGGCAGCCGGTCCAGCCCGACGAAGGTGGCGCCGCCCTTGAAGTCCACCAGCACGAAGTTGAGGGTCTCCGAGGAGTGCGTGGCCGCCAGGGCCAGGACCAGGGTGCGCAGCAGCTCGCTCTTGCCCGACCCGGTGGCGCCGATGAGCATGCCGTGCGGTCCCATCCCGCCCTCGGCGGACTCCTTGATGTCCAGCTCGATGGGGGAGCCGTCGGCGGCCACCCCGATGGGCACCCGCAGCCGGTCGGCGGGCGAGCGGGACTCCCACCGGGCGCGCGGGTCGAAGGTGTCCAGGTCGGGGATGTCCAGCAGGTCCGGCAGGTCGAGGACGGCGCTGAGCCCGCTGGCCGGCTGCTCGCCGGTGACCTTGGTGGCGTGCCGGGCCATGATCCGGGCCAGCGTCCGCAGCCGGGGCAGGTCCAGGTGGTCGGGTGCGGCGAGCCGGGTGCGCACCTCCCGGCCCACGTGATCCTTCTCGATCATTTCCACGTCGGTGGCGGACACCTCCAGGTTGAGCACGTTGTCCCCGTCGGCGAGGCCACGGCCGTCGAAGTCGACGAGGACGGCGTTGCGGTACCCGGCGACGGTCAGCCGGGCGCCCGGCGGGATGACGCCGCCGTCGCAGACCACCACGACGAACGGTTCCTCGCGGGAGGGCTGGGCGTCGTCGTCGAACCGGGAGCGGCCCGCGAACTCCCCGCCCAGCAGCCGCTCCACCTCTTCCAGCGTGGTGCCGAAGAGGCGTACCGGCCCGGCCACGTCGACGTCGGTGGCGTGCTTGGCGTGCGGCAGCCACTTGGCCCACTCCCACTGCCCGGCCTCCTCCGCGCCGACGCAGAGGGCCAGCCGCAGTTCGTCCGGGGCGTGGAAGGTGGCCAACTGGGCGAGCATGGCGCGCACCATGCCCCGCGCCACGTCCCGGTCGCCACTGATCCGCACGTGCGCGAAGCCGGGCAGGCACAACGCGACGGGCTGGTCGGGAACGGTCGTGTAGGCCTTGATGAACCGGCGCAACGCCTTGGCGCACACCGGTTCCAGGTCCTCCACCGGCTTGGTGTCCAGCGGGGTCATCCGCACCGCGAGCCGCTGGGCGCCGGTGCCGACCCGGATCTCGCCGAAGTCCGGATGCGTCGGCCGGCGCTCCCACAGCCGACTGGTCATCGCCAGCGACCACAGCGACTCCGGGTCGGGGTGCCGCCAGGCCAGCGCGTCCCGCTGTTCCGCCGCGTACTGGCGGACCTGCGCCCTGGTCTGGGACAGGTAGCGGAAGTAGTCGCGCCGGTCGCCGTTGATCTGCTGCTTGCGGTTGCCGCCGGTCATCGTCATCTGGAACACGGCCATGGCCAGCATGCCGCCGCCCATCATGACCAGCATGACCATGCCCATCGGGCCTCTGAGCGAGTTGCTCATCATCATGAACATGAACCCGCCGGTCATCAGCAGGCTCGGCAGGATCATCCCGAGCGAGCGGAACCCGGCGGGCTGGACCTCCGGGACGACCGGCGGCTCCTGCAGGGTGATCTCGCCGTGCGGCAGCTCGGGTCCGTTGCGGCGGGCCGGCCGCCGGAAAGGTCTGGTGCTCACATCCGTTACACGGCTGCGGGCCGGGAAGGGTTGACCGGGACCGGGATCGATACTGTCCGCACCGCGAGATCGCGGAGACGCCGTCAGCCGGGCGGGGCGGGCCGGGGCCCGCGGGCGATCAGAAGGACCGTCTCCGCAGGGGAGTTCCCGCCGGCCCCGGCCGACCGTACGACCGCAGCCGCTCCGGCGTCGCATCCGCGCCGTCCATCGCCGGGAGCACCGGCATGTCCGGCAGCCCGTGCAGGTTGACGTCGACGGCGAAGGGCACCCCGGCCGCTCCCTCCTCCGGGTCACCCGCCGACGCCGGCCGGGTGAGCAGCAGCTTCAGGTCGTCGTGTCCACGGTCACCGCTCCAGTACACGTCCTTCGTCGCGATCAACCGCTGGAATTCGTTGCCGCACCGGACGATGGCACCCGCCTCCACCGAGACGTTCGGCCGCCAGACACCGTCCCCACGGTTGTGTTCGAACCGCAGCCGCCAGCGCCGCCCACTCGCGGACGCCGACGTCCCGACCCCCAGTTCGAGGATCTTCTGGACGTCACCGGAGAACACCAGCCGCTGCGCGAAGGCGGACTCCTTGCCCACCACCGTGATCCGCCACGTACCGCTCATACTCACTGCCGGCATCTTTCGGGCTCCTTCTCTCGTGACTACGGCGGCGGGTCAGGCCGCCACGGCGGCCCGCACGTCGGCGGCGAACAACTGGCGCATGTCGTCGACGGTCGGCGCGGCGGTGCCGCGCAGCCGGTTGGCCTGCTTGGTGATGGTGCGTTCGAGCAGCTGGCGGGCGTACCGGCCGTTGCCGAAGCTCTCGTCCCGGGTCAGGCTGTCGAAGTGCTCCGACAGCACCGGGAGGCAGTCGTTGCTGAAGTCGAAGCCGCTGTCCCGGGCCAGCGTCTGCACGATGGACACCAGTTCCGAGGCGGTGTACGACTCGAACGGGACCTGCCGGCTGAACCGGGAGGCCAGCCCCACGTTGTTGGCGAGGAACCGCTGCATGTCCCCGGTGTATCCGGCGGCGATCACCACGATGTCGTCCCGGTGGTCCTCCATCAGCTTCACCAGCGTGTCGATGGCCTCCCGGCCGAAGTCGTTGCCCTGGCCGGCCAGCGCGTACGCCTCGTCGATGAAGAGCACCCCGCCGCGCGCCCGGTTGAACACGTCGGTGGTCTTGACGGCGGTGTGTCCGACGTACTCGCCGACCAGGTCGGCCCGGGACACCTCGACGAGCTGCCCGGTGCGCAGCACGCCCATCGCGGCGAGCAGCTGCCCGTACAGTCGGGCCACGCTGGTCTTGCCGGTGCCGGGCGCCCCGGCGAAGACCAGGTGCCGGGAGATCGTCGGAGCGGGCAGGCCGGCCCGGGTCCGGGCCTCGGTGGAGGCGATCAGGTCGATGACGTCGGTCACCTCGCGCTTGACCGCGTCCAGGCCGACCATCGCGTTCAGCTTACCGAGCAGGTCCTGGACGACCTGCGCCACGCCGGCCGCCGCCGACGGCGCGGCCGCCTGCTCACCCAGGTCCTCCGGCAGCAGCCGGGCCAGTTCGAGGTCCGGGGCCTGCGGGTTGTTCGACAGCCGGTACGCCTGACGCCCCAGCATGTCCTCGAAGACCTGCCGCGCTACCCGGGCGTTGCCGAAGGTCTCGTTGCGGGGCATGTCGCTGAAGTGGCGCACCAGGGCCTGCCGGGTCTCGTACTCCAGCGCGTAGTGGTGGGCGCGGCAGAGCCGCTCGACGATCTCGGCCAGTTCGTCGTCGGAGTAGCTGTCGAACTGGATGGTGCGGGCGAAGCGGGACTCCAGGCCCGGGTTGGCGGCCAGGAAGGTACGCATGTTCGGGGTGTAGCCGGCGACCACCACGACCACCTCGTCGCGGTGGTCCTCCATCAGCTTGACCAGGGTGTCGATGGCCTCCCGGCCGAAGTCGTGACCGCCGCCCCCGCCGGTCGAGAGCGTGTACGCCTCGTCGATGAACAGCACCCCGCCCAGGGCCTCCTCGAACCGGGCGGTGGTCTTCACCGCGGTGCCGCCGACGTGCTCGGCGACCAGGTCGCTGCGGGACACCTCGACCAGTTGCCCGCTGGCGAGCACCCCGAGGGTGGCCAGGATCCGGGCGAAGATGCGGGCCACGGTGGTCTTGCCGGTGCCGGGCGGCCCGGCGAAGACCAGGTGCCGGGACATGGGCGGTACGTGCAGCCCGGCCTCCCGGCGACGCTTGGCGATCTGGTTGAGCCCGACCAGGGTGGCCACCTCGTGCTTGACGCCGGCCAGGCCGACCAGTCCGTCCAGTTCCCGCAGCAGCGCGGCCACCGGACCGTCCGCCTCCCCGCCACCGCCCGGCGCGCTTCCCGGCGTGCCGGCACCGGGGCCGCCGCCGGCGGGTACCGCCGGAGCGGGTGACCCGGCGTCGGACGGCGTGGGGCCCGGCGGACGGGCGCCGGACGGTTTCCCGGGCGGCGCGACGCCCGACCCGGCGCCACCGGTCGGGTCGGGAGCGGACGTCGGGGCGTCGTCGACGGTCGCTGGGGTCGGCCGCCCGGCCCCGGGCGGCGGGAGGGAGATCGGGCGTCCGTTGTGGCCGGTGTCCACTCCGGACAGTTCGACGGCGGCGGTCGGGCTCGGCGCGTCCACGGCGACACCGCCGTTGCCGCGCACCACCCCGCCGTGGAGCCGCACCGGCGCGTCGGTCTCCACCACGACACCCGGGCCCTGGTTACCCACGATCTCGCAGTCCGTCGCGGTGACGCTGCTGCCGGCGCCGGCCCGGATCCCCGGGCCGCGACTGCCGCTGATCCGGCTGCGGGACAGGGTGGCCGCGCTGGGGCCGCCGGTCAGCACGCCCGCCCCGCCCGACTCCTCGACGGCCATCGAGGACAGTGTGGGCCGGGCGTTTCCGGCCACCTCCACGCCGACCCGGCAGCCGGTGATCCGGGAGTTGGACAGCACGGTGGTCGCGCTGTCGGCGAGCTTCGCCCCGGCGGTCCGCGCCCCGGTGACCTGGCCGTTGGAGAACCGGCCGGCTCCGCCGGTCGCGTGCAGGCCGTACCGGACGCCCTCGATGGTCAGGTTGTGCAGTTGCGGGTCGGCGTCCTGCTCGATCGCCACGCCGATGGGGACGTCGCGTACCTCGACCCCGTCCAGCCGTGCCCTCGACCGGCCGGTCAGGAACACGCCCGCGTCCGCGCAGTCCGCCACGGCGCCCCCGGTGAGGTGCGGCGTCGCCGTGCCGTTGACCACCACCCCGGCCGCGCCGCAGTCGCGCACCTCGCAGTTGGTCAGCGTCGGCGCGGAGGTGTCCCGGCAGTCGAGGCCGTGGCCCCGGGCCCGGGTGACGCGCGTGTCGGAGAGCGTGGGCGCCGCCTGCCCCATGGTCACCACGGCGTGCACCCGGGCGTCCAGGATCTCGCAGCGCTCCAGCACCGGGGTCGCCCGGTCGCTGGCGAGCAGCCCGACCTCGCCACCGGACACCGTGGTCCCGACCAGGTACGGACGGGCGGCCTGCTGCGCGACCACGGCGTACTGGCCGACCTCGTCGATGCGGCAGTCCTCCAGGCGCGGGGCGCTGGCGCCCACGGCCAGGAGCGCCGCCTCGGCGATCCCGGTGAACGTGCAGTCCCGGAACACCGGGGCGCTCGACCCGGCCGTCATGACCGCGCACTTGGCGATGCCGCGTACCCGCACGCGGGTGTACTCGCCCGCGCCGGCCTCGTGGACGACACCCGCCCCACCGGAGTTGCCGATCGCGCCGCCACGCATCTCCACGGTGCCCCCGCGCACGTGGATCGCGGCGGCCCCCGTGGCGTCGACGGTGCACGCCTCCAGGCGGACCCGCCCGGCCGCCACCTGGAGCAGCGGCATCCGCTCGTCGCCGCCCCGGATGGCGATGTCCTGGATCAGGATCTCGCCCCCGGCGGCCAGGATGGCCCCGCCCGTGGGCACCTCGATGGTGACGGTGCCCGGGCCGTCCTCGGCGACCAGGACGACGTTCCGACGGAACAGCGGCGCCTCGCGGTACACGCCGGGGCGTACCGCGACGGTGTCGCCGGGCGCCGCCGACTCCAGTGCCCGGGAGATGTCGGTGAGGCATCCGGTGTCCCTGGCCGACACCGACAGCACGCTGCTGGTCACGAGTTCGCTCCTTGCTGACTGTCGCCGCCGGGGGTGTCGCCGGCGTGGGGCGGGCCGGGCCGGGCCGGGCCGCCGGGGTCGGACCGGAGGAAGCCGGGGACGGTCTCCTCGTACATCACGCGCCGCCCGGTCCGGGTTCGAGGGCGAACGGGCGGTCGCCGGCCGCGAGGCCCAGCGGCCAGGGCAATGGTGCGGGCGCCGCGCGTTGCGGCTGGGCGGCGAGCGCGTCGCGCAGCTTGCCGGCCACCCGCTCGTCGACCGCGCCGTCGCGGTGTCCGGAGACGACCTCCCGCAGCAGTACGTACGGCGCGCCGTCCGGCCCCTCGTCGACGCCGAGCACCGCGAAACGGGAACCGGCGGCGAACATGGCCCGCCCGGCCCGGACGCCTGGCCCGTCGGCGATACCCAGTTGGTCCAGCCGCCGCGCGGTGGCCGACCAGATCGCGTACCGGCCCGCGTCGCCCTCGCTGCCGCCGTGGCACGACACGGTGGTGAACGCCGGCTCCACCAGCAGTTCCCCGGCCCGGTACCGGGTGACGTCGAGGCCGGCGGGTACCGCGGCGAAGACGGGTCCCCCGACGGCCGGCAGTTGCTCCAGCCCGGCGCAGGCACACCGGGCCAGCAACTGGACGTCCTCGTCGGGCGTGCCCCCACCGCGCAGCGCGCCGTTGACCCGCTCGCCCACCCCGTCGAGCAGAGCCAGCACCGTGACCAGCCCGGCCATCACGTCGTGCGCGCCGACCGCGCTGCGCAGCCCCGGGTGCAGCGACAGCGCCCGGGCCACCGTCCGGGAGTGGGCCTGGAACTTCCAGCCCAGCACGGTACGCAGCCGCTCCCGGTCCGCCTCGTCGGTGCGGGCCCGTACCCCGAACCACGCCGCCCCCCGGTCGGCAGGCGGCACCGGCGGCGGACCGACGCCCACGCCGTTCGCCGGGGCGTCGGTGGTTGCCGCGCCGGTCGTCGGAGCCTCCGTGGTCACTGGGCCGGCCGCCGGAGCATCCGTGGTGTCCGGGCCTGTGAGGGTGGCCACAGCCGGTACGGACGCGGTCAGGGTGACCGCAGCCAGGGCGGACGTGGCCGGGTCGGCGGCCTCCGGGTCGGCGACCAGCGGCCGGCAGGTGTCCAGCTCCAGCCGGGGCACGTCGAATTCCGTCAACACCATGCGCTGGACGCCGAGGTCGGGCCGAGGCAGCTCGACCACCGGAAGCGTCAGGGTCTGCACCTCGAACGCCGCCCCCAGGGGCAGATCGGTCCCGGCTTCCGGTGCCGCCACGGGCGACGGGACCGCCGGGTCGACCGGCGACGGGGCGGTCCCCGGAGCGGTGGTCGCGGGCGACGGCACCGGAGACGGCGGCTGCTGGTCGCGGGCGGGCACCCGACCGGTCGGGGCGGGGCGACCGGGCACCCGGCCGGGCGGGGCGGGGCGGACGCGTACCCGCCCCAGCGGAGGCAGCACGTGACCCGCCGGCTCCGGTTCGTCCCCTCCGCCCGGACGCCAGCACCAGAACAGCCCGTCCGTCGAGGCGCGCCCGAAGGTGAAGCGGATCCCGGCGTCCGAGGCGTAGACCGGGGCCCCCAGGTCGACCGCGAGTTGATGCAGCGCCGGCCCGACCCGGTCGGTCGACGCGGACCGCTGGGTGACCAGCAGCACCGGCCGGCCCCGCCAGCGGGAGCAGTGCCAGATCGCCTGGGCCAGGTCGGCGGCGGCCACCGGCCGGCCGCCCAGCCGGAAGCCGGACCGGCCGGTCTCGACCGCGAGCGCGAACCAACCCGCCGGACCGGGGGTGACCGATCCCGGTGCCTCCCACGGTCCCGGGTCGAGCACCGGCACCCGGGCACCGGCGTCCGGCCGGATGCGCGCCACGGCGGCGCCCACCGCCTGCGACGCCTGCCGCAGGTACCGCGCCACGTGCTGCCCGACCGGTACGCCCTGGGCCGGCTGCGGCACCTTCCAGGACGACGGCAGGGGTGCCCCCTGCCGCAGGGCGAGCAGTTCGGTCACGTCAGCACCGGCCGGTGCGTACCGGCGTCCGGCCTCGCCTCGGGCGTCACGTCCGGCAGTTCCGGGCGCGCCGGCACGCCGTCGGGCGACGGGACGTCGGACGAGGCGGCGTCGGCCGGTGCCACCGGGTCGTCGTCGGGGCCGGGCGCCTGCCAGACGACCGCCTCGGCGTCGGGCCGGCACAGGTGCACCAGGGCACGGTGCACGGAGATCTCGTCCAGCGGCTCGATGGGCCCGTCCCCGGTCAGGTGCGTGACCAACTGCGGGTCCGGCGCCAGGCCGTAGTTCTCCAGGTAGTACCCGACCGCCTCGCTCCACAGCCAGGTCCCGTCGGTACGCAGGTGCATCGGCACCACGTCGCCCCGGTCCGGGGCCAGGATGTCGGGCATCGCGGCGCTGCTCCACGCGATGACCACCCCGCCGCGCAGCGCGGCGAGCAGCTCGTCGCGTTCCGTGGCGTCGGAGACCACCGGCCGGTTGGTGGCGAACCAGGGGCCGCGTTCCGGGTCGACGCCGTCGAAGAGGCGGGCGGTGGTCACCGGCGTGGCCGGGCGCGCCGCCCACAGCAGGGAGCCGGACGCGCGGGCCAGGGTCTGGTAGAACGGCGCGTCCACCCCGGCCCAGCAGACCTCGACCTGGGCGTCGGCGTCCCCGGCCTCGACCATGGCCTGTCGTAGCCGGGCGCTGGCGGCGGGAAGGGAGTCCATGGTGTCGTCGACGCTGACCACGGCCACCCGTAACGGGTCCTGCCAGGGGCGTGCGGCGGACGGCATCCGCCACGCCCGCCACACCGCGCGTACCGTCGGGATCGCCGACGCCGCCTCCAGCAACGCCTGGTCGATCGGGTCGAGAAGGTCGACCGGGTCGGCGGTGCGGTCCTGCGGGAGCACCATCGACGCCAGCTCCTCCTGCGTGGTCGGCAGGTCGGACAGGAACTGCCAGGGTGCCGGCGGGCGTTCCCCGCGCAGCTCCTCCAGGGCCATCCCGAGGTCGAGGTCCCCGTCGCTGAGCGCCAGTTCCTCGCGCAGCGCCGCGATCTCGTCGGCGTCCAGTTGCAGCGGCTGGGAGACCGCCTCGAAGGCGACCGCCTGTACGACGTCCAGCCGACGGCCGGCGGCCAGCGCGTCCCGCGCGTCGGTCAGCACCCGGTCCGGCAGCGAGCCGGCCAACCGGAGCAGCAACGCGTGCATCGACTCGTCACGTTCGCCGTCACGTTCGTCGTCCCGTGTCACCTCCGGTGCCACGTCCAGGTCCGTGTCCACGCGTCCTCCTTCGCCGTGCCCGTGTTCATCTGTGGCACGCCCGGCAACGCCAGCAGGGTTCACGCCTACCCCGCCCCGGATTCGCCTACTTGTGCCGCCACCACGACTCGGTGCTGGTCCGGTCCTCCTTGCGGAACTCCGTACAGACCTGGCGACCGTGCACGATCATCCCCGCGTACCAGGTGCGGGCCACGTAGTTGAACGGACCCATGTCGAGCGGGCCGGCCTCCCGGGCGTTGGTGACGCAGAACTCGAACAGGTCCCGGCAGAACTCCAGCACCGTCTCCCGCCGGCCGCCGACGAGCCCGGCGTTGAGCAACTGGACCCCCCGGTTGTCGGACAGGAACTGCAACAGGTTGGCACTGCCACCGTGCTGGTACACCATCCACGGGATGCACAGCGGCGCCGGCTCGTCGCCGACGTACAGCCGGTCGTCCATCTCCGGGAACGGATCGCGCAGCATCTCCACGTCGGTGCCGTCGACGCACCACACCTGCTCGATCTCGGGGTGCTCGCGCAGGTACCGCCAGCAGCACAGCCAGCGGTGGAAGTACGGCGAGCCGCCGTCCCCGCCCGGTGTCACGCGCACGTGCGTGACCAGGTCGGTGTCCGGCTCGTCGTCGAAACAGTCGTGCAGCACCACCAACCGCTGCCCGTGCCGCTCGACGGAGCTGCGCAACTCGGCCAGGTCGGCGTAGTTCGGCGTCCAGGTGACGCCGCGCTGCGGGTCGGCCTGCGCGGTGAGGTACGTGGTCAGCACCACGTTCCGCGTCGCCGCCGCACCGACCGGGACGGTGCGGAACTCGCGGTACTCGGTCGAGGTGTAGCTGGCCTCCGACCGGGCCTTGAGATTGCGCACCAGGGTGAAGCGCTCGATGTCGGACACGCTGGAGCCGACCCTGGTGCGTTCGTCGCAACTGAAGATGAGGTCTCCGCTGCCGACCACGTCGGCGAACCGGAACGAGGTCAGGCCGGCGTTGTAGATCCGGTTGGAGAGGTCCAGGTGCTCGTATCCCCACCGGCCGTACCGGGTGTCGTACCCGCCCACCCGGTCCAGCACCCGCCGGTCGAAGTAGAGCATGCAGCCACGCGGATGGGTGTACGCCCGCAGCTCCGCGTCCCGGTAGAGCTCCACCGCGTCGGTCAGCCGGCCCTGCGGGGTGTCGGTGAACATGTACATCAGATGCGGCTCGGCGCTCTCGATGTACGGCCGCTCCCAGCCGTCCACGATCGGCCAGCAGTCGTCGTCGAACAGGAACAGGTGCGTACAGCCCTGCTCGACCAGCAGTTCCAGGCACTTGTTCTTGGCCCGGGCGATACCGACGTTGCGGTCGAAGCGGAACGTCGCCTCCTCCACCGGCTCGTCGCTGGCGTCGTCGACCACGACGATCGCGGCGCCGCTCGGCGCGTACTTGCGGATCGCCTCCAGCGCGGTACGGAGCACCGGGCCCCGGTTGTGCGTGGTGACCCCGATACCCACCGTCGGGAAGTCCGTCTCCATGCCCACCTCTTCGGTCGGGGCGCCACGCGCCGTCGCTCGGGCCGCCGCCCGGCCGTGGTACCGGTCGTCGGGGCAGTGCCGGACGACCATCGCCGCCGGCCCGTACCGCCGCCGGGTGCGAGGGCGTCCACGTGGGTCACGGCATCAGGGCACCGTCGGGTTCACCGGTCGACCCGCGAACCGTCGCCCGGCGCGGCGTGGGCCGCAGGTCCCGGGCGGGGCGTAGGGATAACCCTCTCCGACTCGCGGGTCCGCCCCCGCAGGAGCAGGGATCGCACCATGTCGGGCGACCGGCCTGCGGCGGCACTGTCATCTGCATGGGCGAACGGGCACAGAGCAGGCGACACGGCAGCGCGCTGGAGAGCGACTCCCGCCTCCGCGAACTGATGGACACCTACCAGCAGCCGCTGTTGAGGTACGCGCAGCGGCTGACCGACGGCGACACCGGACGCGCCGAGGACGTGGTGCAGGAGGCGTTCCTGCGGGCGTGGCGGCACCTGGACCAGCTCACCGCCGACCGTGGTTCGGTGCTGGGCTGGCTGCGCCGGGTGGTGCACAACCTGGTGATGGACGGGTACCGCATGAAGAAGGCCCGGCCGACCGAGGTGGACATCGAGAACGCCGCCGAGGTGGCCACCTCGGACCCGATGGCCGGCGTGGTGGACTCCCTGCTGGTCGAGCAGGTGCTCGGTGGGCTGTGGCCGGAGCACCGGGCCGCGCTGGTGGAGACGTACCTGAACGGCCGGACCGCAGCCGAGATCAGCGCGACGCTCGGGGTGCCGGTCGGCACGGTCAAGAGCCGGTTGCACTACGCGCTGCGGGCGGCCCGCAAGGCGACGGCGGGCCACCTGCTCTGCGCCGCATGAGCCGCTGGACGCCACCGTGGCGGAAGGCCGCCGGGGCCCCCGAGCCGGGTCAGCCGACCCGACCGGAGCCGCCTACAGTGGGGGACATGCGCCGCTCGACGCAACACGCCGACCGGCCGTCCCCGGTGCCGGGCCCGCCGGACGACGTGGCCCGGGTGGTCGACGCGGTGCACGGACTGCCGGGTCGGCCGCTGCCCGGAGTGCAGGCCGAGGCCCTGGCCCGGGCGCTGGCCGGGTGCCTGGAGGCCACCACGGTCACCATCGCGCTGTGGCTGCCCCTGCCGGCAGGCCACGAGGCCGACGACGCCACGGTCGACCACATCGTCGAGGAGTACCGCTGGCCCGCCACCGACGCCGAGGCGACGGCACCCGTGACCGGCGCGACACCGGTGCGGCTGCGCGACGGCGAACAGGTCCTGGCCGACCTCGTGATCGAACCTCCGAGCGCGGCCGAGCGGCTGCGCCGGTGGCCCGAGCTGCACGCGGTGACCCGTCTGCTGGTCAGCGACATCCAGGCCCAGTCGGTCACCGCCGCCGCCGAACGGCTGATCGGTCAGAGCGTCCTCCTGCTGGCCGACACCCGCCTGCGGGCCGCGGGCGAGATGGAGCACCAGCGGTACCAACTGGAGCGCGACCTGCACGACGGCGCCCAGCACCACATGGTCGCGTTGCAGATGTCGCTGGCCATGGTGGAGCACCAGCTCGACGCCGGCAACACCGCCGAGGCGGGCCAGCACCTCGACCGGCTGCGGGAGCTGCTGGCCAGCACCGAGGAGGTGCTGCACACCACCGCGACCGGCCTGCTGGCGCCGTTGGCCGACCACGGTCTGGTGGCCGCGTTGACGGCCCGGCTGGAGGCGCTCGACACGGTCACCCTGGACATCGACCCGGAACTGGTCGGTTACCGGTACCTGCCCGAGGTGGAGGCCGCCGTCTACCTGGCCTGCCTGGAGGCGGTCAGCAACGCCCACAAGCACGCCCCGGGCGCTGCGGTCACGCTGACGCTGGCCACCTCCCGCCGGGGCCTGAGCTTCGAGGTCGCCGACACCGGGCCGGGCTTCGACACCGAGGGGCGGATGCCGCTGCGCCAGCTCGCCGCCCGCCTGGCCTCGGTCGACGGCACGCTGACGGTGCGGTCGAGCCCGACCACCGGCACCCGGGTCAGCGGGTTCGTGGCGCTCTGAGCCGTCCCGCCGGTGCCGCCGGGTCGCCCTCCCGGGCCGTGCCGTCCCACGTGCAGAAGACCTGCTCGGGGAAGTCGCCGGTCAGTCGACGCCGTCGGTGAGCAGCCGCTCGCATGTCCGGACCAGCAGCGCGCAGGCACTGCGTCCGGCCGGTCCCGAGTCCGGCACCATGGTCTGGGCCCGCCAGAACGCCAGCGCCCGGGTTGCGGCCCGGGTCACCTCCCCCGGGTCGGCGTCGCCGGCCAGGCCGAGCCGGGACCGCGAGTCCGGGCCGTGCGCGCCGAGCAGGCGTACCGCCTCGTCGTGTCCGCGCGGCAGCCGGATCCGGCCGCCCTGCAAGGCCTGCAACAGGTCCAGCTCGGGTATCTCGTGCGCGCCCGCGACGGCCGCCTCCACCGCACGGGCGAACCGGTCGTCCAGCTGCCCGGCGGCCAGGCAGGCCACCAGCGCGCGCAGCGCCCACCGGGCGGCCAGTACCCCCGCCCGGGCGCGTAGCCGGGTGCGCAGCGCCGCCTCGATCTCGGCACCGCCGTCCGGGGCCGCACGCCAGTTCACGACCGCGTCGCACATCGACCCCAGTTGCTGGGGCGTTCCGGCCGTCGCGGCGGTGCCCTCGGGCAGCGCGCAGACCACCACCGGGGAGAACCCCTCCCCGTACGGCGACCGCAGGGCGGTCAGGAACTCCGACTCCGCCGCGCTGGCCGGCCCGGACAGCACCAGCACGACCGCGTCGGGGGGCCCGTCGGCGGTCCCCGTCCAGCGGCGCAGCCGGGCCGCGAGGTCGGCGTCGACGTGGTCGCGGTGGTGCAGCAGCCGCAGCCCGCGCAGCGCGTCCACGGGTCCCTCGACCAGGATCCGGTCCACCCCGGCCGCCGCGCCCGGCCACGCGGCGCCGGACCAGTCGGGCAGCCGGACCGGCCGCCACGGCGGTGCCCCGCGAGCCGGGTCCAGCGTGATCCGTGGGTACGGCTGGTGCTGGTAGCCGGTCGGCGGGGACAACCCGGCCGGTGGCTCCCCTCGTGGCGTGCCGGCCGGCTCGAACAACGCCGACACCAGCTCGGACGCCGAGGCTCCGACCACCACCACCCGGGTCCGACCGTCCTGCCGGTCGACCGCGACCCGTAACGGCGGGCTCTCCGTGAGCGCCTCCCGGCTGGTCACGAGCAGGGTCAGCAGGCGACGCACGGGAACACCGGCCAGCAGCTCGGGTGCGGCGGCGTCGGCCTCGGCCGGCGGCGGCTCGGCGACCCGCGCGGGCTCCGGCCAGTCGCCGCCGAGCCGCTCCGGAAGCAGGATGTCCACCACGGTCGGCGCGTCCCGACCATCCCGCTCCACCCGCAGCCGCCCGCCCAGCGCGGCCAGCCGCCGGGCGTCGTCCCGCAGCGCCGCGGCGACCTCCGCCGGCTCCGCGCCGGTCCGCTGCGCGCGGATCGTCAGCACCCCGCCGGACCGGCCCAGTTCCAGGGTCACCGGCTGATCGCCGCCGCTGGCGCCCAGCGCCGCCGCCGCGGACGCGCCCGCCTGGTACAGCCCGGACTCGACCTCCCAGCCCTGCCGCCGGCCCAGTTCCCCGCTGAACACCACCGGCACCGGCAGCGTCGCGGTGACCTCCTCCAGCGCCGCGCGCACGCCGGTACTGCGCAGCACCTGCGGGTACACCCCGCGGACGACGGACCGGAACTGCTCGATCATCTCGCCCAGCCCGGCCCGGATGCCACCGACGATCGCCGTGGCCTCCGGGGCGCCGGCGCGCAGCGCCCGCTCCAGGTCCGTGGTGCGGTCCAGGATCGCCTGTAGCTGCCGGCCGGGTGTCGCGGTGACCGCGGTGGCGAGCCGATCGCGCTCCACCGCCTGCACCGTGAGCAGCTCCAGCCGGGTCGCGCCGACCCGCTGTGCCGCCTGGTCGACCCGGGCCCGCACGGCGGTGCACGCCGCGCGGTGGCGGGCCTGGCGCAGCAGCAGGCCGACGGAGACCGCCGCCTCGCCCAGCGACGCCGTCCCGGCCAGTGAGTACCGGGGATCCTCCGGGTGGGCCAGCACCAGCACCCCGGACCGGGTCCCGCCGTCGGTGACGTCCGCGGTCGCGACCACCCCGGCCGCGTGCAGCAGCAGGTCCGGGTCGGCTACCGGGTTCGGCAGCGCGCCCCGCCCCCAGCGCCGGGACTGCCATGCGACGGCGGGTGCCCAGGGTGGGGCGCTGGTGCCGGGTGCCGTCTCCCCCGGCAGCCACAGTGCCGCGTAGCGCACCGTGTGCGCCTGGGCGACGTCCCGCAACAGCGTGCGCAGGATCGGTCGGTACCCGCCCAGCGGGTCCCCCGGCCCGCCCGGCGCGGGCAGCGCGTCTGCGGACGCCAACTGGACCAGGGCGGTGAACGCCCCGCCTGGACGGGACGGATGCGCCCGCTCGCCGCCGGTGGCCCGAAGCACGGCCCTAGTCCGCCATCTGGTTCGAGCGCATGTACGCGAGCACCGCCAGGACCCGCCGATGGTGCGCTGCCGACTCGGCCGGCAGGTTCAGCTTGGTGAAGATGCTGGCGATCCGCTTCTCGACCGTCTTGACGGACAGGAACAGCTCGGCCGCGATCCCGGAGTTCGACCGTCCCTCCGCCATCAGCCGCAGCACGGCGCGTTCCTGCTCGGTGAGGTCGGCCAGCAGGCTCCGCACCGGAGGGCTCGGCCGGTCCACCAGGTTGGCGGCCAGCACCGGCTCGATCACGATCTCACCGGCCGCGATGCGCACCAGCGTGTCGGCGAGCACGGCCACCCCGGCCACCTGGTCCTTGAGCCGGTACCCGATCCGTTCGGTGCCGATCTCCAGCAGCCGGAACAGGTAGTGCGCCTCGGCGTGCTGGGACAGCAGCAGCAACCCGACGTCGGGGAACCTCGCCCGTACGCGCTGGGCGGTGTCCAGTCCGCCGTCCGCGCCCGGCGGCATCCGGATGTCCATGATGGCCACGTCGACCGGGGTACGGGCCATCAACTCCAGCAGCCGGTCGCCGTCCTCCACGCAGCCGACCACCGTGTGCCCGGCAGCGGACAGCAGCAGTTGCAGGCCCTCCCGGAACAGCGCGCCGTCGTCAGCCACCGCAACGTCCATGGCTCGCCTCCCGACCTCGACACCGACGATCTTGTGATCCCCCAATACAGTGGCGTATCGGCACGGCGTTGTCACGGTCGACCGCGACGTCGCGTGGTGGCGACGGCCGGGCTCGGCGACGCCCGCAGCCGGTCCACGGACCCGGCTACCGCAGCTTCAGATTCCAGGCCGTCACCGCCGCCACCGGGTCGGCCACCGTCGTGATGCCGGTGCCGCCGGTGAGCCCGACGTGTGTCTGGCCGGTGCCGACGATCCGGCGCAGGTCGACCGAGGTCGTCACCAGCGGCTCGGCCGGGCGGAAGCCGGACTTCCTGCTCGCGTAGACCCGCAGTCGGTGCATCCGGGCGTCGTAGTCGATCCACACGTTGACGACGCCCCTGCCGTACAGGCTGAAGCCCGGTTCGGTCCACACGAGATGCCGGGTGACGTCGCCGTTCCTGGTCACCGCGACGTGCTGGCGGTCGACGGGGTCGAAGGCGTTGGGCCAGGCGTCGAACTCGACCGCCAGGCTCGGCCGGATCCGCGGCCGGCCGGTGCCCGGCCGGGCCCCGTACCCGAGCCCCTCGCCACTGCTCCCGCGCGCGGTGCCGGACCGGCCCTGGACCACGAACGCGATCCCGTCGCTGATCTTGCTGATCTCGAAGGTGAACCCCGTGCTGAAGGAGCGGGACGGGTCGATCGTGGTGGTCGCCCACGCGCTGCCCGCGCGGTCCCGCCCGGACGCCAGCACCAGCCGCCCGTCCGCGACGGTCGCCGACCCGTTGAGCCGCAGGTGGGCGTCGTCGGGAAATCCCCGGAACGAGAACACCGGCGCGACCTTGCTCATCGGCATCTTCACCGTCGGTGGCCGGGTCCGGCCGACTGCGGGTGCTGACACCGGTGCCACCCTGGTCGGCTCGGGGGTCGCCGGGCCGGACGAGGCCGCGTTCGCCAGTACCAGAACGGGGGGCGCGTCGAGCGACGCCTCCGGGATCCCGGCGGCGCTGTTCGCCGAGAACGTGACGGCACCCGCCACGGCGAGCACCGCGACCGCTGCCACTCCCGCGATGCCGCGCCGCGAGATCTGCCGTCGGGGCGAGGGCCGGATGATGCGGCCAGAACGTGCGGACATGACGTCAGCTCCCGCCTCGTGAGCACACACCCGCGTCGTCGTGGGTCATGCTTTCTGCACGCGCCGAAAGCGGGTCGTGGTTCACGGGTCACGCGTCGCGGTTCGACGGTCCGTGGTCCGTGGTCCGTGGTCCGTGGTTAATGGTTCGTGGGTTTCGGGTCGCGGTTCGTGGGTTTCGGGTCGCGGTTCGACGGCGAGCAGATCGAGTGCTTCTGATAATTCGTATTAGCGCTCTACTATCTCGGCACACGGTCGAACCTCGCTACGAAAGGGGCATCCATGCCTCCTCGGCGAAGAGTGCTCGTCGCAGGGCTGACCTCGGTCGTCGCGGCGCTGTCGCTCGCCGCGGTCGGTGTCGCAGCGATCCCGGACGCGGTCGCCGTGCCGGCTCCGTGCCACCCGGACGCCGACGGACGGCCGGACTGCACGGTGACGGAGAAGCAGCTCACCGCAGCTGTGCCCGCCGAGCGCGACCTCGCGCTGAGCAGTCTGGACATCCGCCTGATGCCGCTCGGCGACTCGATCACCTACGGCGTGGAGAGTTCCGACCGGAACGGCTACCGCGACGAGTTGTACGACCACCTCAAGGGCAACGCGCGACACGTCAACTTCGTCGGATCGGTGAAGACCGGGTCGATGAGCGACAACGACCACGAGGGCCACCCCGGCGACCGGATCGACGAGATCGCGGCAACCGCCGACTGCAGCGTGCCGCGCTATCAGCCCAACGTCATCGCGCTGCACGCCGGCACCAACGACATCGGCCAGAACTTCGCGCTGTCGTCCGCGCCCACCCGGCTCAGGAACCTGGTCGACCAGACGCTGGCCGACTCGCCACGGGCCACGGTGCTGGTCGCCCAGCTCATCCCGATCGGCAAGGCCGGGTTGCAGTCGCGCGTCGACGCGTACAACGCGGCGCTGCCCGGCGTGGTGCGGGACCTGCAGAACGAGGGCAAGCGCGTGCTGCTGGTGGACATGAGCAGGGTGCTGGTCACCGACGGTCTGCAGAACGACGCCCACCCGAACGACGAGGGCTACGCCAAGATGGCCGCCGCCTGGTACGAAAGCGTGCTCGAGGCGACCGCCAGGGGCTGGATCCAGGCGCCGCTGCCGGAGAACGCCCCCACCGGCTGCACCCCGGGGGACTCCGACGACACGGCACTCGGTACGGGGTGGCGCAACCTGGGCGTGATCGCCCCCGGATACGGCGGCACCCCCGGCCGTACGATCATCGCCGAGCTGAACGGCGACAAGCGGGCCGACTACCTCCAGGTCTATCCGGACGGCAGTTTCCGCGCCTCGGCGAACACGGTCGGCACGCCCGGGCAGCCCGACTGGGTGGACGTCGGCAGGTACGCCCCTGCGGCACAGACGGCGGTCCACGGCGACGAGGTGCGGTTCGCCGACCTCAACGGGGACGGGCGCGACGACTACCTCGTGGTCGGTTCCACCAGCGAGGTGCGGGCGTACCTCAACGTCAGGGGTTCGGGTGACACGCTCGCGTTCGTCCCCTGGGGGATCGTCTTCCGCGTCGACTCGTTCAACCGCAACAACCTGCGCTTCGCGGACGTCACCGGAGACGGGCGTGACGACCTGCTGCGGGTCGGCGCGGAGGGCGCGGTGCACGTGTACCGGAACATGTGGGACCCCGCCACCGAACGCCAAGCCGGTGAACCCCAGCCGCCGGCCTGGCGGCTGTGGCTCGACTGGGCCGGCGGCACCCGGGGCTCGTCGCTGGAAGCGGTCCGGCTCGCCGACGCCGACGGTGACGGGCGGGCCGACTACCTCCAGGTCAGCGTCGAGGGCGCGGTACACGCCTTCCTCAACCGTGGTGGCGGGGGCAACGGCGGCTTCCAGGCCCGCTACGACTGGGCCCACGAATCCGGCTATCCCCGCCCGTACATCCAGTTCGCCGACATCAGCGGCGACGGCAGGGCCGACTACCTGGTGGTCTACCAGGGCGGCGCGGTCCGCGCCTGGCTGAACCGGGGCGGCAACTAGCAGCGGCACCCGCCGGGCGGGCCGCCGTCCGGGACTAGCCGGTCCCGCCGGCTTCCGCTCCGGCGGCCCGGCGGGCCCGGGCCCGCCGCTTCCCCTCGTGCATGGCCTGGACCCGGGCCACCGGGATGGTGTGGCCCTCAGCCACCAGGTCCGCCGGGAGCCGCTGCGGCGCGGGCATCCGCGCCGACCACGGGTCGTGGGCGGCGACCAGCGCCGGCACGGTCCGGAGGGTGAAGTCGGCCGGCGTGACGTCGGCGAGGTCGGCCCAGTCGACCGGGAAGGAGACCGGCACGCCGGGACGGAGCCGGGGGCTGTACGCGGCGACCACCGTCGCCCCGCCGGCCCGGGTGGAGTCGACGAAGACGCGGCCACCCCGGTCCTCGCGGATGAACGCGGTGGTCGCCAGCGCCGGGTCGATCCGGGCGGCGCGGGCGGCGAGGGCCCGGGTGGCGGCGGCGGTGTCCGCCGGATCGGTTCCCGGCTCCACCGGTACGAAGACGTGCACCCCCTTGGCCCCGCTGGTCTTGACGGCGCCGGCGAGACCGGCGTCGGCGAGTGCCTGCCGGACCAGCCCGGCGGCGGCCACAGCCAGCCCGAAGGCGTCCGGATCGGGTGGGTCGAGGTCGAGCACGAGGTGGGTGGGGCGCTGCGGGTCGTCGGCGGTCGCGAGGGTCGGGTGGTACTCCACCGAGCGCTGGTTGGCGAACCAGAGCAGGGTGCGGCGGTCGTCGCAGAGCGCGTACGACACCTCGCGGTGGGACGCCTCTGCCCACAGCGCCACCCGGCGTACCCAGTCCGGGGTGTAGCGGGGCAGGTTCTTCTGCATGAAGGGGGCCTGGCCACGGAGTGCCCGGACCACCGAGAGCGGCCGGTTCCGCAGTGCCGGAAGGAGACGGTCCCGGACGGCGTCGAGGTAGTCGACCAGGTCCCGCTTGGTGAGGTCGGAGCCGGCGACGAGCGGCTGGTCCAGGTTGGTCAGGGGGACGCCGTCGCGCATCTCGTCCGCAGCCGCCATCAGCCCACCCTCCCGGCCACCCGGCCGGCGCGCAACCGGAACCGTCGACCTGCCGCATACCGGGCCGGGGTGATCCGGCCGGTGACCGGTGGGCGTGACGCCTTCACCCCACCTTTCTCCGATCCGGGCGGATTGTGACGAACACCACGACCTTCTTCTGACCGATCGGTCAGCTCCTGACCGATCGGTCAGGCATGCTCGATGGTGGGAGGTGGCCAGGTTGGCACGGTCGGTACCGGAGACTCGGGACGAGATTCTCGCCGCAGCCGCGAAGCGGTTCGCGGTGACCGGTTTCAAGGGCACGTCGTTGCAGGACATCGCCCGGGACGTGGGGTGCTCCAAGGCGGCGGTGCTCTACCACTTCGCCAACAAGGAGACCCTTTTCACCGAGCTGATGGCCCCGGCGATCGGCATGCTGCTCGCTCTCGACGAGCGGCTGCTCGGCGCGACCGGGCAGGCCGCGCAACGCGATGCCCTCGAAGGCATCGTCGGGCTGTCGCTGCGCTTCCGTCGGGAGATCGCCCTGTTGCAAGGCGAGTTTCCCGAACTGCTCCAGCACCCCGCCTTCGCGCACATCCAGCGCTGCTCCGACCGGCTCCGCGACGCCCTGGCCGGCGGATCCACCGGGGCCGAGGCCCGGGTGGGCGCGCTGATGGTGCTCGCCGGGATCGCCGCCGCCTGCGCGCAGTTCCCCGACCTGGACGACGACGAGCTGCGTGCCGCGCTGCTGGCCGTCGCCCGCCGGGCGCTCGGGCCACTGGACTGACGTCCGTTTCCCATCCACGACCCCGAGGACAGGACTAGAAAACCATCATGGCGACCCTCTTGTACCGGCTCGGCCGGGGCGCGCTACGGCGACGGCGACTCGTCGTCGTCCTCTGGCTCGTCGCACTCATCGGCCTCGGTGGGGCCGCGGCACTGTTCCGCGGCCCCACGTCGAGCGACTTCACCATGCGGGGCACCGAGTCGCAGGAGGCTCTCGACCTGCTGGCGAAGGAGTTCCCGGCGGCCAGCGGCGCCACCGGCACCATCGCGGTCAAGGCACCCGCCGACGGACAGCTCGGCACCCCGCAGGGGCAGGCCGTGATCCGGGAACTGGTGCAGGAGGCCAGCAGCCTGCCCGGCGCGGTCGGCGCAGTCGACCCGTTCCAGGCCGGCGCGGTCTCGCCGACCGCCCGGTACGCCCTGATCCAGGTGCAGTTCTCCGGTGGCGCGGACGAGGTCACCGACGAGCAGCGCGAGGCGTACGAGGAGATCGGCGCGCGCGCCGAGAGCCAGGGTTACCAGGTCGCCCCCGGTGGTGAGGTGCTCAACGCCGAGCCGGAGGTCGGCTCGACCGAGGCGATCGGCGTACTGGTGGCCCTGATCGTCCTGGTGGTGACCTTCGGTTCGCTGGTCGCGGCGGGAATGACCATGCTCAACGCGCTGATCGGCGTCGGCGCGGGCATGGCCGGGCTCTTCGCGCTCAGCGCCGTCATCGACCTGACCAGCACCGCCCCGATCCTGGCGCTGATGCTCGGCCTGGCGGTCGGCATCGACTACTCCCTCTTCATCACCTCCCGGTACCGGCAGAACCTGCTCTCCGGGCTCACCCCCGAGGAGGCGGTGGGGCGCGCGGTGGGGACCGCCGGCTCGGCCGTGGTCTTCGCCGGGGCGACCGTGGTCATCGCGCTCGCCGGGCTCGCCGTGGTCAACATCCCGTTCCTCACCGTGATGGGTCTCGCCGCCGCCGGCACGGTGACCGTGGCGGTGCTGGTGGCGATCACGCTCCAGCCGGCGCTGCTCGGCTTCGCCGGTCAGCGGGTGCTGCCCCGCAAGCTGCGCGGCTCCGCCACGACCGACGACCCCGCCACGACTGACGGCTCCACCCCGGCCCACGGTTTCGCCCCGGCCGACGCGGACGTCGCCGAGGACCGCTCCGGCTTCGGCTTCCGCTGGGCCCGGTGGGTCACCCGGCTGCGGATCCCGGTCATCCTGGCCGGCCTGCTCGGGCTCGGGCTGCTCGCCGTCCCCGCCACCGACATGCGGCTGGCCCTGCCGGACGCCGGCACCGCCCCGGTCGGTTCGCCGGCCCGGACCTCCAACGACCTGATCACCGAGGGCTTCGGGCCGGGCTTCACCGGTCGCCTGGTGGTGGTGGTCTCCGGTGACTCCGCCGAGCAGACCACCGCCGCGCTGCCCCGGGTCACCCAGGCGATCCAGGGCACCGAGGGCGTGCTCGCGGTGGCCCCGCCGCAGCTCGCACCGGACGGCCGGACCGCGTTGCTGGCGGTCATCCCGAAGACCGGCCCGACCGACCAGGCGACCGAGACCATGGTCCACGACATCCGGGGCTCGGTCGACGGGATCGACGGGGCCGACGTGCTGCTGACCGGGGTCACCGCGATCGGCATCGACGTGTCGGAGAAGCTCGCCGACGCGCTCCCGATCTACCTGCTGCTCGTCGTCGGGCTCTCCGTCCTGCTGCTGATGCTGGTGTTCCGGTCGATCCTGGTGCCGGTCAAGGCGGCCCTGGGCTTCCTGCTGACCGTCGCGGCGACCTTCGGCATCACCGTCGCGATCTTCCAGCAGGGCACGCTCGCCGACCTGGTCGGGCTGGACACCCCCGGTCCGCTGGTCAGCTTCCTGCCGATCCTGCTCATCGGCATCCTGTTCGGGCTGGCCATGGACTACGAGGTCTTCCTGGTCTCCCGGATGCGGGAGGACTTCGTGCACGGGGACACCGCCGCCCAGGCCACCATCAACGGCATGGGGCACGGCGCCCGGGTGGTCACCGCCGCCGCGCTGATCATGATGTCGGTCTTCGGCGGCTTCGTCTTCCTCGACGACCCGATCATCAAGTCGATGGGCTTCGCGCTCGCGATCGGCGTCGCCATCGACGCCTTCGTGGTGCGGATGACCATCGTCCCGGCGGTGATGTCGCTCCTCGGCGACAAGGCGTGGTGGCTGCCCCGCTGGTTGCAGCGGTCCCTGCCGAACGTCGACATCGAGGGCGAGGGGCTGCGCGCCCACCTCGACGAGAAGGCCGCAGCCGGCGTCCGCTGACCTGTCCCACCCCGCCCCGACGCCGGTCCTCGCCGGAGTGCGCGCCCGGGGTGGGGTGGTAGCAGGGGCCCCCTGCACCGCAAAAAGCGGTAGCAGGGGGACCCTGCAAACACCCCGGCCGGACACGGCACACCCACGCCGGATACCGCGCACACCCCGGCCACCTGCGGCTCACATGCCGGCCGGGTACGTCTCCAGCTCGCCGGGGGTGGTCAGGGCGGGCAGCGGATGCAGGGCGGTGGTCTCGTCGCACCAGACGAAGGCGTCGTAGCGCTCGCCCAGTCGGGTCGGCACGTAGTTGGACCGCGCCTCCCGGGACGGGTCGTAGACCACGCCGATCGCCCGGTGGTCGACCGTGCCGGTGACCCAGTCCGGCTGGTCCGTGCCGTCGAAGACCAGCACCGCCCGTTCCGGCAGCAGTTCGTGCAGCCGGTGCTCCAGCGAGCCCGGACGGGCCGGCGGGCTGGTCATCGCCTCGGCTGCCGACCCCCAGCGCGGCGCGGCCACCACACCGCCCCGGTAGCTGCCGAACCCGACCAGCACCACCGCCGGGTCGCCGTGCCGTTCCCGGGCGAGCTGGCCGATGTTGACCAGGCCGGCCCCGGCCATGTCGGTGGCCCGGGCGTCACCGACATGCGTGTTGTGCGCCCAGACCACCCCCCGGGCATCCGGGCCGTACCGGTCCAGAAGGCGGTCCAGGGTGTCCGCCATGTGGGTGTCCCGCACGTTCCAGGAGTCGTCCCCGCCGTTGACCATGGTCCGGTAGTACCGCTCCGCGCCGGCCACCACCTCCGCGTTCTGCCAGGCCGAGAAGCGGTCCGCGCCGTCGGCGGCGGCCTGTTCCCGGGTACGGGCCAACAGGCGCACGACCTCCTCCTCGCACCGTGCCGAGACGAACCGGCTGGCCAGGCCGTACTCCTCGGGTCGTTTGCCGTACGGCTCGAAGCAGCGGTACGCCTCCTGCGCGGCCTCCAGCGACCCCGGGTCCTCCTCGCCCAGGTAGTCGAAGATGGCCTGCATCGACTCCCAGAGGCTGTAGACGTCCAGACCGTGGAAGCCGGCACGCGCCGCCTGCGGCCGGTCCAGGTTCCACGCGCGCAGCCAGCGGCAGAAGCGGGCCACCTCGGCGTTCGCCCACATCCAGGTCGGCCAGCGCTCGAAACGTTCGAGCGCGGCCAGCGGGTCGGGGGCACCGCGCGGGACGGCGGTGACGGATCGGTTCACCCGGTCGCAGTCCGGCCAGTCCCCCTCCACCGCCACGAAGGAGAAACCGCACTCGGCGATCAGCCGGCGGGTGAGCTGTTCCCGTAGCCGGTAGTAGTCGTAGGTGCCGTGCGTCGCCTCGCCGAGCATGACGATCCGGGCATCGGCGACACGGGCCAGCAACGGGTCGAAGTCGCTCGGTGCGCCGAGCCGCTGGACCAGCATGTCCGCGGCTACCCGGGGCGGGTCGGGGCAAACCACGGGTGTGCGTCGACCGCCAGCGGGTAGCCGACGTCCATGACGGTCACCGACGGACAGTGGTGGGAGTACCTGGCCGGACTGGACTACCCGGTGTCCCGGGAGGACCTGGTGCGCCGGGCCCAGGAGATCGGCGCGGGCACCGAGGTGCTCCAGGCCCTCCGGTCGCTGCCGGTCGAGGAGTTCGCCTCCGCCGACGAGTTGACCGACGCCCTGGCCACCATCGCCTGACCACCGGAACCCCCGACCGACGCCCCGCCCCCGCTTGGGTGGTAGCAGGGGCCCCTTGTTACCGCTTTATGACGTGCAGGGGACCCCTGCTACCACCCAGGGCGGCAGCGCGAGAAGCGTGCGCCGAGCGGGAGCGGGGTCAGGGACGGAGCGTGGCCGAACCGGGGGATCAGGGGACGGCGTGGGAGCGGGAGTCGGTGCGGGACTGTTCGGCGGCGGCGAGGACGGCGACCACCTCCCGGCCGAAGCGGACGTCGCAGTGGTGGTCCCGGGTGCCCGCGTCGATCTCCGCCAGTAGCTGGTCGACGGCGAGGCCGAAAGCGTTGACCGGGCTGTCGTCCCCGGGTGGCACGGCCGCGACGCCGTTCTCGCCGAAGAAGACGACGTCACGGGTCACCGCTTCGGGCGGCGCGTCCAGGGTGAGCGACAGTGAGCTGGTGGCCCCGCCCTCGTGGGTGAGCAGCAGGTGCACCAGCCCGCGCGGCCCGTCGGTGGCGGAGACCCGGCTCACCGGGCCGAGCACCGGCAGGACCATCGACAGCGCGTGCGGGCCGATGTCCCAGAGCGCGCCGTGCTCCCGCCGCCAGGTCGAGTCCGCGTACGGCGTCGCCGGCTGGAAGATCGAGGAGAACAGGGTGACCCGGGCGTGGTGCCAGCCGCCCGCCGCAGCGGTCGCCCCGAGGAAGCCCACCACGTTCGGGCGGAAGCGCTGGGTGAAGAAGACCACCGAGGCCACCCCGGACTGTTCGGCGGCGGCGACCACCCGGTCGGCGTCGGCCAGGTCCAACGCCAACGGCTTGTCCAGCAGCAGGTGCCGGCCGGCGGTGGCGGCCCGGACCGCGATCTCCGCCTGCACGTCCGGCGGCAACGCGACGGCGATGGCGTCCACCGCCTCGATCAGCGCGTCCGCCTCGTCGTACGCGGGCACGCCGTGTCGCCGCGCCAGCGTGGCGGCCTTCTCCGGGTTACGTCCCCAGACCCCGGCCAGTTCGGCGCGTGGATGCGCAGACAGCGCCGCCGCGTGCGTCTCCGCCGCCCAGTGACCGGTGCCGAACAGTCCGAACCTCAGCAAACCCGCACCCCCATCGTCGATCGGTCCTGGCCAGCCGCCCGGTCCGCGCTCCACGCTAGTGCGCCGGACGCGCGGACGCAGCCGGCAGCAGGTCGTCCCGGAGGCCGCCGGAAGGCTGAGTACGCTGTCCGGGTGACCGAGGTAGGGACGGAGTGTCCCCGATGACCAGCGCCGCCGCAGCCAGCTCACCGGTGGACGGAATCCTCGCGACCGTCACGATCGTGCTGTCGCTCGTACTCGCGGCGTGGAGCCTGCTGACTGCGGCGCGCGACCGACCCCCGGACCGCACCCACCTGCTGGGCCTCGCCGTGCTGGAGGTCGCGCTGCTGGCGCTGGCCGTGGTTGCCCTGGTGGCGCTCGGCGGGGGTGACCGGCCGGGCGAGCCGGGCGCGTTCGCCGGCTACCTGGTGACGCTGGTCTTCCTGCCGCCGCTGGCCGGAGTGCTGGCGAGGATGGAACCCACACGCTGGGGCGCGGCCATCATCGGTGTGGTGTGCCTGGTCCTTCCGGTGGTCGTGGTCCGGCTCCAGCAGACCTGGGAGGTCGTCGGTGGCTGACCGACCGGAGACGCCTTCGGCTCCCGACCGACCGAGGGCCTCGGCGACCGGACAGCCGGGGATCTCGGCAACCCGACCGGGGACCTCGGCGACCGGACATCCGGAGCGGGCGTCGTCGGCCGATCGGCCCGGGGCCTCGGTGGCGGTGAGCCCGCCCGGGACGTCTGGACGCGCCACCGGCCAGGGACCGGGACGGCTGCTGATCGCCGTCTACCTGCTCTTCGCCATCGCGGCGACCTCGCGGGCCGGGCTCCAGATCGTCACCAGGTTCGACGAGGCCCCGTTGGCGTACCTGCTCTCCGCGCTGGCCGCAGTGATCTACATCGTGGCGACCGTCGGACTGGCCCGGGGCGGACGCTCGGGTCGCCGCATCGCCCTGGTCTGCTGCACGATCGAGCTGGTCGGGGTGCTCGGGGTGGGTGCGCTCAGCCTGGTCGACCCGGCGCTCTTCCCGGACGACACGGTCTGGTCCGGGTTCGGCAGCGGCTACGGTTACGTCCCGCTGGTGCTCCCGGTGCTCGGCCTGGTCTGGCTCTACCGAAGCCGGCACGAGCGGGCCTGACCGCCGCGCGGGCCGCTCGACTCCCGCGCGGGCCGCTCGACCGCAGCGCGGGCCACCGGACTCCCGTGCGGGCTGCCGGCGACCCGGTACGGGACCGCCTGGGGCCCGGTGGAGCAGCCACCGGGCCACGGACCGGGGTCGACGGACGGAGGTCGACGGGCGGGGGTCAGTCGCGGGGGCCGCCGGCGACGTAGACGACCTGACCGGAGACGAAGCCGGCCCCCTCACTGGCCAGGAACGAGATGGTGTGCGCCACGTCCTCCGGACGACCGACCCGGCGGACGGGGATCTCGGCGGTGGCGTGCTTCTGGAGGTCCTCGAAGTCGACCTTCATCCGGGCGGCGGTCGCCGCGGTCATGTCGGTGACGATGAATCCGGGCGCGACCGCGTTGACGGTCACCCCGAACGGGCCGAGCTCGATCGCCAGCGTCTTGGTGAAGCCCTGGAGACCGGCCTTGGCGGCGGCGTAGTTCGCCTGCCCCCGGTTACCCAGCGCGGAGGTGCTGGAGAGGTTGACGATCCGCCCCCACTTCTGGTCCACCATGTGCTTCTGGGCGGCCTGGCTGAACAGGAACGCCCCGCGCAGGTGCACCCCCATGACCGTGTCCCAGTCGGTGTCGGTCATCTTGAACAGCAGGTTGTCGCGGAGCACCCCGGCGTTGTTGACCAGGACGGTCGGCGGCCCCAGTTCGGCGGCGACGCGCTCCACCGCCGCCTCCACCTGACTCCGGTCGGACACGTCCGCGCCGACGCCGAGCGCCCGGCCGCCGGCCGCGCCGATCGCCGCGACGGTCTCCTCCGTCGCCGACTCCTCGATGTCGACCACGGCGACCGCCAGACCGTCGGCGGCCAACCGGCGGGCGGTGGCCGCGCCGATCCCCCGCGCGCCTCCCGTGACGATCGCGACCCGCTGCCCTCCGGCCATACCTACCTCCCAGTAACAAGGCGACCCCCGCACCCTCCCCCCCGGGCCCGCACCAGGCGGACCCGCGCGGGGAGCGCGGTGCGGGCCGCACGCCAGGGCGGCGACGCCGCTCGGGGTGAGGTGCCTGCAGGGGACCCCTGCTCCGCAAAAAGCGGTAACAAGGGACCCCTGCATGACGGAAGCGGGAGCACAGGCCGCGCGGCGGCCGGGCGCAGCGGCCGTACGGGGTCAGGAGGACCAGGCGCGACGCAGCCGGATCCAGCGGTAGCCGTAGCCGGCGATCCGGAGCTCGTCGAGCTTGCCGACGCCACCGTAGTCCCGGTCGGTGAGGACGTCGATCGGCAGGTCGGCCTCCTGCTGGAGCGTGCTGAGATCCACCACGGCGTCCTGCGTGCCGAGGTTGTGCAGGAAGAGCATCGTGCCGGTCGCGCCGTCGGCCCGGTGGGCGAGCACGCCGGGCGGCATCGGCACGTCGATGTGGGTGGTGGAGCCGGAGCCGATCTCGGGGGCCTCGCGCAGCGTCCCGATCATGCGCTCGAACCAGGCCAGCAGGGAATTGCGGTCCCGACGCTGGTCGGTGACGTTGACCTTCTCGTACCCGAACTCCCCCTTGTCGACGACCGGGCGGACCAGCTTCTCCGGGTCCGCCGTGGAGAAGCCGGCGTTCGGCTGGTACGACCACTGCATCGGGGTACGGATCGCGTGCCGGCCGGGCAGGGAGAGGTCCTCCCCCATCCCGATCTCCTCGCCGTAGCGGAGCACCGGCGTGCCGCGCAGCGAGAACTGGAGGGCGTACGCCAGCTCGATGCGGCGGCGGTCGTTGCCGAGCATCGGGGCGAACCGGCGGCGGATGCCCCGGTCGTAGATGCGCATGTCCTTATCCGGGCCGAACTGCACGTACACCTGCTCGCGCTGTTCGGCGGTGAGCCGGGACAGGTCGATCTCGTCGTGGTTGCGCAGGAAGGTCGCCCACTGCGCGCCGTGCGGCAGCGCCGGGGTGTCCCGCAGCGCCTCGATGACCGGCTCCGGGTCCTGCCGGGCCAGGGCGAGCATCAGCCGCCCGTTGAGCATGAAGTCGAAGAGCATGTGCACCCGGTTGGCCGAGCCGGCGGCGTCGCCGAAGAACTGCGGCAGGTCGTCCGGCTCCACGTTGGCCTCGGCGAGCAGGACCGCGTCGCCCCGCCGCCACTGCACGTGCTGACGCAGTTCGGTGAGGAACTCGAAGTCCTTGGGCGAATTGGCGTTGCCGGCCTCGGTCAGCTCGATGATGAACGGCACGGCGTCCATCCGGAACCCGGAGACGCCGAGCTGGAGCCAGAACGACATGATCTTCTTGATCTCGTTCCGGACCTCGGGGTTGGCCATGTTCAGGTCCGGTTGGTACTTGTAGAACCGGTGGTAGTACCAGGACTTCGCGGTCCGGTCGTAGGTCCAGGTCTCGTGCTGTTCGCCCGGGAAGACCATGCCCTGGAAGCGGTCCGCCGGCTCGTGCTCGGACCAGACGTACCAGTCACGGTACGGCGAGTCCGGCGAGGAGCGGGCCGACTGGAACCAGGGGTGCTCGTCGGAGGTGTGGTTCACCACCAGATCGATGATCACCCGGATGCCCCGGTTCGCCGCCTGGTGCAGCAGTTCGGCGAAGTCGCCGAGGGTGCCGAAGCGCGGGTCCACGTTGTAGAAGTCGGTCACGTCGTAGCCGTCGTCCTTGTTCGGCGACGGGTGGATCGGGTGCAGCCAGAGGCAGGTCACCCCGAGTCGGGCCAGGTAGTCGAGCCGGCCGATGAGGCCCCGGATGTCACCGACGCCGTCGCCGTCGGAGTCCGCGTACGTGTCGATGTCGAGGCAGTAGACGACGGCCTCGGAGTACCACCTGTCACCCATGCCGCCATACCTTCTCCCGTCGGCCATCTCGGCAAACACGAGCACGACTCGGCGGCGGGACGGGCGGCGTTCCGGGCCGGTAGCCTGCCGGACATGGAGCATGAGGACGGCCCGCAGCCGGTCGACTGGACCGAGGGGAACTGGTCACGCCAGCCGGTGCGCGTCGAGGCGACCCCGACCGGTGACCTTCTCGTCGAACCCGCCGCGAGCAGCGACCTCTGGCGGCACACCAGCTACGGGTTCGTGCACGACGACGCCCCGGCCCTGCTCGCCCCGTTCCCCGCCGGGAGCGCGGTCGAGGTGAGCTTCCGGCTGGACTACACGGAGCAGTTCGACCAGGCCGGCGTGCTGGTCCGGGTGGACGAGGAGCAGTGGATCAAGGCCGGCGTCGAGGTCTCCGACGGTCAGCCGCAGCTCGGCGCGGTGGTCACCCGGGGCGTCTCGGACTGGTCGGTCGCCCCGGTGCCGGAGTGGGTCGGCCGCCAGGTGACGGTGCGGGCCAGCCGGGCCGGCGACGCGCTGACCGTCCGCGCCCGGGTCGACGGTGAGCCGTGGCGACTGGTCCGCCTCGCCCCACTGGCCCCGACGGCGTCGGCCACCGCCGGTCCGTTCTGCTGCTCACCGACGCGCGGCGGGCTCACCGTACGATTCACCGGCTGGCGTCGCGGTCCGGCCGACGCCGCCCTGCACGACTGAGCCGACCGCCGCGTTTGCGGGGTAACTCCGGTGGCGGGTGCCACGCCGAGGTGTGACCGCCCCGAAATCGGGTAGCACCATCCGATCGATGGGCCTCCGGCGGAAGGACACGCATGGCACTCGCCGACAACGTCGACCCGGCACAACTCGGCGGGCTGACCGGTTGGGTGGCCGGCGTCATCGAGGCGATGGGCGCGCCCGGGGTGGCCTTCCTGGTCGCCCTGGAGAGCATCATCCCCCCGATCCCCAGCGAGATCGTCCTGGCGATGGCCGGCTACCTGGCCGGCGAGGACCGGTTCAACGTGGTGGTGGTCTGGCTGGCCGCCACCGTCGGTTCCCTGCTCGGCGCGCTCGCCCTCTACTGGCTCGGCGCGGGGCTGGGCGAGGACCGGCTCAAGCGCTGGCTGGACCGGCTCCCCCTGGTGGACAGAGACGACCTGGAACGCGCCGACCGCTGGTTCGAGCGGCACGGCCGCTGGGCGGTGCTGTTCGGCCGGATGGCACCGGTGGTACGCAGCCTGGTGTCGATCCCGGCCGGGGCGAACCGGATGCCACTGGTGGAGTTCAGCCTGCTGACCACGCTGGGCAGCGGCGTCTGGAACGCGATCTTCGTCGGCCTCGGGTACGCCCTCGGGTCGCGCTGGAAGGAGATCGACAAGTACAGCAGTTGGTTCGACTACGGCATCCTCGCCATCTTCGCCCTCATGATCGCCAGTTGGGCGGTGAAGAAGGCGCGCCGCCGTCGGGCCCGGCGCGACCGGCAGTCGGTGACCACCGGTCGGTGAGCCGGACGGCGAGCAACCGGATCGGGCCCGGCGGCACGGCCCGGACGCCGATCCTGTGGAGCTGACCACAGCCCGGACGCCGACCCCCCCGAGCTGAGCACGGCCCGGACGCCGACGCGCCGACCGCACCCCGGCCGGTACGGACGACGTCCGGGCCGAGGCGGATCAGGGCAGCGTCGCCAGGTGCGGCTTCACGGTACGGGCGAAGCCGTTGCCGTTGCTGACGTCCCAGTTGACCGACCAGGTCATCGCGCCGCGCAGGCCCGGGTAGGTGCGCGGCGGCCGGAAGCTGCCGCAGTTGGTGCCCTTCGCCAGGCAGTCCAGCGCGGCGTTGACCACGCTGGGCGGGACGATGCCGCCACCGGCCGCGCCCGGACCGGCGGGCAGCCCGAGCGCCACCTGGTCGGGGCGGAGCCCGGCCTCCAGCTGGATGCAGGTGAGCGCCACGATGAAGTTCACCGTGCCCTGCGGGTACGCGGCGTTACGGTCGCAGCCGAGCATCGCCCCGGAGTTGTAGAACTGGGTGTGCACGACGGTGAGGATGTCCCGGATGTCCAGGGCGAGCTTGAAGTAGCTGCCCTGCGGGGACTGCATGTCGATGGTCTGCGGGGCCATCGTGATGATCAGGCTGGACCCGACCTTCGCCCGCAGTGACCGCAGTGCCTGGCCCATGTACGTCGGGTTCAGGCCGTTCTCCAGGTCGATGTCGACCCCGTCGAAGCCGTACCGCCCGATCAGCGCGTGCACGCTGTCGGCGAAGGCGACCGCGCTGGCCGCGTCGTTGACCGCCACCCGCCCGGTCTCGCCGCCGACCGAGATGATCACCTTCTTGCCCCGGGAGCGGAGGGTCTGCACGTCCGCCCGGAAGTCGGCGTCGGTGTAGCCGCCCAGCGACGCCGACAGGCCCGGGTCGACGGCGAAGGACACCGCGCCGGGCGTGGCGGTGGCGTCGGCGAAGGCGACCGCGACCACGTCGTACTCGTTCGGCACGTCCCGCAACCGCAGCTCGACCGCCGGGTTGTCGAAGTTGTGCCAGTACCCGGTGAGCACGTGCTTCGGCAGGCCGGTGGTGGGCGGCGGGGTGGTCGGTGGCGGTGTGGTCGGCGGCGGGGTCGTCGGGGGCGTGCTGGTGGGCGGCGGGGTGGTCGGTGGCGTGCCACCGCCGCAGGCGGCGCCGTTGAGGGTGCAGTTGCGCGGCGTGCCGGAGCCGGTGGCGAGGAAGCCGAACGACACCGACGCGCCTGGGGCGATGCTGCCGTTCCAGGAGCGGTTGGTGAAGGTGTGCCGCTGGCCGGAGGACGTGAGCAGGGCGTCCCAGTAGGAGCCGAGGGTGGTGCCGGCCGGGAGCTCGAAGGTGAGGTTCCAGCCGTTGATGGTGCTGCCGCCGCCGTTGGTGATGGTGTACTTCCCCTCCCAACCGGTGCCCCAGTCGGCGGTCTTGACGAAGGTCGCGGTGGGTCCGGCGGCGAAGGCGGGCATTGCCACCCAGGCCACGCCGACGGTCGCCACCAGGGCCGCGACCAGGGAGAGGACAAGAGATCGGGAACGTTTCACAGGACCCTCCACGCCCGAGCGGGCATCCATGGATGTCGACAGGTCCGGTAATTATCAAGAAAGTTAACTGTTTCTGTCCAGAGTTGGTCGCGAGGTCCGTCGGTCGCGGCGCAGCACGGTGTGTTCCAGGGCGGTGAAGGCGGTGGTGGTGACCAGGTAGAGCACGCCCGCCAACGGCACCACCAGCGCGACCGGCAGCATCGCGTACGGCAGCAGCGGCAGGAGCCGCCCGACGGCCGCCCCCACGTCCCCGGCCACCCCACCGGCCCCCACCGCCTCCCGGGACGACGCCCCCTGGGACGCCCCCGACCCGCCGGACGCCTCCGGACCACCGGACGACTTCGGCCCTGCGGCTGGTGCCGACCCGCCGGGCGACGCCGAGTTGGCGGCCATGGTCCGGCGCATCCGCCGCGACGCCAGCCAGGCCAGGGCGAGCAGCGCCGCCAGGAGCACGCCCCAGACCGGTCCGGCCGCGCCGGCGAGCCCGTCGGCCAGGTGGTGCCCCAGCGGCACCCCGGCCAGCTCCCCGGCCAGCGGTGCCGGGTCGCCGGCGGTGAAGAGGCGGTACATGATCAGGAAGAACGGGGCCTGGAGCAGGGCCGGCAGGCAGCCCGCCAGCGGACTCGCCCCGGCGGTGCCATACAGGTCGAGCAGTTCCCGCTGCAACCGGGCCGGGTCGCCGCCGTACCGGCGACGCAGCTCGGCGACCTGCGGGGCGAGGGCCGTGCGACGCCGCTCCCCGCGCACCTGGGCGACGGTGAGCCGGACGGCGACGGTGAACGCGACGATGGCGACGGCGGTGGCGGCCCCACCGGCCAAGGGCGCGACCGCGCTGGCGAGCGTGGAGACGGCGTGGGAGGCGACGCCGACGGCGGCGTCGAGTGGCGCGAAGGCGAGCATGGGTGTACCCCTCGGTGCGATTCCGGTCGGATGTCCGAGATGGACGGAGGACGGGCGGAATCGACCGCGTGCGCGGAGCCGACGGCGCGGTCCGGCCGGCCCGACGGTGCGGGCCAGCGGTTGGCGGGTTGGCAGATGGCGGTGCCGGCGGTGCCCGGCGACGCGTCACGCGGTCGCGGGGCGTACCCCCGGCGCGCGGGGGCGGGGGCGACCCGGCGCGTCCGGGTCGAGCTGCCGGGGCACCCGACGACGGCGTGCCCGTTCCCGCAGGGAGCGGGCCCGGCGGACGGCCTGCGGGCCGGCTGCGCCGACCGTCGTGACCAGGACGGCCACCATCGTGGCGAGCAGCAGCGCCGCACCGACCGCCACCCCGGCGAACACCTCGGCCGGCCGGTCGGCGAGCACGACGAACTGACCCAGCGCGTACGCCCAGGCCCAGATCACCACCGACAGCGGAGCCAGCACGGGCACAGCGTAGGACCCGCTGTCACGTTCCCGACCCCGGCGATCCCGGGCCGACACGCCGGGACAACGTTTTCCGGCCGCGTACGGCTGGGTAGCCCTGAGTCCAGCCTCCGCGAGTGACGCGGACCGGAAGAAGGTGGTGAAGGCCGTGGCCGGCCAGGTGGCGATCCAGGACGCGACGAGCACGCCGGACGGATCCGATCTGCTCACCGTCGGCGTCGAGGAGGAGTTCCTCCTCGTCGACCCGCACACCGGCGTGGCCGTGCCCGCCGTCGACCTGGTGATGGAACAGGTGCCCCCCGAGCTCAGCGGCCAGGTGGAGCGGGAGTTCCAGACCAGCCAGATCGAGATCGGCAGCCCGCCCGGACTGGACCTCGGGGCGATCCGGCACTCCCTCGGGCTGCTACGCGCCGGGCTCGCCGACGCCGCCGACCGGGCCGGCGTCCGGCTGCTCGCCATCGGCACCGGCCCGGTCGAGGGACCGGTGCCGCCGGTGGTGGACAAGCCGCGCTTCGACCGGATGGTCGAACGGTTCCGGCTGCTCGCGCCCGGACCGGGCAACAACGGCATGCACGTGCACGTCGGGATCCCCGACCCGGACACCGGCGTGCAGGTGCTCAACCACGTCCGGCCCTGGCTGCCGATCCTGCAAGCGCTCACCACCAACTCCCCGTTCTCCGCCGGGGAGGACACCGGGTACGCGAGCTGGCGCTCGATCGAGTGGGAACGCTGGCCCTCGGTGGCCCCGACGCCCCGGCTCGACTCGCACGAGCACTACCAGCGGCTGATCCGGCAGCTCATCGACAGCGGCGTGATGCTGGACGAGGGGATGCTCTACTGGTACGCGCGGCTGTCGGCGAAGTACCCGACGGTGGAGATCCGCATCGGTGACGTCTGCCCGTCGCTGGACGACACGATCCTGGTGGCCGCGCTGGTCCGGAGCCTGGTCGGCACGGCGCTGGCGGAGATCGCCGCCGGCCGTCCGGCCCCCCGGGTCGACCACCACCTGCTGGTCGGGGCGCACTGGCGGGCCGCCCACGACGGCCTGACCGGCAAGGCCGTCGACCCGCACACCGGCGAGGTGGGTCCGGCGTGGGAGCTGCTGGACCGTCTGGTCGACCGGGTCCGCCCCGAACTCGACCGGCACGGCGACGCCGACCAGGTCGACGACCTGCTCGCCGGGGTGCGCCGGCACGGCACCGGGGCCGAGCGGCAGCGCGCGGTGCACGCCCGCACCGGTCGTCTCGTCGACGTGGTCGAAGACGTGGCGCGACAGACGCGCGGCGGGACGCCGACGGTGGAAGACTGAACCGGTGGCGGAACGGTTGATCGTGGTGGGCGCCGACGCCGGCGGCATGGCGGCGGCGTCCCAGGCCCGGCGGCGGCGCGGTCCGGACGACCTGGAGATCGTGGCGTTCGACCGGGGACGCTTCACGTCCTACTCGGCCTGCGGCATCCCGTACTGGATCAGTGGGCTGGTCGACGAGCGGGACGACCTGGTCGCCCGGGACCCGGCCACCTTCCGGGACGAGTACCACGTGGACGTCCGGCTCCGGCACGAGGTCACCGCCATCGACCTCGACCGGCGCGAGGTCGTCGCCCGGGACCTGGCCGGCGGCGGCGAGGTGCACGAACGGTTCGACACCCTGGTGTACGCCACCGGCGCGACCCCGGTGCACCCGAAGTGGGCCCGCACCGACGCGGACGGTGTCTTCGGGGTGCAGACCCTCGACGACGGCGACGCGCTGCGCGACTGGCTCGAACGCGACCCGGCGCCCCGGCGCGCGGTGGTCGTCGGCGGTGGCTACATCGGCGTGGAGATGGCCGAGGCGCTGATCGTGCGGGGGCTGGAGGTGACCCTGGTCGAGCAGGCCGACCAGCCCATGTCCACCGTGGACCCGGACATGGCCGGGCTGGTGGCCGACGCGATGCGCGGGCTCGGCATCGACATCCGTACCGGAGTGACGGTCACCGGGCTGGAGACCCGCGACGGCCGGGTCACCGGGGTCCGCACGGACGCCGGCGAGTTCCCGGCCGACGTCGTCGTCCTCGGTCTCGGGGTGCGCCCGAACACCGCGCTGGGCGAGGCGGCCGGCCTGCCCGTCGGCCCGTCCGGCGGGATCCGGGTGGACCGCCGGATGCGGGTGATCGGGACCGACGGGGTGTGGGCGGCCGGGGACTGCGTGGAGACCCTGCACCGGGTCAGCGGCCAGCCGGTCAACATCCCCCTCGGCACGCACGCCAACAAGCAGGGCCGGGTCGCCGGCATCAACATCGGTGGCGGGTACGCCACCTTCCCCGGCGTGATCGGCACGGCGGTAACCAAGGTCTGCGACCTGGAGGTGGGACGGACCGGCCTGCGGGAGTCCGACGCCACCGCCGCCGGCTTCGAGTTCGTCTCGGTGGTCACCGAGTCGACCAACCGGGCCGGCTACTACCCCGGAGCCCGCACGATGACGGTCAAGCTGATCGCCGAGAAGCCCGGCGGCCGGCTGCTCGGCGCGCAGATCGTCGGCTGGTCCGAGGCGGCCAAGCGGATCGACACGCTGGCCGTGGCGCTGTGGAACGGCATGACGGTGGACGCGATGACCGGCCTCGACCTCGGTTACGCGCCGCCCTACGCCCCGGTCTGGGACCCGGTGCTCATCGCCGCCCGCAAGGCGGTCGACGCGCTCTCGGCCTGATCGTGGGACCCCGGCCGGTGGTCGGGGTCCCACGATCCGTCAGCCTCAGCGGCAGGTCCATCGAACCGGACGGTGGTCGACGAGGGACAGCGCCGAGGCCACCTGCAGCGGATCGCGGTCGCGACGGACGGTCTGGGTGCCGCCGATCGTCCGGGCGTCGTCGCTGACCACGCTGACTCTCGGGTCGTACCGTTCCGCTTGGTGCTCGGGTTCGGGGAGGTCGAGCAGTCCGGTGTCGGTGAGCAGCCCGACGCGTCCGTTGCCGCTTGTCCCGTCGACCTGCCCGACGGCCCAGCCCTGCGCGTTACCGGCCGTGGGCTGGAACTCGGCCGGCTGCGGCAGCGGAGCGAACGTCCCGGTCGTCAGGTCCAGTCGGACGACCTCCTCCTGGACCGTGTCGGACAGGGCGCGGCGGGCTGTGCCGACGACCCAGGAACCCCGGACCGAGACCGGCCAGAAGGCGGTGGCCGGTCCGTCCCTCATCTGCGGCAGTGGCAGGAACTCGCCCGTGCCGTCCGCCCGCCAGAGGTAGCCCCTGGCGTGGTCGGGCGCGAACCCGTCGCTCACCGTGCCGACGACCGTCCCGTCGTCGCCGATGTCCCGCACATGTCCCTGCCAGTCCGAACCGGGCAGGGGCAGATCGACAGGCTCGCTGGTCGGCGAGGCCCAGAGGATCGGCACCGACCGGGTTCCCCGGTTGCCGGCTGTCACCTGAAGCTCGCCTGCGATCCGGCCCGCTTCGTTGATCGCGACCGGCTGCCGGCCCACCCCGCCGAGAAGCCGGCGGACCTTGCCGGGCCCGCCCGCCGGCTCCGACGACGCGCCCCGATCCACTGGATCGGCCTGGTAGAGGTACGCCCCGCCGTCGGCGACGCCCACCACCTGCCCGGAGGAGGTGACGTCCCGGGGCCACATGTCCCGGACCGGCGCCGGCATCCGCTGAACCCGTCCGTCCACCCAGATCACCGACTGCGTGCCCCACATCGTGTCGGTTGTCCCGTTGGTCCGGCCGGCCAGGTAACGGCCGGTCGGGTCCCCTGCCAGCACCGTGCCGTAGGTAGCCCGACCGGGGAGAGGCAGCAACTCGGCCACGCATCTCGTCGGTGGCGTCACCGCGGCCGGCGTGGTCGGCGGTGCCGAGTCGGCCAGTACCGGCACGGCTGCCACCGCCGCCAGCGTCACCGCCGCGCCCGCGCCCACCCCGGCTGCTCGACGACGACGGCGACGGCGTCCGTCGCGTACGGCACGGGCAACGTCGATCCGGGGCGGACGGCCAGATTCCTCGTCCAGCGCGCGCAACAGCCCGGCGATTCGGTCGTCGTCCACTGTCAGCTCCTCTCCCTCACTGCGCTCACGGTCGGCGTCGACCCGCCGAGCAATCGGCGCATCGCGGCCAGCCCGTGCGCGGTCTGGCTCTTCACCGTCCCGGCGGAGCAGCCCAGGGTGTGGGCCACCTCGTCCACGGACAGGTCGTGCAGGAAGCGCAGCACTAGCACCGCCCGCTGCCGGGGCGGCACCCGGGTCAGCGCGGCCCGCAGCACGGTCCGGTCCTCGATCCCCGCGTCCCCGGAGACGGGTGGCGGGTCCGGCGGGACGGCGGAGAGGCGTACCCGCCACCAGCCACGCCGCTTGCCGTCCAGGAACAGCCGCACCACCACCGTCCGGACGTACGCGTCGATCCGCTCTGCCCGGGAGACCTTCGACCAGCGCTGGTACAGCCGGGTCACCGCCTCCTGCACCAGGTCGTCCGCTTCGTCGGCATCACCGCACAACGCGTACGCCAGCCGGTGCAGGGCCGGCAGCCGCGCGGTGACGTACTCCGTGTACTCCTGATCCGATGCGTCCGGCATCCGGTTACCTCCGTCGTTCCCCCATTTAGACGGAGGCTGACCGGAAACGGTTGTACGACCGGGCCGGACCGACCCGAGGATGGTCCGATGGAACTGGAGATACCTCAGCGGCTGGACTGGTTGCGGCGGGTGCCCGCCGGGCGGGAGTGGCTGGCGGTGCTGCCGGAGCGGCTGGCCGCCTGCGTGGACCGGTGGTCGCTGCGGCTCGGCCCGGCGTACCCGGGGGCGTTCGTGTCGCTGGCGCTCGCCGCCGACCTGCCGGACGGCACACCGGCCGTGCTCAAGCTCCAGTATCCCGACTGGGACAGCGAGCACGAGGCGGCGGCGCTGGCGCGGTGGGACGGCGACGGCGCGGTGCGGTTGCTGGCGCACGAGCCGGCGTGGCGGGCCCTGCTGATCGAGCGGTGCGTCCCCGGGGAGCCGCTGTCCCACCGCCCGCCGGAGGAGGCGCTCGGAGTGGTCGTCGACCTGCTCCCCCGGCTCTGGCGGCCGGCAGGTGCCCCGTTCACCTCGCTCGCCGAGGAGGCGGCCGGCTGGGTGGAACGGCTGCCGGGCAACTGGGAACGGGCCGGTCGGCCGTACGAACGGCGGCTCCTCGACGCCGCCCGCGACCTGCTCACCGGCCTGGCCCCGACGCAGGGCGAGCAGGTGCTGGTCAACCAGGACCTGCACGCCGGCAACGTGCTGCGGGCCGGCCGCGAGCCCTGGCTGGTGATCGACCCGAAGCCGCTGGTGGGCGAACGCGAGTTCAGTGTGGTGCCGATGGTCCGCGGCGCGGAGCTGGGCCACTCGCCGGCGGCGGTGCGTCACCGGTTGGACCGGCTCACCGCCGAGCTGGGGCTGGACCGGGAACGGGTGCGGGGCTGGGCGATCGGCCAGACGCTGGCCTGGAGCATCGGCGAGGGGCAGGTGTTCCCGCAGCAGGTCGAGGTGGTCCGCTGGCTTCTCGGCGACGACTGAGCCGCAGGTCAGGCCCGGTGCGGCGGCCTTGTCGGGGGCGGGGGTTACGGTGTGCGGGCTGTCGACGTACCGGTCGGATCGCCACCGGTCGCCCCGCCCCCGGAGGATTCCCCATGGCACAGGAGACGACGTACCTCGAGCTGTCCGAAACGGACGGTGGGGCGCACAAGTTCTACGAGACCGTCGTGGACGGCTGCGACCTGACCGTCCGCTACGGCCGGATCGGTGACCAGGGGCAGGTCAAGACCAGCAGCTTCGCGGACAACGCGAAGGCCCGCGCCGCCGCCGCGAAGAAGATCGGCGAGAAGGTCCGCAAGGGGTACGCCCCGGCGGTGCGCGGCGTGCGGCAGAAGCGCGCGGTCAGCCGCCGCCAGATCGTCAGCACCCACTCCACCGCGCGCACCGCTCCGGTGCTCTGGCGGTACCACTCCGGTGCCCCGGCGTTCGGCATCTTCGTCGACGGCCAGCACTGCATGGTGGGCAACGAGCACGGGGTCATCACCACCCTCGGCCACGACGCCCAGGTGCTCAGCCAGGTCCGGCTGCCCGACGGAGTGAAGTGCATCGTCGCCGACGACGCCTGGATCTACGCCGGCTGCGACGACGGCAACGTCTACGACCTCTCCGGCAAGGTGCCCCGGGTGGCGTACACCATCGCACCGGAGATCGACATCTACTGGCTGGACATCCACGACGGGGTGCTCGGCGTCTCCGACGCGGGCGGCGGGATCTCCGCCGTCGACCACGAGGACGAGTTCCTCTGGCGGCGGCCGGGGCGCGGCTCGTCGGCGTGGATGGTGCGCTGCGACGACGACGCGATCTACCACGGCCACTCGGCGGGGGTCACCGGCTACGACTGGCGCACCGGCCAGGAGCTGTGGAACACCCGCACCGGCTCGGTCCTCTTCGGCTGGCAGGAACGCGACCACGTCTTCGCCGGCACCGGCACCCGCCAGGTCGTCCGCCTGACCAAGCCTGGCCGGGCCGACCTGACGTACCACTGCGACGCCCCGGTCTTCTCCTGCGCCGCCACCGAGAACGGCCGGTACGTCTTCGCCGGGGACAACCACTCCTCGATCTACTGCTTCGACGAGGCCGGCAACCGGCTCTGGAAGCTCGGCACCGGCTGCGGTTCGGCGTACTCCATGCAGTACCACGACGACCGCCTCTACGTGGTCACCACCGGCGGGTACCTGGCCTGCATCGACGCCAGCGAGCCGGCGATCCGGGCGGCCGAGGGCGGCAGCGTCCCGCAGGTGGTGGACGTGAAGGCCCCACCCCGGATGGCCGCCACCGCTCCGTCCACCACGATCGAGGTGGTCCACCACGCCGAGGGCGGGGTGGTCGTGCAGTGCGTGGAGGAGCGCGGCCGGCTGCGCATCCAGGTGCTCTCCGACGGCTACCACCGGGACTGGTCGGTGCAGTTCCCCAAGGGCATCCGCGAACGGGGGGCCCGCTACCTGGTCCCCGAGGTCCGCGAGTCCGGCCGGGGCGGCTTCTACCGGGCGTACGGCGACATCCGCCGGCTGGTCTGAGCGCGGTGGTCGGGCCGGCGGTGCGGGCCGGCCCGACCACCAAGCCGGACCGCGAGCGGCCGATCCGGCCTGAGCCGCAGGGCAACGGCCGGGTCAGCCGGCCTGGCAGGCAGCGCACCAGTAGAGGTTCCGCCCGCCCAACTCACCCCGGCTGACCGCCGAGCCGCAGACGTGGCAGGGGTCGCCGCTGCGGCGGTAGACGTACACCTCGCCGCCGTGCCGGTCGACGCGCGGCGCTCGCCCCATCGCCTCGGGCAGGTGTGCCGGGCGGACGGTGTCGATCCGCCCCCGCTCGACGGCGAGGGTCATCAGCTCCACCAGATCGGCCCAGAGCGCCTGCCAGCCCGCCGGGGTCAGGTTCCGACCGGGCAACAGCGGCGGCAGTCCAGCCCGGAACAACGCCTCGGTCACGAAGATCAGCCCGGTGCCGGCCACCACCGACTGGTCGAGCAGGAGCGCGGCGAGCGGCGTCGGGCTGCGGGAGATCCGGGCGTACGCCCGCGCCGGGTCGGCGTCGGCCCGCAGCGGATCCGGGCCGAGCCGGGCGCGCAGTGCCTCGACCTCACCCGGGGTGAGCAGTTCGCAGGCGGTGGGGCCGCGCAGGTCCAACCAGTGGCGGTCGCCGACCATCCGGAGCCGCACCTGCCCGACCGGTGCCGGCGGCTCCCCCGCCCCGTCGGTGAACTTCCCGTAGAGCCCGAGGTGGATGTGGAGGGTCATCTCCCCGGCGTAGTGGTGCAGCAGGTGCTTGCCGTACGCCTCGGTGCTCTCCAACAGGGTGCCGGAGATCAGCGCGGCCCCTTCGGCGAACCGGCCCTGAGGGCTACTGACCTGTGGTTTCTCCCCGGCGAACAACTCGGCGTGCCGGGTCGCCAGGCGGTGGATGCTATGTCCCTCGGGCACGACCACCAAGGGTAGTCAGGGGCGTTCGCTCCCCACCATCGGGCTTGCGCGAACGACGCCATGCGCAAAGCAGCCGGAGAGGATGAAGATCTCCACGTGGCCTGCCCTGGGCCACTACGTAAGGTCGAGAATGCTCCAGCGATCCGGCAGGACTGCTGCCGCAGCCTTCGGATCGGTGGTCGCAAAGTGGGCCTCATGGATGAGAGCCACAACGGCCGCGTGCCCCATCGCGAGGTCTCCCTCAACGGTCCGGGCACGTACTCCCACCTGACGGGCGGTCTCCGGGCCGAGCGGCACGATCCGCACGACGGGAGAGGTCATGAGGAGTCCGAGCATGGCGGCGTCGAGGTCATTGCGGCCTGCGGCGTAGGCGGCAGACAGGCAGGCGGCGGGTACGGCCACGTGTCGACCTTCGTCCGCCACCTCGGCCATCAGTTCCCCGACCGCGACCTGGCCACGCGTGTAGGCGATCAGGGCGGTAGCGTCGAGCACCACCGCGACGCCGTCCCTCATGCCGCCTCGTCGAGGAGGCGACGTCCCTCGGCCAGGGCCTCGGCGGGGATGGGCTGGGCCAGCCTGGAGCGCCAACTGGCCTTACCTTCTTCGGTCACCTCCATGCCGACGCGACGCAGCACGTCCTCCAGTCGCCCCGTCGCCATCTGCAACCGGACGGCGTCAGCGATGGCAGCGGAGATGTTCGGCTGCTCGTCGAGGTACCTGGCGACGTCGTCGGGCAGGCTGACGCTGCGCTTCGTGGTCATGAGCCGATCGTACGCCCCCTGGTGGCACCGACGGTGCCACCAACAGCGTGTCGGTAGTCGGAATGATTCGAGCGCGCCAAAGGCTGGGCAGTTATCCGCCGATCTGGGGCTACGCGCCCGTTGCCTCGTCGTCGTCAGCTTCGATCAGGTGTGGGCGGTACTTTCCGATCCACTCCTCGATGTCCTCCTTGCGCCAGACCGTTCCCATGGCAAGCCGGTCGTAGGGCGCAGGCCAGTCCGGGCGGAGGGTCAACTGTCGGACCCGCTCCCGCGAGACGCCAAGCCGCTCCCCGATTTCCTGCGGCCCGTACAGGTGGTCTGGCACGTCCGCAGGTTAGCCACGCGTGAAGTTGTCAAACGTGTAGTGCACGGTTAACCACTTGTCAAACGCGCACTACACGCTTGACAAGTGCGGCGTGGGGCGAGAGCGTAAAAGCCATGCCCCGATCACGGAGAGAACGGCCGGTCCCGTTCGTCCCCGCACACCGTCCGGTGCTTCGCCGCTGGCTGCGTCTTGGGTGTTCGTGCGGCCTCAACTCTTGGCGGCGCTGCCCGGATCGCCGACTACCGGCGTCGTGGAACGCGCTAGCCAACCCGCCACGGCGCAGATCACATCCCGCGCCGCCCCCGCTATCGGACGAGGCGGACAAGCAAGGCCCTTCAACGGCCAGGGCGGTTCATGCCCCCGACCGGGCAACGGCAATCGGCTGGCGCGCCGGGACCCCTGTACCACGCGAGGTGCCGTTCCTGGTGCAGGCGGCCTGGTACTGCCTGGACCACCACCGCCACAGTCGTTGCCCGAGGTGCACGGAGACCGGGTTCTGCCCGATGGTCGAGGCCGCCCGGGCCCGGATCAGGGCATGGCGTCGGCACCGTGGCGTGTTCGGCTGGCGATGACCGCTCCCCTGCCCAGGGCCGGTGACCTGGTGCTGGTGACCCGCGCGGCCAGCGTCCAGTTCGTCACGCCGATCATGTTCCGGGTGATCCGGGTGCTCGACCGGGCCACCTTCGACGGGTGGGTCTGGCTGGACGGCTACCAGCTCGACAGGAAGGGTGAGGCGCTCACCCGGCGGTCGATCTTCGTGCAGCCGGCTGGGCTACGGGTGCAGCAACGCTCACCCGCGCCCCGACGGCCGGCGACCCTGCCGACCGTACGCCGGAATCGTGGACCCGCCGGCCTGCCCCCGGTCGCCCCGCAGCCTCGGACGACGCAGGCGCAGCGGACGGCGGGCCACGGCTGACCGGACCGGTATCGCCGCCGCGCCTGACGCGTCGACCGGCCGTCAGCCGGTCAGACCGCCCGCGAAGGGCATGGACCGCCACTGTTCGAGGAGCGGCCGGGTGGCGTCGGCCAGCATGGGCAGTTGCGGCGCGAGCGCGAGGCAGGCGACACCCCGCAGCATCCCCACCGCGTTGACGAAGCCCAGGACGTCCTTGTTCAACTCCCGCAGGCCCCTGCGCCGCGCTTCGCGGTCGTAGGCGGCCTCGCAGTCGGGGCCGAGGCCGGCGAGGTCCCACTCCACCGGTCCCGACATGACCATCTCGAAGTCGGCGTACAGGTGCCCGCGCGCCTCGGGGACGATGTTCACCGCGGGGCAGTCGCCGTGGATGGGCTGGAGGTCGATCCCCGGGAACGTGCGCTCGAACGTCGCACGGGACCGCACGAGGGGTTCCAGGACCTGCCACTCGCGGCGGGCGCGGTCCAGGTCGGCCGGGTCGAGCAGGTCGGGGTGATCCGCAAGGAGAGCGAGGCTGTCCTCGACGAACCGGGGTTCGGCAGCGGACAGGAACGAGAGGTCGCCCGGGTAGTCGCGCATCGCGGCGTGCAGGTCGGCGACGAGGCCGGCGTTCGCCACGTAGTCGGGCTGGGCGTCCGGGTCCACGTCGACGAGCTGCCAGAACGTCATCGAGAACCCGTCACGCTGGACCGGTTCCCGGGGCACGAGCGGGCTGGGCGGGATGACCGGCACGCCCCGGTCGGCGAGCCACCGGGTCACATCCAGTTCCGCCCGCTGCCTGGCCGCCTGGCTGTCGAGGTCCGCGTAGTGCGGCAGCACCGTGAGCACCCGGGCCACGACCGGCGACGGCGCGAGGTGGACGACCACCGAGAACACCTCGTACAGCACCTTCGGGTCGGTCACGGTGAGCCCGAGACCGCGTCCGGCGTGGACAGCCGCGTCGACGGCACGTGCGGTTCGGTGGGCGATCTGTTCCGGGGACATCAACACGGTCACGGCGTGATCGTGCCATTTCCGGGCGGAAGCAGAAACGTATAAATCCGGTCGAGCACCTCGGCCTGGGCCGGCCAGGACCACGACTTCAGCAGCCCCGGCGCGTCGTACGCGGCGCGGTAGCGGGCCGGGTCGGCGAGCACCGTCCGGACCGCGCGGACCAGGTCGGCGACGTCCCCGGCGCGGAACACCTCGCCCTGACCGGTACGCCGGACCGTCTCCGCCATGGTCCGTACGTCGCTGACCACGATCGGCAGCCGGGCGTGCGAGTACTCGAAGAACTTCGTGATCAGGGCGATCTCGTGGTTCGGCCAGTGCTCGATCGGGATCACCCCGACGTCCGCCCCGGCGAGCAGCGACACCACCTCGTCGGCGGCGACGTACCCGCCGACGTGCAGCCGGTCGGCCACGCCGAGTTCGGTCGCCCGCGCGACCAGACCCTGGACGTAGTCGCCGTCCGGCCGGTTCACCACGAACGCGAGGTGCGAGCCGGGCAGCGCGGGCAGCGCCTCCACCAGCACGCCCAGCCCGCGCTGCGGGGCCGCCGCTCCGCTGTAGACCAGCAGCGGCACCTCCGGTCCGATCCCGCACCGCTGGCGCAGCGACTCCGTCGGGGTCACCCCGTCGGGCAGGTCCGGGGCGTTGAGCACCACCGCCGGCCGCTCGGCGAGGCCGTGTTCGGCCTGCAACAGCCGGGCCAGTTCGTCGGAGACGGTGACCACGGCGTCGGCGTACGGGGCGTACTCCCGTTCGTGCGCCCGGTGGGCGGGCAGCCAGCGGACGTTGTCCCGCCACGGCTTGATGCCGGGCAGGAACTCGTGCGCGTCCCAGAGCAGCCGGACCGTCCGCCCCCGTTCCCGGGCCCGCAGTTTGGCCCGCGCGCCCACCCCGAGCATCCGGAAGTCGTGGGCGTGCACGAGGTCCGGGTCGAGGGCGTCCACCACCGGCCCGTACGCCCGCTCGTACTGCCACAGGGACGGTTCGAGCCGCCGCCAGGCACGCTCCCGCATGGTCGCCGACCAGAACCGGGTGTACGCCAACTCGAGCGGCTTGCGCAGCCCGCCGAGCGCCGCCACCGCCCGCCGTCGGCGCGCCTGCGCCCCCGTTCCCGGGCCGCCGCCCATCGGCAGCAGCCGCACCTCGGCGCGGCCGAGCCGCCAGCGGTGCGGTACGCCGTCCGGCGAGCGCCCGAGCAGCGTCACGTCCCAGCCGGCGGCGGCAGCCGAACGGGCCGCCTTCTGCACCCGCGAGTCACCGTGCACCGCGTTGTCGACCAGCATCACCACCCGGCCCCGGGCACCTGGAACACGCTCGTCGTCTCTGCCCGCACCGGTCACGGCTCGGGATCCTACGGCCGCTCCGGCCCCCGCCACAGCGCGAAACGAACCGGTCAACCCCTCGTTCACCTGCAATTCCGGTTGGGGACTCCGGAAGGGACAGGTGTGCCGGAAGAGGACCGGGGGTACCTCAGGGGTACCACCGCGTGGCAGCCGGCGGCGCGTCCGAGGTCTCCACGCACCGACCAGGAGGTGTACGTCGTGAGGATTCCCCTGCTGTCGAGCCGGAACGAACCGGCCACCCGGGACGGGAACGAAGCTGCCCCGGAGACCGTCCACGCCGCCGACCGCGACCCGTCGACCGGGTCGTCCACCGGTCGGGTCGCCGAGCCGATGGGCACCGACCGGGGCGGCGACCGGACGACGTACCGCAGCGCCGCCGCGACGGTCGACGGCCGGGACCAGCGGACGGACCTGCCGCCGGCGGACGGCCGGGTCCGGGACCCCCGGGACGCCGACGCGGAGCGACGGGCTGCGGCCCGGGCGGCGACCGCGCGGGCCGCCACCCGCCCGGCGGAGGCGGACCAGGATCCCGTCCGGCCGGGCCCCGAGCCGACCACCGGCACCGCGACCACCAGCACGATGGAGCGGACCATCGACCTGGACCGGGCGACGCAGGAGCGTACGGTCGACCGACACCCGGACCTCGACCCCGTCGTCGCGGACCGGCGTGACCCGGAGCCGGCGGTGGTGGCCGGGAAGAAGCCGCGGGCCAGTCTGCTCGCCACCGTGGGGCTGGTCGTCGGTGTGGCCGGGCTGCTGTTCGTGCTCACCGGCACACTCGCCGGGTACGGCATCGCGGTCGGCGCGGTCGGCGCGGTGCTGGCCGTCCTCGGCCTGATCGCCACCCGTCGCCGGCACGTCGCCGGTAAGACCGACGCGCTGCTCGGCATCCTGGCCGGCCTCGCCGCCGTGGTGCTCGGCATTCTCGCGATGACCGGCCAGTACGACTGGCCGACCACCGACGGCGACCTTGTCAACCGGTTCCGCGAGTGGCTTGACTCACAGTTTGTCGACCGGCTCTGACGGGCACTGTTGGCGGCGCCGGTGGTGCACCGGTCGAGCCCGGTCAAACTGGTGGTTCACCAGCGGGGGCGACATCTCTTTCAGGGGCGGCGGTTCGCCGCCCCTGAAGCGTGTCCGGGGCCGGATGCATGGCGGGTGAGCAGAAGGTCCGTCACCAGGGCACGTTCCCGGCGTCGTCGAACAGCCCTCCGGTCGGGCCGTTGTCCGGCAGCGTGGCGAGCCGAATGGCGATCCTGGCGCCTTCCGCGGGCGTGCTGGTTCCGTGGAAGCCGTTGAGATCGGTCGCGACGTAGCCGGGGCAGGCGTTGTTGATTTTGATGTTGGTGCCGCTCAACTCCTTGGCGTACTGGATGCTGACCGCATTGAGGAACGTCTTCGACGGCGAATACGCCCCACTGACTCCGCCGAGGTCGACGCCCGGCGTGGTTTGCAGGGTGAGGGAGCCGACGTGGCTGGACTGGTTGACGATCCGCGGATGCTCCGAGCGGCGCAGCAACGGCAGCATCGCGTTGATGACCCGGACGACGCCGATCACGTTGGTCTCCACCACCGCCCGCATACTCTCCGGCGTCACGGTCGAGGGCTCCTCCGGCCATGCCCCGGCGATCCCGGCGTTGTTGACCAGCACGTCGAGCCTCCCGGCGCGCTTCTCGATCAGCGCGACGGCGGCCGCCACACTCGCGTCGTCGGTCACGTCCAGGGGCACCCCGAAAGCGTCGACGCCAGCCGCGCGCAGCTTCGCCACGGCATCCGCCCGGCGCTGCCCGTCCCGGGCCCCGACGCCGACGCTGCAGCCCAACGCACCGAGCCCCGCCGCGATCTCGTACCCGATTCCCTTGTTCGCGCCGGTGACCAGCGCGATCGTCTTCTCGCTCATGCCGGCAATCGTGGCCGCGCGCCAGCGCGGGACCAACACCGTCTGAGTCACGCAACGATACCCAGCCGGTATTGATCGGGCGGTAGTCTCGAACGGTGGAGACGCGAGAGCTGCGGTACTTCGTCGCGGTCGCCGAAGAGCTGCATTTCGGCCGGGCCGCGCAGCGCTTGGGCATCGCCCAGCCGCCGCTGTCGCGCACGATCAGCCAACTCGAACAACGGCTCGGGGTCGCGCTACTGAACCGGACCAGCCGCAAGGTCACGCTCACCGAGGCAGGGTCGGTGCTGCTGGCCGAGGCCCGACCGATCCTCGGCGCGGTGGCCGCAGCCGAGCGACGCGCCCGGCGGGCCGCGACGAGTCAGCCCTCGCTCGTGCTGGCCACCAAGGCCGGCGCCTCCGGCGAACTGCTGGCGAAACTACTCGACGCGTACGCCGCCGAGCCGGGTGCCACCCCGGTCGATCTGCTGCTCTGCGAATCCCACCCGCAGCAGCTACTGCATGACGGGCAGGCCGACGTGGCACTCCTGCATCAACCCTTCGACTCGACCGCCGGACTCGACACCGAAATCCTGAGCACCGAGGGACAGGTCGCCATCCTTCCCACCGCACATCCGCTCGCCAGCCGGTCCCACGTCCGGATGGCGGACGTCACTTCGCTGCCCGAACTCCCGTCGGCTCGCTGGCCCGGCCCCGGCGGCGCCTACCCCGAAGGCCCCGGCGCGGAAGTGCGCAACCAGACGCAGCTCTTCCAACTGATCGCGCTGGGCCGCACCACCGTGGTCCTGCCCGAGTCCTGCCGCGCCAACCTGTTGGCAGGCCTGGCCGCCGTGCCGGTCCTGGACGCGCCGGCCGTCACGACAGTCATCGCCTGGCCACCGCACAGCCGCTCCCGGGCACTCGCCGCCCTGGTCCGGGTAGCCACACGCCTCTGACTCGTCACTCCCGCAGCCCGCCGACGGCCGCCGCACGATTCGGGGGTGGGCCTGGATGACCTGCGGGGAAGACGGGCGGCGACCCTGATCGGCCGTCCGCCGCCGCTCCGGCACGCAACGAATCGCACGTCCGCTGTCCGACAGACGCAATGAATCTACGCTTCACGCAATCGTCACGGGTGGATACCGCCGCTGCCGGGCGCATAGCGTTGGAGCAACGGCGCCAGCCCGCAGGCCGCGAGTGGCCGGGCGCGCCCGACCCCCGGGAGCAGGACAATGACGATGGACGCCACCAGCCAGCGCTTCCTCATGTGCCGGCCGACGTACTTCGCCGTCGACTACGCGATCAACCCCTGGATGGACCCGACCGCGCCGGTCGACGCCGACCTGGCGATCCGGCAGTGGGAGCAGCTGCGGCAGACCTACCGCGAACTCGGCCACACCGTCGAGGAGATCACCCCGGTGCCCGGCCTGCCCGACATGGTCTTCGCCGCCAACGGCGGCACGGTGATCGACGGCCGGGCGATGGCCGTGCAGTTCCGCGACCCGCAGCGGGCCGACGAGGCCCCCGCCTACCGGGCCTGGTTCGAGGCCGCCGGCTTCGAGATGCACGACCCGAAGCACGTCAACGAGGGCGAGGGCGACATCCTGCTCGCCGGTGACCTGCTGCTCGCCGGCACCGGGTTCCGCACCGCGCACGCCTCGCACGCCCAGTTGCAGGAGGTCTTCGGTTACCCGGTGATCACCCTCCAACTGGTCGACGCCCGCTTCTACCACCTGGACACCGCGCTCACCGTGCTCGACGAGCGGACCGTGGCGTATCTTCCCGAGGCGTTCTCGCCGGGCAGCCGCGCCGCGCTGCGTCGACTCTTCCCCGACGCCGTGCACGCGACCATGGCCGACGCCGAGGTGCTGGGGCTGAACGCGGTCAGTGACGGCCGGCACGTGGTGCTGCCCGCCCAGGCCACCGCCCTCGCCGCGCAGCTGCGCGACCGGGGCTACGAGACCATCGGTGTCGACCTGTCCGAGCTGCGCAAGGCCGGCGGTGGCCCGAAGTGCTGCACGTTGCGACTCCGTCAGGGAAAGGCAGGCAAGTGATCGTCGACGACATGCTGCGGACGCCGGACGCGGTTCGGGACGCCGAACGGTGGACCGCGCACAACTACCACCCGCTGCCGGTGGTGATCTCGTCCGCCGAGGGTGCCTGGCTCACCGACGTGGACGGGCGGCGCTACCTCGACTGCCTGGCCGGCTACTCCGCGCTCAACTTCGGCCACCGGCACCCGCAGCTGATCGCCGCCGCGCACGACCAGCTCGACAGGCTGACCCTGACCAGCCGGGCGTTCATCCACGACCAGTTCGCCGTCTTCTGCCGCGAGCTGGCCCAGCTCTGCGACAAGGACCTCGTGCTGCCGATGAACACCGGCGCGGAGGCGGTGGAGACCGCGATCAAGGTCGCCCGCAAGTGGGGTTACCAGGTCAAGGGCGTGCCGGCCGGGCAGGCGAACATCGTCGTCGCCGAGGGCAACTTCCACGGCCGGACGACCACCATCGTCAGCTTCTCCACCGACCCGGACGCCCGGGACGACTTCGGTCCGTACACCCCCGGGTTCACCGTGGTCCCGTACGGCGACCTGGACGCGCTGGCCGCCGCGATCGACGACAACACGGTCGCGGTGCTGATCGAGCCCATCCAGGGCGAGCAGGGCGTGGTCGTCCCGCCGGAGGGCTACCTGCCGGGCGTACGCCGGGTCTGCACCGAGCGCAACGTGCTCTTCCTGGCCGACGAGATCCAGTCCGGTCTGGGCCGCACCGGGGAGACCTTCGCCTGCGCCCACGAGGGCGTCGTACCGGACATGTACCTGCTCGGCAAGGCGCTCGGCGGCGGCATCGTGCCCGTCTCGGCGGTCGCCGCGAACGCCGACGTGCTGGGCGTGCTCAAGCCCGGCCAGCACGGCTCCACGTTCGGCGGCAACCCGCTGGCCTGCGCGGTCGCCACCGAGGTGGTCCGGCTGCTGGCCACCGGCGAGTTCCAGCGGCGCTCCGCCGAGCTGGGCGAGCGGCTGCACGCCGGACTGCGGGAGCTGCTCGGCCGGGGGCTGGTCGCCGTCCGGGGCCGGGGCCTCTGGGCCGGCCTGGACATCGACCCGGCGCTGATGACCGGCCGCCAGGCGTGCGAGCGGCTGATGGAGCGCGGCATCCTCGCCAAGGACACCCACGGCTCCACGATCCGACTGGCCCCGCCCCTGGTCATCACCGCCGAGGAGATCGACCACGCGCTGGCCCAGCTCGCCGCCGTCCTCACCGGCACCTCCTGATCCCGCCCCACCCCGGCTCCCCGCCGCTCAGCAGGCAGGGCGAGGGAGCCGGGGTGGCAGGGCTCAGGGGCGGGGCAGGCGCATGGCCATGGTGGGGGCTTCGGCCATCACCGAGGTGGGGGTGTAGGGGGCACCGGCGGGCAGCTCGCCCGGACGGCCGATCTGCACCCCCGGGTACAACTCCACCATGTCACCCGGGTCCATCACCCGGGACTGCTGCGGGGCCAATGGGATCCGCTCCGCCTCGGCCATCGAGCCGCCGGGACGGATCCCGCTGCCGTTGGTGCTCACGTCGGTGACCACCACCGTGCCGGCCCGCAGCTCGAACTTCAGGTGGCTGCGACTGATCCAGCGCCGAGCCTCGTCGTTGAGCCACTGACCGAGCACGATCCCGCTGGACTGGTCCGGCGCCCGGCCGACCAGCACCGGCTCCTCGGACGTGAGCACGAACCGACGCCGGACCAGACCGCCGATGCGGACCGCGAGGACCTCGGTCCGGGGCCGGGCCCCGCCGTCACCGAGCCGGGTGTTGTGCCGGGGACAGGTCGGCGCGCCGGTCCGCAGCGTCGGCGGCGGCTGGGCGGCCGGACTCCGCTCCGAGCGGGGGGACAGATCCGCGAAGGCACCACCGCCGCCCCCGGAACCGAAGAGCGCGCAGCCCGGTTCGGGGCAGCGCCACAGCCGGGAGAGCAGTTTCGTCCCGACCGGTGACGGCTCCCCAGCGACCGGGGTCGTACCCGGGCCGACGTGCGCGACGAAGGCCGGTCCGCCCTGTCCCGGCACCGGCGCGACCACCCGGCCCGGCTGCTCGACCACCCACGGGTAGCGCCCGCGCAGCCCGTCGAAGCGGGCCCGGCTGAGCACCGGCAGGCCGAGCAGGTCGGCGACCTCCAGGATCCGGTCGTTCGGCTGGTCCAGCACCTCCACCAGGCCGTCGTCGGCCCAGCGGCGGACCACCATCCGCTCGTTCGAGGTCAGGTCGGCGTCGGAGAGCAGCGCCCGGTGCACGACCGCGTAGACCGGGACGCTGTCCTCCTCCAGCTGGCGGGCCAGCGCGTCGATGACCATGCCGAGCCGCAGCATGCTCGCCGGCCGGCCGGCGTCCAGATCCTGGTAGCGGATCACCTCGGCCAGGTCGACGACCGCTCGGGCCAGGGACGGGTCGGTGCAGACGCGTCCCTCGATCGCGTCCAGCACCTTGCTGATCTCGAATCTCATCGCGCGCTCCGGACGATCTCGTCGATCCGCCGGGCCAGATCGATGTCACGTTCGGTGACCCCGCCGGCGGAGTGGGTGGTGCAGCGGAACGTCAGCGTCCGCCACCGGATGTCGATGTCGGGGTGATGGTCCCGCTCCTCGGCCACCTCGGCGACCCGACCGACGACCGCGATCGCCTCGGGGAAGCTGCCGAGCTGGACGGTGCGACTGATGCCGGCAGGGTCGCCCGTCCAGTCCGCCAACGCGGCCAGTCTGTCTCGTACCGCCTCTGCGGTGAGCACCTCTGCCATGGTCAGCACCCTACCGGGGCGGTGCCGCCCACCGCCCGACCCGAGCGCCACGCAACGGCAACCGTCACTCCCCCCGCCCCCGCCGGTCACGGCGGGTGCCGCCGGTTGGTTGGTAGCAGGGGACCCCTGTTACTCGTTTTTGTCGTGCAGGGGGCCCCTGCTACCGAAGCAGCAGGGGCGGAAACGGCGCGACGGTCAGCTCCGCACCGGGCGGCCGGCCTCGTGCAGGTGCGCCAGCGCCTGCCGGTACGAGTCGAACAGGCCGGTCTCGGCGTACGGGATGCCCTGCTCGGCGCAGTACGCGCGGACGATCGGCCGGGCCCGCCGCAGGTTGCCGCGGGGCATGTTCGGGAAGAGGTGGTGTTCGATCTGGTAGTTGAGGCCGCCCAGCGCGACGTCGACCAGGCGGTTGCCCCGTACGTTGCGCGAGGTGAGCACCTGCTTACGCAGGAAGTCGAGGTCGTCCGCGGCGGTCGGCATCTCCATGCCCTTGTGGTTGGGGGCGAACGAACAGCCCATGTAGAGCCCCCAGAGCCCCTGGTGGACGGCGACGAACGCCACCGCCCGCCCCGGCGACAGGACGGTGCCCACCAGCACGAGATAGCCGACCAGGTGCGCGGCCAGGAGCAGCCCCTCCACCGTCCGGTGCCGCATCGGCGTCCGGAACCCGCCGTCCGGGTTCCGCCCGACCACGGCACGCACGCTGGACACGTGCAACGCGAACCCCTCCAGCAGGAGCATCGGGAAGAACAGCCACGCCTGCCACCGGGCCAGCCACCGCCCGAAACCCCGGGTCGCCGCCGCCTGCTCGTGGGTCCAGACCAGCGCGCCCGCGCCGACGTCGGGGTCCTCCCCCTCGTGGTTGGGGTTGGCGTGGTGCCGGTTGTGCTTGTCCACCCACCAGCCGTAGCTGAGCCCGACCGCCAGGTTGCCGGCGAGCAGCCCGACCACCTCGCTGGGACCGCGTCGACGGAACATCTGCCGGTGTCCCGCGTCGTGCCCCAGGAAGGCGACCTGGGTGGTGGCGACGGCGAGCAGCACGGCGACGCCGAGTTGCGCCCAACTGTCACCGACCGCGACGAACAACGCCCAGCCGCCGACGAAGAGGGCCACGGTCAGCGCCCCGCTCGCCACGTACCAGCCGGGTCGCCGCGCCAGCAGCCCGGCCTCGCTGATCCGCCGGGACAACCGCGCGTAGTCACTGCCCCGCCGTAGCGGCGGGTCGGCCACCGAACCGAGCGTCATCTGTGCCCTCGTCTCCTCGGGTGGTCGGGCCGCCGGCCGGCGGCCCGACTCCAGTCTCCGAACGACGGTTGCGCTGGGTAATCCTGCGACCCCCCGAACAGCCGGTAGGGCAGGCCCTACCCCATTCTCCCCACCACGGAACGCAGCCGGGCCAGATCCCGCCGACGACGCTCGTAGGTGGTCGCGAGTCCGATCAGCGCGAGACCGCCGACGGCGAGGAAGATCCACCGGGGCACCAGGTCCCAGCTGCGGACGACCTCGTGCAGGGCGAGCGGGACAAGAACGGTCGCACCGAGCACGACCGGGGCCTGCCACCGCCGGACCGCGCCGAACAGCACCACGCCGAGCGCACCGGCACCGAGCAGCAGCCGCCGCCACGGTTGCGGGTCCGCGCCCACCAGGACCGAAGCCAGACTCGGCAGCAGCGCCGCGGCGAGCCCGGGGCCGAGGGCGGTCCAACTCGTCAACCCCGGCCGGGTACGCAGCGCGACCAGCCCGGCGAGCAGCGCCAGCCCGGCCGCCGGCAGGGTGTACGCCTCCAGCAGGGTGACCTCGGCGACGGTGAGCAGCAGCCACGCCCCGAGCAGTTCGCTGCCCCCGGCGACGGCCGCGAAGGTCCACCGCCGACCGACCGACTCCCCCGGCCGCAGCGCCCGCAGCGCGACGACGGTGCCCCAGAGCACGCAGACCAGGGCGGCCTGCCGGCGTGACCCGACGGAGAGCAGGAGCGCTGTCAGGGCGACCCCCTGGGCGGCGGCGTCCAGCACCAGTCCCTCCGCCGGACGCCGACGGGCCAGCAGGGCAGCGGTGCCCAGCACGAGCACGGCCACCGCGAGCACGGCCGACCCGGCGGTGCGCAGCGGCAGGTCGGCGGCGGCCGTGGCGGTGACCGCGAACGCGGTGGCGGTGAGGGCCGCGCCCGCCCAGCCGACCGGCCGGACCGCGTCGACCCGACCGGCGGCCCCGACCACGACCGCGACCACCAGGGCCAGGCCCAGCCCGGCGAGGGTGCCGGCGCGGGTCGGCAACAGGCCGGCCAACCCGGCGCCGGCCAGGATCAGCCCGGTGCCCGCCAGCACCGGCAGCACCATCCGACGCGGGATCGACGTGCTGGCGAGCGTGGCGGACAGCAGGCCCGCCGCACCGAGCAGCAGGGACACCGCCGGCAGCACCGGCCAGGGCGCGCCGACCCCGCCGAGGAGCACCGGCACCGCCACCGCGCCGACCGGTACGGCGATCAGCACCGCCCGGCCCCGGCCGAGCGGGGTGGACCGGGCGGCCACCGCCAGGGCCAGGAGCAGCACCAGGAACGCGACCCCGGCGGAGAGTCGTGCCGGGGCCACCCCGGGCGCCAGCCCGACCCCGTCCGGCGCACCGGACCAGACCGACCCGAGCCAGCCGTACGGGGCGACCAGCACCCGGAGCACGGCGGGGACGAGCACCGCGCCGGCCGCCACCGCCAGCGCGACGCCGACCACCCGCAGGCCACCGTCCGGGCGGACCACGGCGGCCCCCACCACCGCCACCAGCACCGCCGCCGCCAGGTAGACCGGCACCGACTCCCCGGCCGGTACGACCACCGGCGCGAGGCCGGCCAGTGGGAGCGCCCCGGCCAGCGCGGCGCCGGCGTACCGCTGGAGGTCGGGCCAGTGCCGACGGACCGCGAGCAGCGCCACGGGCAGCAGCCCGACGGCGATGGCCGGCCCGCGCAGCCGCCACGGCAGCGACGGCGCCAGCTCGACCTGCGTCACCACCACCAGGGCCGGTACGGCGAGCAGCGCCACGGTCAGCGCCGGGCCGGCCAGCCACCGGACCGGTCCACCGAGCCGTCGGGCCCGGCCGGCCACCACCAGGCCGACGGCCAGCATCCCGGCCAGGACCGCCCCGGCCCCCACCGGCGCGGCGAGGCCGACGAGCAGGGCGTGCCCGGTCAGGACCACGCCGCCGGCGGCGGTGAGCACCGGCTGGTACGCCCGGCCGCCCGACCGGAACACCGCCACGAGCAGCAGGGCCGCCCCGGCGGCCAGCCCGAGGGCCACCACCACCGGCCAGGGCGTGGGCCGGACGGCCGGCGCGGCGAGCACCGCGACCACGCCGCCGCCGAGGGCGACCGGGAACCGGGCGGCCCAGGGCAGCAGGAGCAGGCCCGCCCCGGCGGTCAGCAGCACCGCGACCGGGAGCTGCCAGCCCCAGTGCAGGTCCGGGCCGGCGGTCGCGCCCCGCCACGGCGGGACGGACCGGAGCACCCCGGCGGCGGCCAGCCCACCGGTCGGCGCCAGGACCACGTGGGCCATCACCCCGGTCACGACGAGCGCACCGGCCCGGGAGCCGCTGCGCAGCCCGGCGGGCAGCGCCCGGACGGCAGCGGCCAGCGCGAGCACCACCACCGCCGAGGTGACGAGCAGCACCGAGGGGCGCAGCTCGGCCACCGGGCGGAGCACCGCCGGGGCCGATACGATCACCAGCAGCGCGGCGGCGACCGCCCGGAGGACCGGGCTGCCGGCGACCAGTGCGGTCCCGGCCAGGACGGCCGCCACCACCAGCAGCGGCAGCCCGGCCGCGAGCGGCGTGCCGAAGGCCTCCCCCGTCAGTAGGGCGGCCACCGCGCAGACCACTGCCGGGGCCAGGGCCAGGGCGTGACCGGTCCAGGCGGTGACCCGGCCCGCGACGATCAACGACCCACCCGCGCCGGCCCGGCCCGACAGCGCAGGCACCACGGCCCGGACCGACAGCGCGTGCACCACGGCCAGGTCGACCAGGGCGACCCCGGCGAACACCAGCGTCCACCCGCCGACGCCCGGTCGGGCCTCGGCGGCGAGCAGCGGCAGCACCGGCTGCGCGACGAGCAACGCCCCGAACCAGGGCACCGCCAGCCGGGTGGCCAGCGCGTACCCGGTGGCGACGGCCGCGCTGGCTCCCCCGACCAGCGCGGCGTACCGGGTCACCGGCCAACCGGTGACGCCGACCAGGTCGACCGCCCAGGCGGCGTACCCGTCGAGGAGCACCAGCAGCAGCCCGACGGCGGCGATGGTCTCGGCGGTGCCGCGCAGCCCCCGCCGCACCACGACCGCCGGCACGGCCAGCGCGAGCGCGGTGACCGCCGCCAGGATCGCCGCCCGGCCCACCACGCCCACCGCCGCCCAGGCGACCGCGGTGAAGACGATCGCCGCGGTGCCGAGCAGCAGGCCACCGAGGACGAAGAGCACCCCCTGCACGGTCCGGGTGGAGGTTTCCCGCTGCCCGGCGGCGGTGCCCCCCACCGCCGCCGGGCCGACCGGAACCGGGCCGGCGGCGGCCGGCCGGACCGGAGCCGGACCGTGCGGAAACGGACCGGACGGGAACGGGCCCGTGGGCACCGGCGCCGACGGGGTCGGGGCCACCGCCGGCCGGGGCGGGCGCACCGTGGCCGGCGCGGACGCCGTCCGGCTCGCCCGCACCCGCGCCGCCAGGTCGGCCCGGCGCCGCTGGGCCGAGCCCAGGGCCGCGCCGAGGTCCAGGTACGCCCGCCGCGCCTGCTCCACCCGCCCGGCGAGGACGGTGATCTCGGCGTCGAGGCGGACCACCTCGGCGGCGGTCGGGTCGGGTCCCCGGCCGCAGGTCCGGCAACCGACGGTCAGGTCGGCCGGGGACGCGCACGCGGGACAGGGGTAGCCGCTGGTCTGCACGCGGTCATCCTGCCCTGGCCGGACATCGTCGACCCAGAGTGCCCGTACTCAGGGCCGGGTCTGCTCGTGCACCCAGGCCGAGTAGTCCGGGTTGCCGCTCGCCACCCGGGTGACCAGGATCTCCGGCACCTCGTACGGGTGGCTGGCCCGGATCTGGTCGACGAGGGCGTCCACCCGGTCCGGGGCGGTCTTGAACTGCACCGACCACTCGGCGCTGGTCTCCATCGCGGACTGCCACCAGTAGGTGCTGTCCACCTGACCGCCGACCTGGGCACAGGCCGCCAACCGTCCGGCCACGGCGGTCGCCGCCAGCACGTCCGCGACCGAGCGCGCGTCCACCACGGTCGTCACCACGCAGATCTGATCCACGCAGCGCACCCTACGCGTCAGGCGGCCCGTCGCCGCTCAGCGCGGCCGTACCGTCGCGGTTGGCCTCGATCCACTGGTCGATCCGCGCCCACCAGTCGAAGAGCCAGTCGATGCGCTCCTGCCGCCCGGTCGGGACCTCCTCCGGCGGGACCGACCAGAACCGCATGACGATCCGCTTGTCCATCGGCAGTTCCCGCCAGACGTCCGCCACGGTCAGCATCCTGTCGAGCCCGGTGTGCGCCACGAAGATGACGCCCGCCTCGGGGGCGGCGTCGAGGGCGGCGAGCACCCCGCCCGGCTGGGGCGCGAGCACGTGTCGCATCCGCTCGGCGCGCAGCGCCATCCCCTCCAGGCCCCGGGAGCGAAGCCGGTCGATGGCCCGCAGCCGCCGCCGGGGGGTGAAGTTGCCGCCCTCCGGGAAGATGACGAACGCGTCGTTGTCGTCCAGCCCGGTGGCCAGGTGGGCGATCTGGTCGAGCACCGTCCCGTCGCGGCGGGCCCCGGGCGCGAGGAACCGGGTCGGCAGCCGGTTGAGCAGGACGTCGATCGCCGGGTCCCACTGGAGGGCGTCCTTCAGCACGATCCTCGGTTCCCGGTAGAACCAGTTGACCAGCGCGTGGATCAGGATGAACGAGTCACCCGGGCCGGCGTGCCGGCAGAGCACCAGTTCCGGCCGGCCGGGCAGGGCGGTGTCCGGGTCGGTGCCGGCCACGTCGATGCTCAGCCGCAGCGTCCAGCGGGCCTGCCAGAAGAGCGCCCGCAGGAACCAGCCGGCGAGCAGGTAGTGCACCCGTTGGAAGGCGGGGGCGCGGAGCCGCCAGCCGAAGCCGGAGGCGATCCAGAGCCCGAACAGGGCCAGCAGCGCGGCGGCGTCCCAGACCAGGTAGACGACACCGATCCAGACCAGCCGCAGCGGACGCAGCCGGCCGGGGACGAACGGCGACAGCGCCGCCGCGACCAGCAGCCAGACCGGCAGCGTGGTGACCACCGTGAAGGCGAGGAACACCACGGCCGGGGCGAGCAGCACCCGGCGGATCCACTGCGGCGGCAACGGCATCAGCGGTCCAGCGCGGCGAGGTAGTCGCGGGAGGCGATGTACGCGCGGCTGATCCGCCGGCCCACCGCGGCCATGTCCCGGTACGCCCACGGCGAGTCGTCCCGGGGCTCCAGGCCCCCGGTGGGCAGGACGTGTACCTCGACCCCGTCGGGCAGCGCCGCCAGTTCCCGGGCGAACCGGTGCCGGCGGGCGATCTCGAACGCGACCTGGGCGACCTCCCACGGCCGTCGGGGTGGGGTCAACGGCCGTTCGATCCGGCCCACCTGGAGGACGAAGACCCGGCGCGCGCCGAGCGCGACCGCCTCGCCCACCGGGATCGAGTTGACGATGCCACCGTCCACGTAGTGTTCCCCGCCGACCTCGGCCGGGGGGAGCAGCCCCGGCACCGAGGCCGAGGCGACCACGGCGGGCACCACCGGGCCGGTGCTGAACCAGTGCTCGGCGGCGCGTTCGATGCTCGCCGCGCAGCACCGGAAGGGGACCTTCAGCTCGCCGAAGGTGGTCTCCGCGCCGAGTTCCGCCTCCAGCAACCGGCGCAGCGGGCGGGGCGAGTGCAGGTGGGTACGGGCGGCGAACCGGCGCAACTGCCGGGCCACCGAGTCGCCGTACACCTCGCTCGCCTCGGGGGAGGCCCAGAGCCGGACCAGCCGATCGGTCACCGTCTCGGTCGGGTCGGCGGCGACGAGTGCCCCGTTGACCGCTCCGATCGAGGTGCCGAGCACCAGGTCGGGGCGGAGCCCGGCCCGGAAGAGAGCGCGCAGCATGCCCACCTCGACCGCGCCCAGCACTCCCCCGCCACCCAGCACGAACGCCACCGGACCGTCAGTCATGACGTTGATCCTGGCACGTCGGTGCCCGTCGGACGTCGGCCGGTGGACGGCGCGACGCCCCCTGCGGCGTGCCGGGTCCGGTGCCCGCCGCCCCGGCGTGGCAGGCGGCCGTACCGTCCCGCGGAACCGCCCAACCGTTGACACCCCGGACACATTCCCGCAACCTGATACCGCTCCGACCCGAGGCAGGTGCGTTCAGTGATGGGAGCGCTTCACGCCGGCAGTCTGCTGGCTCGCCGGTACCGGTTGGTCGACCGGATCGGCTCCGGCGGCATGTCGGTGATCTGGCGGGCCCGCGACGAGGTCCTCGACCGGATCGTCGCGGTGAAGGTGCTCGCCCCGTCGCTGGCCGCCGACGCCCGCTTCCGGGACATGGTCCGGGAGGAGGCCCGGTCCGCCGCGCAGCTCGTCCACCCGCACGTCACCTCGGTGCACGACTACGGCGAGGCGATCGCCCCGGACGGCACGATCACCTCGTTCGTGGTGATGGAGCTGCTCAGCGGCGAGGAGCTGGAGTGCCGGCTCACCGAGGGGCCGCTGCCCTGGACCGAGGCGGTGGAGATCGGCGTGCAGGTGGCCGACGCCCTCGCCGCCGCCCACCGGCTCGGCATCGTGCACCGGGACATCACGCCGGCCAACGTGATGATGACCTCGGTCGGGGCGAAGGTCCTCGACTTCGGCATCGCCACCCGGATCGGCGCCCCGGACGAGGACGAGGACGGCGGCACGTTCGGCACCCCCGCGTACGTCGCACCGGAGCGCCTCGACGGGGTACCCGCCCAGCCGTCGACCGACGTCTACTCCCTCGGCGTGCTGCTGTACGAGACGTTGACCGGCCGGGTGCCGTACCCGGCGGACACCTGGGAACAGCTCAGCGTGGCGTTGGAGACCCGGGAGGCGCCGTCGCTGGCCGGCGTACCGGATCTGCCGCCCCCGGTGGCGCGGACCTGCCTGCGCTGTCTCGCCCGGGATCCGGCGGAACGCCCGACCGCCCGTCAGGTCGCCGAGGCGCTGCGCCGGCAACTGGCCGCCGAACCGGCTCCCGCGCAGACCGTGCCGCTGCCGCCGAGCGAGCCCGCCCCGGTGCCCGTGCCGGCCGGCCCCGCACCGGCGCCACCCGCCCCACCGGTCGGTCGGACACCGGCCAACGGGGTGCGGACGCACACACCACCGGACCGGCGACCGGGCCGGTGGGCCCTCGCCTTGGCCGCCGGGGCGGTCGCGGTGCTCGTCCCGGTCGTGCTGGCCTGGCCGGACGACCCCGCGACGACACCTCCGCCCGCGCAGGTCCAGCCGACCACCGGGCCGGCGGTCGAGCCCACCGGCGAGTCGCCCGACCCGGCCGGGACGGCCACCGAACGGCCGTCCCGACCCCCGGCGGACGCACCCTCGCAGTCCCCGGCCGATCCGGACGCGGAGACGCTGGAGAGCGCGGTGGGTCGGCTCGACCAGCTCATCGACGCCGGGGTCACAGCCGGCGAGATCCGCGAGGACGTCGGCCTCGACCTGGACAACCACCTGCGCAACCTGACCGCCGCGGCGGCCGTCGGGCAACACGACGTGACGCAGTCGGTGGCGCAGCTGCGGGAGAAGGTGGCGCGCCGGGTCACCGAGGGCGCGATCACCCCCGGGTACGCCCGCCAGCTCGACACCGCCCTGCAACGTCTCGCCGCCGCGCGGGCATAGGCCTGAGCTGATCCAAGAGTTTGACCGTCGCTCATACCGTGTTGGATTTGGACATCGGATGCCCGTCGGAGGGAATTGATCAGATGCCGTTCTATGTCGAGGTGCCCCTGTCGGACGGTTCGGTCGTGCTCGCCGAGGTGACCGAACAGGTGGAGGGAATCGTTTCGGCAGGTCGAGCAGGCGACGTGGTGGGTCGCCTCACCGAATCGTTCGAGGACTCCTTCGCCCAGTTCCGCACGATCGCCGCCGGGGTCGCCCGACAGGCGTGGAATCAGGCGCACCCGCCCGATCGGGTGGCCATCGAACTGGGGGTGAAGGTCACCGCCAAGGGCCGGTTGGTGTTGGCCGAGACCGGAGTCGAGGGACAGGTGAAGGTCCTGTTCGAGTGGCAACGGCGCGACGCCACACCGTCGGCGTCGACCACTGACGAGTGAGCTGCGATTCGCCCTTCTGATCGCCGGCCAGCCGTCGACGTCGCTGTCGCGTTCCGGGGCCGGTGAGCGGAGACGGGAGGAAGGAAGGCGGGACCGTGACCGTGGAGTGGCGGACCGACAGCCTGCAGGCCTCGCAGGCGCGGATACGCCTGGCCGACGGCGAGGTGGTCGGTGCGGGTTTCCTGATAGCTCCGGACGTGGTGTGCACCTGCGCTCACGTCGTCGCGCAGGTGTTCGACCTGCCGGCGTCCGTGGAAGAGGCACCCAGTGGGCGCGTGGACCTCGACTTCCCGTTGCTGCCCGCCCGCCCCTCGGTGCGGGCGAGTGTGCTTTCCTGGCGTCACGGGGGAGCTGACGTCGCCCTGCTGCGGCTCGATGCGCCGGTCGAGGGCGCACGGCCGGCGAGGCTCGTCGACGGGACCGGCGTCTGGGGGCACTCGTTCCGGGTGTTCGGCTACCCGGCTGGGGCTGATCACGGCTGCTGGGTGTCGGGCACGCTGCGGGCCGAGCAGGGTTCGGGCCTGCTCCAGATGGAGGCGCATCTGCCCGGGCCGCGAGTCGCGGAAGGATTCAGCGGATCGCCGGTCTGGGACGACGTGCAGGACGGGGTCGTCGGGATGACGGTCGCCGTGCACCGAGGCGCGACCACCGCGTATCTGCTGCCGTCGGCTGACCTGATCGACGAGCACACTCTGCCGTCCCCCTGCCCCTTTCAGGGGCTGACGGCATTCACCGAAGAGGATGCCGAGTTCTTCCACGGTCGAGAGAGCGACACCATCCGGATACACGAGGCCGTTCACCGGCGGCCGGTGACGCTCGTGGTGGGACCGTCGGGATGCGGAAAGTCGTCCCTCGTGCAGGCCGGGGTGCTGCCCCGGCTACGAGGCGAAGGCATGAGCGTATGCGAGTTGCGGCCCGTTCCGGGCGCTCACGCGACCTCGATTCTGGCCCGGGCGCTGACCGATGTCCTGGAACCGGGGCTCGGCGAGGTCGAGCGCCTCACCCGAGCCGAAGAACTGGCGCGACTTCTCGCCACTGACGAAGGAATACTCGCCGAACTGCGCGGCCGGGTCCTCGCACGCGCCCAGGGCACCGGCTACGTCCTCTTCGTCGACCAGTTCGAGGAGTACGCCCGCGCCGTACCGGCCGACGCGCGCGAACTCTTCCGGCTGCTCTCCGGCCTGGCCGGCGGGACTGGGACAGGCGCGCTACGGATCATCGCCACCGCCCGCCCCGACTCCCTGGACGTGCTGGTGACGGCCGGCACGTCCCACCTCGTCAGCGACGCCGTGCAGTTCCTCGCGCCGCTGGCCGCCGACGACCTGAGGCGCGCGGTGACCGCGCCCGTGGACGCCGTGCCGGGACTGTGGTTCGAACCGGGACTGCCGGAGAGGATCGTCGCGGACGCGGGCGACGAGCCCGGACGGATGCCCCTGGTCCAGTTCACTCTGACCGAGTTGTGGCAGCGCCGCAGCCGTTCGATGCTCACCCATGCCGCCTACGACGACCTGGGAGGCGTCGCGGGGGCGCTCGTCAACTACGCGGACGGCGTCTACGCCGCGCTGACCCGGGAACAGCAGGATCTCGCCCCCCGGCTGTTCGCGCAGCTGGCGCGACCGGGCGACAACGACGCCTTCGTCCGCAGGCCGGCCCGTACCGCGGACCTCGCCCCCGAGCTGGTCGAACTGGTCCGGGAACTGGCCCCCGGGAAACTCCTCGTCCTCTCGCACGCCCCGGGCGGTGCCGGGCAGGAGGAGATCGTCGACCTGGCGCACGAAGCGCTGACCGGGCTCTGGCCGCTCCTGCACGGATGGCTCGTGGAGTCCCGGGACTTCCGGGCCTGGCAGGAGCAACTGCGCGCCGACCTGCACCGCTGGCAGGCCCGGAAGAGCGACTCCGCGCGCCTGCTGAGCGGGGTCGACCTGGCCGAGGCGGACCGCAGGCTGGCCCGGCACCGCAAGGATGTCTCCGCCGAGGAGTACGCCTACATCCAGCTGAGCCGTCACCATTCCCGTCGCAGGATCCGCGTCCGCCGGGCGGCGATCGGAGCGCTCGCTCTGCTCACCGTGATCTCCCTCGTTCTGGCGTTCTCCACCTGGCAGGGCCTACAGCGCGCCGAACGGCAGCTCCGCCTCCAGGCCGCGAACCTGCTCGCCCAGGCCTCCGCGGACCACCCGGCCGACGATCCCGCCACGGCGTTGCAGCTCGCGCTGGCCGCCTGGAACGCCCGGCAGACCCCCGCGACCCGCCAGGCTCTGCTGACCCAGTACGTACGCGGGCAGGACCTGCTGGGTAGCTACCCGTCGGTCTGGCGGGGGCAGGCCAATGATCTGGTGGCCACCCCGGACGGTCGGGTCCTGGTGCTCCGGTCGACGCTCGGTGGCAACCAGCCCGTGTACACCGCGGTCACCGGAGCCGTGCACGGCAAGCCACGCGCACGGGAGCTGCGCGACGCCCCGAAGGGGCTGGTCCAGTGGAACGCCCTCAGCCCGGACGGTCGGTTCTTCGCCGTGACCGCCGCTGGCGCGGTGCACATGTGGCGACTGGACGGCTCCCCGGACCCGGTGCTCCTGCCCCTGGCTCGTCAGCCGGCGACGGTGTCGAGGGCCACGTTGGATTTCAGCAGCGACAGCAGGCGGCTGCTCCTGACCATGAAGAACAATGCCGAGGAATCCTTCGCGGAAGCCTGGGAGGCCGAGTCCGGCTCCCGCATCCGCGTACCGGAGGGGATCGCCCCGGCGGGAGGAGCAGACGAGGCGGCGTTCACCGCTGACCCGAACTTCGTCGTCACGATCAGCTATACCCCGGACAACGACAAGCGGGTCGAGATCAGGGACTTCCGCACCGCCCGACTGCGGTACACCTCCACCAAGAAGATCAACCTGAGCAGCGAGGTCTGGCTGGGGGCCGGCGGCGAACTCCTGGTGTGGAGGGACGGTGACACCGAGTACTCACAGCCTCTCGGCGCTGTCCCCGGCCGTCGGACCGACCTGTTCGCCGCCGGCGGCATCATGGACGGCACCTCGCGATACCACCCGTTGCCACGCAACTCCGGGAACCGCTCCGACGCCGGACAGTACGACGAGGAGACCCTGGTCGACCTGAGCACCGGGGAGAGCTACCACGCCCGGATCCCCCGCGCGCACGAACTCTCCGACCCCGGCCTCGCGGCGGTGCCGCACCACGACGGTGGGCTGGTCGTCCTCGCGCCGCTCGGCACCGCGCTGATGGTGGTACGTGCCGAGAAGGACACCGGCGGCCCCTTTCCCGCCGTCAATGACGCCGCCTTCCGTCTGTCCCCGGACGGGCGTTTCCTGGCCATAGCTGACGAGCAGAGCCTGCAGGTCGTCGACTCAGGCGGAACCCGCCGCCAGTCGGTGCCGCTTCCACCACTCGGCGACAATTACTTTCCACATGTCACGCCCACCTGGACCGCGGACTCCCAGTGGGTCGTGCTCTGGACCACGCAGGGCAATCTCCTCGCGGCATACCCGGCACGTGACCTGCGCGACCGGGTGCCCCTCGACGACGTGCTACCCGGGGTGAAGGCGCTGGTGAGTGACGGTGATCGGGGCCTCCAGGGCGGCGAGGTGGAGCGAGTCGTCGCCCTGGAGGGCAGCGAGGTGGCCCTGTCGACCGTCGACGGCCACCTCGCCCGGGTCGACGCCGCCAGCGCGGCCCTGCTCACCCGACCGTTCCTCGCCCAATCCGCCCCCTGGACCGGCCCTCGCCATATCGGCGAGGTCTTCATCAAGGGTCACCTCGTCGCCCGACCGCAACACCCCGGCCAGGTCGCGGTGGTCACCCGGAGCAGTATGGGCCCCGGCCAGATCCTGCTGTGGGACCTCCGCACCCCCCGGCACATCGCGACCCTGTCGGGGCACGCGGTCAGCTCGCCGACCGGCTACGACCGCGAACCCGAGAGGCCGCCGCTCGTGTTCGACGAGAGCGGTTCCCGGCTCGCCGTGCAGAACACCGGCGGGGTGGTGCGGGTCTGGGACGTCGACGGGCAGAAGCAACTGGCCGGCAGCGCGTCCGTCTCGACGAGTCACGCCCTGATCGGCATCGGCAAGGGCGACCGCGTCGTCAGCTACGAGGAGGGCGAGGTGACGATCCATGACCTGACCGATGCCAGCAACTCCGACACCCTGCATGTCCTCGGCCAGCCGGCAGAGCACATGCGAGGGGAACACCTGACCGTCGTCATGCGGGATGGCGACGAGACCTTCCGTCTGCGTGAGCTCACCTTCGACCTGCGTCCCGAGGTCCAGTTCCGTACCCTGTGCGCCGTTGCCGGTCGCGACTACACGGAAACCGAGCGGGAACTGCTGCCGGACGGGACCCCGGCGCAGCCGCCCTGCGCCTGACCCGCCTCGGGTCCGGTCCCGGCCCACCGGGCCGGGTATCCGGAGCGCACCGGGGGCCCAGCGCCGTCAGAGCGGGTTGAGGCGGGCCCTGAGCAGGCAGAACTCGTTGCCCTCGGGGTCGGCGAGAACGTGCCAGGACTCCTCGCCGGTCTGGCCGATGTCGACCGGACGCGCCCCGATCCCCAGGAGGCGTTCGAGTTCGGCGTCCTGGTCGCGGTCGGTGGCGTTGACGTCGATGTGCAGCCGGGGCTTCGCCCGCTCCGGCTCGTCGCGGGGGCTGAGGATGATCGTCGGCTGCGGACCGCCGAACCCTTCGCGCGGCCCGATCTCCAGGCTGCCGTCCTCTTCGCGATCGAGCACCACGAAGTCCAGGACCTCGCACCAGAACCGCGCCAGCGCCTCCGGGTCGCGGCATTCGAGCACGAGTTCACTGATCCGACACGCCATCGACCAGACCTACTCTCCGTATGAAACTGCCGGGGCGGCCCCACACGGAGCCGTCGGGCTTCCCGCAGTGCGGACACGCCCGCGACCGTACCGGGCGAGGCGAGCAGTCGCGCAGGATTTACCTCGGCACTCGCCTCGCCCGGCCGGGTCGACCGGCGTCAGATGGGGACCGCCTCCCCGACGGGTCCGTCCGGTCCTGACCGGCGCACCGTCCGGGCGAGTCCGGCGGTCAGGAACGCCAGGGCGACCAGCAGCGCACTGACCCACAGTGGAGACCGGTAGCCGAATCCCGCCCCGATGGCGGCCCCGCCCAGCAGGGGGCCGAGGGCCGCGCCCACGTTGAGGGCGGCGGTCGCGAACGAGCCACCCAGGGACGGCGCGTCGACGGCTTCGTACAGCGCCCGGGTGACGAGGGTGGAACCGACCGCGAACGACAGGGTCCCCTGGACGAAGACCAGCAGGAACACCACGTACGCATGCTCCGCGGTGACCGTGAACAGGAGCCAGCCGACGAGCAGGGCCAGCCCACCGGGCACGAGGAGTCGCATCGGTCGGGAGTCCGACATGCGGCCCCCGATGGTCACCCCGGCGAACGATCCCAGGCCGAAGAGGACCAGCAGGACGGGCACCCACTGCCGGCCGAACCCGCTGACGTCGGTGACCAGCGGAGCCAGGTAGGTGAAGGTGCAGAAGGTCGCGCCGTTCACCAGGGCGCCCAGGAGCAGGTGCACGAGCAGGCGGGGGCGGCGCAGCGCCCGCAGTTCCCGCCGGGCGCCGGGGGCGGCCACGTCGGGCGCGCCGGCCGGGACCGAGCGCAGGATGGCGACGACGGCGGGCACCGAGACGACGGCCACCGCCCAGAACGCCGATCGCCAGCCCCACAGCTGACCGAGCAGGGCACCGGCGGGCACCCCGGCGACGCAGGCCAGGGTGATGCCACCGAGCAGGACGGCGGCGGCCCGGCCCCGGGCGTCGGGCCCGGCCATCCCGGTCGCCGTGGCCAGGCCGACGGCCAGGAAGCCGGCGTACGCCAGCGCTCCGACGACCCGGCTGGCCAGCAGGACCTCGAAGTCGGTGGTGACCGCCCCGACGACGTGCACCAGGATGAAGACGAGCAGGAAGACCAGCAGTGCCCGTCGTTTCGGCCACCGCAGGCTGAGGATGGCCGTCAGCGGCGCACCGATGATCATTCCTCCGGCGAAGGCAGACGTCAGCACTCCCGCCGCCGGGACGGAGACACGCAGGTCACGGGCGATGTCCGGGAGCAGGCCGGACAGCATGAACTCGGACGTCCCCTGGGCGAAGACCGCCAGTCCGAGCAGGTAGATGGCAATTGGCACGGCACACCACGTCCCTCGACGTACATGGATGAAAGAGGACGCGGTGGAACCACGGCGGGCACGGCCGGACGGCGACGGGCCATCGGTCCGGGCAGAGCGCACGGGAACCACCGCGCGAGGGGGGAACCGGGCTGCGGCACGGAGGCGACGAGGACGGTGAGCCTGGTCGCGGCCTCGCGAGAGACAGCCCACGGCGTCGGGTGGCAGGTACGGCGGAACCGCGCCGTCGGGAGATCCGACAGCGCTTCAGCGCGACGTCACCGCCACCGGAGACCGGTGGCTAGCGTCTGGACGCCTCGGGGCTCGACACGGGGCGAACCCTAGCCAGCGCGCGAACCCGCCGTCAATCGGGTTCACCGTCGACCGCTGGCCGAGGGCTCGATGAGCGTGGGCGATCCATCAGCGGACGGGCGTCCGGACCGCCCCGGCGGGAGCGGTGTGCGTCCGGGCGGCCGAGCGCCGGTACACGGCCTCGTATCCACGCGCCATCCCGGCGGCGGAGAAGTGCTCCGCCACGTGCGCCACGCAGTCCTCCGGCCGCAGGCGGGCCGCCTCGCGCAGCGCGGCCGGCAGCTCCTCCGGCCGGTCACAGACCAGTCCGGTGACCCCGGGCCGGACCACCTCGGGCACGGCGCCCCGGTTCAGCGCGACCACCGGGGTGCCGGTCGCCATCGCCTCGACCATCACCATGCCGAACGGCTCGTCCCACTGGATCGGCATGATCAGGCAGCGGGCCTCCACCAGCAGCCGCAGGCAGGTCTCCCGGTCGGCGTCGAACACCACCCGCACGTCCGGCCCGAGCAACGGCTCGACCACCTCCGTGTAGTGGCGACGCTCGCCCGGCTCGTTGCACTTGCCTGCCAGCACCAGCGGCAGCCCCGCCGCCCGGCAGGCCGCGACGGCCACCTCCGGGCCCTTGTCCGGGCTGAACCGGGCCAGCCAGAGCACCGGACCGGTGCCCGGCGCGTGCTTACGCGGGAAGAGCGCGGTCTCCAGGGCGTTGTGCACGGTCCCGACCCAGGGCAGGCCGGTGTTCAGCCGGCGCTGGGCGTGCGAGATGGCGACCAGGCCGACCGAGGGGGGCACCTGGCTCAGCACGTCGCCGTACTCACCGACCGGGTTGCCGTGCACGGTGGCGACCGTGGGGAGGCTCCGCCGGTCGGCCATCAGCGGCCCGATCGTGGTGTGGTCGTGGACCACGTCGAACCGGGCCGGGTCGAGCGCACGGTGCACCCGGGCCAGGTGGGCCAGTTCGGGCAGGGACTCGCCGAGCCGCTCGTGCTGGAGTTCGCCGACCGTCGGGACGTAGGCCGCGTCCGTGCCGTGGCGGGCACCCGCGCCGAAGACCGTCACCCGGTGTCCCCGGTCGACCAGACCGTCGACCAGACCGGCCACCACCTGTTCGAGGCCGCCGTAGCCGGACGGGGGCACCGGGTACCAGGGGGGCACCACCATGGCGATCCGCAACGGCCCCTCGCGCGCGGCGGACGAGTGGTTCACGACGAGACGCCTCCCCTGTCAGGTTCCGGACGGCGTCTTCCCGTCAACGCCGCGGGTAAACGACCGGGCCGGCTCAGCCGGAGACGGACACCTCGGTACGCACCACGCAGACCCCCGGGGTCGACCAGGCGATACGTTCCGCCTCGTCCCGGTCGGCCAGGGTGCGCACCGTGCCGGCGAGCAACACGGCGTCCCCGGCCACCTCGACCGTGATCCCCTCCGTGCCGGCCCGGCGCGTCAGCGTCCGCTGGATCCGCTGGCGCAGCTCCTGCCCGGTGGACGGGCCACGGGGGCGTACCCGGACCAGGTTCGTGATGCCCCGCACGCCGCGCAGCCGGCGCAGCTCGCTCTCGGCCGTGCGCCGCTGGAAGCCGAACTCCACCTGGCCACGGAGCATCACCCAGCCGTTGGCGACGGTGACGTCGAGCCGCTCGGCCGGCACGTAGCTGTCCCATTCGAGCGCCCGGACCGCCGCGAGCGCCACCTCGGCATCGGTGCGTTCCGCGTCGGCGCCGAGGCGCACCTCCAGGTCGTCGGCGACCGCCCGGACCCCGCGCACCCGCTGCGCGCTCCGCTGGGCGGCCCACCGTTCCGCGTAGCTGCCCACCTGGCCGGTGAGCGTCACCACCCCGTCGTGGACGGTCACCCCAACCCCGGTCGACGGGACGCGGGGCTCCCAGACCAGCTCCTCGGAGACGTCCTGCTGGATCTGCCCGTCGGTGGGTCGTCTCCTCGCTGTGGTCATGCCGCTCCCCTCTCCCCTGCCGCCCACGGATGCCGTCGACGGTGCCCGCGACCGGGGTGAGGTGACCTCACCCGGCCCGGGTGGGCACAGGGGGACGGCGGGCGACGGAACCGACCCCCTCGGTTCCGCCGCCCGCCGCCTGTGGGGAGGAGACAGTTTCGGTCAGGATGCCTCGGCGAGCGTCGCGGTGACGGTGGCGGTCGCGCCGTCGCGGCGGTACTCGATCTCCACCCGGTCGCCGACCTTGCCGGCCTGCACGGCCGCCACCAGGTCGTTCGAGTCGCCGATGCTCTTGTCGCCGAACTTGGTGATCACGTCGCCCTGGCGCAGGCCGGCCTTCTCGGCGGCGCTGCCCGGGGTGACCGTGGAGACCAGCGCGCCGCCGCCCTCGGCACCGGTGACGCTGACCCCGAGCGAGGGGTGGCTGACGTCCTCGCCCCGCTGGAGCTGCTCGGCGACGAGCTTGGCCTTGTTGCTCGGGATGGCGAAGCCGACGCCGATGTTCCCGCTGCTCTGGCCGCTGGTGGCGATCGCGGTGTTGATGCCGATCACCTCGCCGCGGGTGTTGACCAGCGCGCCGCCGGAGTTGCCCGGGTTGATCGGGGCGTCGGTCTGGAGCAGGCCGGAGATGGAGCTGCCGCCGGCCTGCGGGTCCTGCTGGCTGCCGGCCCGGATGGTCCGGTCCCGGGCGCTGATGATGCCGGCGGTCACCGATCCCTGGAGGCCGAGCGGGCTGCCCAGGGCGAGCACCTGGTCGCCGACCTGCATCGCGTCGCTGTCGCCGAGCTTGGCCGGCTGGAGGCCGGAGACGCCGGACGCCTTCACCACCGCGAGGTCGGTCCTCGGGTCGGTGCCGACGACCTCGGCGGTGGCGCGCTTGCCGTTGGCGAAGACCACCTGCACGGACTCCCGGCCGGCAGAGGCGACCACGTGGTTGTTGGTCAGCACGAATCCGTCGGCGCTGAGGATGACACCGGAACCCTCGCCGCTGCCGGCCTGGATGGAGACCACGCTGTCCTGCACGCCAGCGGCGATCTTCGGCAGATCGGCGCCGTCGAGCACCGGAGCGGCGGAGTAGGTGACCTTGGTGCCGGCGTCCTCGAACAGCGCGAGCGCGAGCACGCCCCCACCGACACCGGAACCGAACATCAGGGCCAGCACGGCGACCCCGGCGGCGGCGAACTTGGCCACCCGACCCGGCTGGGCGGGACGGGGGGCCGGGCCCTGCGCCCACGGCGGCACCGGCCCACCGGGCGGCACGGGGCCGAACGGGCCCGCCTGCCCCGGGTGGCCGGCGTGCCAACCGCCCTGGTTCCCCGGATACCAGGGGGTGTTCGGGTAGGGGCCGCCGGACGAGGGGTGACCGGGCTGGGCGGACGCGTGGCCCGGGTAGGGCGGGGCGGAGGGAGGCGTCGGGTCGGCCGGTCGCCAGCCCTGCGGCCCGCCGGCCGTGCCCGGCCCGGGAGCGCCGACCGGAGCCGGAGCCGAGCCCGGAGCGCCGGCCGGAGCCGAGCCGGGAACATCGGCCGGAGCCGAGCCGGATGCGCCGGCCGGAGCGGGGGCTTCGTGCGGGGCGGCGGTCGAGGCGAACGAGGACGTGGGGGCACCGGCCGGGGCGGGGCCGGTCGCCGGCACGTCGGGGGCGGGGGGCGTCACCGTGGACGCGTCGGCCCCGGAACGGTCGGCGGACGGCGCAGCGGCGTCCGGGGCGTACGGCGACTGCGCGTGCTCGGCGCGGGGCAGCTCGGCGGTGGGGTGCACCGGCTCGGCGTCGGCCGGTCGCCGCTGCGGGTCGGTCTCGTACTCGGTCATGTCCCTACCTTGCCTCGACGGGCTGCGTCCAGCCTGGAACCCGCCTGAATGTTGCCTGAAAATCACCGGCCGTCGCTGGCTGCTTCCTCCACGGAGTCACCCGGCTCCTCGGGGGCCAGCGGCAGCCGGACCCGGAACGTCGCGCCGCCTCCGGGGGTGGGCACCGTCTCCACGGTGCCCTGGTGCACGGCGACCAGGGCGGCGACGATGGCCAGTCCCAGCCCGGTCCCGTTGGCCCCGCCGACCCGTCGGGTGCGCGCCGCGTCGGCCCGGTAGAACCGCTCGAAGACCCGTTCGGCCTGCTCCTCGGAGAGCCCCGGCCCGGTGTCGACCACCTCCACCACGGCCGTCGCGTCCTCGGCGCGCAGCCGTAGGGTCACCGACGCGTCCGGTGGGGTGTGGGTCAGCGCGTTGGTCATCAGGTTGCCGATGATCTGCCGCAACCGGGCGTCGTCGCCCCGGACCACGAGCGGACCGGAGTTCGGGGCGATGTCCAGGCTGATCCGGCGGTCCGGGGCGACCACCCGGGCGGCCTGGACGGCGTCGGCGGCGAGCACTGGCAGCTCCACCGGCGCGAGCGACAGCGGCCGTTCCCGGTCGAGCCGCGCCAGCAGCAGCAGGTCCTCCACGAGCAGCCCCATCCGGGCGGCCTCGTCCTCGATCCGGCGCAGCAGACCGGCGGTCTCCCCGGGCTCGCGGGCCGCGCCCTGCCGGTACAGCTCGGCGAAGCCCCGGATGGTGGTCAGCGGGGTCCGCAGCTCGTGCGAGGCGTCCGCGACGAACTGCCGCATCCGTTCCTCGGAGCGGATCGCCCGGGCTTCGGAGGCCCGCGCCGCCTCGGCGGCGTCCCGGGCGGCGGCCTCGGCCCACCGGGCCGACGCCTCGGAGGCGGCCCGGGCGGTGAAGGCCGCCTCGATCTGGGTGAGCATCGAGTTCAGTGCCCGGGAGAGGCGGCCCAGCTCGGAGGTGGGGCACTCGTTGCCCTGTTCCGGGTCGGGCACCCGTCGGGTCAGGTCGCCGCCGGCGATCGCGGCGGCCGTCCGCTCGATGTCGACAAGCGGTTTCAGGCTGGTCCGTACGATCGCCGCGCCGATCGAGGCGAGCAGGATCAGCACCGCGCCACCGACCAGTAGGTCTATCCAGATGAGCTGCTTGACCGCCTGGTCGACGTCGGAGAGGTGCTGCCCGATGGCGAGGACCGGGCCGTCGGGCAGCTGGATGTAGAGGATCCGCCAGCGGATTCCGCCGTCCTGGGAGCGCACCGTGAACGGCTCACCGACGCGCTCCTGGGCGCTGGTGAGCGTTCCGGACAACGCGGGCAGGTCCGCCGGGCCCAGGTTGCTGGTGTCGTACCGCAGCGGCTCGACCCCGCTGGCGTCGATCACCGCGACCATGTAGTCGGTCGGCAGGTCCGCCTTCTGCGGGTTTCCCTCGGACAGCAGGCGGCTGATCGCGCCCCGGATGGTCGCCTCGTTGCTGCGCAGTTCCGCGTCCACCTGGTCGACTAGGTAGGTGCGGAGGAAGAAGGTGGTCAGCGTGCTGATCACCACGAGGGCGGCGGCGACCAGGGCGAGCACGGCCGCGACCAGCTTGACCCGTAGCGGTACGGCCCGCAGTCGTCCCTTCGCCTGGTCGACGGCGTTCACGCCGCCGGCTTGCGCAGCACGTAGCCGACCCCACGCAGGGTGTGGATCAGGCGGGGCTGGGTGTTGTCCACCTTTCGCCGCAGGTAGGAGATGTACGACTCGACGATGTTGTCGTCGCCCCGGAAGTCGTAGTTCCAGACGTGGTCGAGGATCTGCGCCTTGGACAGCACCCGGTTGGCGTTGAGCATCAGGTAGCGCAGCAGCTTGAACTCGGTCGGCGAGAGCTGCACCCGCTGCCCGGCGCGGTGGACCTCGTGGGTCTCCTCGTCCAGCTCCAGGTCGGCGAAGGTGAGGCGGGACGGCGAATGCTCCCCGGTGACCGTGCGCCGCAGCACCGCCCGGATCCGGGCGGTCAGCTCCTCCAGGCTGAACGGCTTGGTGACGTAGTCGTCGCCGCCCAGCGTCAGGCCCCGGATCTTGTCGTCGGTGGCGTCCCGCGCGGTCAGGAAGACCACCGGTGTCCGGGTGCCGCCCTCGCGGAGCATCCGGATCACCTCGAAGCCGTCGAGGTCGGGCAGCATCACGTCGAGGACGACCAGGTCGGGGCGATGGTCCTTGGCGGCGCTCAACGCCGCGCTGCCGCTGGTCGCCGTCGCCACGTCGAAGCCGGCGAAACGCAGGCTCGCGGAGAGGAGTTCGAGGATGTTGGGGTCGTCCTCGACGACGAGCAGTCGCGCCTCGGTCTGGGTAGGGGCCATGTGGCCATCATCCGTGACGACGCTGCGCCCGGGCTGGGCGCTTCCTGCAAAAACCCTGAAAGCCGTCCGGCTCGGGGAACCGGACTCAGGTGCCACTCTTCCACACCGGCATCAGCCGCAGCGCGGACTCCGCCGTCCGGGCCAGGCCGCGCCGGTCCGCCCCGGGCCCGGGGTGCAGGGCCGCGCCGACGGTCACCGACACCACCAGGTCCCGGGCGCCGAGCACCCGCCGTATCGACCGCCAGAGGTTCTCCTCGCCGAGGAAGGCCGGGACGGTGGTGTCGACGCCGGCCGAGGCGCAGCGGTAGGCGATCCGGACCGGCACGACCGGTGTGCCGGTGTCGACCGCCGCCTGGAACACCGCCGGCCGGAAGCCCGGCCGGGGTCGGGCGTGGACCGGGTCGACCGTACCGCACCAGGTGGTTCCCTCCGGGTAGACCGCGACCTGCCGGCCCGCCCGGAGCAGGTCGGCCACCCGGCGCACGGTCGCCGGCAGCGCCCGGGGGCGGGAGCGGTCGACGAAGACCGTGCCGGCCCCTCGGGCGAGCAGGCCGACCAGGGGCCAGTCCCGCACCTCCCTCTTGGCCAGCATCCGGGCCGGGGCGACCGCGAGCAGCGCCATGACGTCCAGCCAGGAGACGTGGTTGGCGACCAGCAGCGCCCGGCCGCGCGGCGGTCGACCCCGGACCACCAGCCGCACGCCGAACGCCCGCGCCGTGCCGCGCGCCCAGACCCGGCACCCGGCCCGCCGGGCGGGAGCGGGCAGCAGCGGCAGCGCGGCGGCCAGCGCGGCTCCGGCCAGCAGCATCCCGAGTACGGCCAGCAGGCGGGCCACCCGCCGGGTGACCGGTACGGCCGACACGTGGCCGTCGGCCGGCAGGCAGTCCGCGCCGCACGCGGAGAGCGGACGCCAGAGGTCGTACCCGACGGCGCTCACGCCGTGGCCCCGGCCCGGCGTGGGGCGGCCGGGTCACCGAGGAAGTGCCGCAGATAGCGCGGGTTCATCCGGTCCAGGCTGAGCAGCACGTAGAAGTCGGCCACCGCGAAGTCCGGGTCGTAGGCGGGTTCGCCGCAGACCCACGCGCCCAGCCGCAGATATCCGCGCAGCAGCGGCGGCACCACGGTCCGCCCGGCGTCGTCGGCCGGCGGGGCGTCCGGCTCGGCGAACCAGGGGCGGTGCGGCCGGACCCGCAGCGGCGGGGGCGCGAGGTGCCCGGCCCGCACCCGCTCCCACACCCCGGCGGCGGTGTGCCCGCCGTCGGTCAGCGGCACCGAGGCGCAGCCGCCCAGCCAGCGGCGTCCCCGCAGGTGCAGGTAGCGGGCGATGCCGGCCCACATCAGGTTGATCACCGCTCCGGAGCGGTGGTCCGGGTGCACGCAGGAGCGACCGACCTCGACCAGGTCGTCCCGGAGCGGGTCGAGCGCGGTCAGGTCGAACTCCTGCTCGGCGTACCGGCGGTCGGTGCGCCCCGGCGGCAGCAGCCGGTACGTGCCGACCACCGCGCCGGTCCGCTCCTCGCGGACGATCAGGTGGTCGCACCAGGGGTCGAGGTCGTCGGTGTCCAGCCCGGCGGCGCCGGGGCGCAGGGTGGCGCCGAGTTCGGTGCCGAACACCTCGTGCCGCAGCCGCTGGGCGGCCGCCACCTCGGCCGGGCGGTCGGCGATGTGCAGGGTGTATCCACTGGTCGTCAGGGGGGTGCCAGGGGCGTTCGGAACGGCCATGAGCACTGTGTAGGCGACCGGGGTTGCCGGGCACCGGTTCGGTGGGTGTCGATCGGATGAACGCCTGTCGCCGGCCGGGGACCTGTCGGCGGGCGGGGGGACGTGGCAGGCTGCCCGAGGGCCCGGCACCGCCGCCGGGCCGTGGCGACGGAGGACCTACCGGATGATCATCGAGGCGCGCTACAACGGACCGCCCGGCTCGGGCAACGGCGGCTGGAGCGCCGGGATCTTCGCCACCGCGGTCGGCGGCACCGGCGGGGACGCCGGCTCCGCCGCCGCGCCGCCGGGGACGGTCGAGGTGACCCTGCGCCGACCCCCACCGCTGGGGGTGCCGCTGCGTACGGTTCCCGCCAACGACCAGCCCGGTCGCCACGAGGTCCACGACCCGGACGGGGCGCTGGTCGCCCAGGTGACGCCGGTGGCGGAGTTCGCCCCGACCGTGCCGGGGGTGGACCTGGCCACCGCACGGGCCGCCTCCGCCGACTATGCCGGTTTCACCGGTCATCCCTTCCCCGGCTGCTACGTGTGCGGGCCGGAGCACCCCGACGGTCTGCGGATCTTCCCCGGGCGGCTTCCCGACGGCCGGACGGCGGCCCCGTTCCGGGTGCCGGCCGAGGTCCGTCCGGAGACGGTCTGGGCGGCGCTGGACTGTCCCGGCGGCTGGGCGGTGATCGGCCCCGGCCGCCCGTACGTGCTGGGCCGGATCGCGGTGCGCGTCGCGGCGCTGCCCCGACCGGGCGACGAGTGCGTGGTGACCGGGGCGGCGAGCGGCGGCGAGGGACGCAAGGCCCTGGTGCACTCCAGTCTGTACGCCCCCGACGGCACCCTCCTGGCCCACGCCCGCGCCACCTGGATCGCCCTGCCCGCCGACTGATCCACCGCCCCGCCGCCGAACAGGCCGCTCCCCGGTACTGGACGCGCCGGCCGGCCGGCGCGGCACGGGCGGCACCACTTCGGTGGCGCAGCCGCTACCCAAGGTAGTGTTCTCCCCCCTGGGGAGGACCCGGTCCTGCCTGAGGTGGAGACACATCTCAGAGTCGAGCGTTATTGACCTTGCCCGACCCAGCCGTCACGCTGGGTAACGGCGCTTCTCTGCGCCAGGGAGAGGAGAAAGATGTCTGACGGGCAGCCGAGCCCCGCCGACCAGGGTCGGATCGTGGTGTCCGGCCTGACGAAGCAGTACCGCACCGTGCGAGCGGTCGACAACCTGTCGTTCACCGTGCAGCCGGGGAGGGTGACCGGCTTCCTCGGACCGAACGGCGCGGGCAAGACCACCACACTGCGGATGCTGCTGAACCTGGTCACCCCGACCGAGGGGACGGCCACCATCAGCGGGACGCGCTACGCCGACCTGGCACAGCCGCTCCGACACGTCGGCGCGGTCCTGGAGGCGTCCAGCGCGCACAAGGGCCGTACCGGGATCAACCACCTCCGGGTGATCTGCGCGGCGGCGGGCCTGCCGAAGCAGCGGGCCGACGAGGCGCTCGCCATGGTCGGCCTGACGCCGGCGGCGAATCGCAAGTTCAAGGGCTACTCGCTGGGCATGAAGCAGCGGCTCGGCATCGCCGCGGCGATGCTGGGCGACCCCCGGGTGCTGATCCTGGACGAGCCGGCGAACGGCCTCGACCCGGAGGGGATCCGCTGGATGCGGGGCTTCCTCAAGGGCCTGGCCCACCAGGGGAAGACGGTGCTGGTCTCCAGCCACCTGCTCTCCGAGATGCAGCTGCTCGCCGACGACGTGGTGATCATCGCGGCCGGGCGGCTGATCCGGCAGGGACCGGTCGCCGAGGTCCTCGGGTCGATGACCCAGTCCGCCCGCGTACGGGTGCGGACCCCACAGGCGGAGGCGCTGGTCACGGCGCTGAAGGAACTCTCCGCCACGGTCGAGCCGGACGGGCAGGGCGCGCTCCTGGTCGCCGGCGTGGACGCCCCGGCGGTGGGCCGGGCCGCGCTGGCCGCCCAGATCGAACTGCACGAACTGACGCCGGAACGACCCGACCTGGAACGGGTCTTCCTGGACCTGACGGCCGGAAAGGCGGACATCCGATGATGAACCTGGTCCGGTCCGAACTCCTCAAGATCCGGACGACCAGCACCTGGTGGCTGCTGGCGATCGGGGCCTTCCTCGCCACGGCGGTCGCCTTCGCGTTCAACGCCTGGATCACCCACGTCTCGCTCACCGGCGACCCCGCCGAGATCGGCCTCCCGCCCGAGGAGGCGGCAGCCCAGGCCGACGTGGCCGGGCAGGCGGCGAACCTCTACACCTCCGGGCAGTTCTTCGGCCTGCTCCTGGTGATGCTGATCGGCATCCTGATGGTGACCAACGAGTTCTTCCACCAGACGGCCACCACCACGTTCCTCAGCACGCCCCGGCGCACCTCGGTGATCGCCAGCAAGCTGATCGCGGCGTCGGCGATGGGCTTCGTGTTCTGGCTGGTCACCACGGTGATCGCCCTGGTCGCTGGCGTGATCTTCATGTCCGTCAACGACTTCGGCACCCAGCTCGGCGAGTGGGAGGTCCACCGGGCCCTGCTGCTCAACCTGCTGGCGTACGCGATCTGGACGGTCCTCGGCGTCGGCCTCGGCACGCTGATCACCAACCAGCTCGGCGCGGTGATCACCGCCTCGGTGGTCTACCTGGTCGGCACCCAGGTCGTGGGGCTGCTCTTCCTGCTCCTGTCCAACCTGCTCGACTCCGAGGCCATCCTGGAGTGGCAGGTGGTCTGGCCGGCGATGGCCTCCCAGATCATGATCAGCGGCATCGACTCGCCGATGCTGCCGCCGTGGTGGACGGGCGCCCTGGTGCTGGTCGCGTACGCGGTCGCCGCCGGGCTGGCCGGCGTCATGATCACCCGCCGCCGGGACATCTCCTGAGGCCGGAGCTTAGGGAGCTGGCGGGGCGCGTCGACGCCGCTTCCACCCGGGGTGGATTCCCTTAGCAGGAGACGACGACGTACCCGGCAGTTGGTGAATTTCTGGCGTCTTCTGTGAAACGTGACACGGGCCGGAGGCGGAAATGCCTCCGGCCCGCGCACGGCGTAGCCTGGGAGCCGTCTGTCCGCTCCCCCCGGGGACTGCCCGCGGACGTCGCGAGACACACAACCCGCGTGAAAGAGGCGATTACCGGCCGTGTCGACCCAGCAGACTTCGCAGGAGAACCCACTGGCGGGTTTCGGCCCGAACGAGTGGATCGTCGAGGAGATGTACCAGCGCTACCTCGCCGACCCCAACAGCGTCGATTCGGCCTGGCACGACTTCTTTGCCGACTACCGCCCCGGTCCGGGCGCCGGTAGCCCGGCGACGGCGCCGAAGAAGGCGGCCCCCGCCACCACGGCGGAGCCGGCCGGGCAGCAGGAGCCCGCCGCGACCGTGACCCGGACCGACGGTGACCGCCCGGCCGCCGGGCAGCCGGACAACGGCCGGACGGCCGCGCCGCAGGCGAAGCCGTCGGCCAAGCCGGCCGCCACCGCGCCCGCCAAGACGGCTCCGGCCAAGCCCGCCCCGGAGAAGGCCGCCCCGGCCAAGCCGGCCGCCAAGGCCGCTGCCCAGCCGGCGCCGAGCGGCCCCCGCACCACCCCGCTGCGGGGCGTGGCCGCGCGCATCGTCCAGAACATGGACGCCTCGCTGAACGTGCCGACCGCGACGAGCGTCCGGGCCGTGCCGGCAAAGCTCCTGGTGGACAACCGCATCGTGATCAACAACCACCTGGCCCGGGGCCGGGGTGGCAAGGTCAGCTTCACCCACCTGATCGGGTACGCGATGGTCCGGGCGCTGGTCCAGCACCCGGAGATGAACAACTCCTTCGCCGAGGTCGACGGCAAGCCGGCGATGGTCACGCCCGAGCACGTCAACCTCGGCATCGCCATCGACCTGACCAAGCCGGACGGCACCCGCAACCTGGTGGTCCCCTCCATCAAGGCCTGCGAGCAGATGGACTTCCGGCAGTTCTGGCAGGCGTACGAGGACGTGGTCCGGCGCGCCCGCCGCAACGAGCTGACCATGGACGACTACGCCGGCACCACGATCTCGCTGACCAACCCGGGCGGCATCGGCACGGTGCACTCGATCCCCCGGCTCATGCAGGGGCAGAGCGCGATCATCGGCGTCGGCGCCATGGAGTACCCGGCGCCGTACCAGGGCATGAGCGAGGCCACCCTGGCCGAACTGGCGGTCAGCAAGGTCATCTCGCTGACCAGCACGTACGACCACCGGATCATCCAGGGCGCGCAGTCCGGCGAGTTCCTCAAGGTCATGCACGAGCTGCTCCTCGGCGAGCACGCCTTCTACGACCAGATCTTCACCTCGCTGCGCATCCCGTACGAGCCGGTGCGCTGGATGCGCGACGTCGCGGTCAACAACGAGGGCCAGATCAACAAGACCGCCCGGGTGCACGAGCTGATCCACGCGTACCGGGTGCGCGGCCACCTGATGGCCGACACCGACCCGCTCGAGTTCAAGATCCGCAAGCACCCGGACCTGGACGTCCTCCAGCACGGACTGACCCTGTGGGACCTGGACCGCCAGTTCCCGGTCAACGGCTTCGCGGGCAAGAAGCGGATGAAGCTGCGCGAGATCCTCGGTGTGCTGCGCGACTCGTACTGCCGCCGGATCGGCATCGAGTACATGCACATCCAGGACCCGGAGGAGCGGCGCTGGATCCAGGAGCGGATCGAGCGCCAGTACGAGAAGCCCACCGCCGACGAGCAGAAGCACGTGCTCAACCGGCTGAACGCGGCCGAGGCGTTCGAGACCTTCCTCCAGACCAAGTACGTCGGGCAGAAGCGCTTCTCGCTGGAGGGCGGCGAGTCGCTGATCCCGCTCCTCGGCGAGGTGCTGGAGTCCTCCGCCGAGGCCGGGCTGGACGAGGTCGTCATCGGCATGGCCCACCGGGGCCGGCTGAACGTGCTGGCCAACGTGGTCGGCAAGCCGTACGAGAAGATCTTCTCGGAGTTCGAGGGGCACCTCGACCCGCGCTCGACCCAGGGCTCCGGCGACGTCAAGTACCACCTCGGCCAGAACGGCAAGTTCAGCACGCCCGACGGCGCGCACCAGGTGAAGGTCTCGGTGGTGGCGAACCCGTCCCACCTGGAGGCGGTCGACCCGGTGCTGGAGGGCATCGTCCGGGCCAAGCAGGACCGGATCGACCTGAAGCTGGAGGGGTACACCGTGCTGCCGCTGGCGGTGCACGGTGACGCCGCCTTCGCCGGTCAGGGTGTGGTCGCCGAGACGCTCAACCTCTCCCAGCTGCGCGGCTACCGCACCGGCGGCACCGTGCACGTGGTGGTCAACAACCAGGTCGGTTTCACCACCGCCCCGGAGTACTCGCGGTCCAGCCTCTACAGCACCGACGTGGCCCGGATGATCCAGGCGCCGATCTTCCACGTCAACGGCGACGACCCCGAGGCCGTGGTCCGGGTCGCCCGGCTCGCCTTCGAGTACCGTCAGGCGTTCAACAAGGACGTCGTCATCGACATGGTCTGCTACCGGCGGCGCGGGCACAACGAGGGCGACGACCCCTCGATGTCCAACCCCCAGATGTACAAGATCATTGACTCGAAGCGCTCGGTCCGGAAGCTCTACACCGAGGAGCTGATCGGTCGGGGCGACATCACCGTGGAGGACGCGGAGGAGCTGCTCCGCGACTACCAGGCGCAGCTGGAGCGGGTCTTCAAGGCCACCCGGGACGCCGCGTCGGCCCCGAAGCAGGTCGCCCGACCGCGCCGCGAGGACGAGCCGGAGCCGCAGGTGGAGACCGCCACCGACGCCGCCGTGGTCAAGGCGGTCGGGGACGCGCACGTCAACCTCCCCGAGGGCTTCACCCCGCACAAGCGGATCCAGCAGCTGCTCGACCGGCGGGCGAAGATGTCCGTCGAGGGCGGGATCGACTGGGGCTTCGGCGAGATCATCGCCTTCGGCGCGCTGCTGCACGACGGGGTCACCGTCCGGCTCGCCGGTCAGGACTCCCGCCGGGGCACCTTCGTGCAGCGGCACGCGGCGGTGGTCGACGCCAAGACCGGCGACGACTACCTCCCGCTGAAGTCGCTCACCGCCGACGGCGAGCGGTCCCGGTTCTTCGTGCACGACTCGCTGCTGTCCGAGTACGCCGCGATGGGCTTCGAGTACGGCTACTCGGTGGAGAACGTCAACGCGCTGGTCTGCTGGGAGGCCCAGTTCGGTGACTTCGTCAACGGCGCCCAGTCGGTGATCGACGAGTTCATCTCCTCGGGCGAGGTGAAGTGGGGCCAGCGCTCGGCGGTGACCCTGCTGCTGCCGCACGGCCACGAGGGCCAGGGCCCGGACCACACCTCCGGTCGACCCGAGCGGTTCCTCCAGATGTGCGCCGAGGACAACATGCGGGTGGCCATCCCGACCACCCCGGCGAACTACTTCCACCTGCTGCGTCGCCAGGCGTTGTCGCCGAAGCGCAAGCCGCTGGTGGTCTTCACGCCGAAGTCGCTGCTGCGGCACAAGCTCTGCGTCTCGCAGGTGGAGGAGTTCACCTCGGGCACCTTCCAGCCGGTGCTGCGCGACGGGGCCGCGCCGGCACCGGAGCAGGTGAAGCGGGTGCTGCTCTGCTCGGGCAAGGTCTACTACGACCTGTTCCAGGCCCGCGCCGAGCGGGGCATCACGGACACCGCGATCATCCGGATCGAGCAGCTCTACCCGCTGCCGGTGGCGGAGATCCGGGCCGCCCTGGCCGAGTACCCGAACGCCGAGGACTTCGCCTGGGTGCAGGAGGAGCCGGCCAACCAGGGCGCCTGGAGCTTCGTCGCGCTCAACCTGCTGGAGCACCTGGAGGACGTCCGGCTGCGGCGGATCTCCCGGCCGGCTGCGGCGGCCCCCGCCGTCGGCTCGGCGAAGATGCACGACGTCGAGCAGACCGCGCTCATCGAAGCGGCCCTGCCCCGTCCCTGAGCCCGTCCCACGCTGGGGCAGCGCCCGCCGACACCGGCCGGGCCTGCCCCAGCGGCATGTCGAGGAGAGCACCGTGTACTTCACCGACCGTGGTATCGAGGAGCTGGTCCAGCGGCGCGGAGAGGAGTCCGTGTCGGTCGAGTGGCTGGGCGAGCGGCTGCGCGACTTCGTCGACCTGAACCCGGAGTTCGAGACGCCGATCGAACGGTTCGCCACCTGGCTGGCCCGACTGGACGACGAGGACGACGACTAGTTTTCCCAGCTGGGGCAGCAGGTAGCGTGACGGCCGTGCGCAACAGCCTCCGCCCCGGCCGCCGTGCCGCCCTGCTGGCCGGGATCGCGCTCACCGGGTTCCTGGCCGGCTGCGCGGACGGGGCCACGGGCGGGCGGACGCCCACCGGGACGGCCCCGGTCGCCCCGGCCGCGCCACCACCGCCGGTCTTCTACGTCGACCCGTACAGCGCGGCGGCGGAGCAGGTCACCCGATGGGAGCGGACCCGCGGTGGCGACGCCGCGACACTGCGCGGGATCAGCACCCGGCCGACCGCCCGGTGGCTGGTCGACGGCACCACCCCGGTCACCGACCAGGTGGCGGAGTACCTGGCCGGCGCGGCGCTCGCCGGGCAGACGCCGATCCTGGTCACCCACAACCTGCCGCAGCGTGACTGCGGTCGGCGGGGCGGCGGGGGCGCCGGCACGGCCGGGGCGTACCGGACGTGGATCCGGGAGCTGGCCGGCGCGGTCCGGGGTCGTCCGGTCACCGTGATCCTCGAACCGGGCGCGGTGCCGGACGCCGTCGACCGGTGCGTGACCGACGTCGACGAACGGCTCACGCTGCTGCGCGACGCGGTCACGGTGCTCAGGAGCACCGGCAGCGCACGGGTCTACCTGGACGCGGGGCACCCGGGCTGGGTCCGGGACGACACGAAGCTGGCGGCGGCGCTGACCCGGGCCGGGATCGCCGACGCCGACGGCTTCGCCCTGAACGTCGCCAACTTCGTCGGCACTCGAGAGAACCTGCGGTACGGCCACCGGATCTCCGACGCCCTGGGCGGTACGACGACGTTCGTGATCGACACCAGTCGCAACGGCAACGGCCCGTACCCGGAACCGACGGTGGCGGGCGCGCCGAGCTGGTGCAACCCGCCGGGGCGGGCGCTCGGCGAGGAACCCACCACCGAGACCGGCCTGGACCGGGTCGACGCGCTGCTCTGGGTCAAGTACCCGGGCGAGTCCGACGGGTCCTGCCGCCCGGGCGAGCCGGAGATCGGCGTCTGGTGGCCCGAGTACGCCCTCGGGCTCGCCGAACGCGCCGGCCGACACGCCGGCCGCTGACCCGCGTCGCCCCGCCTCCGGCCGCTGACCCGGCACGTCACCTCCGGCCGGTCACCGGCGCCACCGGTCGGCCCGACTGACCGGGGCCGGCGGCGTCGAGCCCGGTGCGGCGCAGCTTCTGCCAGCCGAGCCGGCCGCCGGTCAGCGCGGTGACCACCGACTGGACCAGCACCAGGTACATCAGCTGGCGGTAGACGAACTGCTGCAACGGCAGCACCCAGAGGACCCCGAGCTTCTCCCGGTCCAGACGGAACGCCACGACCGCGGTGAGGAACTGCAACCCGAGCATCGCCAGCCAGGCCAGCGCGGTCTCGGTCCGGTCCAGGAAGACCAGGCCGTACAGGGCGAGCAGGTCGATGACCGGGGCGGTCAGCGGCAGCACGACCCCGAAGAGGGTCAGGAACGTCAGGCACCGCCGGCTGAACCGGCCGGAGGCCCCCCGGTCGAGCACCGAGCGGCGGTGCTTCCACATCGCCTGCATGGTGCCGTAGCTCCACCGGTAGCGCTGCTTCCACAACTGTCCGAGGCTGGTCGGCGCCTCCGTCCAGGCGCGGGCGCTCTCCTCGTACACCACCTTCCAGCCGGCCCGGCCGAGGGCCATGGTGACGTCGGTGTCCTCGGCGAGCGTCTCGTCGGTCATCCCGCCCGCGTACGCCAGGGCCTGCCGCCGGAAACCGCCGATCGCGCCCGGGACGGTGGGCATGCACCGCAGCGTCTCGTAGAGGCGACGGTCCAGGTTGAAGCCGATGACGTACTCGATGTGCTGCCACTTGGCGATCATGCTGCGCCGGTTGCCCACCTTGACGTTGCCGGCGACCGCGCCCACCTGCGGGTCGGCGAAGGGCTGGACCAGGCGGCGGACCGCGTCGGGCTCGAAGACGGTGTCCCCGTCGACCATGACGATCAGGTCGTGCCGGGCCAGCGCGACCCCGGTGTTGAGCGCGCTCGGCTTGCCGCCGTTCGGCTTGCGGACCACCCGCACGTTCGGCAGGCCGAGACCGGCCACGATGTCGGCGGTGCCGTCGGTGGACCCGTCGTCGACGACGACCACCTCGATGCCGCCGGGGTGGTCGCCCGAGGCGAGCGAGCGGACCGCCGCCGCGATCCCCTCCTTTTCGTTGTAGGCGGGTACGACCACCGAGACCGGCTCCGTCACCGGTGGACCCCAGGACCAGTCCCGGCGGCGTCGGCGGCGGGCGTGCCGGAGGGCCAGCAGGAAGAGCAGCACGGTACGCCCGATGGTGAGCACGCCGACGACGACGAAGAGGATGTTGAAGACCACGAAGGTGGTGTCCGCGGCCCGCACCGCCCGAATCAGCATGGCGCCCCGCCACTGCTCCCCCGCCGACGCGCTGGTCGGACCGGGCCCGCCCCCGGTGGCCCCGGCCTCGGCGAGGGCCAGGTCCAGCGCGCCGCTGACCGTGGTGAAGCGGTACCCCCGCTCCTTCATCATCGGGATAAAGCGGTCCAGCGCCTCGACGGTCTGCGAGCGGTCACCGCCGGAGTCGTGCCAGAGGGTGACCGCCCCGGCGTAACCGGTCGGGGTGGAGTTGGCGATCATCGAGTCCGGGCCGCGCCGCTCCCAGTCCCGGCTGTCGAGGTCGTTCACCACGGTCAGGTAGCCCAGCTCACCGGCTTGTTGCAGCAGCGGCCAGTCCCGGTCGAGGAAGGCGTCCGCCCGCGACGAGTACGGGAACCGCAGCAGGTTGGTGCGGATCCCGGTGGCGCCGGCGATGGCGAGCTGGGTCTGGGTGTACTCCAGCCGGCGCTGCCAGCCGGGCAGGTCGACGAGGTGGGGGTGGGTGAAGGTGTGCACGCCGAGTTCGTGCCCTGAGTCGGCCAGCGCACGGACCAGGTCGGGATGCCGCACGACCTGGTTACCGAGGACGAAGAACGTACCGGGCACCTGGTGGCGTTCCAGCACCTTCGTCACCTCGGGGGTCCACCGCTCGTCCGGGCCGTCGTCGAAGGTGAGCACCATGGTGCGGGGCGGCAGCCGGTACGACTGCGGGCGGCCGGAGGTGGTGTTGACGATCGGCCCGCCGCCGAGGATCTCCTCGGGCACCTCGCCCTGCCCGCCGCCGGCAGTGACCTCCGCCCGGTAGTCGGGGACGAACGAGCCGTTGGCGTACGCCTGGACGAACAGGATGCCGCCGAGGAGGACGAAGACCATCGCGAAGATGGTCCAACTCGGTCGTGGCACGTAGCGCCGGACGCGGTTCGCCGGACCGGCGAGCGGGAGCGGCCGGGCGTGCCGGCGTGGCCGACGGGGCCGGTCGGCCGGTGGACCGGGTGTGCGGTGGGGAGGCTGGCTCACGGGGTGAGCACTTCGGCCGACGCGATCGGCTCCTGCGGGGACGGCGTGGGGGGTACGGGCGACGGGCTGGTGACCGGCGGCGTGGGCGACGTCGTCCGGGTCGGTGTGTCCTCCGGCCGGTCGCTACTCGATCCCTCCGCCGACGGGCTCGGCGAGGGAGTGCTCGGCGTCGGCGCGGCGGTGGTGGGGGTGGCGGAGGGCGAGGTGGGCGGGGTTGCCGCCGAACGACGGGGTGGCGTGCGGGTGGTGGGCGTGGCGGAGGAGCCGACGGCGGGCGTGGACCCGGCTGCGGGCTCGACCGCCGGAGGCGGCTGCCACTGCCGGGTCGTCGGCTCGACGAACGGGATGATCGTCTCCGGCCGGACCGGCCCGCCCGCGAAGCTGACCCCCACCAGGGCGGTATACGCCACCCCGGCCAGTCCGACGGCGTACGCAGTACGGCGGAGCCACCGCCGGCGGCGTCCACTGGGATCGACGAAGATAGGGGATGATTCCGGAGCTACTGGGATGATCTCGGTTGGGCCCTCCACCCCGGCGAGTCAACCACGGACAAGTCTCGCAAACCCGCGCCTGTGTCCCGTCTGACATGGGAAAACGTGGCGACGGGACCATCCGGACCGCAGGCGGGCGCGGCGCACGCCGACCTAGTAGGTTGGCCGCGTGGCCCGCAGCGTCTATCTCACCAGCGTGGGTTCCGGCGGAGGAAAGTCGACGATCGCGCTCGGGCTCGCCGAGTTGCTCTCCCGACAGGTCGAGCGGATCGGCGTGTTCCGACCGCTGGTCTCCGGAGTCCGGCCGGATCCGATCCTTGCCCTGCTCAGCGACCGCTACCGGGTGGACGTCAGCGCGGCCGAGCCCGCCGGGGCCACCTACGCCGAGGCGAGGGCGCTGGTCGGCGAGGGTCGGCGGGAGGAACTCGTCTCCCGGATCGTCGCACGGTACCGGGAGATCGAACGGGGCTGCCCGGCGATGGTCGTCGTGGGCAGCGACTTCACCGACTCCGGTGACGGGGCGGCCCCCCGTGAGCTGGCCTTCAACGCCCGGCTGGCGACCGAGTTCGGCAGCGTGGTGGTGCCCGTGGTGGACGGTTTCGGGCAGGAGCCGGAGGCGGTGGCGGCGGCGGCCCGGGGGGCGTACCACGACCTGGTCGACCTCGGGGCGACGGTGCTGGCGGTGATCGCCAACCGGGTGTCCGGGCCGATGACGCTGCCGGAGCTGCCCGTGCCGGCGTACGCGATCCCGGAGGTGCCGACCGTGTCGGCGCCGACGGTGGCCGAGGTGGCGGCGGCGCTCGGAGCCACCCTGCTCGCCGGGGACGACGCCGCGCTCGGCCGGGACGTGCTCGACTACGTGGTCGGCGCGGCGCACGTGCCGACCCTGCTGGAGCACCTGACCGACGGCTGCCTGGTGATCACGCCCGGGGACCGGGACGACCTGCTGGTCGCGGCGAGCGCCGCGCACGTGGCCGGGCAGGTCTCGGTGGCCGGACTGGTGCTCACCCTCGGCGAGCGACCCGATCCCCGGGCGATGCGGCTGGTCGAGCGGATGAACACCGGCCTCGCCGTGCTGTCGGTGCCGACCGACAGCTACGACACGATCTCCGCGTCGAACCGGATCGAGGGGCGGCCCAGCCCGGCGAACCCCCGCAAGGTCGAGGCCGCGCTCGGCGCGTTCGAGTCGCACGTGGACACCGTCGACCTGGCCCGCCGGCTGGAGGTCAGCCGGTCCGCGCGGGTCACCCCGCTGATGTTCGAGTACGACCTGATCGACCGGGCCCGCGCGCGGCAGCGGCGGCTGGTGCTGTCCGAGGGGTCCGAGGAGCGGATCCTGCGGGCGGCCGAAATCCTGCTCCGGCGGGGCGTGGCCGGGCTGACCCTGCTGGGCCGTCCGGACGACATCGCCCGGCGCACCCGGGAGCTGGGCATCGACGTCGGCGGCGTCGAGGTGGTCGACCCGGTCACCAGCGAATGGCGGGACGAGTTCGCCGAGCGCTACGCCGACCTGCGCCGGCACCGGGGCGTGACGGTCGAGTTGGCGTACGACATCGTGGCCCAGCCGAACTACTTCGGCACGATGATGGTGCAGACCGGGCACGCCGACGGCATGGTCTCCGGGGCGACGCACACCACGGCCGCCACCATCCGCCCGGCCTTCGAGATCATCCGTACCGTGCCGGGGCTCTCGGTGGCCTCCAGCGTCTTCTTCATGCTCCTCGCCGACCGGGTGCTGGTCTACGGCGACTGCGCGGTCAACCCCGACCCGGACGCCGCCCAGCTCGCCGACATCGCGATCTCCTCGGCCGACACCGCCGCCCGGTTCGGCATCGACCCCCGGGTCGCCATGCTCTCCTACTCCACCGGCAGCTCGGGCGCGGGCGCGGACGTGGAGAAGGTCGCGGCGGCCACCAAGCTGGTCCGGGAGCGCCGGCCGGACCTGCTGGTGGAGGGACCGATCCAGTACGACGCGGCGATCGACCCGAAGGTGGCGGCCACCAAGCTGCCGGAGAGCCCGGTGGCCGGGCGGGCCACGGTCTTCGTCTTCCCGGACCTGAACACCGGCAACAACACGTACAAGGCGGTGCAGCGCTCGGCCGGCGCGGTCGCGGTGGGCCCGGTGATGCAGGGCCTCCGCCGGCCGGTCAACGACCTGTCCCGGGGCGCCACCGTCGCCGACATCGTCAACACGGTGGCGATCACCGCCATCCAGGCCGCCGGCAGCGGGGAGTCGTCGTGAGTCGGGTGCTGGTGCTCAACAGCGGGTCGTCGTCGGTGAAGTACCGCCTCTACGAGGGGGACACCGTGCGGGACCGGGGCACCGTCGAGCGGATCGGCGAGCCCGGCGGTGGCCCGGCCGACCACGCCGGCGCGGTCCGGGAGATCCTCGCCGGGCTGGACCTGACCGGCCTGGTCGCGGTCGGGCACCGGGTGGTGCACGGCGGGCAGCGCTTCACCGAGCCGGTGCGGGTCGACGACGGGGTGCTCGCCGCGATCCGCGACCTGTTCCCGCTCGCGCCGCTGCACAACCCGGCGAACCTGGCCGGCATCGAGGTGGCCCGCGACCTGCTGCCGGAGACCCCGCAGGTCGCGGTCTTCGACACCGCGTTCCACCACACCCTGCCCGAGGCCGCCGCCACCTACGCCGTCGACCGGGAGACCGCCCGGCGGTACGGCGTCCGCCGGTACGGCTTCCACGGCACCTCGCACGCGTACGTCTCCCGGCGCACCGCGGAGTTGCTCGACCGGGCGTACGGGGAGACCAACACGATCACCCTGCACCTGGGGAACGGGGCGAGCGCCTGCGCGGTGGCGGGTGGACGCAGCATCGCCACCTCGATGGGGATGTCGCCGCTGGAGGGCCTGGTGATGGGCACCCGCAGCGGCGACCTCGACCCGGCGATCCTGTTCCACCTGCACCGCGAGGGCGGTCTCGGCGTCGACGAACTCGACGACCTGCTCAACCACCGCAGCGGGCTGCTCGGGTTGGCCGGGGCCAACGACATGCGGGAGGTGCTGGCCCGCCGCGCCGACGGCGACCCGGCGGCGGCGCTCGCCTTCGACGTCTACTGCCGACGGATCACCGGCTACGTGGGGGCGTACTACGCCCTGCTCGGACGGGTCGACGCGGTCACCTTCACCGCCGGGGTGGGCGAGCACGCCGCGCCGGTACGCGCCGCCGCGCTGGCCGGGCTGGAACGGCTGGGGATCAGCGTCGACCCGACGCGCAACGCCACCGGCGACGGGGACCGGATCGTCTCGCCGGACGGCGCCGAGGTCGCGGTCTGCGTGGTCGGCACCGACGAGGAACGGGAGATCGCCCGGGCGGCCCGCTCCGTGGTCGCCGCCGGCTGAGCGCACCGGGAGCGGCGGCCCGACCACCGGGCGGCCCGACCGGATGCTGCCCGAGCTGGGCGGCCTGAGCGGAGGCAGCCCGAGCTGGGCAGCCTGAGCCGGGCGGTCAGCCCAGCGCGATCCAGAAGGCCAGGGAGAGCAGCACCGAGGCCACCACCACCGCGAGAATCAGCGAGGGCTTCGACGACTGCGACACCGGCGGGCCGATCTGGCTGGCCAGGTCCGGGGCGGGCACGAAGGCGCGGAACGACTCGATGCCCCCACCCGGGTCGACGGAGTCGTCAGCCATGCCGACGAGGGTATCGAAGCCGCGCAACCCGGGCCCGGCGAACCGTCCGTACGCCGACCGGGTCGGCCGGACCGACCGGCCGGTGGGCGTACCCGGTCCGGAAAGCGGGACCGCCCGGCCCCGCCGCCACCTACCGTCTGCAACATGAAGCTGTCTCGCCTGCTCGCCGTGCTGCTGGCGGCGCTGGTGGCCGGGTGCGGAACGGCCACCGCCGCTCCCGGCACGGCGTCGGCGCCCCGCCCGGTCCCCCGGGAGGCGTACGACGTCGGCATGCGGACGCTCACCGTCGAGCCCCGGTCGGCCCGCCCGCTGCCGGTGACCGTCTGGTACCCGGCGGTCGGCCGGTCGGTCGCGCCGGGCCGGTTCCCGGTCGTGCTGTACAGCCACGGGCTGCGCAGCGTCCCCGCGCTGCACGCCGCGCTGACCACCCGGTGGGCGGCGGCGGGATTCGTGGTGGCCGCGCCGACCTACCCGAACACCAACCTCCGCTCGCCCCGGTTCGACCGGGCCGACGTGCGCAACCAGCCGGCGGACGCCTGGCGCGTGATCCGCCACCTGATCCGGCTGGACGGCACCCCCGGCGACCTGCTCGCCGGGCACCTGGACACCGGCCGGGTGGCCGCCGCCGGGCACTCGGCCGGGGGGTTCACCACCGCCGGCATGTTCGCCTCGGGTCATTCGGCACGACTGCGCGCGGGTGTCATCATCGCCGGGGGCGGCATAGCGGGCAGCTTCGCCGGGCCACCGGCCGCCCTGCTCTTCGTGCACGGCGGAGCCGACCAGGTCGTGCCGTGGCACGTCGGCCGGGCCGGGTACGACCGCTCAGACTGGCCCCGGGCGTTCCTGACCCTGCCCGGCCAGGGGCACGGCGAGTACCTCACCCCCGGCCGCCCCGGTTTCGCGCAGGTCCTCGCCACCACCACCGACCTGCTGCGCTGGCGGCTCTACGAGGACCCCACGTCCGGACGGCGGATCGCGGCCGGCGCCCGGCTGCCCGGGGTGACCGCCTTCGAGGACCGGCTCGGCGTCGCGCGCTAAGCCGCCGGGTCGACCCCGGTTCCACGGTCCGCACCCTGGTCATCGGGTCGGGCGCGGCGTTCCGCGAGGCACAATCGGGGGCATGCCCCGTCGCCGTACCGCCGCGCTCGTCGCCACCACGCTGCTCACCGTGGGGCTGGCCGCGTGCTCGACGGACGCCGCCCCGACCACCCGGTCCCCGGCGGCCGAACCGTCGGCGACCGCCACGCCCGGCCCCGGGGTCCCGCGCGGGCGGGCGCCGGAGCAGACGTTCGCGGTCGGCGTGCGCCAGCTCCCGCTGAACCGGGACGGCGACCGGCCCCTGCCGGTGACCCTCTGGTATCCGGCCCGGGGCGAGGCGGGCGGCACGGCCGAACGGTCCGCCCCGGTCGCCGGGGGCCGCTTCCCGGTGGTCGTGTTCAGCCACGGCCTCGGTGCCCGGCCCGCCGACTACGCCGCCCTGCTCACCCGGTGGGCGGCGGCGGGATTCGTGGTCGCCGCGCCCACCTTCCCGCACACCAGCCGGGGCGCCCAGGTCAACCCGCTCGACGTGCTGAACCAGCCGGCCGACGTGTCGTACGTGCTCACCGAGGTGCTGGGGTTGGACGAGCGGGCCGGCGACCCGCTGCGCGGGCGGCTGGCCACCGACCGGGTGGCCGCCACCGGGCACTCCGCCGGCGGGGTGACCACCATCGGCCTGTTCACCCTGGACCGGGACGAGCGGCTCGACGCCGGGGTCGTCCTCGCCGGCACCGCGCTCGGCGTGGGCAGCACGTTCGTCGGCGCCGCCGCCCCGCAGCTCTTCGTGCACGGCGAACTCGACGAGGTGGTCGACTACGCCTCCGGCCGGGCCGCCTACGACCGGGTTCCCTGGCCGAAGGCGATGCTGAGCCTGCCCCGGGGCGACCACGGGCGGGCCCTGCTCGCCGACGGCGCGTCCCTGCGGGTCGTCTCGGACACCACGATCGAGTTCCTGCGCTGGAGCCTCTACGGCGACGAGGCGGCCCGGGGCCGGCTGCCGGTGGACGCGGCCCGGGGCGGCCTCGCCACCCTGGACGACCGCCTCTGACCGTCCCTCGACGACCGCCTCGGGACGCGCCGACGGGCGCCCCGACCGTCACCGGTCAGGGCGCCACCGGAAGCCGTCGAGCGGGGTGTCCGGTCAGGGGTCAGCGGGTGTGGTCGACGACGACCTTGCCGAAGACGTCACCGGAGTGCAGCCGGGCGAACGCCTCGGCCACCTGGCTGAACGGGTGCACGCTGTCGACCACCGGCCGCACCGCACGCTCGGCGCAGAAGGCGAGCAGCTGCGCCATGTCGTCCCGGGTGCCCATCGAGGTGCCGAGGATCTGCAACTGCATGGCGAAGATCCGGCGCAGGTTGACCTTCGGCTCGTGCCCGGCGGTCGCCCCGGAGACGACGATCCGGGCCATCGGCGCGGCCGACTTCAGCGAGTGGTCGAAGGTGGCCGCGCCGACCGTCTCGATGACCACGTCGACCCGCTCCGGCAGCCGGGCCCCCGGCGCCACGGCGGTCGCGCCCAGCGCGGCGATCCGCTCCCGCTTGGCTGCGTCCCGGCTGGTCGCGTAGACCCGCTTGCCCATCGCCAGGGCGAGCGCCACGGCCGCGGTGGCGACCCCGCCGCCGGCGCCCTGCACGAGCACGGCGTCGCCCTCGTCGACCCGTCCGACGGTCCGGAGCATCCGCCAGGCGGTGAGCCAGGCGGTGGGCAGGCAGGCGGCGTCCGTGACGGAGAGCCCGGCGGGCAGCGGCAGCAGGTTCGCCCGGGGGACGGCCACCCGCTCGGCGAGGGTGCCCTGGGCGTGCTCGGAGAGGAGGGAGATGCCGCGCGGGTCGCCCTTGTCGGCGATCACCGGGTAGACGACGACCTCGTTGCCGTCCGGGTCGACGCCCACCGCGTCGCAGCCGAGGATCATCGGCAGGCGGTCCTCGCCCAGGCCGACGCCGCGCAGCGACCAGAGGTCGTGGTGGTTGAGCGAGCTGGCCAGCACCCGGACGGTCACCCAGTCGTCGTCCCAGGGGGTCGGCTCGGGCTGCTCTCCCACGGTGAGGGCGGCGAGTGGGTCGGCGTCGTCGAATCGGGAGGCGAAGGCGGCACGCATGGTCGGCACGGTAACAAGGATGACGGTGGCGTGCAGCCCCCGCCACGTGACGCTCGGCAACGGCCCGGGAAGGCCCGCCGGATGCCTCAAGGCCCAATTCGCCGTTTCACCGATGTCTACTGATATGCGGCTTTAAGTTACTTCTGTCCGTTGCATTCCATAGTCAAAGGTGGGAATCTTTCGTGAGGGCAAAATTCCTGGTCGCCGGCCTGGCCGGCACCGCACTGGCCATCGGGCTCGCCTCCCCGGCGTTGGCCGAGGACACCATCGTCACCCTGACCGTCGCGGCCGAGGACGGACTCGCGATCTCCGTTCCGGCCACGGCGAACATCGGCGCCGGAAATCCCGGTGACACCGTCTCGGGACAGATCGGGCCGGTGACCGTGACAGACCAACGCGCCGCCCTGAACGCGAGTTGGACCGCGACGGTCATCGCCACCGACTTCACCACCGGCGGTGGCACCCCGGCGGAGACGATCCCCAACATCAACGTTCTCTACTGGTCCGGCGGCGCGACCGCCACGACGGGCAACGGCACCTTCACCCCTGGCCAGCCCGGTCCCGGTGACGCAGTGATCATCAACGTGCCGCGGACGGCGTTCTCCCTGACCGGCGGCAACGGCGACAACTCCGCCACCTGGAACCCGACGCTCGTGGTCAACATCCCCGAAACCGCTGTCGCCGGGGTCTACACGGGCACGGTGACCCACACTGTCCTGTGACCGCGTCCGGTGGCTGGTGGTGCTGGCGTCCGTCGCCGTCGTGGCGTTCGCGGTGCCCGCATCGCCAGCCACCGCCTTCCCAGGAACCACGCACCGGGTCGAGGACGATCCGACCATCAGCATCCGGATGCTGGACATCCCGGCCGCCCGGGTGAAGGACCCCCGTGCCCGGGCGTACATCGTGGACCACCTCAAACCGGGTACCACCATCCACCGCCGTGTCGAGATCCAGAACTCGTCCCCGGAGCGGCAGCACATCGAGCTGTACGCGGCGGGCGCGACCGTCCGGGAGAACGTCTTCACCGCCTTTGACGGTCGCGGCGGCAACGAGCTGAGCAGTTGGGTGCGCACCGAGGTACCCGACATCGACCTGCCGCCCGGCGCCAAGAGAGCCGTCAAGGTCACCATCAGCGTGCCGGAGTCCGCGTCCCGGGGCGAACGGTACGCGGCCCTCCTCGCCCAGGTCACCAAACCACCGACCGACGGCAGCAACATCGGCCAGATCCGCCGGGTGGGCGTGCGGATCTACCTCGACGTCGGCCCCGGCGGCGAACCGCCCACGGACTTCCGGATCGACGGACTCACCGCCGGCCGAGGCCCCGGGGAATGGCCCGTCGTCACCGCGCGGGTACACAACACCGGTGAGCGGGCCCTGGACATGAACGGAACCCTCACCCTGTCCCGCGAGTCCGGCACGGCCAGGGTCGGCCCCTTCAGCGTCACGACCGGCGTCACGATCCTCCCGGGCCAGACCGGCCAGGTCAGCGCGGAGGTGACCGAACCTCTCGCCCCCGGCCGGTGGACCGCCCGACTGGTGCTGACCAGTGGAACGGTGGAACGCGAGACGGAGGGGAAACTGACCTTCCCCGTACCGGTCGAGGCCACCGCGGCGGAACCCGCCGGACGAACCGGCCTCGTGCTGTCGGTCGGCGTCGGAGCGGTGCTCGCCATCGCCGGCACGCTGCTCGCCTGGCACCTGATCCGGCGCAGCCGCTGCACCTGATCCGTCGTGGGCGTTCCCGGACACCCCCCGACAAGCCTGCCCAGGGCAGGGGGCGTCCGAGGCGCGGCCCAGGTCGTCGTCGGGAGAGACGGAGGGCTCCCGCCCATCGAGCGAGCGGGAGCCCTCCGGTCTGCCGGTGGTTCAGGCGCGGGCGACGCCGTCGACGCGGGCCGCCTCGGCGACGGCCTCGGCGACGGCCGGGGCGACGCGGGGGTCGAGCGGGGAGGGCACGATCGCGTCCGCGGTCAGCGTCTCGCTGACCACCCCGGCGATCGCGTCGGCCGCCGCCACCTTCATGTTCTCGGTGATCCGGGTGGCCCGGGCGTCCAGCGCCCCCCGGAACACGCCGGGGAAGGCGAGCACGTTGTTGATCTGGTTGGGGTAGTCGCTGCGGCCGGTGGCGACCACCGCGACGTGCCGGGCGGCCACCTCCGGGTGCACCTCCGGGGTGGGGTTCGCCAGGGCGAAGACGATGCCGCCGGAGGCCATCCCGGCCACCGCGGCCTCCGGGATCTGACCGCCGGAGACGCCGATCAGCACGTCGGCGTCACGCAACGCCTCGGTGATGTCCCCGTGCCGCCCGGCGGCGTTGGTGATGGCGGCCAGTTCGGCCTTGGTCGCGGTGAGGTCGGCGCGGTCCCGGCCGATGATGCCCCGCGAGTCGCAGACCACCACCTCGTCCGGGTTGACGCCCCCGGCGATCAGCATCTTGGTGACCGCGATCCCGGCCGCGCCGGCACCGCTGACCGCGACCCGCAGGTCGCCGAGCTTGCGGTTGAGCAGGCGGGCCGCGTTGCGTAGGGCGGCCAGCACGACGATGGCGGTGCCGTGCTGGTCGTCGTGGAAGACCGGGATGCCGAGGGCCTCGTCGAGGCGACGTTCGATCTCGAAGCAGCGCGGCGCGCTGATGTCCTCCAGGTTGATCCCACCGAACGACGGGGCCAGGGCGGTCACCGCCGTGACGATCTCGTCGACGTCCTGGGTGTCCAGGCAGATCGGCACGGCGTCCACGCCGCCGAACTGCTTGAACAGCACCGCCTTGCCCTCCATCACCGGCATCGCGGCACGGGGACCGATGTTGCCCAGGCCGAGTACGGCCGATCCGTCGGTCACCACCGCGACGGTGTGCGACACCCATGTGTAGTCGTCCACCAGGGCGGGATCGGCGGCGATGGCCTCACAGACCCGGGCGACGCCCGGGGTGTAGGCGAGGGAGAGATCCTCCCGGCTGGTCAGCGGCACCGTCGAGGTGACGGCCATCTTGCCGCCGGCGTGCAGCCGGAAGACGGGATCAGCGGGATCCACAGAAGACGATGACATGGTGACTCCAGGATCTGTCGAGCAGATGGACCGGCCAGCCGGGCCACGTTGGTCAGCGGCAGCGGGCGGCGCGCGGTGCGGGGGGTCACCCGGGCACTGCCCGAGCATAGTGTCCGGCATGAACCTCGAATGTGAGTAGGGTCATAACCGTCGGTTACTGAAGCGCCGGGGCTGCGGCCAGTAGCGCGCCACCACCCGTCCCCACACGTCGGCCACGCCGTGGACGCGGGAGTCGTCGGTGACGAACTCGTTGTCCCCGCGTACCCACCAGCCGCCGTCGGCCGGGCGGACCGCGCGCTTGACCACCAGCAGGTCCGGCCGGCTACGGAAGACCGCGACCACGATGTCGTCCGGACGGATGGCGCGACCGCCGCGCCGGACCAGCAGGGCGTCCCCGTGCCGCAGCGTCGGGGCCATGGAGGGCCCGGTCACCAGTACGGCGGTGAGCGGCCAGCGCGTCCGGGCCGACCCGCCGCCACCAGCGGTCACCGGGTTTCACCTCCGCACCGTCGGGGAGCAACTCCAGGAGTAATGTCATCTCGGATCATCGCAAACGTCTCATGGAGGATCCCGATGCGTCTTCCCCGCATCTTCACGCCGCGCGTGACCGCAAGCGCCCACTGCGACCTGCCGTGCGGTGTCTACGACCCGGCGCAGGCCCGGATCGAGGCCGAGTCGGTCAAGGCCATCTGCGAGAAGTACCAGGCGAACACCGACCCGGAGTTCCGCACCCGCGCCCTGATCATCAAGGAGCAGCGCGCCGAGCTGGTCAAGCACCACCTGTGGGTGCTGTGGACGGACTACTTCAAGCCGGCCCACTTCGAGAAGTACCCGAACCTGCACACGCTGTTCAACGAGGCCACCAAGCTGGCCGGCGCCAACGGCGCCAAGGGCACCATCGACCCGGCCAAGGCCGACGAGCTGCTCCAGAAGATCGACGAGATCTCCAAGATCTTCTGGGAGACCAAGCAGGCGTGACCCTCGCCGCAGTAGCACCGGCGATCCGGCCGGTACGTCCCGCGGACGTACCGGCCGTCGTCGCCATGGTGCACGAGTTGGCCGAGTACGAACGGGCCGCCGACCGGTGCCACCTCACCGCCGGGCAGCTGGAGGCGGCGCTGTTCGGCCCGGCACCGGCGCTCTTCGGTCACGTGGCGCTCGACGCCGCGGAGCAGCCGGTCGGATTCGCCCTGTGGTTCCTCACCTTCTCCACCTGGGAGGGGACCCACGGCATCCACCTTGAGGACCTCTACGTCCGTCCGGCCGCCCGGGGCACCGGGGCGGGACGGCTGCTGCTGGCGGCCCTCGCCGCGCGCTGCGTCGAGCGGGGCTACCGCCGACTGGAGTGGATGATGCTCGACTGGAACCCGGCCGCCGGGTTCTACCGGGCGATCGACGCCCGCACCGTCGACGACTGGGTGCCGTACCGGCTGGAGGGGGCCGCGTTGCGGCGGCTCGCCGCCGCGTCCACCGCTGGCGGAGCGCCCGTCGGCCCGACCGGGTAGAGTCCGCGACCGGGGGGATGAGCGTGACTCAACTGACCGGGCGGACGACGGCCGACGAGGACGTCGTACACCTCACCGTGCCTGCGGACGGCGGCTATCTCAGCGTGCTGCGGACCGCGACCGCCGGCCTCGCCGCGCGTCTCCAGTTCGCCCTCGACGAGATCGAGGATCTGCGGATCGCGGTCGACGAGGCCTGCGCCATGCTGCTCGCGATCGCCACCCGCGACGCCGAGCTGGAGTGTTCCTTCGCGGTCACCGAGGACGCGCTGACCGTCGAGGTGACCGTGCCGACGGTCCGGGGCGCGAAGCTGCCGGCCGAGTCCTCCTTCGCCTGGAAGGTGCTCACCGCGCTGACCACGTCGGCCGCCGCGACCGCCACCGACGGCCGGGCCACCATCTCACTGCTCACCCGCCGCGCCACCCACTGACGCCGCCGAACGGCCGTCCGCAACCGGACCGCTGTCGCCGTGGGGCGTGCCCGGCGGGCCGGACGGCGTCAGTCCAGCAGACCGAGCGCCCGGGTGGTGGCCGGGGCGAGCAGGAGCGCGCACACCCCCACGCCGAGCGCCATCAACGGCACCCCGAGCCAGCCCAGCCCGCCCTGGATCATGTACCAGCCGATCGGCAGGAGCATGAGCTGGAGCACGATCGCGGGGGCACGGGCACCGGCCCGGCGACGGGTCAGCGCGGTGCCGAGCGCCCAGAGCGCCAGCGCGCCACCGGCCGCGAAGACGGTGACGAGCACTGCCGAGGCGAGGTCGAGCGCGTCGGCGGTGAGGTTCTCGTAGACCAGCCAGGCGGCGACCAGCCCGAGGGCGACCGCCTCTGCCCACAGCAGGCGGACTGCCCAACTCAGCGTGGTGGGCACCGGGTCGGAGTCGATCGTCACGGCGACACGATACCCGTGCGGGATCGCGGTACAGTCCGGCCATGCGGGCCGTCCTGGTAGTCAACCCGAAGGCCACCACCACGAGCGAACGCAGCCGGGACGTACTGGTCCGCGCGCTGCGCAGTGAGGTGGACCTCGCGGTGCGGTACACCCGTCGCCGGGGCCACGCCACCGACCTGGCCCGGGAGGCGGCCGAGGAGGGCGTCGACCTGGTGGTCACGCTCGGTGGCGACGGCACGGTCAACGAGGTGGTCAACGGACTGATGACCGCCGACCCGCCGACCGTCACCGGTGGCACGTCGGCCGACCGCCTGCCCGCGCTCGCCACCGTGCCGGGTGGGTCGACGAACGTCTTCGCGCGGGCGCTGGGTCTGCCCCGGGAATGGCCGGACGGCACCAGCATGATCCTGGAAGGGCTCCGATTGGGCCGTTCCCGGACGATCGGGCTCGGCCGCGCCGACGATCGCTACTTCACCTTCTGCGCCGGCTTCGGCCTCGACGCGGCGGTCGTGCATCGCGTGGAAATGGCACGGAAGCGGGGTCGTGTTTCCACTCCGTCGCTATATCTTCGCGCTGCGGTGAATCAGTACTTCCTCGGCTCCGACCGACGCCATCCGATGATCCGGTTGGAGCGTCCGGGAGAGGAGTCGGAAGGCGAGTTGGCAACGGCCATCATCCAGAACACCGCGCCTTGGACGTACCTCGGCGAGCGAGAGATCAACCCGAACCCGGACGCCTCATTCGACCTTGGCCTTGACGTGATGGCGCTTCGTCAGCTAAGGGTGGCGAGCACGTCACGTACGGTGACTCAGATGTTCTCCCGCCAACCGGACCCCCGGGGGCGACAGGTGCTCCGCCTCCACGACGTGGCCGAGTTCACCTTGGTCGCGGCCCGTCCGCAGGCGTTCCAACTCGACGGGGACTACCTTGGAGAGCGGGAGAAAGTTAGATTCATATCCGTACCCGCCGCACTGAGAGTAATCTGCTGAGTCTGGGGTACTGCCCTCGGTTGGCGCGACGGCGACGCGCCAGGAGGGCGAGGTGCCGGATATGCCTGCAATGTCGCGCGGACTGTACTATATTGATCCTCGGCTACGGGGCGGTGCGGGCGAGCCGGTCCGGGAAACCGGACAAACAGGTCGTGAGCTTGCTCACCGCCGAGAAGTTTTTCGGAGCGTCACCCTTGACATTCCGGTAGTTCGTGAAAGTATTCACAAGCGGACTTGAGTTACCGGGACATTGCGTGGATATGCTCGACGTGTTGAGCTGTTCCGCACTGCCCCAGGGCTAACGGCCTGCTCACGCAATGCTGATTCGATGAACGCGAACCGTCACCATCGGCACTGCGGATGCATATGGAAAACGGAAACAGCAAGAACTGCCACCCACCCAGAATGAGGAGTGTTGCCGCCATGGACTGGCGCCACCATGCTGCCTGCCGCGACGAGGACCCGGAGCTGTTCTTCCCGATCGGGACGTCCGGGCCGGCCCTGCTGCAGGTCGAGCAGGCCAAGGCCGTCTGCCGGCGGTGCTCCGTGACCGACGAGTGCCTGAAGTGGGCACTGGAGTCCGGTCAGGACGCCGGCGTCTGGGGTGGAATGAGCGAGGAGGAGCGTCGCGCCGTCAAGCGCCGCGGCGGCCTCCGGGTGCTGCGCGCTCACTCCGCCTGACCACACACACCACCGGAACGCCCCGCCAGCCCGGCTGGCGGGGCGTTTTCCTTTCCACCCGCCCGTGGACCCCGCTCCGCGTCCCGCCGACCATGGCGTCGGCCACCGGACGACCCGCCGACCTCGTGGTCACCCCGTCGGGAAGGCGGCGGGCGTGATCCGGGTGAGGACCAGTCGGACCAGGTCCGCAGTGTCGGTGAGCGGGGCGGAGACCGCCACCGCGCCGGCCTCCCGGGCCGCTGCCGTCACCGCGTCGTGGAACAGCCCCGGCGCCAGGAAATACGCCGACACCGCCACCCGACTGGCCCCTGCCGCCCGCAGCCGGGCCACCGCCGTACCGGTGGTCGGCGCGGCGGCCGACGCGTACGCCACCCGGCAGGGCACCCCGTAGCTCGCACCGAGCGCCGCAGCCACCCGTCCCACCGAGGCACGGGCCCGCGCGTCCCGGGTCCCCGCCGCCGCCAACACCAACGCGTCGAACCGGTCCGCCCCCGCCTCGGCCAGCCGCTGTCGCAGCCCGCCCAGAAGTGTGGCGTCCACCACCTCACCGACCGGCCCGAGGACGTCGGTCACCCGCACCGCCATCGGCGGTCCGGCGGCCCCGGCCTCCGCCACCGCCGCCGGAACGTCCACCCGCCGGTGGTACGCGGCGGTCAACAGCAACGGCACCAGCACCGCCCGGGGGTGCCCGGCGGCGGCCAGTCCCCGCAGCACCTCGACCGGCGTGGGCTCGGTGTGGTCCAGCCAGCTCGGCAGGACCACCGAGCCGGGCCGCGCGGCGGCGACCGCCTCGGCCAACGCCCGGGTCGCGACGGCGGCACGGGGATCCCGGCTGCCGTGGGCGACCAGGACGACCGGATCGACCCCGGTGACAGCCCGGGGCCGACCTGCCCGCGCGGGATCCCGGTGACCGGTCGCCGGGCCGGCGGAGGAAGCCCGCGCCGACACCCCGGGGCCCGGATCCGCGAACGGCCAGCCGGGCGGGGCAGCCGGTGCCGGGGCACCGGCGAGGGCCGCCCGCCCCGCTCCCCCGGGGATCAGACGTGCAGTCCGCACTCGGTCTTCTCGAACATCGCCCAGCGACCGGCGCGCGGGTCCTCCCCCGCCTTCGTCCGCCGGGTGCACGGCCAGCACCCGATCGAGCCGTAGCCCTGCCGGAACAGGTCGTTCACCGGCACCCGGTGCCGGGCGACGTAGGCGTCCACGTCCGCCTGGGTCCAGGCCGCGATGGGGTTGACCTTCACCTTGCCGCGCCGCTCGTCGTACCCGACCACCGGGGTGTTCGCCCGGGTGGGCGACTCGTCCCGCCGCAGCCCGGCCGCCCAGGCGTCGTAGCCGCCCAGCGCCCGTTCCAGCGGCTCCACCTTGCGCAGCCGGCAGCAGTCGTCCGGCGACTTGTTGAACAGGCGGGGGCCGTACTCGCCGTCCTGCTGGCCCACGGTGAGCCGGGGGCGGATCGAGCGGACGTTCACCGGCAACGTGCGGGCCACCTCGTCGCGGATCCGCAGCGTCTCCGGGAAATGCAGGCCGGTGTCCAGGAAGACCACGTCGATCCCGGGCGCGACCCGGGAGACCAGGTGGGCCAGAACGGCGTCCGCCATCGAACTGGTGACGCAGAGCCGGTCACCGAAGGTCTCGGCCGCCCAGCGGGCGATCTCCAGGGCCGGCGCACCCTCCAGCTCCCGGCCGGCCCGGGTGGCCAGTTCCCGCAGCTCCTCCGGGCTGCGCCGGCCCGCCTCGGCCGGGGCCGGGCGGCCGGGGCCGACCAGCCCGAGTTCGGCCGCCGACACCAGGCCGCTCATCGGGTCACCGTCCCCGGCACGGAACCCGCCCCCGCCGGGCCGGCGGCCGCCCGGGAGAGCAGCCCGGTGAACTTCACCGTGAAGACCCGCACGCAGGCGTGGCACTCCCACGCGCCGTGTCCGGCCTCGCTCGGCCGCAGGTCCTCCTCGCCGCAGTACGGGCAGTACAGCGGCACCGACCGGGTCTCGCTCATCGGGTCACCTCGCCGCGACGGGGCACACTGATGTCTCTGTCTGGTTCGCTCATCGGAGTTCCTCCTCGTCGACCCGGATCACCCAGTTCGCGAACGTCTCCCCCTCGGCCCGGCCGGCCAGGTAGCGCCGGGCCACCCGCTCCACGTACCCGGGCAGTTCCTCGGCGGTGGTCTTCAGGCCGCGCAGCTTCCGGCCGAAGCCTGCGGTCTGGCCCTGCGCCATGCCGAGCCCACCGCCCAGGTGCACCTGGAAGCCCTCGACCTGGCGGCCGTCCGGGCCGACCACGAGCTGCCCCTTCAGACCGATGTCGGCGACCTGCGTCCGGGCGCAGGCGTTCGGGCAGCCGTTGATGTGGATGGAGATGTCCGCGTCGAACCCGCGCAGCCGCTCCTCCAGCCGGGCCACCAGTTCCTCGCCCCGGGCCTTGGTCTCGACGATCGCGAGCTTGCAGTACTCGATGCCGGTGCAGGCCATCGTCCCGCGCCGCCACGCCGACGGCTCCGCCTCCAGGCCGATCCCGCGCAGCGCCGCCACCAGCGAGTCGGTCCGCTCCGGCGCCACGTCCAGCACCAGCAGCTTCTGGTACGGGGTGAGCCGCACCCGGTCGCTGCCGTGCGCCTCGACCACGTCGGCGAGTTGGGCGAGCTGGGTGCCGGAGACCCGCCCGACCACCGGGGCGGCCCCGACGTAGTTACGCCCGTCGGCCTGCTCCCGCACCCCGATGTGGTCCAGCGGCTTCGACGGCAGCTCCGGCGCCGGACCGTCCAGCAGCGCCCGGCCGAGGTACTCCTTCTCCAGCACCTCCCGGAACTTCTCCACACCCCAGTCGGCGACCAGGAACTTCAGCCGCGCCCGGTTGCGCAGCCGGCGGTAGCCGTAGTCACGGAAGATGCCCACCACACCGGCCCACACGTCGGGCACCTCGGCCAGCGGCACCCACACCCCGAGCCGCTTGGCGAGCATCGGGTTCGTGGAGAGCCCGCCACCGACCCAGACGTCGAAGCCGGGGCCGTGGTCGGGGTGCTCCACCCCGAGGAAGGCGATGTCGTTCGCCTCGTACGGGGTGTCGACCAGCCAGGAGATCGAGGACTTGAACTTGCGGGGCAGGTTGGAGTACTGCTTGTCGCCGACGTACCGGCGGACGATCTCGTCGATCGCCGGAGTCGGGTCGAGCACCTCGTCCCGGGCCACCCCGGCGACCGGGCTGCCGAGCACGATCCGGGGGCAGTCCCCGCACGCCTCGGTGGTCTGCAACCCCACCGACTCCAGCCGCCGCCAGATCTCCGGCATGTCCTCGACCCGGATCCAGTGGTACTGGATGTTCTGCCGGTCGGTGATGTCGGCGGTGTCCCGGGCGAACTCCCGCGAGATGTCCGCGACCACCCGCAACTGCGCCAGGCTGAGCTGCCCGCCGTCGACCCGCACCCGGAGCATGAAGAACTCGTCCTCCAGCTCGTGCGGCTCCAGCACGGCGGTCCGCCCACCGTCGATGCCGGCCTTGCGCTGGGTGTAGAGGCCCCACCAGCGGAACCGGCCACGCAGGTCCTGCGGGTCGATCGAGGCGAAGCCCCGGTGGGCGTAGATGTTCTCGATCCGGGCGCGGACGTTGAGCGGGTCGTCGTCCTTCTTGATCCGCTCGTTGGGGTTGAGCGGCTCCCGGTGCCCGAGCGCCCACTGCCCCTCACCCCGGGGTCGGCGGGGGGCCCGGGTGGCGGTCGCCACCGGGCGCTCGGGCCGGTCCGGGGTGCTGTTGACGGCCATCGCGGCGTCCTCCGTTGTCTGGTGATCGCGTCGGTACGCGCGCGGGACGCGCCGGCCGCCCGGGATACCGGGCGGGAGACAACGGTGTCGGAGAGCCGGCGCGAGTGCGCGCCCGAAGGGGTGGGTCGGGCGGCGTCAGTGGGCCGGACAGATGGCGCTGCGGACGCGGCCGTAATCGACGTGGCGGCGGGCCACGAAGCGGCGCTCGACAGCGGCGGTCATGCCGCCCATGCTGCCACACCTGCGAGAGCCCGGCCAAGGTCCCGGTGTGGCATCCCACATCACGGGCGACCTCGGAACACGCACTCCGGACCGGGCCGGACAGATCGACCTGTCCCGATCATCCCGCCGTCGGCGACCGGCGCGTGCGACGCTTCGGGGTGTGGTCGGCGGATCCGACGTGCCGGGCGGCCGGCGGGAGTGGTCACGGCGCGCCGGCCGCCCGGTGTGGCTCTGGCCGACGCTGCTGACCCTCGTCGTCGCCTCCACCGGGGTCGGGTACGCCCAGCCGTGGCGGGACGAGTTGGCCACCTGGAGCGCGGCCACCCGCCCGCTGCCCGACCTGGCCCGGCTGGCGGCCACCGTCGACGCCACCGTCGCCCCGTACTACCTGCTCCTGCACGGCTGGGTGGCGGTCTTCGGGGACTCGGTGACGGCGCTACGGGCCCCCTCCGTGCTGGCCGTGACCGGGGCGGCCGGGCTCACCGCCGTCCTCGGGGAGCGCCTGTTCGGAACCCGGGCCGGCCGGCTGGGCGGGCTGCTCTTCTCGGTGCTGCCGAGCACCTCCCGGTACGGGCAGGAGGCCCGGCCGTACGCGCTCGCCACCCTGCTGGCGGTGGCCGCGACCGTGCTGCTGGTCACGGCGCTGCGCCGGCCCGGCCGGGGCCGGTGGACGGCGTACGCCGCAGTGGTGACCGCCCTCGGCCTGACCCACCTGGTCGCGCTGGCCCTGCTCGCCGCGCACGCCCTGGCGGTGCGGGGCGCGGTCCGCCGTTGGCTGCTCGCCCTGGTGCCGGCGGCGCTGGTGGCGGTCCCGCTGGCGCTGCTCGCCCGGCGGCAGCAGTCCCGCCAGTTGAGCTGGGTGGATCCGGCCCGCCTCGGCGACCTGGCCGGACTGCCCGGCTCGCTCACCGCCAGCGCCGTGGTGGGCGGCCTGCTGGTCGGCCTGGCCGTGGTCGGCGCCGCCCGACCGGTCGACAGCACCCCCGCCGAGACGGACGTGGCCCGACCCGTCGACGGCGGTCGGGCCGACGACGACAGCGGCCCGGCCGACGCCGGCGCCGCCTCGTCGGGGTCCGGTGGCGGGCCGGCGCGGACGCCCGTCGCCCGGAAATGGGGGTGGATCATGCTGGCGGCGGTGGCGGCGCCGGCCGCGCTGCTCTTCGTCGCCGGGCTGGTGACCGCCGTCTGGGTGCCGCGCTACCTGGTCTTCACCACGCCCTTCCTCTGCCTTCCGGCCGGGGCGCTGCTCGCCTCGGTACGCCCGGTCCCCGCCCTGGCGGTGGTCGGCATCACCGCCGCCCTCGGCGCACCGGCCCAGCTCGACCTGCGCCGTACCCACGACTGGCCCCGCTCCGCCCAGGTCGACTACCGCGCGGCGGCCCGGATCGTCGCCGCCGGTCAGCGACCCGGCGACGGAGTCGTCTACGGCTCCCGGGACGGTTTCCTCTTCCTCGACCTCGGTCTGGCGTACCACCTCGGCGACGGGCGTCCCCGTGACGTGCTGGCCGTCCGCGACCCGCGTCGGGCCGGCGACCTGCGCGCGACGGAGTGCGAGCGACCGGCCCGCTGCCTGGCCGGGGTGGACCGGGTGTGGCTGGTGGTGGCCGGCGACCGGGCCGACCCGGTGGCCGCCCTGCCGACGGTGAAACGGGAGGCGCTCGACGGCTTCTCCCCCACCGGCCGTTGGACGGTGCCGGGCATCACCGTCGCCCTGCTCGCCCGAGCGGGCTGAGGTGCGCGCCTCAGCGGGAGCGGGGACCGGCCAGCGGGACGACCAGCACCGCCTCCGTGCCGCCGTCGGCGCGGTTGCGCAGTTCGATGCTGCCCCGCAACTCCCCGGTGGCGAGGGCCCGGACGATCTGCAGGCCCAGGTTGCCGCCGCGCTCGGCGTCGAAGTCGGCCGGCAGCCCACGGCCGTTGTCGTCCACGGTGACGTGCAGTTGCTTGCGGAAGCGGTGCGCGGAGACCACCACCTCCGCTCCGGCGGCCACCGCACCCGGCTCGGGGGCGGCGTCGCTGGGCGGGAAGCCGTGCTCCACGGCGTTGAGCAGCAATTCGTTGAGGACCATCACCAGCGAGGTGGCGATCTCGGCGGGCAGCACGCCGAAGCTGCCCTCCCGACGCATCCGTACCGGGGTGTCGGTGGCGGCCACCTCGGCCGCCGCGCGGGCCACCCGGTCGACGATCCCGTCGAACTCGACCGCCTCGTCGCTGGACATGGAGAGGGTCTCGTGGACCAGTGCGATCGAGGCGACCCGGCGTACCGACTCCTCCAACGCCGCGCGGGCGGCCGGGATGCCGACCCGGCGGGCCTGGAGCCGCAGCAGGGCCGCCACGGTCTGGAGGTTGTTCTTCACCCGGTGGTGGATCTCCCGGATGGTGGCGTCCTTGGTGATCAGCGCCCGGTCCCGGCGGCGGACCTCGGTGATGTCCCGGACCAGCACCAGCGCGCCGATCGGCACCCCGGCCGGCATCAGTGGCAGCGCCCGGGTGAGCATGGTCGCCCCCCGGGCGTCGATCTCCCGCCGGGGCGGGGCCTCGCCGCGCAGCGCGGCGAGGATGCCGTTGGCCGCGTCGGTGCCCTCCAGCGGGTCGGTGGCGAGCCGGCGGTGCAGCACCGCCAGGTCCTCGCCGACCAGATGCGAGGCGAAGCCGAGCCGCCGGTACGCCGACTGCGCGTTCGGGCTGGCGTAGGTGACCTTGCCGCTGGCGTCGAGCCGGACCAGCCCGTCGCCGACCCGGGGGGCGCTGGTCGTCTCGCCCGGGTGTCGGGGCGGCGGGAAGGTGCCGTCGGCGAGCATCTGGGCCAGGTCGTCGGCGGTGGTGAGGTAGTTCAGTTCGAGCTGGCTGGGCGTGCGGGCGGTGGAGAGGTTGGTGTCCCGGCCCACCACGGCGATCACCTCGCCGGCCTCGCCGTCGGCGGTACGCAGCCGCACCGGGATGGCCTCGTGCCGGGCGGGGACGTCGCCGTACCAGACCGGGTCACCCTCCCGCCAGATCCGACCCTGGCTGTAGGCGATCGTCAGGTGCGCCACCTCGGGCCCGCCGACGATCCGTCCCACCTGGTCGTCCAGGTACGCGGTCGGGGCGGTCGTCGGGCGGACCTGGGCGACGCAGAGGAAGCTCTCGTCGCCGTCGACGGGCACCCAGAGGAGCAGGTCGGCGAAGGACAGGTCGGACAGGAGCTGCCAGTCGCCGGCGATCCGGTGCAGGTGGTCGACGTCGGCCGGACGGAGCTGGGTGTGCTCCTCGGCGAGTTCGCGCAGCGTGGACACCCGGACAGCGTGCCACGCCGCGCTCCGCGTCGCCCGGCCGGTCGGCTTCCCGCCGACACCGTCACATCGTCGAGGTGACCTTCTTCAGTCCACGCGGCGCGTCCGGGTTCTCGCCCCGGGCGAGCGCCAGGCTGAGCGCGAGCCGCTGCAACGGCAGGATGTCGAGCAGCGGCGCGTACCGCTCGTCGACGTCGGGGACGGCGATCCGGGTGGCGCCCTCGACGTCGGCGGAGCCGACCACGACCACGTCGGCGCGGCGCTCGCCGAGCCGGGGCAGCACCTCGCGCATCGAGCGGCCACCGGGACCGGAGCCGACCACGGCCAGTACCGGCACGTCCGGGTCGGTCATCGCGAGCGGGCCGTGCAGCAGGTCCGCCCCGGAGAAGGCGAGCGCCGGCAGGTAGGAGGTCTCCATCAGCTTCAGCGCCGCCTCCCGGGCGGTCGGGTAGGCGTACCCCCGGCCGGTGGTGACCAGGCGCGCGGCGAACCGGTAGCGGGCGGCGAGCTGGGTCGGGGTCGGGTCGGCGAGAGTCCGGGCGGCGAGGTCGGGCAGGGCGTCGAGCGCCGCGCGCTCGTCGGCCGGCAGGGTGCCGTCGCCGTTGCGGATCCCCTCGACCAGCAGCAGCAGGGCCAACAGCTCGGCGGTGTATGTCTTGGTGGCGGCGACCGCCCGCTCGTGCCCGGCGGCGATGTCGACGCTCAGCTCGGCGGCCTCGGCCAACGGCGACCCCGGGGCGTTGGTGACGGCGAGGGTGAGCGCTCCGGCGGAGCGGGCCACCCGGAGCACCTCGACCAGGTCGGGCGAACCACCGCTCTGGCTGACCCCGACCACGAGGGCGTCGGAGAGGTCCGGCCGGGCGCCGAAGAGCGTCATCGTGCTCGGCGAGGCGAGCCCGGCGGGGATGCCGAGGCGGATCTCGGTGAGGTACGCGCCGTAGAGCGCGGCGTGGTCGGAGGTGCCGCGCGCGGTGAAGACCACGTGCCGGGGCCGCCGCCGGGCGATCACCTCGGCCACCCGGGCGATCGGCCCGCAGTGTTCGGCGGAGAGCAGCCGCGCGAAGCCGGCCGGCTGCTCCTCGATGTCGGCGGTCATGCCAGCCCCCGGAACCGTCACCGGTAACCTCCCTCTCTTGCGCGTTCCCGCGCGCTTCATGCTCAGTCTTGCATTTTTTTCCCCGATCGGGCAACGCAACGAGCATGAATGCGCAGGGGGGTCCCGGGGAAGCCGGTCATCCCCTACGCTGACCGCACCCGAGAAGCACGCCGAGTGAAAGGGCACCGTGTCCGAGGGAGAGGACGACCCCCGCCTTTCCGCCGAGGGTGAACTGGCCCTGGCCCGACTCGCGCTCGACCAGGGCGACCTGCGGCACGCCGCCGGCCACGTCGCGGGCGCGATCGCGTACGCCCCGACCATGCCCGAGGTGCACGAGACGCTGGCCCGGATCGCCGCGGTCAGCGGCGGCGGCATCGACCTCTTCCCGATCGAGCAGCACGTCTTCGTCGGCGCGGTGGTGGCCCGCGCCCACCTGCTGGCCGCCGCCGGCCGGGCCGGCGAGGGGCTGGAACTGCTCGCCGCCGCGACCGGGCACACCCCGCAGGCCGACTGGGCCGGCGTGCCCTGGGTCACCGCGCCGGAGCTGGCCGAACGCCTCGACCCGGAACGGGGCGCGCGGATCCTCATGCAGGTCTGCGCGGCCGTCCCCGACCCGGTGCCGAAGGCCGCCCGGGCGCCGCTGCGGCCGTACCTCACCCTGGCCCGACACGCGGTCAGCGTGCACAGCGAGCACGGCCTGCTGCTGGGGGCGGCGTCCGCGCTGGCCCGACGGGTCGGCGAGGTCGAGCTGGCGATCCGCTGGGCCGCCCGGGGGGTCCACGCCCAGCCGTCCAAGCTGGGCGAGGTCTGGCTCGGGTACGCGTACCGCAGCGCCGGCCGCACCCGGGAGGCGCTCGCCGCGCTCGGGCGCGCCGTGGAACACGACCCCGACGACCTCGCGGTCTACGCCGACATCGCCGGCACCCTGGCCGACAACGGTCGTCTCGACGAGGCACTGGCCTGGATCGACCGGGCGCTGGCCCGGGATCCCACCTTCGACTGCGCGGTGCACACCGCCCACCGGCTACGGCACCAGCGCGACGGGCGGGTCGGTCACCTGGTGGCGCTCGCCGACTTCACCCGGGACCATCCCGACGACTCCCACGAGCACGGCGACCTCGCCGAATGCTGCCGGGGGCGGCCCTGGCTCGGCCAGCTCACCCCGGCCGGCGGGCCGGCGGTGGAGGCGTTGCGCCGGCTCACCGCCACCGATCAGCCCACCGGCGGGCCGCCCCTGAGGTTGCCCGCCCCACCGCCGCCGAGCGCGCTGCGGACCCTGGCCACGAGCCGGCCCGGCCTACGGGTGGCGGCGACCGAGGTGGCCGGACCGGACCCACGCGCACCCCGGCGGGCCGGGGTGCGGCCGCTGTGGCGGTACACCGACGACGGTGTCGTACCGCTGGTGCCGACGCCGTCGGCCGAGGCGGTGGAACGGATCCGGCAGCTCGCCCACCCCGCCTGGCCCCACCCCCCGGCGGCGTACGACGCGGCGGTCGGGTTGGCCACCCTGGACGGCGTCGACCTGCTCGCCCTGCTGGCGCACCCGCCGGCCGCCCCGGCCACCGCGCTCGGCGTGGTGCTCGGTCAGGATCCGTCGCTGTGGGTGCGCTGCGTGCAGGTCTGGGCCTGCCTGGGACTGCTGCACCACCGCACCGACGAGCCGTGGGCCGGCTCGATCCGCCGCCGGATGCTGCTCGACCTGGTCTGGGGCGTGGAGGACTGGACCACCGAGGCCGCTCTCTTCGCGCTGGTCACCGCCGCCTGGGTCGACCCGACGGTGCGCCCGGACGTGGCCGGGGTGATGGCCGCACGACTCGCCGACGCGGTGGCGGTGGGCGCGGAGCGTCCGGTGCCGATCCTCGTCTCGCTGGCCCATCTGGCCCTCGCCACGCCCGACCTGGACGAGGCGAGCATCGTGCTGGCCTGTCAGGTGATCGGCGACCCACCGGCCGGGAACCGGTTGCGCCGACTCTGGCACCGGCTCACCCGCCGTCTCCGCCGGCACTGACCGCCCCGGCCCGGGTTCCGGCGCCGCCACGTGCCCCGCCCCCGGCGCTCCCGGAGGGCGTGGTCCCCACATCGCCGGAGGGCGTGGTCTCCGCGTCGCCGGGAGGCGTGGTCCCCGCGTCGCCGGAGGGCGTCGTTCCGGTGCCGTCGCCCGGAGGGATCTCGGGGCCGGAGCGGAGCGGGATCTCCCGGATGAACCAGGCGACCACCGGGACCGCCACCGTGAAGACCACCGCCCAGGCGAAGACGTGGGCGATGGAGTCGGCCAGGCCACCGAGCACGGTCGCCCGCAGTTGCTCGGGGAGCGCGTTCAACGCGGCCGGATCCACCCCCTGCTCGCTGGTGCCACCGCTGATCGCCGGTCCGGCCGGCGAGTCGGCGAGGCGGTTGGCGAAGACCGCGCCGAAGAGGGAGATGCCGAACGAGCCGCCGATGGAGCGGAAGAAGGTGGCCGCACCGCTGGCCGCGCCGAGGTCACGCTGCTCGACGCTGTTCTGCGCGATCAGCATCGTGGTCTGCATCAGGAAACCCATGCCGGCCCCGAACACGACCATGTAGAACCCGGCCTCCACCCGGCTGGTGCCGGCGTCCAGCAGGGTGAACAGGGCCACGCCCACGGTCATCACCACGCCGCCGACGACCGGGAAGACCCGGTACCGGCCGGTGCGCGTGATGGCCCGGCCGACGACCAGCGACACCACCAGCATGCCGAACATCAGGGGCAGCAGGAGCAGTCCGCTCTCGGTGGCCGAGGCTCCCTGCACGGTCTGCTGGTACAGCGGCAGGAAGTTCATCGACCCGAACATCGCGAAGCCCAGCAGGAACCCCACCACCGACACCAGGGCGAAGTTCCGGTTCGCGAACAGGCCCAGCGGCAGGATCGGCTCGGTCACCCGCCGCTCGACCAGGACGAAACCGCCGAGAGCGAGCAGCGCGACGGCGCCCAGGCCGAGGATCTGCGGGGAGAGCCAGGCGTACTCGTTGCCGCCCCACGTGGTGATCAGCACCAGCCCGGTGATGCCGGCCGACAGCAGCGCCGCGCCCAGCCAGTCGATCCGGTGCTCGGTGCGGTACCGGGGCAGACGCAGGGTGACGATCAGCAGCACCAGGGCCACCCCGCCGAGCGGGAGGTTGACGTAGAAGGCCCACCGCCAGGAAAGGTGGTCGGTGATGAACCCGCCGACCAGCGGACCGGCGACCATGGCGATCGCCATGATGCCGGCGAAGAGACCCTGGTAGCGGCCCCGCTCCCGGGGCGGGACCAGGTCACCGATGATCGCCATGACGCCGACCATCAGTCCGCCGGCCCCCAGGCCCTGCACCGAGCGGAAGGCGATGAGCTGGACCATCCCGCTATCCGCGCCGCCCAGCATCGCCGAACCGGCCGTGCCGCAGAGGGCGGAGCCGAACAGGAAGATGCCGACCGAGCTGAGGAAAACGGACTTGCGGCCGTACAGGTCGCCCAGCTTGCCCCAGATGGGCGTGGACACGGTGGTGCCGAGGACGTACGCGGTCACCACCCAGGTGAAGTGGTCGAGTCCACCGAACTCGCCGACGATGCGCGGCAGCGCGGTACTGATGATCATGTTGTCGAGCATCGCGAGCATCATCGCGATCATCAGGGCGACGAGGACGAGCCGGACGTTCGGACGTCCGGCGACGGGCTGCTTGGCCTGGCTCATGAGCTCCCCCGGGTGCGTGACCGACGTGCCGACCCGGGTGGTCAGCCTACGCCGGGAGGGCCGGGGGAACTGCTGGTTGCGCCCGCGCACCGGGTGAGACCGGGCACAACCGCACGTACGACGGCGCGTCCGTCGGCGTACCGACGGACGCGCCGCGTGCAGGACCGGTCGTCAGCTGAAGTTGTAGCAGTAGATCTGGACGTTCGCGTTGAAGAAGTACGGCCCGGACTGCGTGACGTTGCTGTAGGTCGTCCGGCAGTCGAGGAACGCGTTGAAGCCCGCCAGTTCCGCCTTCCACTTGGCGTCGTTCTCCGCCATGTAGATGGCCATCGAGGAGGTGGAGCTCGACCCGTAGCCGTTGTACCAGCCGACCGCCTGCGCGCCCTCGGTGGCGGCGGACGCCGGGGCGGCCCCCGCCAGCATCGACGCCGTGAACGCACCGGCGACGGCGGTGGCCGCGAGGGCCCTGCGGAACATGCGCATGACAGCTCCGTTCTCTGTTCGGTGGATGCGTCGAGCCTGGCATTCCCATCGATGAGAGTCAACGTCTCGTCACGAATAAGTCATTCCGATGACGAAGTTGCGTCAGGGGAATTCCACCGAACTGCCGGGAGAGCGCCCCGGCATGGGACGGACCCGGTCCGCCGTCCGACCCGCGACCGGGAGAATCGTCAGTCGATCACCGCGATCAGGTCGCCGTCCTGGACGACGTCACCCTCGTTGACCGCGAGCTGCTTGACCACACCGTCGCACTCGGCCACCACCGGGATCTCCATCTTCATCGACTCCAGAATCACCAGCGTGTCCCCCTCGGACACGGTGTCCCCGGCCGACGCGACGACCTTCCAGACATTGGCCACCATCTCGGCGCGGATCTCCTCGGCCATCGGACGGCCCTCCCTCTCCACGGGTTGCTTGCGAACGGTATCCAATCACGTGCCGGCCTCTCGCGCGGCACGCGCGGCGGTCGATCCGCCGCGCGGTTCACGCGGGCGACGGCTGGCGTGACGGCGAACGCGCCGGCCGACGTGACGGCGAACGCGCCGGCCGGCTGCGGACCGCAGGAGTCGACCCGTTCCGCCGGATCCCGCCCCAGCCGGTGGGACGGGGGCCAGCGGCACTAGCATCAGCGGGTCGGCCCGCAGGCGTTCGAGAGACCGGTGCGACCGGCTCCCCGGTCGTACCGCGGCCGACCAGGACTCGTCACGAGGAGGTCACCATGGCGAAGAAGGCCCGTAAGAAGAAGGCCCGTAAGAAGAGCTCCGCCAACCACGGCAAGCGCCCCAACGCCTGATCGACGGGACCGGTCGAGCGCCGGTCGCGTGTCGGGACGTCAACACACCGGTGGCCCGGGTCGCAGTCCGACCCGGGCCACCGGTGTGTCGTCGTTCGTCGGGCGGCGCGCGCCTGCCGGCGGCGGAGCGCGGACCCGTGGTCAGTCGGCCAGTTCGCGGGACTCGGACGTCTCGAAGACGACCAGCTCGCTGATCCGGATCCGCAGCCGCTCACGCAGCTCGGCGGGGGCGGTCTCGTTGCCGCAGCAGCGGGCCACCAGTGCCTTGACCTCCTGCTCGATGCCGTACTCCCGCAGGCACGGACTGCACTCGTCCAGGTGGTCGCGGATCAGCCGGCGGCGCTCCTCGGCGCACTCCAGATCCAGGTAGAGGTAGACCTCCGCGAGCACCTCGCGGCAGTCCGTCTCGTGGGGCTCCCCACAGCTCACGTCACACCTCCCGGCCGGCGGCGGTGGTCGAACCACCGGAGGAACGGGCCGCGGAGAAACCGCGATCCGCCGCGTAGCGCTCCAGCAGCTTCCGCAGATTACGTCGACCCCGGTGCAGTCGGGACATCACCGTACCGATGGGCGTGCCCATGATGTCGGCGACCTCCTTGTAGGAGAAGCCCTCGACGTCGGTGAGGTAGACGGCCAGCCGGAACTCCTCGGGAAGCTGTTGCAGCGCTTCCTTGACGTCGGTGTCCGGGAGCCGGTCCAACGCCTCGGTCTCGGCGGAACGCAGACCGCTGGAGGTGTGCGACTCGGCCTCGGCGAGCTGCCAGTCGGTGATCTCCTCGGTCGGCGCCTGGATCGGCTGCCGCTGCCGCTTCCGGTAGGAGTTGATGTACGTGTTGGTCAGGATCCGGTAGAGCCAGGCCTTGAGATTCGTCCCCTGCTCGAACTGGTGGAAGGCGGCGTACGCCTTGAGGAACGTCTCCTGGAGCAGGTCCTCCGCGTCGGCCGGGTTGCGGGTCATCCGCAACGCCGCCGCGTAGAGCTGGTCGACGAAGGGCAGCGCGTCGCGCTCGAAGCGCGCCCGGCGCTCGTCCGTCTTCTCGGTGGTCAACCGCACATCCCCTCGCGTCGGATGCCTTCCCGCCGAGAATACGCGCACGGACCTGTCCGCTGATTCACTTTCCGCCGGTGTGCTCGTGCTCACCCCGCCCGCCGGTGCCGTCGCGGACCACGCGGGCCCGTCCAGCAGCCGGCGCAGCCGACGCTCGTCCCGTTCCCGGCTCCGTGTACCGGTCGACACCGGTCACCCCTCTCGGTCGTCCCGCAACCCGTCCAGGGGGTGCAACACCGCCCCACCGGCGGCGCATTCCGCCCCCGTTCCCGGCCCCAGCGGCACCGGGGGGTGAACGCTGGGACCAGGAAGGGCCTGGGAGGGCGGTGCCCGCCACGGGAGCCGGCACCAATCGATGCAACGAACCGTCCTCGGCGGGGGTCACGGGCCGGACGCGCGCGGGACCGGGAGAGCCCGGCGGTGACGGCACGGCGAGGCCGGCGGTTCACGGCCGAACGACGCTTCCGTTGCCCCCTCGGTCCGGTCCAGGAGGACCGGGCCGACCGTGGGCCCAGCCCCGGGCGCGCAGCCAGTCGACCACCACCGCGGCGGTGCCCGTCGGGTCGGCGCGCAGGTCGTGTCGTTCTCCTGGGCGGACCACCACCCGCACCGACGGTCCCGCCTCCGGCACCCCGAACGGGTCCTGGTCGCCGTTGACCACCAGCGTCGGCAGCCCGGTGTCGAGTTCCGCCGCCCGGGACCGCTCCGGCCGGCCCGGCGGGTGCAGCGGGAACGCCAGGGCGACCACGCCCGACGCACCGACCGCGTGGGCCGTCCGACAGGCCACCCGCGCGCCGCTGGAGCGTCCGCCGACGAGGAGCGTCGGCGTGGGGTGGAGTCGACGCAGCTCGGCCAGGACGGCCCGCCACGCCTCGTCGAGGTGACCGGCCGGTGCCGGGGCACGCCGGCCCGCGACGCGGTAGGGCTGGGTCACCCGGACGACCAGGACCCCTGCCGGCACCGCTGCGTCCCGGAGCGCGACCAGGTCGGGCGCGTCCACCCCGCCGCCGGCGCCGTGCCCCAGCACGAGCAGGCTCGTCGCCGGCCCGGCCGGCGGGTCGCTGTCCAGCCACGCCGGGCCGCGGGGCGTCTCGACCTGTACGCGATGTCGCACCGGCCCATTCTGCTCCGGACGACCGGCGCGGGTGTCAGGAGAGCGGCACCAGGGCGAGCAGGCGATCACGGACCGGCGGCCCGGCCTCGTCGGCCGCGTCCGGGTCCGGCTCGACCTCGCTGCGCCAGGCGACCAGCATGGCCCGCCGTTCCCGGGGTGTGGTGCCACCCCACACCCCGTGGTAGTCCCCGGCCTCCAGCGCCCAGGCCAGACAGGACCCCTGCACCTCACAGGTGCGGCAGAGCGCGACCGCCGCATCGGCTGGTTCGTTCGGCGCCGGAAAGAACGTCTCCGGGTCCACGCTGCGGCAGGTTCCCTTGGTGCGCCACGCGTCGTCCTGCCGTCGTTCGCGCAGGGCCCGCAACAGTCGCGGATCGCGGCGCGCGGCGGCCACTTCGTGCGGGCGGGGCATTCGCGCCCGAGTCATCAACCCACCTCCCCCGTGGGACCGGCTAGATCGGCGATGGTCGATCGCACCGTGCGATCGACACCCACTACCGGCGCTGTGTTCTATCGCACTTGGACACACCGGGACAAGGGTCTGCCGGAAAATAGGCTGATATTCGCACGACGATTCGTCCGCAACTCTGGCAAATCAGCACCCGACAATGCGCTGACGCCGTTCAGAACAGCGTCATTTCGTCGGCCGCCTCCGCCACCGGCGGACGGCGACGCGGCACCGGCACACCGGGCACCCGGGCGGTCAGTTCCGGCCCCTCGTTGCGGACGTTGCCCACCGCCGGTCCGACCGGACGGATCTCCAGCCCGGCCAGCCAGTCCTCGTCCGCGCCGAGCAGGGCGGTCGGGTCGGCGGTGGGAGCGAGCCACCGGCCCCAGCGATCCGGCGGAAGGAGCACCGGCATCCGGTCGTGCACGTCGGCCAGCACGCCCAGGGCGGCGGTGGTGAGCACGCTACAGGTGAGACGAGGGCCGTCCGGGCCCCGCCACACCGACCAGATCCCGGCGAGGGCGAGCACGTCGCCGTCGGTCCGGGTCAGGTAGTACGGCTGCTTGCCGCCCTCGGTGCGGGCCCACTCGTACCAGCCGTCGGCGGGCACCAGGCAACGACGGCGGGCGAACGGGGCAGCGTACGCCCGGCTGGTCGCCACCGTCTCCGCGCGAGCGTTGATCATGCGCGCCCCGGCCGCCGGGGACGTCGCCCACGGCGGCAGCAGCCCCCAGCGGGCCAGGGACAGGGCCCGCGCCCCCTCGTCGTCGACCCGGATCACCGGCACCGGTTTGGTCGGCGCGACGTTCCAGTCCGGCCGCAGCCGGCCGTCGGTGTCGTCGTACGCCTCGAAGAGCTGGCTCAGCGTCCCGGAACCACGGGTGGTCGCGTACCTGCCGCACATGCGGACACGCTAACCCGCCCGACCGACTCCCGACCGTCCCACCGACGGCGGGCGATCCGCTCCGGCCGACGGCGGACGACCCCGTCCCTCCCGACCGGCGGACGACCGCGTCCCGCCCACCGGGAGGCGACGTGCCGGCTTCGTCCACCGGGGCCGGGAACCCGGCAGAATGTGACCGTGGGGAATCTGACCGCGATCCGTCCGTTGCAGCCGTGGACCGCACCGACCGCCAGCGACCCGGTCGCGGCGACACTCCGGCTGCCCGGCTCCAAGTCGCTGACCGCACGGGCCCTGGTGCTCGGCGCCCTGGCCAGCGGGCCATCCACCCTGCTGGGGGCGCTCCGGGCCCGGGACACCGAACTCATGGCCGGCGGGCTGCGGGCGATGGGCGCACACATGTCGATCGCCGACGACGACCGGTGGCTGGTCCGGCCGCACCCGCTGGTCGGCCCGGCGCACGTCGACGTCGGCCTGGCCGGCACGGTGATGCGTTTCGTCCCGCCCGTCGCGGGGCTGACCGACGGCCGGGTCACCTTCGACGGCGACCCGGCGGCCCGGACCCGCCCGCTCGGCCCGCTGGTCGAGGCGCTTCGGTCGCTCGGCGTCCGGATCGACGTCACCGGTCCGGGAAGCCTGCCGCTGACCGTGCTCGGCACCGGCCGGGTGACCGGCGGCGAGGTCGTCATCGACGCCTCCGCCTCCAGCCAGCTCGTCTCCGGGCTGCTGCTGGCCGCCCCGCGCTTCGACCGGGGTGTGGTGGTCCGGCACGTGGGCCCGCCGGTCCCGTCCGCGCCGCACCTGCGGATGACCGTGCAGATGCTCCGCGCCGCCGGCGCGGCCGTGGACGACGGCACGCCCGACGTCTGGACGGTCGAGCCCGGACCGCTCAGCGGACGGGTCTGGGAGATCGAGCCGGACCTCTCCGGCGCGGTTCCGTTCTTCGCCGCCGCGCTGGTCACCGGGGGCGAGGTGACCCTGCGTGGCTGGCCGCGCAGCAGCGCCCAGCCGGTCGAGCGGCTCCGCTCGCTGCTGCACGAGATGGGCGGGGAGGTGAGCCTCTCCACGGCCGGGCTGACCGTGCGGGGCACCGGCGCGGTGCACGGCATCACCGCCGACCTTTCCGACGTCAGCGAGCTGACCCCGGTGCTGACCGCGCTCGCCATGCTCGCCGACTCCCCGTCGACGTTCACCGGGGTCGGGCACATCCGGGGCCACGAGACCGACCGGATCGCCGCGCTGGCCCGCGAGTTCGCCGGACTCGGCGCGGACGTCACCGAGTCCCCCGACGGGCTGGAGATCCGGCCCCGGCCGCTGCGCGGCGGGGCGTTCCGCACGTACCACGACCACCGGATGGCGCACGCCGCCGCGGTGACCGGGCTGGCCGTGCCGGGCGTCGAACTCGACGACGTGTCGTGCACCTCCAAGACCATGCCCGAGTTCCCGGCACTATGGTCGAGGATGGTGACCGGCGGGAACTGACGGACAGGGGGCGGTCCTGGCGACCAGACGACGGCGCGAGTACGACGAGGAGGACGTGCGGGTCCGGCCCGGCCGGTCCTCCCGTCCGCGTACCCGGACCCGTCCACAGCACGCCGACGCGGTCGACGGGTTCGTGGTCGCCGTCGACCGGGGCCGCTACACCTGCGTCCTCCCCGACGACGGCCCGGACGACCCCGTCGTCACCGCGATGCGCGCCCGCGAGCTGGGCCGCCGGTCGGTGGTGGTCGGCGACCGGGTCGGGCTGGTCGGCGACACCACCGGGGCGGACGGCGCACTGGCCCGGATCGTCCGGATCGACGAGCGCCGCTCGGTGCTGCGCCGCACCGCCGACGACGACGAGACCACCCCCGAGGGACGGCTGGAACGCGTCGTGGTGGCCAACGCCGACCAGTTGGTGATCGTCAGCTCGCTGTCGGACCCACCACCGCGCACCGGTTTCATCGACCGCTGCCTGGTGGCCGCGTACGACGCGGACGTCGAACCGCTGCTCTGCCTGACCAAGGCCGACCTGGCCGGCCCGGAGGCCGTCCTCGGCTACTACGCCGAACTGGACCTGCCGCACGTGCTCGTCCGGCCGGACTCCGACCTGACCGGGCTGCGCGCACTGCTCGCCGGACGGATCTCGGTCATGGTCGGGCACTCCGGCGTGGGCAAGTCGACACTGGTGAACCGGCTGGTGCCGGCGGCCGACCGAGCGGTGGGCACGGTCAGTGCGATCGGCCGGGGCCGGCACACCTCGACCAGCGCGGTGGCGCTGCGGCTGCCCCCGGTGCCCGACGCCGACACCGACCCGGGCTGGATCGTGGACACCCCCGGGGTGCGCAGCTTCGGGCTGGCGCACGTCTCGGCGGAGAGCCTGCTGCACGGCTTCCCCGACCTGGTGGAGGCGACCGCCGACTGTCCGGCCAACTGTGAGCACACCGCCGACCAGGAGAACTGCGCGCTGGACGCCTGGGTGGCCGCCGGCAAGGCGGATCCGCGCCGGCTGGCGTCGTACCGCCGGTTGCTCGCCTCACGGGCCGGGGAGACCGACGTGCGGACGGAGGCCGACCCGCACGGCACGGCGTGACGGCGACGTCGCTACCGTCACCCCATGACCGGGTACGCCGACGACCTCGCCCTCGCCCACCTGCTCGCCGACGCCGCCGACGCCGTGTCCATGGCCCGGTTCCGCGCCCTCGACCTCCGGGTGGAGGCCAAGCCCGACCTGACGCCGGTCTCCGACGCGGACACCGCCGTGGAACGGGAGATCCGCGCCATCCTCGCCACCCACCGTCCGGCCGACGGTCTGCTCGGCGAGGAGTACGGCGAACAGCCGGCGACCGGCGCGGCCGGGCGGCGGTGGGTGGTCGACCCGATCGACGGCACCAAGAACTTCGTCCGGGGGGTGCCGATCTGGGCCACCCTGATCGCGCTGCTGGAGGCCGACCGGCCGGTGCTCGGGCTGGTCTCCGCACCGGCACTGGGCCGGCGCTGGTGGGCGGCGACCGGCGCGGGCGCGTACGCCGGCCCGGACGCGGCGCACGGCGAACCGATCCGGGTCTCCCGGGTGGGCCGCCTGGCCGACGCGAGCTTCTGTTACGCCTCGCTGGACGGCTGGGAGGCGACCGGACGGCTGGAGCCGATGCTCCAGCTCATGCGGGACACCTGGCGCAGCCGGGCGTACGGGGACTTCTACGGTTACATGCTGCTGGCCGAGGGCGCCCTGGACGTGATGGTCGAACCGGAACTGTCCCTGTGGGACATCGCCGCGCTGGTGCCGATCGTCACCGAGGCGGGCGGCACCCTCACCGACCTGGCCGGCGACCCCGCGCCCGGCGACGGCAGCTCGGTGGCGACCAACGGCGCCCTGCACCCCGACATCCTCGACCGGCTGGCTCGGCCTACCGAGCGCTGAACCGGGGCACCATCTATCCTCGCCGGGTGTCTACCTCCGGTTGGTGTTTCCTCGCGGCGATGATCGTCGCGTACGGCATCGCCAACCTCCTCCAGTCCGTCGCCGCCACGCGGACGACCGTGCACCACACCTTCCACCCGGGACTGCTGCTGCGGCTGGCCTGCCACCCCACCTACCTGGTCGGACTCACCTGTCAGGTGGCCGGGTTCGTGCTGGCCTTCCTGGCCCGCCGGGACCTGCCGCTCTTCCTGGTCCAGGCCAGCGTGGCGGCCGGGCTGGGGGTCACCGCGGTGCTGGGCGTGCTGGTGTTGAAGTGGCGGCTGCCGAGGGCCGAGGTGGCTCTGCTCGTCCTGCTCTTCGGCGGGATCACCGCGCTGGTGCTGGCCGCGCGGCCCGCACCGTCCGGCCAACTCGGCACGGCCGGGCTGGTCGGTCTGACGGTCACCCTGGCCGCCGTCGCGCTGCTCGGCTTCTTCGCGGTACGCCTGCACGGCGCGCCCGGCTCGGTGGCGCTCGGTTCCCTGGCCGGACTGGCCTTCTCCGCCGCCGCGGTGGCCGCCCGGCCGCTGGCGTCGGTGCCCTCGACGGAGGCGTTCCTCCGCGACCCGCTGCTCTACCTGCTGATCGCGCACTCGCTGGTCGGCCAGCTCCTGCTCGGGCTGGCCATGCAGCGCGGGTCGACCACGGCGGCGGTGGCCGCGATGGACGCCGCCGGGGCGGTGCCCGCCGCGATCGTCGGGCTGCTGCTGCTCAACGACAAGATCTGGCCCGGTCGGGAGTGGCTGGCTGCCGTCGGCTTCCTGGGCACGCTGGTCGCGGTGATCGGCCTGACCCGGTACGCCGAACCGCAGCACCACCGACCGGCCGTCGAGCGCCGTGACCGCCCGGTGCTCCCGGCGGCGCGGATGCCGGGCGGTGCGGGCGCTGGCGCGGCCGCTGAGGTGGTAGCAGGGGTCCCCTCCTCATCACCAGGCGGTAACAGGGGTCCCCTGCTACCAACCCGGCACGGCCCGCACGCGCACGCTTCTCACGCCTCCACCGGTTTGCGCCGGCCGACCACCCGTTCGTAGAGGCGCTCCAGGGCGCCTGCGGTCCGTTCCCAGGTGTAGCTGCACCGCACCCGGTCCACCGCCGCGTGCCCGTACGCGAACCGGCCGGCGTGGTCGGCGAGGATCCGTCGCAGGGTCACCCCCAGGACGCGGACGTCGCCGGGCGGCACCAGGCGGCCGGTGACCTCGTCCACCACCGCGTCGGCGATGCCGCCCATGGCGTAGCCGACCACCGGCACACCGCAGGCCATCGCCTCCAGCGAGACCCGCCCGGCGGAGGCGTAGTGCGGGGTGCAGACGACCACGTCGGCCGACCGGTACCAGGTGGCCATCTGGTCGTGCGGCACCGCGCCGACCAGGCGTACCTGCTCGGCGACGCCGGCCCGTTCGGCCAGTTCGCGCAGCCGGCGGGCCTCGGTGTGCGCGCCGAGCTGTTCGACCGGGGGTCCCCCGGCGATCACCAGTTCCGCGTCGCCGACCAGGCGCATCGCCCGGATCATGTCGTCGTGGCCGCTGGACGGGGTCAGCCCGCCGACGGTGAGGATCCGGGGCCGTTGCTCCCGGGGCGCGGCCTCCCCGTCGGGGTGGAACTGCTCGGTGTCCACGCCGGTCGGCACCAGCGCCACCGAGGCGCGTTGCAGGCCCATCCGGGTCAGCTCGTCGACCTCGTCGTTGCACTGGGCGACAGCCATGTCCACCGCGCGGGTCAGGGCCCGCTCCAGCGGGATCCGCTCCCCCGGTCCGGAGTACTCCCGGCCGAGATGGCGCAGTTGCTCGATGCCGAGGGAGTGGAAGGTCTGCACCACCGGCACGTCGGTCCCCCGGGCCGCGTGCGCGGCGGCCAGCCCGCCGACCCAGTAGTGGCCGTGCACCACGTCCGGACGCCAGTCGCCGGCCCACTGGTCGGCCAACCACTGGCCGAACTCGGCCACGTACGGCACCAGCCGGGCGGTGGGGGTCGGCGCGGGCGGCCCGACCGGGACCAGCTCCAGCCGGTAGCCGTCGCGGTCCAGGTTCGGGGGCACGTCGGGGTCGTCGCGTCGTTCGTAGACCCGGACGTCGTGGCCACGGCCGGCGAGTTCGGCGGCGATCCGGGCGATGTGCTGGTGTGTGCCGACGACAGGACCGTCGGCACGCCGGGCCGGCCCGGCGTGCGCGCAGACTAGGCCGACGCGCATGGTCACCTCCATGCGATCACGAGCTACGGTCCTCCGGTCAGAGGGTCCCATTAACCTGGGGCCAAGGAGTCGAAACCTGGCAGATCAGGATCGGTCGGACCGAGGCGCGGCCACCGGGGACGCGGTCGTCCGTGGTCGCGCGCACGATGGCGGGTCGGCACCCGGTCGACGAACACCGTCCACCTCGAACATGCCAGACCAATGCCGCCAACGGGAAGAATTACCTCGGACAGGCATGCAACCGGTGGACCGGGGTACCGGCTCAGAATGCCCCTCACCCGCAGCCTCGACGACTCGACCGTGGTGGTCACCGGCGCCTCCAGCGGCATCGGCGCGGCGACCGCCTGTGCCCTGGCCCGCCGGGGTGCCGACGTGGTGCTCGCCGCGCGCAGCGCGGACGCCCTCGCGGAGGTGGCCGAACGCTGTCGACGGTCGGGGGGACGGGCGTTGGCCGTCCCCACCGACGTCACGGACCCGGCGCAGGTCGAGAAGCTCGCCGCCCGCGCGGTGGCGCAGTTCGGCCGGATCGACGCCTGGGTGAACAACGCGGCGGTCAGCGCGGTGGGGCTGTTCGACGAGATCCCGGCCGACGAGTTCCGCCGGGTGGTCGAGGTGAACCTGCTCGGTGTGGTGCACGGCACCCGGGCCGCCCTGCCGCACCTGCTCGCGTCCGGCGGCGGGGTGGTGGTCAACAACGCCTCGGTGCTGGCCGAGGTGGCGATGCCGTACCAGTCGGCGTACAACGCGACGAAGCACGGGATCCGGGGGTTCGCCGACACGGTGCGGCAGGAGTTGCGGGTCACCGGGCGGCACGCCGTCTCGATCTGCACGGTGCTGCCGGCCAGCATCGACACGCCGTTCTTCGCGCACGCGGCGAACCACACCGGCCGGGAGCTGACCCCACCCCCGCCGGTCTACCCGCCCGAACTGGTGGCGGAGACGATCGTCCGATTGATCCGCCGGCCCCGGCGGGAGGCGTACGCGGGCGGAGCCGCCCGCCTGCTCGGCCTCCAGTGGCGATTGGTCCCGGCACTGGCCGAGCGGGCCCTCGGCTGGTACGCCGCCCGCACCCAGCTCGGACCGGAGGCCCGTCCCGGCGGCAGTGGCAACGTGTTCCGGGCCGACGCCACGGCCGAACCGGAGGGCGGCTGGCACGGTCGCCGCCGCCAGCTGGTCCGGGTCGGCACCGCGCTCGGTCTCGCCGCCGCCGGCACCGCCGCCGTGCTGGCCAGACGCACCAGGTCCGAGTCATGACCTCGCCGCCGGGCCGGCCGGATGCGCGCCCTCCTGGTGGCGTGCACAATAGGGCGACTATGCCGACGGACGTGCGCTGCCAGGTGGAGACGGACGGATCCGCACTGGTCCGGCTGACCGGAGTGCTCGACCGCGCCGGCATGACCCGCGTCCGGGACGCGCTCCTCGCCTGGCTCGGCGACCATGCCGGTCCGGTGGTGGTGGATCTCTCCGGGCTCCGGGTCACCGATCCCGCCGCCCGTACGGTCTTCACCGAGGTCCGCCGGGCGGTCGCCGACTGGCCCGCGGCGGACCTGCTGATCTGCGACCCGGCCGGCGGCTGGACGGTCGACGGGGCACCGGTCTGGTCGAGTCGCGACGTGGCCCTCGCCGGACTCCCCTCCGGTGGCGTGCTCACCCTGGACCTGCCGCCTGCGGCCGGCTCGGCCCGGCAGGCCCGCGAGCTGGTCGCCGCCGGCTGCGCCCGGTGGGGCCTGCCCGATCTGATCGAACCGGCCGCGATCGCGGTCACCGAGTTGGTCAACAACGTGGTGGCCCATGCCCTGACCCCGATGACGGTGCGGCTCGCCCCCGGCCACCGCCTGCTGCGGCTGGGCGTCCGGGACCACTCCCCCCGTACGCCCCGGTTCGCCGGGCTCGCCCCGCTCACCTCGACCGGTGGCCGGGGGCTGCTGCTGATCGACACCGTGGCCCGCCGCTGGGGTTGCACCCCGTTGCCGGAGGGGAAGCTGGTCTGGGCGGTCCTGCACGGGGAGGACGAGGACGCTCTGGTCGGTTAGTCCCGTTCTGGGGCCGTGTCGACGGGCCGGGGACGGTTACGCCGGGTGGGCAACGGGTAGGGACCAGCCATGCGCGACGACGAGTACCCGACCCCCGTGTCCGACCCCGAGGCGGAGGGCCTGCCCGACACCGCCGACGACGACTCCACCGCCAACGACGACGTCGAGACCGGCCGCGAGGCGGACGGTCCGGAGCCGGCGCAGCTGCCCGGTGACCGTACGCCGGTGGCCGTGGACCGGTTCGGGGCCACCGCCGAGGAGCAGCGCGACGGCGAGTCACTGGACTACAAGCTCGACCGCGAGCGGTACGAGCGTCCCGCCGACGATCCGCTGGCCGGTCCGGTCGACCCGGACATCGCGGCCGAGGCGGACAGCGAGGAGGCCGCCGCGCAGGCCCAGCTCGACGCCGACGTGCTGAATCCCGGCCCCACCTCCGACCCGAACTCCCCGGTGTCCCTCTACGACCACGGGCAGCTCGGCGGGGTCGCCGACGCCCAGGTCGGGCGGCTGGTCGAGCCGGACGAGGGGGCGCGGAGCGACACCGAGACCGACTCGGTCGCGTACGACGCCGGGGCGGCCGGGGGCGGTGCGACCGCCGAGGAGTTGGCCATCCACGAGACCCGCCCGCCCGAGGCGCACTGACCGCCACCGGGGCGGGTGCGGGTCAGTCGTCGAGGCCCTGGGAGATGGCGTAACGGGTCAGCTCGACCCGGTTGTGCAGGTGGAGTTTGCCGAGCGTGTTCTGCACGTGGTTCTGCACCGTACGGTGCGACAGGCCCAGCCGTGCGGCGATCTGCTTGTACGACAGCCCCTTGGCCACCAGGCGCAGCACCTCGGTCTCCCGTTCGGTGAGCCGGGGTGTCCCGTCGTCGCCGGCCGGCGTCCCCGGCCCGGCGGCCAACCGGCGGTACTCGCCGAGCACCAGGCCGGCGAGGCCCGGGGTGAAGACGGCCTCCCCACGCGCGGTACGCCCGACGGCGTCCAGGAACTCGGCCGCCGCGGCCGACTTGAGCAGGTAGCCGGTGGCGCCGGCCTTCACCGCCTCCAGGACGTCCTGCTCCTCGCCGCTGGCGGAGAGCATCAGCACCCGCACCTCGGGCAGTGCCGCCCGCAGCCCACGGATCACCTCGACCCCGCCCGCGTCGGGCAGGTGCAGGTCGAGGACGACGACGTCGGGCCGGGCGGCGGGGGCGATCCGGACCGCCTGGCGTCCCTCGCCGGTGGTGGCGACCACGAGGTGACCGGCTTCGGTGAGGTCCCGCGCCACCCCGTCCCGCCACATCGGGTGGTCGTCGACCACCATCACCCGGACCGCCTCGATCTCGCCCATCCCGCCACCCTAGGCGGCCCCGCCAAGGCCCCGTGGACGGGTGGCTCTCGATCGGGGCAGCACCAGTTCGATCTCGGTGCCCTCGCCGGGGTGGGCGGTGACCGTGGTGCTACCGCCGAGGTCGGCCAGGCGGCCCCGGATGGACTGGGCCACCCCGAGGCGACCCTGGGCGGCGGCCTCGTCCAGTCGGCCGGGCGGGATCCCGGGGCCGGCGTCGCGGACCGAGACCCGCACCAGGGTCCCCTCGTCCTCCAGCAGCACCCAGGCCCGGCCGTCCGCGTGCCGGGCGACGTTGTCCAGGGCCGCCGCCACGGCGGCGGCCACCTCCTCCGCCGCATGCTCGGGCAGCGGCACCGCCGTGGCGGGGGCGGCCAAGGACACCGTCGGCCCGGCGAACCGGCGGAGCAGGTCCCGCAGGTCGCGTGTCCCGTCCGCCGCCGTACCACCGCCCGGCGGCGCGGCACCGGCCCGTCCGGGTGCCGGGTCCACGGACCAACCCGCCGGCCCGGACCGCGACGCGGCCACCGACGACGCCCCCGAGACCGACGACGCCCCGGGAGCCACCGAACCGGGGGGCGAGCCCGGAGCCACCGGGCCGGACGGCAGCCGGGAAGCCGGCGGACCGGTGGCGATCAGGGCACGCAGGGCCGCCTCCTGCTCACCGGCGAGCCGGGCCAGTTCGCCGGCCTCGCCGTCGAGGTGCGCGCCGCGCCGCTGCACCATCGCCAGCACCTGGAGCACCGAGTCGTGGATGTCCCGGGCGAGCCGTTCCCGTTCCCGGGTCGCCGCCTCCAGTTCGACCGCCCGCTGCAACCGCTGCTCGGCAGTCACCGCCAGCCGGGCCACGTGCCCGACCACCACGCCGGCCAGCAGCAGCAGGACCGCGCCGTTGAGCGCCGACGGGGCGAGCCAGCCCCGGACCACGAGGTCGCCGGCTCCGAGCACCAGCGCGGCCGCCGCACCCCGGCGCCGGCCGCCGGAGACCGCCCAGGCCAGCACCGGGCCGCCGAGCCAGGCCACGGCGAGGGCGGGCACCCCGGCGGCGAGCGCCGCGCGCCCGACCACGCCGGGGCTGAGCAGCAGGATGCCGAGGACGACACCGAGGTCCGCCAGGAGCAGCGGCCAGCCTCGCCGGGTCGGCCGGGCGTACGCGTACGCGGTGAACGCCGTCCACCCGGCCATCGCCACCAGCACCGGCCAGGCGGCCAGCGGGTGGGCGTACCGGTGGAGGTCGCGCAGGAGCACCGCGCAGGCGTACCCGAGGGCGGCGACGCGGTAGACGGCGATGGCCCGCCAGAGCGGCACCTCCAGCCCGCCGGGCGGGGTCGGCATGGGCAGCAGGATGCCACATTCGGCCCGGGGGCGGCGGCTTGGTGACGAGCCACACGCCATACCCTGCCGTAGGGTGGAAATGCCACGAAAAACATCGAGAACCAAGCGGCGGTACGGGCCATGACGAACGCCGAACGCCCCACACCGCGTACGGTGGTGCCCATCGAACGTTCCCTGCTGATCGCCGAAGCCTTCGACCAGGCTCAGGTGACGGAGCTGCGACACTCCGTCACCTCCTGCGTGTATGCCGCCGGACTCTCCGGTCAACGCCTGGACGACTTCGTGCTGGCGGTCAACGAGCTGATCACCAACGCCGTCCGACACGGCGGCGGACGAGGCTGGCTACGGCTGTGGCGGGCGGCGGAGAGCGTGCTGTGCGAGGTCTCCGACCACGGTCAGGGGATCAGCACCCAGCGCCTGCGCGACCGGCGGCGACCGGCCCCGGACACCGCCGGGGGCTGGGGGCTCTGGCTGGCCCGGGAACTCAGCGACACCATGCAGGTGGAGACCGGCCCGGCCGGCACCACCGTACGGATCAGCGCCGCTCTCCAGGCCCCGCAGCCCACCGGGCGCGGGGACTGACGCGGGCGGCTCGGCCCGGGTACGGTGCTCCGGGTGAGCCCGGAACACGTCGCCGCCATCGATCAGGGCACCACCTCCTCCCGCTGCATCGTCTTCGACCGCGCCGGGGAGATCGTCGCCGTCGCCCAGCGCGAGCACCGGCAGGTCTTCCCCCGCCCCGGCTGGGTGGAGCACGACGCCGAGGAGATCTGGGCCAACGTGGAACGGGTGGTCCGGGAGGCGCTGGCGAGCGCGGGGCTCGGCCCGGAGGCGCTCGCCGCGGTCGGCATCACCAACCAGCGGGAGACGACAGTCGTCTGGGACCGCGCCACCGGTCGTCCGGTCGCCAACGCGATCGTCTGGCAGGACACCCGCACCGAGCCGCTCCTGCGGGAACTGGACGAGGAGCTGTTCCGCTCCCGCACCGGGCTGCCGCTGGCCACCTACTTCGCCGGGCCGAAGCTGCGCTGGCTGCTCGACCACGTCGACGGGCTGCGGGATCGCGCCGAAGCCGGTGAGGTGCTCTTCGGCACCATGGACAGCTGGCTGGTCTGGAAGCTCACCGGCCGGCACGTCACCGACGTGACCAACGCCAGCCGGACCCTGCTGATGGACCTGCGCACCCTGGACTGGGATCCGGAGCTGCTCGACGCGCTGGGCGTACCGGCCGGCATGCTGCCCGAGATCCGCTCCTCCGCCGAGGTGTACGGCACCGCGTCCGGGGTGCTCGCCGGGGTGCCGGTGGCCAGCGCCCTCGGCGACCAGCAGGCCGCCCTGTTCGGGCAGACCTGCTTCCAGCCAGGCGAGGCGAAGTGCACCTACGGCACCGGCAGTTTCCTGCTGCTCAACACCGGGGCCAGTCCGGTGCCGTCGAGCCACGGCCTGCTCACCACCGTCGCTTACCGGATCGGCGACCAGCCGGCGGCGTACGCACTGGAGGGGGCGATCGCGGTCACCGGGTCACTGGTGCAGTGGCTCCGGGACAACCTCGGGCTGATCTCCACCGCCCCCGAGGTGGAGGAACTGGCCCGCACCGTCGACGACAACGGGGGCTGCTACGTCGTCCCGGCCTTCTCCGGGCTGTTCGCCCCGCACTGGCGCAGCGACGCCCGGGGCGTCGTCGCCGGGCTGACCGGCTACATCACGAAGGGGCACCTGGCCCGGGCGGTGCTGGAGGCCTCGGCCTGGCAGACCCGGGACGTGGTGGACGCGATGAACGCCGACTCCGACGTGGCGTTGCGCCGACTGCGGGTGGACGGCGGGATGACCGCCAACGCGCTGCTCATGCAGTTTCTCGCCGACGTGCTCGACGTGCCGGTGGTGCGCTCCCGGATCACCGAGACCACCTGCCTCGGCGCCGCGTACGCGGCCGGCCTGGCGGTCGGCTTCTGGCCGGACCTGGCCACCCTGCGTGGGCAGTGGCGCTCCGACGCGCAGTGGACGCCCGACATGGACGCCGGCCACCGCGAGCGGGAGCTGCGCAACTGGCACAAGGCGGTGCAACGCACCCTCGACTGGGTCGACTGACCACCGGCCGACCGGGCCATGTCGGCCGGGCACCGGCCGGTCGACTCGCGCGGGCACGCCCGCGCGGGCCGGGTCACTGCCAGCGGTTGCCGGTCAGCTTCTCGTAGACGTCGACGTAGCGGGCCCGGGTCGCCTCGACCACCTCGGCCGGCACCTCCGGGGCGGGGGCCTGCTTGTTCCAGCCGCTGCCGGCCGCCCAGTCCCGGACGTACTGCTTGTCGTAGGAGAACTGGGGCCGACCCGGCTGGTACGACTCGGCCGGCCAGAACCGCGACGAGTCGGAGGTGAGCACCTCGTCGCCGAGGACGAGGGTGCCGTCGGGCGCCCAACCCAGCTCGATCTTGGTGTCGGCGACCAGGATGCCCCGGTCGGCGGCGATCTCCGCGCCCCGGCGGTAGACGTCGATGGTGATCTGCCGAAGCCGCTCGGCGGTCTCCTGGCCGACCTTCGCCGCCACCTGCTCGTAGGTGATCGGCTCGTCGTGCTCCCCCATCGGCGCCTTGGTCGACGGCGTGAAGATCGGCTCGGGCAGGATCGACGCCTCCACCAGCCCCCGGGGCAGCGCGACTCCGGAGACCGCCCCGGTGCGCTCGTACTCCTTCAGGCCGCCCCCGGTCAGGTAGCCCCGGGCCACACACTCGACCGGGACCATCTCCAGCCGGCGACAGCGGATCGCCCGCCCGGCGAACTCGGCCGGCACGTCGGTGGTGGAGACGACGTGGTTCGGGACGATGTCCGCGAGCTGCCCGAACCACCAGACCGAGAGCGCGGTCAGCAGCCGCCCCTTGTCCGGGACGGGGGTCGGCAGCACCACGTCGTAGACGGAGATCCGGTCCGAGGCGACCAGGACGAGGTCGTCCCCGTCGGCGTAGACGTCCCGTACCTTGCCGGAGTGCAGTAGTTCCACGCGGCCTAGTAGACCACGCGACGCCGGGTGCCCTTTCCCCCGTCCGTCGTACCCCGGGCAGCGGTCACCCGGGAGACCGGGCCCACACCCTGGCTTTCCGGGCCGGAGGTCCCGTCCCGCCGGACGTTGACACCTTCCCGCGTCACCTGGGTCAATGATCCGAATCCGTCCGGCGTCCCAGGAGTCGACCGTGTCCGCAGTCCCGTACCCGACCGCCCGCCGCACCGGCGCCGACCCGGGGCGTCGGCGGGTGCTCGCCGGCCTGTTCGGCCTGCCGGTCGTCGCGGCAGGTGGGCTGACCGGCTGCCGGAGCGAACCGGCGGCGCTGGTCGAGAGCGGTCCGGTCGAGCTGTCGGTGTTCTGGTGGGGCAGCGCACGCCGCGCCCAGCTCACCGAACAGGCGCTACGGCTCTACTCCGACCGGAACCCCCAGGTGACCTTCCGGGTCACCTGGCAGGGCCTCGACGGCTACTACCAGCGCCTTGCCACCCAGGCGGTGGGGGGCAACGTCCCGGACCTGTTCCAGATCGACGACACCTTCCTCACCGAGTACGCCCGCCGCGACATCCTGCTGGACCTCACCGGGTACGCCGCCGACCATCGACTCGACCTGAGCGGCCTGCCGGACGGGCTCGTCCGCTACGGCCAGGTCGCGGGCCGCACCATGGCGGTGGCCGCCGCGCAGAACTCGGCCGGGCTGGTCTTCAACCGGGATCTGCTGGCCCGGCTGCGCCAGCCCGCCCCACGCAGCGGGATGAGCTACCCGGAGTACCTCACCTGGGCGGCGCGGGTGACCGACGCCAGCGACGGCCGGGTCGCCGGCACCATGGATCCCTCCGGTGACCACCGGGCGCTCTGGCTCTGGCTGCGGTCCCGGGGCAAGGAGTTCTACCAGGGGCGCAAGCTCGGCTTCGACTCCCCGGAGCTGATCGACTGGTTCGAGCTGTGGCAGCGGGCCCGGACCGCGCGGGCCACCCCGAGCGCGGCGCTGGTGCAGCAGGCGAACGGCGGCGAACCGGCCCGCCAGCTCGTGGTCACCGGGCACACCGCCGCCTCGTTCGCCTGGTCGAACCAACTGGTCGAACTCCAGCGTCACAGCCGGGACGAGTTGGGCATCGTCAGCTGTCCCGGCCCGGCAGCCGCGCAGTGGGCGCGGGCGTCGATGTACTGGGCCGGCTTCCGGGGCACCCGCCACCCGGACGTGGTCGCCGACGTGATCAACTTCCTGACCACGAACGTGGCCGCGGGCCGGGTGCTCGGCTACGACCGGGGCCTCAGCCCGCACCTCAACATCCGCAAGTTCGTGGAGCCGACCATCCGGGACGCCTCGGTCCGGGCCTCGGCGGCCTTCGAGCTCAGCGTGGCCGACACGTTCGGCACCGCGCCACCGCCCCCGCCCACCGGGCACGCCCGGATCCGCGAGCTGCTGATCACCACCGCCGAGTCCGTCCAGGCCGGGCGGTCGACGATCCGGGCCGCCGCCTGGCGGTTCATGGCGCAGGCCGCCGCCGCGTTGGCTGCCTGACCGGCGGCGTCCGCGACCGCCCGGCGGGCGGGCCGACGCACGGCCCGCCCATCGGGTTCAGCGGGGGCCGGGGCCGCGCCGTCCGCGCGTCATCCGGATCAGCAGCAGCACGACCACCGCCACCACCACGAGGCAGCAGAGTAGGCCGAGCAGACCGAACCCGCCGCCGCGACGCCGCCGTGCGGCCTCCACGACCAGCTCGCCGGGGCCGGTGGACGCCCACGCGGCGACCGGCACGAACACGGAGAGCACCAGCGCACCGAGGACGGCTCCCAGCCGCCCCCACCATCTGTTCCAGGAAGACATGACCCCATCCTCGCCGAGGTAGGCAAGAACGGCACCCCGATCGTCCTGTGGGCGTCACCCCGCCGGGATCGGTCAGCTCTTCACGAGCCCGAGACGGAGAAGGACCCCCGGACTGTGTCCGGGGGTCCTTCTCGTGTGGTAGCGGGGACAGGATTTGAACCTGCGACCTCTGGGTTATGAGCCCAGCGAGCTACCGAGCTGCTCCACCCCGCGTCGGTATGACCACTCTATCGCATCGTCGAGCCGGGCATCGGGCGGGGGGCCCGTACCGACCGCCCCGTTCCCTGTCGCACCTGCTCTTTCCGGAAAAGCGCAGGTCATGGCGTTGCCGGACCGGTTCCGGGGTGCGGGCCGCCCGTGCGGGAGGAACATCAGGACCAAATCACGGACGGCGGGAAGCGGGACAGCCGACGAACGACGACCCGCGGAGGCCGTCTCGGCCAGCACAACGGAAAGCGAACGGCCCTCCGGTGAACCGGAGGGCCGTTCGTCGTGGTAGCGGGGACAGGATTTGAACCTGCGACCTCTGGGTTATGAGCCCAGCGAGCTACCGAGCTGCTCCACCCCGCGTCGGTATGACCAACCCTAGCGCAACCCGACGCGAACCCGCAAAACGGCCCCCCTCAAAAGTGCCGGGGCACCTTCCTCCGTACGGAACGGCAGGAAGGTGCCCCGGCGACCCTCGGGTCGGAGGTGGCCGGCGGATCAGCCGGTCGGGCTCGGTGCCGGCGAGGACGGACCGCCGCTCGGGGCGGGGGCGGACGGGCTGGCACCCGGCGCGGACGGGGCCGGGGTGGCGGCCCGCTGCGCCTGCTGGAAGGCGGTCATCGCCTCGTCCAGGGCCTTCAGCGCCCGGCCGTACCGCTCGAAGTCACCGGAGGTCTGCGCGGCCTTGACCTCCGCGATGGCGGTCTGCACCCGCTGCGCGGCCTCGGCCAGTTCACCGGTGAGCGGCGGCGGGGTCTCACCCCCGGCCGGCGGCGGCGGGGTCTCGCCCTCCCCGGCCGGCGGCGGGTTGCCGGCGGCGGCCTGCTTGCCCTGCTCGACAAGCTGCTTGATGCCCTCCTCCATGTTGTTGGCGAGCACCACGTACGAGCCGCCGTCACCGTAGGAGAGCAGCACCTTCTGCAACAGCGGGTACGCGTCCTGCTGGTTGCTCTTCACGTAGACCGGCTCGACGTAGAGCATGCCGTTGTCGAAGGGCAGCGAGAGCAGGTTGCCGTACTGCACCTGCGCCTGGTTCGAGGAGAGCAGGTTGAGCTGCTGCCGGATGGCGGCGTTGTTGGTCATCTGCTGGTGCACCTGGACCGGGCCGGAGACCCGGGTCTGGTCCGGCAGCTCCCACACCTCCAGCCGGGGCTGCCCGTCGACGTACGACCCGGAGATCAGCGCGGCCAGGTTCTGCCGGCCGTTCGGGGTGACCGCCGAGGTGAGCTGGAAGCGTGGCGCGTCCTGCTCCGGGAACTGGGTGTAGAGGTAGTACGGAGGCTGCTTCTGCCCGCTGTCCGGCGCGTCCGGCACGTTCGGCACCTGCCAGAAGTCCTGACCGGAGTAGAAGTCACCCGGGTTGGTGACGTGGAACTTGGTGAGCAGGTTGCGCTGCACCTTGAACAGGTCGGCCGGGTAGCGGAAGTGCGCGGCCAGCGCCTCCGGGATTTCCGACCTCGGCGTCACCAGGTCACCGCCGAACGCCTTGTTCCACGCCTTCAGGACCGGGTCGGCGTCGTCGAACTCGTAGAGCCGGACGGTGCCGTCGTACGCGTCGACGGTCGCCTTCACCGAGTTGCGGATGTAGTTGACGTTCTCCCGGGCGAGCTGGAAGGTGCCCCGCCCGGTCAGTTCGTCGGTGGTCTCCTGCTGGAGGTTGACCCGCTCGGCGTACGGGTAGGTGGCCGACGTGGTGTACGCGTCGACGATCCACTGGATCCGCCCGTCGACCACCGCCGGGTAGGGGTCGCCGTCGATGGTGAGGAACGGCGCGACCTTCTCCACCCGGTCCCGGGGGTTACGCACGTAGAGCAGCTTGGAGTTGTCGTTGACCGCCTCGGAGAGGAGGAAGTTCGACTCCTGCTCCTTGATCGCGTAGAGCAGCCGGCGGGTGAACGAGCCGATCTCCACCCCACCCTCGCCGGTGTAGGTGTAGTACTGCTCACCGCCGGTGGTCGGGGTGGGCCGGTCGAACTCGGCGTTCCGGTCCTCGTCGGTGGAGCCGACGATCGCGTAGTCGTCGGCGGTCATCCGCTCGCCGTAGTAGATCCGGGGCTGCTCGGTCGGGATCTGGTCGGTCTGCGCGGAGCAGCGCTCCTGCTCCCGCTCGCCGAGGAAGCCGGACACGAAGAACGGCTGACCGCCGCAGACCACCTGGTTGGCCGGTGCCCCGACCAGGCCGAAGCCGTGGGTGTAGACGGTGTGCCGGTTGATCCAGTTGCTCTGCTGGTCGGTCAGCTCGCCGTAGTTGATCTCGCGCATGCCGACCACGTAGTCCCGGGTCTGGCCGTTGACCGTGTACCGGTCGATGTCGAGCTTGGGGCCGAAGTCGTAGAAGCCCCGGACCTGCTGCAACTGGGTGTACGTCTCGGAGACCAGCTGGGGGTCGAGCAGCCGGGCGTTCGGCACCACGGCCTTGTCGGTGGCGAGCGCCGCCGGCGGGGTCAGGTTGTTCGCCCCGTACGGCGTGATCTTCGTGTCGGTCAGGCTGAACGCGGCCCGGGTCGCGTCGATGCTCCGCTGGATGTACGGGGCCTCCTTGTCCCGGGCGCTCGGCTTGACCTCGAAGGTCTGCACCGCCCACGGGTAGATGCCGCCGATCGCCACCGCGGAGATGCCCAGGAGAGCCAGCGAGATGCCCGGCCAGACCAGGTTCCGCATCACCGCGTTGGAGAAGACGATGATCGCGATGGCCACCACGATCGAGATGTAGGCGAGGATCTCCTTCGCCGGCAGCAGCGCGTTCACGTCGGCGTACCCGGCGCCGTAGAGCTTGGCGCTGTCGTTGTACTCCAGCAGCATCGCTCGCCGGTCCAGCACGTACGCGATTGCCTTGAGCAGGACGAAGACCGCGACCAGGGTGGTCAGGTGGGCCCGGGCGGCGTTGGTCATCCGGTCACCGACGCCCTGGAGGCGCACCCCGCCGAAGACGTAGTGCACGGCCAGCGCCCCGATCACCGCCAGCACCACGGCGGTGAAGCCCACCCCGAGCAGGTAACGCAGGAACGGCAACTGGAAGACGTAGAAGCCGACGTCGACGCCGAACTCGGGGTCCTTGACGCCGAAGTCGCCGCCGTTACGGAAGAGCAGCCACTGGCTCCACCGGCTCTGCGCCGAGAGCCCGGCGAAGAGCGCCACCACGGCACTGGCGAGCAGGATCCAGGTGCCGATCCGCGGTCCGAGGATCATCCGGTACCGCTCCAGGGTGGCCTGCTCGGCGGAGTGCGGGCGCAGCCCCGGGCGCAGCCGGTGGGCCAGCCACAGGTTGCCGCCGACCAGCGCCGCCATGCCCAGACCGACGGCCAGGAAGAGCAGCAGCCGGGTGACCAGCACGCCGGTGAAGACCTGCGTGTAGTCGACCTCGTCGAACCAGAGCCAGTCCGTCCACGCCTGGACACCCCAGCCGAGCAGGGTGAAGAGTACGAACACCCCGATCAGGACACCGATCGTGACGCGCCCGCGTCGGCTCATCCTGGGTAGGGGGGCACTACGCATGACCACTGTTTGGCTCCGCACGCTCGTTGTGACCGGATCCGACCAGGCCACAAGAGTACGTGGTGTTCCTGGACACCTCCGGTCAAGGTCGCGCCGCGGAGGGCCCGGTCAGCCGGAAAGCCCAGCCCAGCGGTCGTCGCCGGTCAGCAGCGGGTCGGCTCACCGCCGGTGCGCAGCGTCTCCAGGGCGGTCAGCGCCTCGTCCAGCGTGCCCACCTTCAGCAGCGGAAGACCGGGCTGCGGGTTGCTGAGCGCCTCGGCGCAGTTCGCCTCCGGCACCAGGAAGACCTTCGCCCCGGCCTGCTTCGCGCCCACCAGTTTCTGCGCGATGCCACCGATCGGACCGACCCGGCCCTCCTCGTCGATGGTGCCGGTGCCGGCGACGATCCGGCCGCCGGTGAGGTCCTCGGGATCCAGCTTGTCCACGATCCCCAGCGCGAACATCAGTCCGGCGCTCGGCCCGCCGATGTCCCCGAGGTCGATCTCCAGGGTGAACGGGTGCGGCTGCTGCTGCTCGATCTCGATCCCGACGCGCGGGCGGCCGTCCTGCTCCCGGCTGGTCACGGTGGCCGTGCCGGCGACCCCGCCCCGGGTGTATCCGATCGCCAACGCCGAGCCGACCGGCCGGGCACGGATCAATCCGGTCAGTCCGTTGGCGCTGGTCACCGGCTCGCCGTCGACCGAGGTGAGCACGTCGCCGACCTGGAGCCGCCCCGCCGAGGGGCCGTCCGCGGCCACCGTCCGGACGACCACCCGCACCGGGTAGCCGAGCTTCCGGAGCGCGGCCGTCTCGGCACTGGTCTGCGACGCGGTGAACTCCTCGGCGTTGCGCTCCTCGACCTGCTTACGGCTCTGTCCCGGCGGGTAGACCAGTTCCCGGGGCACCACCGCCCGTTCCGGCGAGAACCAGCCGGCGATCGCCGACCGCAGCTTCACCGACGGCTGCACGCCCACCGTGGTCAGCCGCAGCTGCCCCGCCGAGGTGGAGGTCTCCCGGCCGTCGATCTTGATGATCTCCTCCCCGTCCTGCGTGCCGAGGGTGTCGACGGTCGGGCCGGGGCCGAGCACCACGTACGGGATCGGCGCCGTGAGCACTCCGATGCTGAGCAGGGCGGTGAGCAGAGCACCGAGCAGGACCGTGACACCGCGACGTCTCATGCGGCAGAGCGTACCGACCGATCGGGGGCCGGCCGGGGCGGACGAACCGGCCGGTCGGAAACCCCGGGGCGGGGGCTGTTCAGGCACGTCGTCCGGCCTGCTCCGGGGTGGACGGCGTCGGCACGCGGACGACGTCCGGGTCGGCACTGCGCCGGCTTCGGGGACGGTGGGCCACGCCGAGCGCCGAGGCCAGGCAGATCGCGGCGGCCACGACGAGCGGCGGACGGCCACCGAGGCCGACGGCGGCGGAGCCGAGGGGGATCGCGAGCGCGACCGGCCCGAACATCGCGGTGTTGGCGGTCCCGGCCACCCGGCCGAGCATCGCCGTCGGTGTGCACGTCTGCACCGCGGTCACCGCGGCGACGACTTCGCCCTCAGCGCAACGCCGGTGGCGGCGACCAGCGGCGCGGCGCGCGTACCGTAGAACCCGTGCCTGATATTCCGTTCGGCTTCGCGCTTCCGGGTGGGCAACCACCAGACCCCAACGACCCCGCGCAACTGCAGCAGTTCATGAGCCAGTTGCAGCACCTGCTCTCGGCGCCGGGCAGCGGACCGGTCAACTGGGACCTGGCCCGCCAGGTGGCGGCCAGCCAGCTCGCCGCCTCCGGCGACCCGGCGGTCACGCCGTACGAACGTAACGCCGTCGAGGAGGCGCTGCGCCTGGCCGACCTCTGGCTGGAGCCGGTCTCGTCATGGCCGTCGGGCATCCAGACCCCGGTCGCCTGGAACCGCAACGAGTGGATCTACAAGACCCTCGACGTCTGGCGCAAGCTCTGCGACCCGGTGGCCAGCCGGATGGTGGGCGCGATGGGCGACCTCGTGCCGCCGGAAGCACGGGCCCAGCTCGGCCCGATGCAGTCGATGGTCGCCACCCTGGGCGGGGCGCTCTTCGGTGGGCAGCTCGGTCAGGCACTCGGCTCGCTCGCCGCCGAGGTGCTCTCCGCCGGGGACATCGGCCTCCCGCTCGGCCCGGCCGGCACGGCCGCGCTCATCCCGGCCAACATCCGGCAGTACGGCGAGGGCCTGGAGCTGCCCGAGGACGAGGTACGCCTCTACGTCGCCCTGCGCGAGGCCGCCCACCAGCGCCTCTTCCAGCACGTCCCGTGGCTGCGCGGACACGTGCTCAGCTCGGTGGAGACGTACGCCGCCGGCATCCGGGTCAACCGGGAGGCGATCGAGGAGGCGATGGGCCGGGTCGACCCGACCGACCCGGAGTCGATGCAGGCGATCGCCCTGGAGGGCATCTTCACGCCGGAGGACACTCCGGCCCAGAAGGCCTCCCTGGCCCGCCTGGAGACCGCCCTGGCGCTGGTCGAGGGGTGGGTCTGCCACGTGGTGGACAACGCGGCCGGTGGCCGGCTGCCGAACGTGGTCGCCCTCGGCGAGGCGTTCCGTCGTCGGCGGGCGGCCGGCGGCCCGGCGGAACAGACCTTCGCCGCCCTGGTCGGGCTGGAGCTGCGTCCGCGCCGACTGCGCGAGGCGGCGGCGCTCTGGGCGGCCCTGACCGAACACCGTGGCATCGCCGGCCGGGACGCCCTGTGGGGGCACCCGGATCTCCTCCCCTCGGGCGAGGACTTCGCCGACCCGGTCGCCTTCGCCCGCTCGCAGCTCGACTTCGGCGAGCTGGACGAGTTCGACTTCACCGCGCCGGGCGGCCCGAAGGAAACGCCGCCGGGCGGCACGGGGGAACAACCGCCGGGTGGCGACGGCACGCCCCCGCAGGACACCGACCGGTCCTGACCGACCCGATCACCTCGCCCGCCCCCGCTCCCCGCCCCCCGCCTCGGCCGACCGGCGCGCTCCGCCAGGTGGTAGCAGGGGACCCCTGCAGTCGTTTTCTGATGAGCAGGGGACCCCTGCTACCACCCGGGCGGGGTGGCTAGGCGGTGCGGACCGGGTGGAGGTGTGGCCGCAGGGCGTTCCGGCAGGGAAACGGTCAGGCGGGGTGGCGGCCGGTGCCCAGCAGGGCCCGGGTCGCCTCCCAGCCCTCCACGGCGGGGTCGAGGGCGGCGAGGTCCGCCGGACCACGGAGCCGATGCCAGGCGGCGGTGACCGCGACGTCGGCGGGTCGGGGGGCCGCGCCCCGGATCATGGCCGGCGCGGCCTCGTCCAGGTCGACCTCCGGCAGCCACTCCGGCGCGGGCAGCCGGGCGGCGAGGCCGAGCAGGCCCGGTCCGGCCCCCTCTACCGGGGCCACCGCGACGGGCCGGGTGGTCAACGGGCGCAGCAACTTACCGATGGTGAGTCCGGGCAGGTCCGGCGCGTCGGCGGCGATCACGGCGGCCTGGTCGTACCCGTGCAGCGTGGCGAGGACCGCGTCGACGGTCGGTCTCGCCACCTCGACCACGGGGGTGCCCGGCCAGACCACCGCGTCGGCCAGCGACCGGTCCGCCGGCGTCACCGCGACCGCCGTCTCCACCTCCTGGAGGGTGGCGAGCAGGTCCACCACGTCCTCGGCCAGAGCGTGCCGCCAGCCCTCCGGCTCGACGCCCGGCGGCGACCAGGCCACCGGGGCGAGCAACGCCACCACCACTCGTCGGGTCACCGTCCGACCCTAGCCTCCCCGGCCGTTCGTGATCGACGTCGTCGGCGGCCGGGCGGCGGGCCGGTTCCGCGCCGCCCGTAACCGGTAGTCGCCGGGCGGGACGCCGACGACCTCGACGCTCAGTCGGGCAGCGGCACGCCGGCCACCGAGGCGACCCCCTCCAGGTAGCCACGGGCCCGTTCGGCCTTTGGGTAACGGCAGACCAGCGCCCAGAAGGACGCGTTGTGACTCGGCACGATGAGGTGGGCCAGCTCGTGCAGGAGGACGTAGTCGATCACCCAGTCGGGCATGTCCTGGAGCCGGTGGGAGATGCGGATGGTCCGGTCGGCCGGGGTGCAGGACCCCCAGCGGCCGTTCTGGTTGGTCACCCACCGGACGCTCGTGGGGACCGCCGCCGGACCATGTTCCGGGAGGTAGAGGCTGATCAGGCGGGTGGCCCGCTGGAGCAGTTCACCGTCGGTGCGGGCCGGTCTGCCCTCGCGCGCGGCGAGCCGGGCGAGCATCCGGTCGACCCACTCGGTCTCCTCGGCCCGGGAGAACTGGTCGGGGATCAGGACGACCACCCGTTCCCCGTCCCGGTACGCGGACACCGTGCGTCGCCGACGCTGGCTGCGCCGCACCTCGACGACCGGCTTCCGCGCGCCTGCCATCACTGACCTGCGCAGCCTCGTGTTCCTGCCACATGGGAAAGCTAATGCGTTCTGACCAGGGGTCCGCAAGGGTCAACCCACCGACACGCGCCCGGAAACTCCAGGTTGATGGCGTCCAGTCCGAAAAAAATGTTTGCGGACCTGTCGGCAGGGCCGTCAGCCACCGGTCCGAACGGCGATCCGATCACCCTCGGTGGCGGTCGGACGGCGGACGCGGACGCCGTCCACGTTAGGTGATCTTCGGTGGAACCGCCGCACCGGGGGTGCCCGACGGCCACTTCGGGGCGGTTCGCCCGGCGTGTCCCCGCCAAACTCACTTATCCGACGTATTTCGGCATGCACACTCTCGACGTCGACTAGCTCACAGTGTCGATGGATCTCTGACATGGAACCACCCGCACCTGGGTAGGGTCCGCCGGACCAGCGGTCACGAGCGTGACCGCGCAGAAGACCCCAGCGCCGGAGCCCGCGAGGCCCGCCGCCGGGTAGCCGCCGAGACCGATCGGCGGACGAGACGAGGAGGGCACCGTGGCCGACCAGGCCCAGACCTACAACGGTTACTGCGTCAAGTGCAAGGAGAAGCGCGACTTCGAGGGCAAGGTCGAGGTTTCCAAGACCGGCATGAACATGGCCAAGGGCAAGTGCCCGGTCTGTGGCACAACAGTGAACCGGATTCTCGGCAAGGCGAAGGTCTGACCATCGGACCGACCGGGAAGGGGGTGGCCCGCAGGGTCGCCCCCTCCCCGCCGTGACCGTTCGGTGACGACACGAAGTTACCGATGGGTTGTGGACAACCGCCCTCAGCCTGTGGATAACCCTGGAGAGAACGCCGCAGGGCTGTGGACAACGATCGACGGATCGTCTGGACACGGTCACCATTGGTCACCATGACCCGTGCCACACTTCCCCGGCCGACGCTGCTGCCCGGCCTCACCCGACTCTGGCGTGACCGGCACACGCTGCAACTCGGCCTGGACCCGACTCGGGCCGTCCTGCTCGAGGTGGCGAACCCGCGTGCCGTCCGGCTGCTCGACCTGCTCGACGGCGCGCACAGCGAACGGCACATCCTCGACCACGCCACCCGGATCCGGGTCGACCGCGACGACGCACGCAGCCTGCTGGAGACGCTCCGGGCCGCCGGGCTGGTGGTCGCCGCGCACACCCTCCTCCCCACCGGCCTGACCGACCCGGAGCGGGCACGGCTGGGCGACGAGGCGGATGCCCTCGCCCTCGGCGCCGGCGACCTGCCCGGCACCCCCGCCCAGGTGCTCCGGCGTCGCCGGGCCGCCCGGGTCGTGGTCACCGGTTCGGGGCGACTCGGCGGTCCCGTCGCCGTGGCGCTGGCCCAGGCCGGCGTCGGGCACGTCGACCCCGACCTGGGTGGCCGGGTGCGCCCGGCCGACCTGGTCGGCGGCGGTCTCCTGCCCGGGGACGTCGGCCGGCACACCGCCGAGGCGGTGGCCGACGCGATCAGCCGTACCGCGGCCGGCACCGTCACCAGTCCGGTCCGGCGTCGCCGCGCCGACCTGGTCGTCCAGGTGGGTGCCGACCGGCCGGCCGCGCTGCTGGCCGCCGGGTTCGCCCGTCGCCGGCAGCCGCACCTGATGCTCTCGCTACGCGACGGCGTCCCGGTGATCGGTCCCCTGGTCCGTCCACCGGTCGGGCCGTGTCTGGACTGCCTCGACCGACACCGGCTGGACCGGGATCCGGCCTGGCCGGGACTCGCCGCCCAACTCGCCGGCGACGATCCGACCCCCGCCTGCGGGGTCGCGACCCTCCTCGCCGCCGTCGCGCTGGCCACGGCGGAGGCCCTCAGCCACGTCGACGGTGGGGTTCCCGAGACGGTCGGGGCGGCCGTCGAGGTCGGCGGGGCCGGCCGGTTCCGGCGACGGAGCTGGCCGCCGCACCCGGACTGCGGATGCGGCGGCGACCGGCGAGACCCACCCCACTGACCCCGGCCCGGCATCAGAGCAGCAGTGGGGCGGTCCGGTCGGTAACAATGGCCGGGTGACCGACATCCCGCGCCGGGCCGTGTCCCGGACCGCCAAGCTCGCCGCACTGCCGCTCGGCTTCGCCGGCCGGACCGTCCTCGGCATGGGAAAGCGCGTCACCGGGCTCGCCTCCGAGGTGATCTCCGCCGAGATCCAGCAACGGACCGCCGAACAGCTGTTCAGCGTGCTCGGGCAGCTCAAGGGCGGGGCGATGAAGTTCGGCCAGGCGCTGTCGGTGTTCGAGGCCGCCCTGCCGGAGGAGGTCGCCGCGCCGTACCGGCAGGCGTTGACCAAGTTGCAGGAGGCGGCTCCGCCGCTGCCTGCGGCGACCGTGCACAAGGTGCTCGCCGACCAGCTCGGGCCGGACTGGCGGGACCGGTTCCTGGAGTTCGACGACACGCCCGCCGCGGCGGCCAGCATCGGTCAGGTGCACCGGGCGGTCTGGCGGGAGTCGACCACCGGACGACGCAGGTCGGCCGCCCCGGCCGGGCGTCCGGTCGCTGTCAAGATCCAGTATCCCGGCGCCGGGGACGCCCTCCTGGCCGACCTGAAGCAGCTTTCCCGGTTGGGCGGCATGTTCCGCGCGATCCAGCCCGGTCTGGATGTCAAGCCCCTCCTCACCGAGCTGCGCGAACGGATCACCGAGGAACTCGACTACGAGCTGGAGGCCGAGTCGCAGCGGGCCTTCGCGGCGGCGTACGCGGACGATCCGGAGATCTTCATTCCGGCGGTCGTCACCGCCGCTCCCCGGGTGCTGGTCACCGAGTGGGTGGAGGGCACCCCGCTGGCGCAGATCATCCGCGAGGGCACCCCGGAGGAGCGTGACGAGGCGGGTCGGTTGATGGCCGTCCTGCACCTCTCCGCCCCGGCCCGGGCCGGACTGCTGCACGCCGACCCGCACCCGGGCAACTTCCGGATCCTGCCGGACGGCCGGCTCGGTGTGATCGACTTCGGCGCGGTGGCCCGGATGCCGGAGGGGACGCCGGAGCCGATCGGCCGGCTGGCCGGACTGGCCCTGCGCGGCGAGGCCGAGGCGGTGGTGGAGGGACTGCGGGCGGAGGGTTTCGTCCCCGCCGACGAGCCGATCGACGCGCAGGCGGTGCTGGACTTCATCCGGCCGATGCTGGACCCGGTGGCGACCGAGGAGTTCCAGTTCACCCGGGCCTGGCTGCGTGCGGAGGCGGCCCGGATCGCCAGCCCCCGGTCACCGGCCTACCAGCTGGGTCGGCAGCTCAACCTGCCCCCGTCGTACCTGCTCATCCACCGGGTGACGCTCGGCTCCATCGGGGTGCTCTGTCAGCTGGAGGCGAAGGCTCCCTACCGGGGCATCCTCGAACGCTGGCTTCCCGGGTTCGCGCCGGTGGCCTGAACGCCGTACAGGGGCGGTGGGGCCGTACCGGCCCCACCGCCCCCGCGGTTCGTGGTGGTTACAGAACGCCCAACTCGCGGGCCGACCGCTGCCGGCTGGCCATGGCGATGGTACGGGCGGATCGGGCTGCCTCAGTGCTCGTGGTGGTACGACCGGCCTGAGGCCGACGCATTCGAGCCCTGGACAACGCTTCGTGAAGTAGTTGCATCTCGGTGACTCCGTTCAGGACGTGCGGGTTCATCAGTTCGCTGACTGCCGGTGCGTCACCGGCACGAGCGCGGATCGGGTTCATGTCAGGCCGCCAGCCGGACCGTGGTGCGGGACGTGGCCAGCCCACTGGCCGCCAGTCGCGCCTCGGCCTCGACCCGGAGCGCGGCGTCCCGGGCGACGTCCTCCTTGCGCGGGCGACCCCGGGGCCGCTTGCGCGGGACGACCGCGCCACGCTCGAAGATCTCGCCGCCCCAGACGCCCCAGGGCTCGGCCCGCTCCACCGCACCGGCCAGGCACTCGACGCGCAGCGGGCAGTCCCCGCAGAGCGACTTGGCCAGTTCCAGCTCGGTGGGCGAGTCGGAGAACCACAGGTCGGGGTCGAACTTCCGGCAGGGCAGGTTCGCCTCCAGCTCGACGTTCGCGTCGAGGGGGGCCAACGCCAGACTCATCGCCCGGTCACCTCTCTCTCACTTCGATCTCGTGGATCGCAATTCCGACGTACTTCGGCGGGACAAAAAACTGAGGCCGCGGATCCCGGTAGCGGGTTCCGCGGCCTCGAGGTGAGCCGGTGGTCTGATGAATCAGACCGGTCTCCCTCGAGGTGGAACACCGCGGACGGCCAGCCGCCGCTTCATGGCGACCTGGATGCCCTTGCCCGTGAACCCACTGGTCCCCTCGTTTCCGGTCGGCGCGACGGTCAGGAGCAGCTCGGTCTGATCCTGGGTCTGGTGCGCCTGCGGAACCGGGAGCCCAACGGTCAGGGCGGTCCGGACAGCCGACAGCGGAGCGATGGCAGCGGGCAGCGCCGCCGGACGCTCGTAGACGTAGACGAAGCTCTCCATCGGTGCCACCTCCTCTGACGTTCGCTCGCTGATCGACTCGGTCTCACCCTCGTGAGCAGCCACGATGGGCCACCCGCGAGGTGTGTCCTGAGGCTATGCCGCCTCCCGGCGCGAGGGCAAACGAATTACGACGGGTTTTCCAAACTTTCTTTCGGGCAGATCGCGTCGACCGTCGCTCCACCCACCAGGGCCAGCACGGAATCGCCGTAGAGGCCCAGTTTGCGGGGGCCGATTCCGGCAATGGCGATCAACTCTTCGGGGCGACCCGGACGCCGTTCGGCCAACGCGGTCAGGGTCGCGTCGGTGAAGACCACGTACGCCGGCACCCGCTGCGCGCCGGCCACCCGCTGCCGCCAGTCCCGGAGCCGTTCCAGCAGCTCCTCGTCCACGTCGGACGGACAAGTCGGGCAGCGGCCGAGCTTGCGGTCCCCACCGGCGAGCAGGGTCGCCCCGCAGATCCGGCAGGAGACCACCTGGTTGCGGCGACGCTCGGGGCGGCGGCCCGGACCGGCGGCGGCCCGTTCGCCGCCGCCGGAGCCGTCGAGCTGCGGCAGGAAACGCGACGGGCGCCGGTTCCGCCCACCCGGCGAGCGGGCCGAGGCGTACGACAGCCAGAGCCACTGGCGGGCCCGGGTGATCCCGACGTAGAGCAGCCGCCGCTCCTCCTCCACCTGTTCGGCGGTTTTCGCGTACCCGGTCGGCAGGGTGCCCTCGGCGAGCCCGACCAGGAAGACCGCGTCCCACTCCAGGCCCTTGGCCGAGTGCAGGGAGGCCAGGGTCACCCCGTCGACGGTGGGAACGTGCTGCTGGGCGGCCCGCCGGTGCAGTTCGTCGGTGAAGTCGGCGAGGGTGGTCGGCCGTTCGACCACCGCGCCCTCGCCGATCGGCAGCACCGGCGGGGTGGCCGCGTACTCCTCGGCGAGCTGGACCAGGGCGGCCAGCGCCTCCCAGCGTTCCCGCGCCGCGCCGCCGGCCGGGGGCGCGTCCGGGGCCCAGCCGACCGCGGTGAGCGCCTCGACCACGGCGGCCCGCAACGGGGTCTCGCCTGGGATGGACCGGGTGGCGGCACGCAGCGCCACCATCGCCTGCCGCACCTCGACCCGCTCGAAGAAGCGTTCCGCCCCCTGCACCACGTACGGCACCCCGGCCTCGGTGAGCGCCTTCTCGTACGCCTCGGACTGGGCGTTGGTGCGGAACAGCACGGCGATCTCCCGGGCCGGCGTGCCGGCGGCGATGAGCTGCCGGCAGCGCGCGGCGACCGCCGTCGCCTCGGCCGGCTCGTCCGTGAAGATCCGCAGCTCCGGCTCGGGACCGGGCGGGCGCTGCCCGACCAGTTCCAGGCGGAGCCGGGCCTCGGTGCCGCGCGCCTGGGCGATCACCGCGTTGGCCAGCCCCACCACCTGCGGCGTGGAACGGTAGTCGCGGACCAGCCGGACCACCACCGCCCCCCGGTGGTGGCGGGGGAAGTCCACCAGGTGCGCCGAGGTCGCCCCGGTGAACGAGTAGATGGTCTGGCTGGCGTCGCCGACCACGGTGAGGTCGTCCCGGCCGCCAAGCCACGCCTGGAGCAGCCGTTGCTGCAACGGGTTGACGTCCTGGTACTCGTCAACCACGAAGTGCCGGTACTGGGCCCGGACCTGCTCGGCGACGTCCGGGTGCTCCTCGATCCCCCAGACGGCGGCGCGCAGCAGGTCCTCGAAGTCGATCACCCCGCTGGCCCGCTTGACCGTCTCGTACGCGGCGAAGACGTCGGCCACCTTCGCCGGCTCGTGCGGGGTGTCCCGCTGCGCCTTGGCCGCGGCGACGACGTACTCGCCCGGCTCGACCAGGGACGACTTGGCCCACTCGATCTCACCGGACAGGTCCCGGGCGGCGGCCCGGTCGGTGCGCAGGCCCACCCGGGCGGCGGCCAGGGTGACCAGCCGCACCTTGCTGTCCAGCAGTTCGGGCAGTTCCCGACCGTGCAGCAGCCGGGGGGCGAAGTAGCGCATCTGGCGCAACGCGGCGGCGTGGAAGGTGCGCGCCTGCACCCCGGCGACGCCCAGCGCGGTCAGCCGGGCGCGCATCTCGGCGGCGGCCCGCGCGGTGAATGTCACCGCGAGCACGTGCCGGGACGAGATCTGCCCGGTCAACGCCCGGTAGGCGATCCGGGAGGTGACCGCGCGGGTCTTCCCGGTGCCCGCGCCGGCCAGCACGCAGACCGGTCCGGCGGGCGCGGTCACCGCCGTCCGCTGCTCGGGGTCGAGCCCGGTCAGCACCTGTTCCGCCGCTGAGTGCACCGCCACCCGAGGAATCATCCCAGCCCCGCTGGACGTTACAGCCGATACCCTGGCGGGCGAAGCCGCCCGACCCTGGACCGACGGAGGTTCTGACCCATGTTGACGATGTATTCCACCCCGTGGTGCGGCTACTGCCACCGGCTGAAGTCGCAGCTCGACCGGGAGGGCATCGCGTACCAGGTGGTGGACATCGAGCAGGACCCGGCGGCGGCCGAGTTCGTGATGAAGGTCAACGGCGGCAACCAGACGGTGCCGACGCTCCGTTTCGCCGACGGCTCCGCCCTCACCAACCCCTCGATCAACCAGGTCAAGCAGCATCTCGCCAGCCTGACCGGCGCCTGAGCACGTCGGCGCGGGGCGGCCCACCGGCCGTCCCGCGCCGACGGTGTCGCGCCCGCCGTCGTCACCCGTCCCGCCGGGTCGAGGCGACGACCCCGCCGTCGACGCGCGGGGCGGGACGCGGACCGGGCCGGGGGCGGCGCGGGGAGGGCACGACCGGACGAACCGGGACCGGGACCGTGGCGAACCTCCGGGCCCGCCAGAGGTACGCCCCGGCGGCCAGCATCACCACGCCCACCAGGGCGAACAGCAGCCGGTAGTCGAACACCGCCACCAGCACCGCCCCGGTGCCGATGGAGATCGCCTGCGGTCCGCTGACCAGCGCCTCCGTCGCGGCCGTCGTCCGGCCGAGCAGCCCGGGTTCGGTCCGCCGCTGCACCAGCGTGTGCAGCCCGACCCAGCTCAGCGGAAGGGACGCCCCGGCCAGCAGCAGGGCCGCGACGGCGAGCCAGAGATCCGGGTACGCCAGCGTCAGCGCCGCCGTCCCGAAGAGCGCCACCCCGGCGGCGAGCGCACCGACCTCGCCGAAGCGGCGGACCACGGCCGGAGAGAGCAGCGCGCCGACCAGACCGCCCACCCCCTGCACGCTGAACAGGACGCCCACGAAGGCGGGAGGTCGCCCCAGCCCCCGCTCGACGTAGGCGAAGAGCAGCGCCTCGCTGAACCCGATCACCAGCGAGGCCACCCCGTACCCGAGCAGGGCCCGCCGCAGCGTCGGCTCGGTGCCGAGGTGACGCAGTCCCGCCCCCAGCTCGGTCAGGCTGCGCGCCAGCCGGCGCGGCCGGGTGGGCTCGGCCACCCGGAGCAGGCCCACCACGGCGGCGGCGGTGACGAAGCCGGTGACGCCGACGACGGTGAGCGCCCAGCCGCCGGCCACGGCGTAGAGCGCCGCCCCGACCAGCGGGCCACCCAGCCGCAGGCTCTGGCGCACGGTCTGCAGGGCCGCGTTCGCCTCGGCCAGCAGCCCGAGCGGGAGCAGGGTGCGCAGCAGCCCGCTGAGCGCCGCGCCGAGCGCGATCGACGACAGGCCGTAGAGCGCGCCGACCAGGTAGACGATCCACACGTCGCCGGCGTCGCGGACGGTCAGCAGCGGGGTGAGCAGCGTGGCGGTGACCAGGTTCGCGGTGAGGAAGAAGGGCCGGCGGCGATACCGGTCGACCACCCAGCCCACCAGCGGCGCGAGGACCCTCGGCGCGACCACCGCGAAGATCACCGCAGCGGCCATCCGGTCGGACCCGGTCAGGTCCTTCACCCAGATGGCCAGGGCGAGCAACAGGATCGACTCGGCGGTCATGCTCGCCAACAGCGCGCCGAAGAGGAGTCGGAAGTCGGGGCGGCGCAGGACGGTGTGCATCGGATTCCTTCCGCGGGGGTGGGGCCGGTCAGGGGATCCCCGACCGGGTCGCAGGGGCGGGCGGAGTCGTACCGACGTCCTCCTTTTCGAGACACGCCCGGTGCGGGACGTCCGGCGCGGGCCGCGCCGTCCATACTGGCCGTGGGGGGCCAGTTTCATACAGTTACCGTCGCGTCCGCGACGGCCCGACGGAGAAGAGGTCGACGTGCCTCCTGCCGTACCCAGCCCGATCCTGCGACGACGCCGGCTCGGCACCGAACTACGCAGCCTGCGTGAGGCGTCCGGCCTCACCGGGGAACAGGTCATCGAGCGGATCGGCTGGGCCTCGGCGTCCAAGCTCTCCCGCCTGGAGAACGGGCGCAGCCGCCCCGACCCCCGCGACATCCACGTCCTGCTCGACCTCTACGGCGCGGACGACGTGACCCGCGCCGAACTGACCGCCATCACCCGGGAGGCGGGGGACATCCGGGCCTGGCTGAAGTCGTACGGGGCGATGACCGAGCACCAGCGCAGCTACGCCGAGCTGGAGGCGGGCTGCGCCGAGATCCGCGAGTACAACCCGGTCCTGGTGCCGGGCCTGTTGCAGACCGCCGCGTACGCGCGGGTGCGGATCGTCTCGGCGCGGCTGGCCGAGGAGGACACCGACCCGCAGTCCATCGAGACCGAGGTGAGCGCGCGCCTGGCCCGGCAGGCACTGCTGCAGACCGCCGACGCGCCCCGCTACCGGGCGGTGCTGGAGGAGGGGGCGCTGGGCCGGCGGGCCGGGCCGGCGGAGGTCATCCGGGAGCAGCTCGTCCAGCTCTGCGAGCTGGCCGCGTGTCCGAACGTGACGATCCAGGTGCTGCCCCGCGACGCCACCATCGGCGACTGGTATCTCCCCCCGACCGCGTTCTCGCTCTACCGCTTCCCGGACCCGGCGGATCCGGAGACGCTGGCGATCGAAGGCGGCTTCACCGACGTCGTGTCACACGACGCAAATGCCCTGAACCGCTATAAAATGGTCTTCGAGTGGCTGAGCACGGCGGCGCGCTCCCCATCGGACTCCCTCACCTGGCTGGTCGAGGCGGCTGAGACGGCGGCACCGCCCACGGCGGCATACGGGTCACCGACGGCGCCGGCCCAGCGCCGCGGCATCTCCGAGCGATTCACGGAGCGGTGAGGCGGGTCCGCTGTGCCGGAGACGGCCCACCACTCGCCCCATCGCAGAAGAGAGCAGGAGCCGAGACCATGAACCAGATCCCCGACACGTCCGTCGGCACCGTCGAGCTGGCCGACGCCGCGTGGCGTACCAGCTCGCGCAGCCAGACCTCCAACTGCGTCGAGGTCGCCCCCCTGCCGGCCGGGCCGACCGCGGTGGCCCTGCGGGACAGCAAGGACCGCGGCGGCCCGGTGCTGCTGTTCCGACGGGAGCAGTGGCGGGACTTCCTCACCGGCACCCGCAACGGGGAGTTCGACACACGCTGACGCCGATCGACAGGTCACGGGGCCGCCGGTATCCGTCATGGACCGGCGGCCCCGTCGTCTGTCCCGAGCCGACCGGGAGTCGAGGTGGACCTCCACCGATCAGTCGGTACGCGCATCGGCGGCCGCGTTTCCCTTGCCGGCGCGAAACCTGGGCGTAACATGACCTGGGAGTTCACGTGAAAGTTCCACCTCACGGTCGGACCACCGGCCTCGGCCTCCCCGCCGGCCGCCGGCCCCGGCGAACACCGCCGCGCCCCGGGCAGGGCCCAGGCCCGTCACACCCGTGGCGCACCTCGACATCGTCAGTGCATCGGGAGACACCCATGCGGTTCCTGATCGTTCGCACCGACATCCGTACCGCAGACGACGCCGACCTCGCCGCCGCCTGGTCCACCGGCGACCGGCTCCGGGACGAGACCACCGCGCCCGAGCCACGCCGGCAGGTCCTGCACGCCGACGACCGGGACGCCGCCCTGCGGCTGGCCCGCGCCCTCGCGGCGGTGGGCCGGGTCCGCGCCGGCCGGCAACGGGTCAAGGTGCTGCCGGTCACCCAGCCCCGCACCCGCTCCGCCCGCCGGGGCCGCACCACCCCCTAGACCACACCGACGCCCGTCGCGGTCGCCACCGGCGCTCCCCCGCCGTGCTCCACGCCTCTGGCGCGACCCCGGCGGTGCCGGTCCTCGGCCCGTGACCGTCGCGGCAACGACGGTCACGGGCCGAGGCCAGGCTCCACGTCCGCCGCCAACCACCGGTCGATCAGGAAGTGCGCGATCGACAGCGGCGGCGGCAGCAGCAGGCGCACCCCGTCCCCCGCGTCCACCACGCCACCGCCGACCGCGTCGGCGATCTCCCGCCGGGAGAACCAGCGGGCGTACGCGATCTCGGCCGGGTCGAGGCGCAGCGGCTGCGCCGGGTCCGCGCCGGCCAGGAACCCCAGCATCAACGAACCGGGGAACGGCCAGGGCTGGCTGCCGGCGTACCGGATCCCGGAGACGGTGAGCCCCACCTCCTCGGTGACCTCCCGGGCGACGGCGGCCTCGGCCGACTCACCCGGCTCGACGTAGCCGGCGAGACAGGAGAAGCGGCGGGCCCCCGGGGTCGCCGGCCAGGTCGCGTTGTTCCCGAGCAGGCAGCGGCCGTCCGGGCCGGACACCCCGTCGTGCACCAGCACGATCATCGCCGGGTCGGTCCGGGGCCAGACCCGGTCACCGTGCGGGTCCACCCGCGACCAGCCGCCCTCGTCCGGAACGGTCGGCTCGCCGGTGGCCGCCGAGAATCCGTGCCGCAGGTGCCAGTTGGCCAGCGCGACCGCCGTGATGAACAGGCCGGCGTCCCGGTCGTCGAGGAGGTGCCCGACCTCCCGCAGCGACGCCGGGCGGGTGTCCGGGACCGTGGGCAGGGGCGCGTCCACCGCGAAGATCGGCACCCCGTCGGCACCGACACCGAGGAACATCGGCGGTGCGTCCGGCGCCTGCCCGGGGTCGAGCAGCCGCAGCGCCGGCGCAGTGGCGTCCGCGGCCACCAACGTCCGACCACCGGCGGACGTGTCCACCACCAGCACCCGGCCCCGCCGCCAGGCCTCGGTCAGCCAGGCCTGGTCGGTGCGCCGGTGCGCCGCCCGGTCCAGGACCGCCCGGGCCAGCGGCGGCAACGCCGGGCCGCCCCCGGCCGTCCCCGGCCCGCTGGCACCGGTACGGCTCATGTCGACGCGGGCTCCGTCTCCACCGGCCCGAGCACCGCCAACCCGGGGGCGATCCGCTCGGCGTCCCCGAGCACGACGGTGACCGCCCGCGCGGGGGCGAGGTAGCGGGCCGCCGCCTCGGCGACGTCGTCGACGGTCGCCTTCGCCAGTCGGGCGGCGTGCTCGGCGAGGAAGTCCAGCCGCAGCCCACTGCCGGCGTACGCGCTGGTCAGCGAGGCGAGACCGGCCTGGGTGGCCATGCCGAGCTGGAGGCTGCCCAGCGCGTACCGGCGGGCCTGCTCCAACTCGTCCTCGCCGGGTGGCAGCGAGGCCAGCCGGCCCAGCTCGTAGGTCGTCTCCAGCAGCGCCGCGCCGGTCACCTCGGTCGCCACCTCGGCTCCGGCGACCAGCACCGAGCCGGCGGCCGAGTGCTCCACCACCGAGTGCGGCCCGTAGGTGTAGCCCTTGTCCTCCCGGATGTTCTCCACCCAGCGGGAGGAGAAGTAGCCACCGAAGACCAGGTTCGCCAGTTGCAGGGCGGCGTGGTCCGGGTGGGTGCGGGTGACCGCCGGCAGCGCGATCCGCAGCGACGACTGCACCGAACCGGGCCGGTCGACCAGCCGGATCGGTCCCGGCTCCAACGGCGGCGTGGGCGGCAACTCCACCGGGCGGCCGTCCCCCCGCCACCCGCCCAGCGCCCGCTCCACGACGTCCAGCGTCCGTTCCGGCTGGACGTCACCGACCAGCACCAGCACCGCGCCGGCCGGGTGGACCCGCTCGGCGTGCAGCGTGCGCAGCGCCGCCGGCCGCACCGCCCGGACCTGCTCCGGCGCGGGGGTCTGCACCGCGTACGGGTGGCGGCCGTAGATCCGCTTCAGCAGCGCGACCCGGGCCAGGTGCGCCGGCTGGCTCTGCGCCATCTCGATCCGGTCGACCAGGTGCGCCCGGTCGGTGGCCACCTCGTCGGCCGGATACGTCGCTCCGGTCAACACGTCGGCGAGGATCTCCAGCATCCGGTCCAGGCCGGTCACCAGGCCGAACCCGGAGACCATCAGCCGGTCCGGGTCGACCCCGGCGGACAGCCCACCGCCGACCGCCTGCAACTCGGCGGCGATCCGGTTGCTGGACATCCGCTCGGTGCCGGCGAGCAGGGTCTGCGCGAGCAGCGTGCCCCGGGCCAGGTGGGCCCGGCCGAACGGCACCCCGAGCCGCAGCTCGACCAGGGGCACCGCCGGCCGGCGTACCACGATCACGGTGAGCCCGTTGTCGAGCGTCCGCTCGGCCTGGCGGGGCAGCTTCAGCCGGCGTACCGGGCCGAGCGGCGGCAGCGGCCGGGCCGTGGTCTCCGTCGTCACCGGGCACCTCCGGGAATGACCTCGATCGACGCGCGGCGCTCGGGCCGCAGGGTGGCGGCGGCGGCGCGGACCTGCTCCTCGGTGACCTCGCCGACCAGCCGGGGCAGCTCGTTGAGCAGGCCCGGCTCACCGCGCTGCTGCTCCAGCACCGCCATCCGCAGTGCTCGGCCGAGCACCGCGTCGGTGTCGCGCAGCAGGTGGGTGGCCATCCGGGCCTGGGTCCGGGCCAGTTCGCCCTCGGTGAGCCCGTCGGTGGCGAGCCGGTCCAGTTCCTCGTCGACGGTGCGCAGCACCCGGTCCACGTCGCCGCCGGGCGGCAGGTGGTGCTGGAGCAGCAGCACGGTCGGGTCGCGGACGTCGAACGGGTCGCCCATGAAGCCGAGGTAACCGCCGATGCTGGTGACCGTCCGGTCCCGCTGCACCAGCCGCTCGACCAGCCGGGACGCGTCGCCGTCGGTGAGCACCTCGGCGAGCACCACGTACGCCAGGTAGCCGGTGACGTCGGTGAGCGGGTCGGGCACCCGCCAGGCGCTCGCCACCGCCGGCATCGGGGCCAGCTTGTCGGTGTACGAGGTGCGCCGCTCGGCGGTCAGGTCCGGTTCACGGAAGTCGGGCCGGTCCGGCGCGGGCCGGGCCGGCACGTCGCCGAAGTGGCGCTCGACCAGCGTGGTGGCCTCGGCCACGTCGAGGTCCCCGCTGACCGCCAGGACGGCGTTGCCGCTGGCGTAGAAGCGCTGGAAGAAGTCGACCGCCTCGTCGACGGTCGCCGACTCCAGGTCGTCGAAGGAGCCGTACCCGTCGTGGGCGTTGGGGAACGTGTCGAAGACCACCGGTGACAGGGTCAGCCAGGGGAAACCGCCGTACGGGCGGTTGAGCACGTTGACCCGGATCTCCTCCTTGACCACGTCGACCTGGTTGCGCAGGTTCTCCTCGGTCAGCCGGGGACCGCGCATCCGGTCGGCCTCCAGGAAGAGCGCGCGTTCCAGCGCGTTGGCCGGGAGGTACTCGTAGTAGTCGGTGTAGTCCAGGTGGGTGGAACCGTTGAAGGTCCCTCCGGCCCCCTGCACGTGCCGGAAGTGGGCCAGCTTCTCCAGGTTCTCCGAGCCCTGGAACATCAGGTGCTCGAAGAGGTGGGCGAAGCCGGTGCGCCCCTCCGGCTCGGACCGGATGCCGACGTCGTAGACGACGGCGACCCCGACCACCGGGGCACTGCGATCGGGGCTGAGCACCACCCGCAGTCCGTTGTCGAGGGTGAACCGTTCCACCGGATACTTCGTCGCTGGGATTCTGGATCTCCGCGCCACGCGTCGACCCTAGCGTGTCGACCCCCCGGCCCGCCCGGACCCGCCGCCGGCGGCGGGGAACGCACGTGGCTGCGACACCCGTGGCAGCACCTCCTCGCCGACCCGGCGGGCCTCCTCCCGGTGCGGCCAGCCGGAGAGGACGAACTCGTCGACGCCGAGCGCGGCGTACTCGTCGATCCGGGCCGCGACCTCGGCGTAGCTGCCGACGAGCGCGGTGCCCGCGCCCTCGCGGACCAGGCCGATGCCGGCCCAGAGATTCGGTGCGACGGTGAGGCCGTCGGCGCTGCCGCCGTGGAGTGCGGTCATCCGGGCCTGGCCCACCGAGTCCATCCGGGCGAACCGGGCCTGGGCGGCGGCGATCCGCTCCGGGCTCATGCCGGTCAGCAGCCGGTCCGCCTCGGCCCACGCCTCGGTGGCGGTCGGTCGGGCGATGACGTGCAACCGGATCCCGGTGCGCAGGGTGCGGCCCTGTTCGGCGGCGAGGCGGCGGATCCGGGTCACCCGGGTCCCGATCGCCGCGGGCGGCTCGCCCCACATCAGGTACACGTCGGCGCGCCGCGCGGCGACCGCCTCGGCGGCCGGGGAGGCCCCACCGAAGTAGACCGGCGGCGGATCGGCCAGCGGGGCGGCCAGTCCGCCACCGGCCACCCGGTAGTGGGCGCCGGTGAAGTCGAACGGCGCCCCCGCCCAGGAGCGGCGGAGCACGTCGACGAACTCGTCGGTCCGGGCGTAGCGCGCGTCGTGGTCGAGGAAGTCACCGTAGGCCCGCTGTTCGGCGGGGTCGCCGCCGGTGACAATGTTGAGCGCCAACCGCCCGCCGGAGACCGCCTGGAACGCCTCGGCCTGCTGGGCGATCAGCGTCGGCAGGGCGAACCCGGCCCGGACGGCGACCAGCAGGCCGATCCGTTCGGTGTGCCGGGCGACGGCGGCGCAGACGATCCACGGGTCGGGGCAGCCGGAGCCGACCGGGGTGAGGGCGGCGGCGAAGCCGGCCTGCTCGGCGGCCCGCCCGACCTCGCTGAGGTACTCGACGGTGGCGGCGCGAACGTGGCGGGCGGCGCCGGCGCTGACGGTGGCGGCACCGACCTGGTGGCCGTCGCCGGAGGTGGGCAGGAACCAGTGGAAGGTCATCGCCGCGCCTCTCGTGGTCGTGTCGCCGCCGCCTCCGCGCTACCGCCGCCGCACGGCCCGCGCGCGGATAACCTAGCAAAGAGATAGGAAAAGCGGGATACCCCCGGCGTCGCTTTTCCACGAGCCGGTCGGCGCTTGACGCCACGCGCGCCCCGGGGCCACTATTCCCACCGACAAAGTAGGAATATCGAGGATTGGACAAGAGGATGAGACGGCACCCCCACCGCCGTGCGTTGTCGCTGGCGGCCGTCGCGCTCGTCGGCCTGGCGACCCTGACCGCCTGCGGTGGCGAGGACGACGCCGACGCGGCCGGTGGTTCTTCCGGGCCGACGACGCTGCGCCTCGGCTACTTCCCCAACATCACCCACGCGCCGGCCGTGGTCGGTGTGGAGAAGGGCATCTTCGCCGAGAAGCTCGGCGGCGACGTCAAGCTGGAGACCAAGACCTTCAACGCCGGCCCGGCCGCCATCGAGGCGATCTTCTCCGGCGCGCTGGACGCGACCTACATCGGTCCGAACCCGACGGTCAACGCGCACTCCAAGAGCAAGGGCGAGGCGGTCCGGGTGATCTCCGGTGCCGCCTCCGGCGGCGTCGCCCTGGTCGTCAAGCCCGAGATCACCTCGGTCGAGCAGCTCAGGGGCAAGAAGATCGCCACCCCGCAGCTCGGCAACACCCAGGACGTCGCGCTGCGCTTCTGGCTCAAGGAGAAGGGGATCGTCACCACCAAGGAGGGTGGCGGCGACGTCAAGATCGTCCCGCAGGAGAACGCGCAGACCGTCGAGACCTTCACCAGCGGCGCGATCGACGGGGCCTGGGTGCCCGAGCCGTTCGTGTCCCGGCTGGTCAACGCCGGCGGCAAGGTGCTCGTCGACGAGCGGGACCTCTGGCCGGACCGGAAGTTCGTCATCACCAACCTGATCGTCAGCACCAAGTTCCTGAAGGAACATCCGGACGTGGTGAAGAAGCTGGTCGAAGCGCAGGTGGCCGCGAACGAGTTCGTCAACGCCAACCCGGACCAGGCGCACCAGGCCATCTCCGACCACATCGGCAAGATCACCGGCAAGCCGCTGGACCTCAAGCTGATCAAGCAGGCCTGGCCGACCCTGGAGTTCACCAACGACCCGATCCCCTCCTCCCTGAAGACCGGGCTGGACCACGCCGTCGCGGTCGGGCTGACCCAGCCGGTCAGCCTGGACGGGCTCTACGACCTGACGTACCTCAACGAGGTGCTCAAGGCCCAGGGCAAGCCCGAGGTAGTCCAGCCGTGACGTCGACCACGACGACCCCGCGCAGCGCGACCGGTGCGGTCGCGCTGCGCGGCGTGACCAAGGTGTACGGACGCGGAGACGGCACCGTCCTCGCCCTGGACGGGGTCAGCCTCGACGTCTCCCCCGGTGAGTTCGTCTGTCTCGTCGGGGCCTCCGGCTGCGGCAAGAGCACCCTGCTCAACCTGGTCGCCGGCCTGGACCGGGTCAGCGGCGGGGAGATCGCCCTCGGCCCCGGGGTCAACCCGGGGCTGATGTTCCAGGAGTCGGCCCTCTTCCCCTGGCTGACCGTGGAGGGCAACGTCGAGGTGCCGCTGAAACTGCGCGGCCTGTCCCGGGCGCGACGCCGGGAACGGGTCGCCGAGCTGCTGCGCACCGTGCACCTCGCCGACTTCGGCCGCAAACGCCCGCACGAACTCTCCGGCGGCATGCGGCAGCGGGTCGCGTTGGCCCGCACCCTGGCCCTGGAGACCCCGGTGCTGCTGATGGACGAGCCGTTCGGCGCGCTCGACGCGATGACCCGGGACATCCTCCACGACGAGCTGGAACGGATCTGGTCGGAGCGCCAGCTCACCGTGCTCTTCGTGACCCACAACGTCCGGGAGGCGGCCCGGCTCGCCGACCGGATCATCCTGCTCTCCAGCCGACCGGGCCGGATCATCTGGTCCACCCGGGTCGACGTGCCCCGCCCCCGGCGCATCGACTCCCCCGAGGTCGCTGCGATCGCCGCCGAGGTCACCGACCGACTGCGTGAGGAGGTGGGACGCCATGGCCGGTGACATCCTCACCAGCGGTACGCGTACCGACGCGGAGATCTCCGGACTGGACGCGCTGGAGATCGCCGGTCAGGAGAAGGTCCCCTCCCGGGCCAGCCGGACCTGGTCGGCGACCTGGCCGAAGCTCGCGGCGCTCGCCATCGCCGTCGGGGCGTGGCAGGTGGTGGTCTGGACCGGCTGGAAGCCGGAGTACTCGCTGCCCGGGCCGGTCACCGTCGGGCAGGAACTCCTCCGCCAGGTCAGCGGGCCGCAGCTCTGGGACGGCATGGCGACCACCCTGCGCCGGGCCGCCGTCGGGTACGTCTTCTCCGTCGCGGTGGGCCTGCTGGTCGGCCTGGCGGTGGCCCGCTCCCGGGTGCTCCGGGCCGCCATCGGCTCGATGATCACGGCGTTGCAGACCATGCCCTCGATCGCCTGGTTCCCGCTGGCCATCCTGCTGTTCGAGCTGAGCGAGAAGGCGATCTTCTTCGTGGTGGTGCTCGGTGCCGCCCCGTCGATCGCCAACGGTGTCATCGCCGGGGTCGACTACGTGCCACCGCTGCTGGTGCGCGCCGGCCGCAACCTCGGCGCGCGGGGGCTGAACCTCTACCGGTACGTGATCGCGCCGGCCGCGCTGCCCGCCATCGTCGCCGGGCTCAAGCAGGGCTGGGCCTTCTCCTGGCGCAGCCTGATGGCCGGCGAGCTGATCGTGGTGGGCATCTCCACCACCTCGCTGGGCGCACAGCTCACCTACTCCCGCGAACTCTCCGACGCGCCCTGGCTGCTCGCCACGATGATCGTGATCCTGGTGGTCGGGCTGGTGGTCGACGCGGCGTTCGGCGCGGCCGACAAGGCGATCCGACGCCGGTGGGGCGTCCTCGACCAGACAGGTGCCTGACGCCATGCACGTCTCCGCCCGCGCCGACTACGCCCTCCGTGCCGTGCTCGCCATCGCCGACCGTGGCGGTGGCGAGCTGGTCAAGGCCGCCGTCCTGGCCGAGGTCCAGCAGATCCCGCTCAGCGTGCTGCACGGCATCCTGCTCGACCTGCGCCGGGCCGACGTGCTGGTCAGCCACCGCGGCACGGAGGGTGGCTACACCCTGAGCCGCCCCGCCGACCGGATCACCGTCGGGGACGTGCTGCGCGCCGTCGGCGGCACCCTGACCAGCGTGCGCGGCCTACCCGCCGAGAGCGCCGGCTACCAGGGGGTGGCCGTCGGGCTCCGGGACGTCTGGCTGGCCGTGCACGGGGCGGTCGAGCAGGTCGTCGACCGGACGTCCCTCGCCGACCTGCTCACCCCCGGACACCGCCCCGCCGCCCCGGTGACGCCGTAGGCGGGAACCACCGGTGGCCCCTGACGGGTGACGCCGGGCAACCGAACCGGTCGCCCGGCGTGACCCGTCGGTCAACCGGCGTTGTCGGCGACACCCCCCGTGCCCACCCCGACCGGACTGTGCAACTCGACCACCACGGCCGGGTGCCGGTCGTCGACCCCGGGATGCCACGGCCCGAACGCCGCCAGCAGCGCGAGCAGCAGGCCGACTCCGGCCACCACGAGCACCACCAGCAGTTCACGCACCGCCCCGGCGTGGGCCCCCATCGTCACTCCTCCTGATACGGGCCGATCCCCATCAGCCCGAATCCGACGCGGGTCGGTCCCCACCGACCCGCTCCCCCGGCCTCACCATCAGCCCCCCGGCCGATCGGTGCTGTCGGCCACCCGACGCTCCCCTTGCTGATCCCCGACTCAGCGACGGAGTTCGACGGCCGACAGGGACGAAACTACCGTCCGCATCCGACATCGCCAGCGGTGGCACGGACGACAGTGACCGAGCCGAGACCATCCGGCCCGGATCCCCACCGGGGCACACGATTCAGGGACCCGACGACCCGGACCTCCCGACCGGTCTCGGAGGCACCGAGGTGGTCAGGAGGCGCGGGGACGGCGGGAACGGCGGGAACGCCCCGAGGAGCGGTGCGGGCTCCGCCCGCCGGCCGGGGCCTTGGCGTCCGTCGCGCCCGAGCCGCCGCCGGTCCTGGCCGGGGTGGCGACCCGGGTGGCGGCGGCCGGCACCGGGATGGTGACCGGGACACCGGAGGGCTCGCGGGCACCGGTCACCCGGACCAGCACCTCGTCGCCGGGGCGCACCGCGACCACATGCGGCTTGATGCCGGCCACGCTCATCAACTTGACGACATCGCGGCGCTGCTCCGGCAGGACCAGGGTGACCACGGTGCCGGACTCCCCGGCCCGCGCGGTACGCCCACCCCGGTGCAGGTAGTCCTTCGCCTCGGTCGGCGGGTCCACGTTCACCACCAGGTCGAGCCCGTCCACGTGGATGCCCCGGGCGGCCACGTCGGTGGCGATCAGCGCGGTGACCGCCCCGGTCTTGAACTGCTCCAGGATCCGGGTGCGCTGCGGCTGCGACTTGCCCCCGTGCAGCGCGGCCGCGCGTACCCCCCGGGCGAGCAGTTGCCGGGCGAGCCGGTCGGCGCGGTGCTTCGTACCCATGAACATGATGGTGCGGCCCTCACGGGCCGCGATCTGCGCCAGCGTGCCGGGTTTGTCGTCCGCGTCGACGTGCAGCACGTGGTGGGTCATCGCGGTCACCGTGGCGGTGCCGGGATCGACCGAGTGGGAGACCGGGTTGGTCAGGAAACGGCGGACCAGCCGGTCCACGCCCCCGTCGAGGGTGGCCGAGAACAGCATCCGCTGGCCGTCCGGAGCGACCTGCTCCAGCAGCTTGGTGACCTGCGGCAGGAAGCCCATGTCGGCCATCCGGTCGGCCTCGTCGAGGACGGTGACCTGTACCTCGTTGAGCCGGACGTCGCCGCGGTCGATCAGGTCGTGCAGCCGGCCCGGGGTGGCCACGACCACCTCGGCCCCGGCCCGCAGGGCGTCCGCCTGACGTTGCAGGGAGAGCCCGCCGACCACGGTCACGCAGCGCAGCCCGAGGGCCTTCGCGTACGGCGTGAGCGCGGTGGTCACCTGCTGGGCCAACTCCCGGGTGGGCACCAGGACGAGGGCCTTCGGCCGCCCGGGCCGGGCCCGGTGGCCGGCGGTGCGGTGCAGGGTCGGCAGTCCGAAGGCGAGGGTCTTGCCGGAGCCGGTACGCCCCCGGCCGAGCACGTCCCGGCCGGCGAGCGAGTCGGGCAGGGTGGCCGCCTGGATCGGGAACGGCCGGTCGATGCCCTGCGCGGAGAGTTCGGCGAGCAGTTCGGACCGGAGGCCGATGTCGGCGAACGACGGAATGACGGTGGTCATGGGGAAGCCTTCCTCGACGCGGCACGTGTCGAGGGAGGGCGCCGGCGGGCGGCGCTGTCACCGCCTGCGGCCAGTGCGCTGGCGCGGCGGTGGTCACAAGCACGAACCGAAGGGGTACGCGGCCGGTCCGCGCGGATTCGCTGCGGACCGGCCGCGTCACCACACCCGGAGGGCGCGGTGGGTGTCGCTGGGATCCTGGCGGATCAGAGCGGACGGATGTTCTCGGCCTGCGGGCCCTTCTGGCCCTGGGTCACCTCGAACTCGACCCGCTGGTTCTCGTCCAGGCTCCGGTAGCCGGAGGACTGGATCGCCGAGAAGTGGGCGAAGACGTCGGGGCCCCCGCCATCCGGGGTGATGAAGCCGAAGCCCTTGTCAGCGTTGAACCACTTGACGGTACCAATTGCCATGTGTTTCGTCTCCTTGACGGAACGTCGTGCCCGCACCTGTTGCGGACTCGATGAGTGGCGCACCGCTTGCACGGCTCGCCTGTCGCTGCTGGTCGCCCCGCCCGGAGAACTCCGGACACAACAAAGAGCGCCTGGGGCCACAATTCACCAGGCGCACACAGAGTCTCTGGTAACCAAAACTGCAACGAACCCAAGCTATCACGGATCCGGCTCGACGGCACCAGGTTCCTCCGGTAATCCTGCCACCAGCGCGGTAAGCCCCGCCACATCCAGCAGATCCGTCGGGCGGACGGTCACCCCGTCGCGGACGTAGTGGAACGCCGCGCCCACCTGCTCCACCGGCACCCCGGCCAGCTCCGCCCAGGCCAGCCGGTAGACCGCCAGCTGCACCGCCGCCGCGTCGGCCTCCACCCCGGCCGGTTGCCGTCCGGTCTTCCAGTCGACCACGTCGTACCGGCCGCCGGGGCGGGTGAAGACCGCGTCCATCCGGCCCCGGACCACCACCCCGCCGATGACCGTGGCGAAGGGCACCTCCACCTCCAGCGGCACCCGGTCGGCCCACTCGCTGGCCAGGAAACGCTCCTGGAGGGCGAGCAGCTCGGCGTCCGGGGCGGCGTCGGCGTCCGCCGCGCCGGGCAGCTCGTCGACGTCGAGCAGCCGGTCGATCCCGAGCCGCTGCTCCAGCCAGGTGTGGAAGGCGGTGCCCCGGCGGGCGTACGGGCTGGGTGGGGTGGGCAGCGGACGGCGCAGCGTACGGGCCAGCGCCTCCGGGTCGCGGCGCAACGCGACGAGCTGGGAGACCGACAGGTGCTCCGGCAGGGTCACCTCGACCGCCCCGGCCGCGCGCAGCGCCTCGGCCCGCTCGGCCAGCAGCAGGTCGGCCTCCCGGCGCCAGCGGGCCGCCTCCGGGTCCTCGGCCGGGGCGGACCGGTCCGCCGGCTCCGCCTCCGCCCGGCGAGGTGTGCCGTCCGCCGGCGGCTCTCCCGCCCCGCGAGGTGCCCCGCCCGCCGGATCGTCGCCGGCCAGGAAGCCCCGGACCAGGGCCGCCGCCTCGGCGAGCACCGGACGGCGGGCCCCCAGCGGGTCGGCCGGCCACTCGGCGCGCAGCACCACCTCGGTGGTGGGGTTCACCGCGTCCCCGGCCGGCTCGGGCGCCCACACGTCGACCACGTGCCCGTCCCCGGCGTCCAGGCAGGCATCGTGCACCTCACGCAGGAAGACCGAGGGGCCCCGGGGACGCTTCGTCCCCTCCCCCCACCAGTAGCCGGAGCAGAGCAGCAGCCGACGCGGCCGCGTCACCGCCACGTACGCCAGCCGCCGCTCCTCCCGTTCGTCGTGCGCCCGCCAGGCGTCGGTGAAGTCGGCCAGCGCCCGGGCCACCGCGCGCTGGTCGGCCGCCTCGTCCAGGGCCAGGTCGGGCAGGCCGTCGGCGTCCCCGCGCAGCGGGAACGGCAGCACGCCCAGCCCGCCCAGGTAGTGGTCGGAGTTGCGCACCTGCCCCGGCCACGCGCCCCGGGTCAGCCCGGCCACCGCCACCACGTCCCACTCCAGCCCCTTGGCGGCGTGCGCGGTGAGCACCTGCACCGCCCCCTCCACCACCTCGACCTCACCCGGGGTGAGCCCACGCTCCTCGTCCTCGGCGGCGGCGAGGTAGGCCAGGAACCCGGCGAGGGTCGCCCCCGGCGTCTCCCCGCTGAACCGGGCGGCCACGTCACCGAGCGCGTCCAGGTGGCCCCGAGCCAGGCCGGCGTCGCCGGCGCCGTCCCGACCGGCCCGCACGGCGACCTCCACGTCCAGGCCGGTGGTCCGCTCCACGTCCGCGACCAGCTCCGGCAGGGACTGGTCCAACCGGTAACGGAGCAGGGCAAGCTCCTGGGCGTACGCCTTCAGCCGCGCGTACCCCTCCGCCGAGTACGCCTGCGCCGGGCCGAGGTCGGCCAGCGCCTCGACCAGGGTCGCCTCGTCGAGCACGTCCACCCCGTCCGGGACGGACGCCCCGCCGGCCAGTTCCCGCCGGGCGGCGGCGATCTGCCGGGCCCGCCGGTGCAGGGCCACCAGGTCCCGGGGGCCGATCCGCCAGCGGGCACCGGTGAGCAGCCGGAGCAGCGCCGCCCCGTCGGTCGGATCGGCGAGCACCCGCAGCGTGCAGACCACGTCCCGGACCTCCGGGGTGTCCAGCAGCCCGCCCAGGCCGACCACCTCGACCGGCAGTCCCCGGTCACGCAGCGCCGACTCGATGGCCGGGATCTGGCTGCGCACCCGGACCAGCACCGCGGTGGTGGGACGCTGCGGCACCGGGATGTGCTCGGGCAGCGCACCCGGCATCCGGGCCGCCCCGCGCCAGGCGGCGAGGACGCTGTCCGCGATCCACCCGGCCTCCTCGGCGTACGTGGGCAGCAGCGCGCAGTGGACGGTGCCGCCGGCCGCGCCCCGGGGGGTGCGGTGCGGGATCGGGTCGGCGACGGTCAACGCGGCGCGCAGCTCGGGCACCCGCGCCCCGGCGGCCCGCAGCGGGGTGGCGAACGCGTTGGCCACCCCGAGGATCTCGGGACGGTTCCGCCAGCTGGTGGTCAGCCCGAGCACGCGCGCCGGTTCCCCGTCGGCGCGGATGAACCCGGCCGGGAACCGCTCCAGGGTGCCGGCGCTCGCCCCGCGCCAGCCGTAGATGGACTGGCACGGGTCGCCGACCGCGGTGACCGGGTGTCCGCCGCCGAAAAGCGAGTGCAGCAGCACCACCTGCGCGTGGCTGGTGTCCTGGTACTCGTCGAGGAGCACCACCCGGAACCGGTTCCGTTCGACCCGGCCGACCTCCGGGTGGTCGCGGGCCACCCGGGCGGCCCGGGCCAGCTGGTCGGCGAAGTCCATCGCCTCGAAGTCCGCCTTGCGTCCGGCGTACGCCCGCACCAGCGGCAGCAGCCGCAGCCGGTGCTGCTGGACGCCGAGCGCCTTACGGACGTCGGCGTAGACCTTGCCGGGGCGGGACTGGACGTCGGCGAAGAACCGCCCGGTCCAGGCGGCCAGGTCGTCCGGCTCGACCAGGTGCTCGTCCAGCTCGGCGGCGAGCGCCAGCACCGCGTCGGTGACCGTGCTCGGCGTCCGTTGGAGTTCGGAGAGGTCCCCGTCGTGGTTGCGCACCAGCAGGTCCACCATCTGCCAGCGGGACGCCTCGGTGAGCAGCCGGGTGGACGGTTCATAGCCGGAGCGCAGCCCGTGCTCGACGACGATCCGGGCCGCGTACGAGTGGTAGGTCGCCACCGTCGGCTCCCCGGCCAGCGGGTCGTCGAGGGGGTCGCGTCCCGGCCGTCCGAGCCGGCGGATCAGCTGGTCGAGCCGGGTACGTACCCGGTGGGCCAGCTCGCCGGCGGCCTTACGGGTGAAGGTGAGCCCGAGGATCTGCTCCGGCCGGACGTGCGAGTTGGCGACCAGCCAGACCACCCGGGACGCCATGGTCTCGGTCTTGCCGGAGCCCGCGCCGGCCACCACCAGCAGCGGCTCCACCGGCGCGGCGATGATCGCCGCCTGTTCGCGGGTGGGCGCCGGCAGGCGCAGCAGCCGGGCCAGCTCCACCGGGGTGTACCGGGGACCGGCGTCGGCCGCACGCGGCGACGGCGCGGGGCTGGTGCCGAAGAGCGCGGGCTGAGTCACGGGGCTGCCTCAGTTCGCGACTGCGGGGCTCGCAAGCTCACTCCTCGCGCTCACGCTACAACTCCGGGGGACGGGCTGGGTTACGACTTCTCCGGGGGACGGGTGGTCGGCGGTTCGACGACCTGGCGCCCCTTGCCGGAGACCGGGCAGCTCGTGCGGACCGGGCAGACCCGGCACTTCGAGTTGGCGACGGCGGCGAAGGTGGCGGCGGCCATCGTATCGGCGGTCCGCCGGACCAGCGCGGTCGCCCAGCCGGCCTCCGGTCCCTGGTCGGCCGGGGCCTGTCCCTGTTCCCTCGCCTCCTTCGACCCGGTGCCGAGCTGCACCAGGGCCGCGCCGCCGGAGGACTCGCCGTACTCGGCGAACGCCCCCGCCTCGACCGCCGCCTGGTACGCCCCGAGCTGCGGGTGTCCGGCCAGCTCCGCGCCGACCGTGGTGGACCGGCCGGTCTTCAGGTCGACCACCACCAGCCGGCCGTCCGCGTCGATCTCCAGCCGGTCCACCCGGCCCACCAGGTCGACCGGACGGTTCGGGTCGTCCAGCCGGACGGCGAACTCGTGCTCGATGGCGAGCAGCCGGCGCGGGTTCACGGCCAGCCAGCGGAGCAGCTTGTCCACCATGGCCTCGGCGCGGGCCTGCTCGGGACCGGCCATCCAGCGGGCGGCCAGCTCGATCGCGTCGAACCGCGCGGTGACGTACTCCAGCAGCGTGGACCGGTCGACGCTGGCGTTCTCGGCGAGCATCGCGGCGGCGTGCACCAGGTTGCCCACGCTCTGCGCGGTGCTCGGCGGCGCGCTGCCGCCGTGCCGTTCCAGCAGCCAGCGCAGGCTGCACCGCAACGCGCTCTCCATGCCCGACGGGGTGACCCGCACCGGCTCGCCGTCGTCGACCAGCGGCCGGTCGTCGGAGAGTCCGCGCAGCCCCCACCAGTCGTCCGGGTGCGCGCCGGGCACCCCGGCGGCGGCGAGCCGGGCCAGTTCGGCCGCCGCGGCCCGCCGCCGGGTCACCGGTGCCGCCGGGTCGGCCACCGCGGTACGCAGCTCCGCGACCAGCGCGGGCAGGGTCAGCGCCCGGGGTGGCCGCCCGACCGGCAGTTCGCCCGCCCGCCCCCGGCCGGCCTCCGCAGCGCCGCCGTCGCCCCGCTCCCCGGCCGCCGGATCCACGCCGTCCGCGACGCCCCGGCCGTCGCCGACCGCGTCACCGCCGGCCGGGTCCGCATCGTCCGGGGCTCCGCCGGCCGGCCCGCCACCGTCCACCGGCGACGGCACCGGGCCGCGTCCCGTGCCGCCGTCCCCCCTCGGCGGCTCGGCGGCGGCGAGTTCGTACAGGAAACGGCTCGGCTGCTCCTCGTGGTCGTCGCCCCCCACCGAGGCGGAGGAGACCGCGCTGACCAGCAGCCGACGCCGGGCCCGGGTCACCGCCACGTAGAAGAGCCGCCGCTCCTCGTCGAGCAGCGCGGAGGTCTGGCCGGCCAGGACGGCGGCGGTGCCCGCGCCGTCCCCCCGCCCGGCGAGCACGTCCACCAGTCGCTCGGAGCCGAGCAGGCTGCCGCGCAGGCGCAGGTCCGGCCAGATCCCCTCCTGCACCCCGGCGACCGCCACCACGTCCCACTCCAGCCCCTTGGCCGCGTGGGCGGTGAGCAACCGGACGGCGTCCCCCCGGTCGGCGGTCGGGGCGATGGTGTCGGCGGGGAGGTCCTGCCCGAGCACGTGGTCGAGGAAGACCTCGGTGCGCGCGCCGGGCAGCCGGTCGACGAACCGGGCCGCCGCGTCGAAGAGCACCAGGACGGCGTCCAGGTCCCGGTCGGCCGCGTCGGCCCGCCAGCGCCGGGCGGTCTCCCCCTCCCCGGTGGCGCTCCGCCCCCCGATCGCCGCCGACCAGCGTTCGGCCAGGCCGCTGGCGGCCCACACCGCCCAGAGCACGTCCTCGACGGTGGCACCGGGGCGGGCGGCCGTCTCCCGGGCGGTGGCGAGCAGCCGGGCCACCGTCTGGGCCGGCTCGGCCCAGCGCCGATCCACTCCGGCCAGCCCCTCCGGGTCGCGCAGCGCCTCGACGACCAGCTCGCCGGAGGGTCGGCGGTCGCCGGTGGCCAGCGCGAGCGCCCGCAGTCCCTGGCGCAGCCGCCGCTCGGCCAGCGGATCGGCTCCGCCGAGCGGGGAGTGCAGCAACGCGACGGCCGCTTCCTCGTCCAGCCGCTCGGGTTCGAGGGCACAGCGGAGCAGGAGCAGCAGCGGGGCGACCGCCGGTTGCAGGTGCAGGGGCAGGTCCTCGCCGTGCACCACGGTCGGCACCCCGGCGGTGTGCAGCGCCCGGCGCAGGGTGGGCAACTGGAGGGTGGTCGACCGGACCAGCACCGCCATCCGGGACCAGGGCACCCCGTCGAGCAGGTGCGCCGCGCGCAGCGCGTGGGCGAGGTAGGCCGACTCGCTGGTCGCCGAACGGAAGGTGCGGACCTCGACCACGCCCGGCGGCGCGTCCGGCAGCGGGGCCAGCCGCCGGTGGGTGACCGGGCCGCGCAGCCGCCGGGCCAGCCGGCCCGCCGCGGCGAGCAGCTCCGGCCCCGCGCGGTACGAGGTGGTGAGCACCACCTGCGCCGCCGGCGCCCCGGAGGCGGTCCGGAACCGGTGCGGGAAGGCCGCCACCCCGGACGGGTCGGCGCCCCGGAAGGCGTACGTGGAGGAGTCCGGGTCACCGAAGGCGACCAGGGACTTGCCGCCCCCGGCCACCACGGCGAGCAGCTCCAGCTGGGCCGGGTCGGTGTCGGCCAGTTCGTCGACGTAGACGTGGGCCAGCCGGCGGCGCTCCGCCGCCAGCAGCTCCGGGTCGTCGAGCAGCAGTCCGGTGGCGGCCCGGACCAGTTCGGCCGGGTCGTACGCGACCGAGCCCCGGTTGCTGACGTCGCGGAGCGCGAGCACGGAGACGTACTCCCGGAGGAAACGCGCGGCGGCCGGCCAGTCGGTGCGGCCCAGCCGCTCGCCCAGCCGGGCCAGCTCGACCGGTCCCACCCCGCGTTCGGCGGCGCGCATCAGCAGGTCGCGCAACTGGCCGGCGAACGCCCGGGTACGCAGCGCGGGACGTAGGTCCTCCGGCCAGCCGACCGGGTCGTCCTCGGGGCTCTCCCCCACCACGTCCAGCAGCTCCCGGATGATCAGATCCTGCTCGGGGCCGGTGAGCAGCCGGGGCGACGGCTCGCCACGCACGGCGGCGGCCCGGCGCAGCAGGCCGAAGGCGTACGCCGGGAAGGTCCGCACCAACGGCTCGCGGACCACGCGGTTGCCGACGGCGACCTGGGCTTCGATGCGGTGGCGCAGCGTGGTGGCGGCCCGCCGCCCGAAGGTGAGCACCAGCACCCGCTCCGGGTCGACGCCCTCGGCGACCCGCGCGGCGACCGCCTCGACCAGGGTGCCCGTCTTGCCGGTGCCGGGCCCGCCGAGCACCAGCATCGGCCCGTCGGTGTGGGCGACCACCTCCGCCTGCCGGGCGTCCCCCCGCCACCGGGCCGGCTGCGTGGTCGCACCGTCACCCCAGGTCAGCCCCTCGGACCGGCGCACCAACCGGTACGTCTGCATCCGACCATCACACCACGCGCCCCCGACACCCCGTCCCCACCGTCGGCGTCCTCAGGCGGGCCGGCGGGTCACCGGGAGGCGGGAGTCGATCGTGTCCAGGGCTTCGTCGAGGGTGTGCGCGACCAGGAGGAGGTCCTGGCCGGCGGGCTTGACGAAGTGCTGGTCGGTGAGGCTGGTGAGCCAGTCCAGCAGGGGACGGTAGAAGCCGTCGGTGTCCAGCAGCACCATCGGCTTGTCGTGCATCGCCAGTGTGGCCGTGGTCCACACCTCGAACAGCTCGTCCAGCGTGCCCAGCCCACCGGGCAGGGTGAGGAAGGCGTCCGAGCGCTCGATCATCACCGTCTTGCGGCTGGCCATCGAGTCGGTGACCAGCAGTTCGTCGGACGCCAGGTCGGCGACCTCCAGGTCGACCAGCGCCTGCGGGATCACCCCGACCGTCCGCCCGCCTCCGGAACGCGCGCCGTCGGCCAGCGCGCCCATCATGCCGACGCAGCCGCCCCCACTGACCAGCGTGTGCCCCCGGCGGGCCAGCTCCGCCCCGGTGTCGAAGGCGAGGTCCAGCCAGCGCTGGTCGATGGTGCGGGAGGAGGCGCAGAACACCCCGATGGCGGTCACCGGCTCAGTCCTCCCGGCTCTCGTCGGCCGCGGCCCGCTGGTCGGCGGCGGTGCGGGCGACCGCCTCCTCGCGGATCGCCTCCTGCTCGGCGGAGAGCTGCGCCTCGGCCTCGACGATGTGCCGGACGGCCGCGTCCACGTCGTCGGTGAGGCAGATCAGTTCCAGGTCCACCGGGCCGATCTTGCCGTCCGCGGCCATCGTGTCGCGCAGCCAGTCGAGCAGCCCCCGCCAGTAGTCCGTGCCCATCAGCACCACCGGGAACCGGGTCACCTTGCCGGTCTGCACCAGGGTCAGGGCCTCGAAGAGCTCGTCCATGGTGCCGAAGCCACCGGGCAGGACGACGAACGCCTGCGCGTACTTGACGAACATGGTCTTGCGGGCGAAGAAGTACCGGAAGTTGATGGCCAGGTCGACCCAGTCGTTGAGGCCCTGCTCGAAGGGAAGCTCGATGCCGAGGCCGACCGAGAGGCCACCCGCCTCGCTGGCCCCCCGGTTCGCCGCCTCCATGACCCCCGGTCCGCCGCCGGTGATGACGGCGTACCCGGCGCGGGCCAGCGCCGCGCCGAGCTGCTCGGCCAGTTGGCACTCGGCGCTGTCCGGCTTGCTGCGGGCCGAGCCGAAGACGCTCACCGCCGATGGCAGGTCGGCCATCGTGTCGAACCCCTCGACGAACTCGGAGAGGATCCGCAGCGCCCGCCAGGCGTCCCTGGTCTTCCAGTCCGCCCGTCCCCGCGAGTCGAGCAGCCGCTCGTCGGCGGTGCTGGTCGGCAGCGCCCGACGGCGCAGCGTCACCGCGCCCCGGTGGCGTACCTCGGCCGGCCCGTGATCGGTGTCCCGTCCGTTGCTCTGGCTCATGCAAGCCACCGTAGTGGAGGGCCGCCCCGCAGGTCGGGAGGGTCGCCCGGCGACTCGCGGTCGCCCGCGGCGACGGCCGGCGACCGATCCGACGATCTTCTGACAGCTGAAGGCAACTTATTCGGTCGCACGTGCGTCCTAGTATTCACACACGGGGGATGCCCCCGGCGCGCCTTCGGGGGAGGAGCAGCGTGATCAGCAACAACGAGAGGATCCGGATCCGGCGGCAGATGCAGCGACGGATCCGGGACGTGGTGGCCGAGCGTCGCCGAGCCCGTCAGATGCAGACCGTCGAGCCGACCGGCGAGACCGAGACCCGGGCGGACATCGACACCGCCCTGAGCAACAGCTGACCGACCGGACGACGACCGTCCGCGCGCACCGGGGGGTGACCGCGCGCGACAGCCGACGACCGCCCCGGGGTGACCAGGCCGTCCCTGGTCACCCCGCCGGGCTGTGGGTCGCGGGGCCGAACCGGCGGCGGGTCAGGCCGGGGCCAGCCAGCGGTGCAGGGTCGCCGCGCCGTCGCGGATCTTGGAGATCTCGACGTGCTCGTCCTTGTGGTGCGCCAGGTTCGGGTCGCCGGGGCCGAAGTTCAGCGCCGGAATGCCCAGCGCCGCGAACCGGGCCACGTCCGTCCAGCCCAACTTGCCGATCGGCGCCGCGCCGACCGCCGCCAGGAACTCCTGCGCCGCCGGTGCGTCCAGCCCCGGGGCCGCCCCGGCCGCCATGTCGGTGACGACCAGCTCGAAACCGTCGAGGACCTCGCGCAGGTGCGCCTCGGCCGCCGCCGGGTCCCGGTCCGGCGCGAACCGGTAGTTGACCTCGATGTCGCACCGGTCCGGCACCACGTTCCCGGCCACCCCGCCGGAGATCCGGACCGCGTTCATCCCCTCCCGGTAGGCGCAGCCGTCGATGGTGACCCGCCGGGCCTCGTACGTGGCCAGCCGACGCAGCACCTCACCGGCCCCGTGGATCGCGTTCACCCCGTGCCAGGACCGGGCCGAGTGGGCCCGCTCGCCGTGCGTGGTGACGATCGCCCGCATGGTGCCCTGGCAGCCCGCCTCCACGATGCCGTAGGTCGGTTCGAGCAGCACGGCGAAGTCCGCCTGGAGCCACTCCGGGTGCGCCTCGGCGACCAGGTTCAGGCCGTTGTACTTCTGCTCGATCTCCTCCCCCTCGTAGAAGAAGTACGTGACGTCGTACCGGGGGTCGGGCAGGGTCACCGCCAGGTGCAGCGCGTACGCCACCCCGGACTTCATGTCGGAGGTGCCGCAGCCGTACATCAGGTCGCCGCGCATGCTGGACGGGAAGTTCCCGTTCAGCGGGACGGTGTCCAGGTGGCCGGCGAGCACCACCCGCTGCGCGCGACCCAGCTCCGTCCGGGCCATCACCGTGTTGCCGTACCGGTGGGTGGTCAGGTGCGGGACCGCCCGCAGCACCTGCTCGACACAGTCGGCGATCGCCTTCTCGTTCAGGGACACGGACTCGATGTCGACCAGGGCACGGGTCAACGCCACCGGATCGGCGAGGACCTCGGGGGTCAGCGGGTTCTCCATGGTTCGCACGGTACCGTCAGGGCGGAAGGAGCCGGCAGTGAGCGTTCGCGCCCGCCGGCCGTGAACGAAGGGTGAAACCGTGACGTCCGCACAGTCTGCCTGGGGCATCGGCGTGGCCACCGTCACCGCCGACGACCAGGTTCTCGACACCTGGTACCCGACCGGCAAGCTCGGCCTCGGCGAGCTGCCCCTGGTTCCCGGCGAGGAGAAGGCGGACGTGCTGGACCTGCCGCCGGGGGCGATCGGCGAGCGGTCCCTGCCGGGGCTGCGCACCGTCGAGGTGGTCACCGTGCTCGGTTCGCTGGACGACCCGATCAAGGACGCCGCCGACGCGTACCTGCGGCTGCACCTGCTCTCCCACCGCCTGGTCCGGCCGAACGGCCTCAACCTGGACGGCATCTTCGGCAAGCTGGCGAACGTGGCCTGGACGTCGGCCGGGCCGTGCCCGCCGGACCGGGTGGACGAACTGCGCGTCATCGAGCGGGCCGCCGGCCGCCACCTGGCCGTGTACGGGGTGGACAAGTTCCCCCGGATGACCGACTACGTGGTCCCCTCCGGGGTGCGGATCGCCGACGCCGACCGGGTCCGGCTCGGCGCGCACCTCGCCGCCGGCACCACGGTCATGCACGAGGGCTTCGTCAACTTCAACGCCGGGACGCTCGGCACCTCGATGGTGGAGGGGCGCATCGTCCAAGGCGTGGTGGTCGGCGACGGCTCCGACATCGGTGGCGGGGCGTCGATCATGGGCACCCTCTCCGGTGGCGGCACCGACCGGATCAGCATCGGCGAGCGGAGCCTGATCGGGGCGAACGCCGGGGTCGGCATCTCGCTCGGTGACGACTGCGTGGTCGAGGCCGGCTGCTACGTCACCGCCGCCGCGAAGATCACCCTGCCGGACGGCCGGGTGGTCAAGGCCCGCGAGCTCTCCGGCGTCGACGGGCTGCTGTTCCTGCGCAACTCGGTCACCGGCGCATTGGAGGCCCGTCCGCGCACCGGCCAGGGCATCACCCTGAACGCCGCCCTGCACGCCAACGACTGACCTGGCCCGTCCCGGCCCGTGGCAACCCCACGGGCCGGGACGGATCCGCCTCACCCCAGCCGGTACGCCTGGATGATCCGCTGGGTCACCAGGCTGCCGTCACTGCCGGTGGCGCTGGCCCGCAACGACACCCAGCCCGGCCCCGACGGGTGCCGCACGGTGGCCACCCAGCCGGTGCCCTGCTTCCGCAGCCGCGTCGGCTGCCAACTGTCGCCCCCGTCGTACGACACGTCCACGGTCAGCGCGGTCACCGTGGCCGCCGGTGCTCCCGGCTGCCGGTCGACCGTCACCGGGATCGTCCAGAGCCGCCCGGCCGGGGCGGTGCCGGCCTCGTCCAGCCTCGGCGCGAAGCGGACCGCCATCGCCGGCTGCCCGACCGGGGCGTCACCGGGGACGTGCGCGGAACGGAAGGTCCAGCTCGCGACCACCTCCGTGCTCAGGTCGGTGAAGCCCCGGGCGGCGGACACCTCCAGCCGGTACTCGGCGGGCTCCGGCGGAACGACGAACATGCCGGACCCGGCGTACGGGCTCTCCCCGACCAGCTTGCCGTCGCGGTACAGGACGGTCCGTTCCGTGTCGGTCACCGAGTACCCGCCGTGGCCGTGGGCGTCGGCGTGCACCGGGACGTCGACGACGAGGGTGTCGCCGTACCGGGCGATGCCCATGGTCGACCGGGGGAGGGCCGGCCCGAACGGCGCGCCGTTCCATTCGTCCCGGTGGGAGCGCCCGGCCCGGTAGGCGACCGGTTCCGAGAAGTGCGTCGTGCCGTTCTCCAGCCAACCGTGGTCGGTGCGTTCCCCGGTCTCCAGGAGCGACCACCAGCGCAGCCCGGCAGCGGCGTTGAGGTACTCGACCCGGCTGCCGGGCAGGTCCGTGGGCAGCCCGACCGCCGACGCGAAGCTGACCCCCTCCTGCCGGGGGAAGACCACCCGGTCCGCCTCGACTGCGGGGTCGCCGTGGAACCGTTGGTGGACGGCGGCCAGGTCACGCCGGTGGTAGTCCCGGACGAACCCGGTCGGCACCGTGCCGCCGAACGTCTCGCTCAGCGCGTACAGGTACGGACTGACCTCCGCCTCGCCGTGGACCCACTGACTGGAGACCGAGCTGACGAACCGTTCCGCCGAGGTGCTCCCGCCGACCCGGCCGGTCCAGACACCGGTGAAGTCGTCACCCCCGACGCCGAAGCCGTAGGAGCCGTGGTCGGCGGTGAAGTGCACGGTGACGTCCACCAGCGCCGGCACAGCGGACGTCTCGGGCACGGTCATCCGGACCGGTCCGGTCCGCCGCGCGTCGACGGTGATCCGGGTGTCCCGGTCGAGGGTCAGTTCCGGCTGGGCGAGCACGGCGAAGCCGCGCGGATCGTCAGCGAAGATGGCGCTGGCCAGCCCGTAGCGGCCCTTCGGGACCCGGACACTGCTCACCTCGCCGGCACCGTGGAGCTCCTGGGCGTACCGCTGGTCGAGGCCGTAGAGCTGGGTGAAGTGGTCGTTCGCACGCGCCCCGGCCCCGTCCAGGATCTCAACGGTCAGCTGGTAGCTCTCCACCTCCCGGTGCACGGCCAGCGGGGTCGCCACCGTACCGGCGTCGGAGCGGGCCACGAGCCGACCGGTGTGGTACCCGTCCGGCCCGTCCACGCTCGTGTCGGCGGTGACCGTCACCTCCGTCCGACCACCGGCGGGGACGGTCACCCGGTCCGCGCCGAGGCGGAACATGCCGGCCGGCGCGGGCTCGCCGTCCGGGCCGGTGACCTCCGTGGTCAGGTGCAGGGTCACCGGACTGCTGCCGGTGTTGCGGTACGCCACCGTCCGGGCGACCGGGGTGTCGTCGTGGTGCGGCCACGTGGTCCGGCCGAACGAGACGCTGGGCGGGTCGCTGGTGATCCGCTGGTCGACGGCGGCGGCCACGTCGACCCGGCCCGCGCCCTGCGCGAAGACCGTCTGTTCCGGATGCGCCCGCGCCGAGGCCATCAGGAGGGCCTTGAGCTGACCCGCGTCCGCGTCGGGACGCTGCTGGGCCAGGATGGCCACCGCGCCGGCCACGTGCGGGGTGGCCATCGAGGTGCCGGAGAGGCTCACGTGTCGATCCCCGACCGGGTCGCCGATCCGCCCTTTCGCGGCCCGTGCCGCGACGATGCCGACACCCGGCGCGGTGAGGTCGGGCTTGATCCCCTCGTCGTACGGGCGGGGGCCCCGGCTGGAGAAGTCGGCGAGGTCGTCCGCCCGGTCCACCGCGCCGACGGTCAACGCCGCGTCCGCGCTGCCCGGGGAGCCGACCGAGGCGTCCGACCCGTCGTTGCCGGCGGCGATCACGAAGAGCGCGCCGGTCTGCGCGGTGAGCGTCCCGACCGCCTCCTCCAGCGGGTCGACCTGCGGCGTGTCCTGGCCGCCCAGGCTCAGGTTGACCACGGCGGCCCGCTGCTCGACCGTGGCCCACTGCATGCCGGCCAGGATCGCCGACTCGGTGCAGAAGTCGCTCTCGCACACTTTTCCGGAGAGCAGGGTCGCGTCCGGCGCGACCCCGCGGTACCGGCCGCCAGCCGCGGCTCCGCTCCCGGCGATGATCGACGCCACGTGGGTGCCGTGCCCGACCGTGTCGTCTCCGTCGGTGGTCTCGCTGAAGTTGCGGCTCTCCGCGACCCGGCCGGCGAGATCCGGATGGGTGGCGTCGACGCCGGTGTCGAGCACCGCCACCCGGACGCCCCGACCGGTCCACCCGTCGCGGTGCGCCTCCGGGGCACCGATCTGGGCCACGCTCCGGTCGAGAACCACCCGACGCCGGCCGTCCAGCCAGATCCGGTCGACGCCCCCCGCCGTGTCGACCCGGTTGCCGGCCGTGCCGGTGGTGAGCGCCGTCCAGACGGCGGCGGCCCGGTCCTTCGTGGCCTGGACCGCCGCGCCGCCGATGGCGGGCAGGTCCCGGGTCACCCGGGTGCCGGCCACGGGAGCCTTCCGGTCCGCTCCACTCCGGTACCGCAGCAGCAGCGGCAGGGTGTCCCGCCGCGCGTCGTCGTACCCGGCGGAGACCAGTTCGGTGACGTCGAAGAGCCGCTGGTCCACCCGACCGGACCGGACCAGGTGCACCGCGTCCCGGGGCAGGACGGAGATGTGGTCCCCCGTCCGCCGGGTCACGAAGGTCATGCCCGCCCGCCCGGGGCCCGGACGGACGCTGACCGCGGTGCCACCGGTGACCGTGACCCGGTCGCCGGTGAGCAGCGTGACCGTGACCGGACGTCCGGCACCCGTGGTCGGGGCCGGGGCGCTGGCGGGCGACACCGTCGGCCCGGGAGCGATCGCGGCTGGGGCGGACGACGCGGGTACGGCCGTGGCCGCCCCGAGCAGCAGACCCAGGACCAGCCCGGCACCGATGCATTTCCGTGTTCGTGGCACGCGACCTCCTTGAGGAGTTCTCGTCGATGCTGATCACATCGACACGGCCGGACCCACGTTTCCACACCGGATCCCCGCAAAATGTCCTTGATCCGACCGGAAAAGGGGGAAACGGGCGCAACCTTTCTGGCCTGCCGACCGTGCGTCCGGCATGCTCGACGCGTGACGTCGATGAGAGAACGCATGCTCGCCGGTGAGCTGTACCGGGCGGACGACCCCGAGATCGTCGCCGAACTGGACCGGGCCGCCATCGCGATGGAGCGGTTCAACGGCAGCCGCGCGGACGACCCCGAGGGTCGGCTCGCCGCCCTCCGTGAACTGCTCGGCGAGGTCGGCGAGGGCACCTGGGTCCGGCCACCGTTCCACTGCGACTACGGCTCCCGGATCACCATCGGGCCGCGCGGGTTCGTCAACTTCAACGCGGTCTTCCTGGACGTCGCCCCGATCACCATCGGCGCGGACGTGCAGATCGGACCGAACGTGCAACTGCTCACCGCGACCCACCCGGTCGAACCGGAGCCTCGCCGCGACAAGTGGGAGGCCGCCCAACCGATCACCCTCGGCGACAACGTCTGGCTCGGCGGCGGGGTGATCGTGCTCGCCGGGGTCACCATCGGCGACAACACGGTGGTGGGCGCCGGCGCGGTGGTCACCCGGGACCTCCCGCCGAACGTGGTGGCGGTCGGCAACCCCGCCCGGGCGGTGCGCACCCTGGACTGACTCACAAATATCCGGCCTGAGCTGCAAAAACCACCAGAATTACTGGCCCCACCCGGCCCCACAGGAGCACTCTGAGTAGTGACGCGGTCACCGGGAGGCAGGCGATGGCTGGTCGGGTGCTCGAACTACGCGTACACGGCGTGTCGAACACGCCGCCGGACGAGCTGCTGGGCCTGCTGCCGGAGCCGGGTGAGCCGGCCCCGCAGCCGTGGCTCGTCGCCGGGGACGACGTCACCGGCTTCTACCGCCACCCACGGGCCGACCCGGACGAACCGGTCACCGTCGAGGCGTACAGCTGGGGTCGACTCACCTCGGGCGCGCGCACCGCGCGGGACGTCGAACGCGCGCTCTGGACGGTGCTGCTCCCGTTCACCCTCGCCAACGTCGCGCTGCATGCCCGGCCGGAGATCCCCGCCGACCCGGACCGGGAACGGTGGTCCGGCCGGGCCGGCGTCGCCGGCTGGCTGATCCGGTTGTTCTGCCTCAGCCTGACCGGCACCCTGGTCCTCGCCGCCACCGGCGTCGGGGTCGACCTGATCGGCTGGCAGTGCGTGGACCGGAGCTGTCTGCGCCGGGTGCCCGGCCCCTGGGAGTTCCTCGGACACGGCTGGTGGAGCGAGGACGCGCACGCGCTCGCCGTCGGGCTGCTGGTGCCGCTCGCCCTGATCGCGCTGGTCGGACTGCTGAGTTGGCGCACCTACCAGTACGAGGCGGAGATGCCGGTCGGGCCGGGCGTCGTCCCCCCGGTCGGGGTGCCGATGGTCAACCCGTTGCAGGACCCCACCTTCTGGTGCGGCGAGGGGCAGCTGCGGCGGGCCGCCGTGCTGCACCTCTGCACCGGCACAGCCGTCGCGGCGGCGGTGCCGCTCGGCGCGGTGCTGGTCATGGACCCGCCGGCGGGACCACGGGCCGCCCTCGCCGGCCTCACCGTGATCCTGCTGGTGCTCCCGGTGGCGGTGGCCGTGGTGGCCCTCGGCCGGCCCTACCTCACCCGACGCGGCGGACGGACGCCGCTCGGGCCGTACAGCGCCCTGGTCGTGGTCAGCACGCTGGGCGGGCTGGCCGGCACCTTCGCCCTCCTGCTCCTGCCCGACGGCCCGGCCGGCATCCCGCTCGCCGAGCTGCGCCCGCCACGGGGCTGCGCCGCCGCGCCGGCCGCACCCGGCTGCCGGGCCGACCACTCCCTGCCCGGCTACGACGAGCTGATCGCCGGATGGGGCGTCGGGCAGTTGTTCCTGCTGGTCGCGATCGGCACGGTGTCCCGCTCGGGGCGACGGGCGCTGGTCGCCCCGGCCGGCGCGGCGCTCGCCCTGGTGGCGGGGGTCGCCTGGTGGTCCGGCTGGCTGCCCGGGTTGCCCGCCACACCCGAGGGGCTCGCCCTCTGGATGCTGGTGGGCCCGGCGATCGCCGTGGCCGGCACCGGACTTCTCCTTCCCCGGGCCACCCCGGTCGACCCGCCGGAAGCGGGACACGCCGGGCTGGCCTGGGGCGGCCGGGGCCCGATGCTCATCGCCGGACTCGGCTGGCTGCTGGCCGTCGCCTACTGCACGGGCGCGGTCTACTGGGTCGGCAACCGGCTCAACCCCGCCGACCGGCTGGCCGTCGTCCCGCCGGTGCCGGTGACCTGGGCCGGGCTGGTGTTCGGCGGCTCGCTGCTGGTCGTCCTCGCCACCGCCGTCCACGCCGGGGTCCTCTTCGCCCGGCTGCGCCGCCGGGAGTACGCGCGTCTCAGCCGGCCCGGCCACCGCCTCTCCGCCCACGACCTGCGCCGCTGCCGGGACGTGAGCACGTTCCGCGCGCTGCACCGGCTCGTCGGCGAACACGCGATCCCGCTCGTCGGATGGGGCGGCACGGCGCTGCTCGTCCTCGCCGCGCTCGGCTGCGTCGCCGCGCTCTCCGGGGTGCACCCGCACGGCATGTCGGACAGCGGCTGGTCGGTGCTGGTCGACGGGGCGACCGACGCCGGCGACCGGCTCCTCGGCTGGCTGCCCGTGCTGGTCGCGACGCTCGGCCTGCTGGTGTACCGCAACGACACCGTCCGCCGGTCGGTCGGCGTGCTCTGGGACGTCGGCACGTTCTGGCCCCGGACCGCCCATCCGTTCGCCCCGCCCAGCTACGCCGAACGGGCGGTACCGGAGTTGCAGACCCGGACCGCCGGCCTGCTGGCCCTGCCCGAGGACGATCCGCGCCGGGTGGCGGGCATCATCCTCTCCGGGCACAGCCAGGGCGCGGTGATCTGCGCGGCCGTGCTCCTCCAACTACCGGCCCGCTGGCGGCGCCGGGTCCGGTTCTTCTCGTACGGCTGCCAGCTGACCCGGCTCTACGGGCGGGTGTTCCCGGCGTACTTCGGTCCCCGCCGGCTGCCGGTGCTGGCCGACGCGCTCACCGACCGGCACGGCCGGGCCGGCTGGACGAACTTCTGGCGGGAGACCGACCCGTTGGGCTGGCCGGTGCCCGCCGCCCGCCGGCAGGTCACCGTGCGGGACCCGGAAGGGCTGCACCCGACCGGCGGAGAGGTCGTCGACCCGCCGATCCGCAGCCATGGCGGATACCCGGACTCCCCGGAGTTCCTCGTCGAGCGGGAACGGGTGGCCGCTGGGCTGCGCGGGGCCGTCCCGTCACCCCGGGAGGGGGTCGGCTAGCCGGACGACCAGGTCGGCGCGGTGCGCGGTGCCGGCCACCAGGGCCGCGTTGGCCTCGTCGGACCCGCGCGCCCAGCGTTCCGCCTCGGCCGGCGAGCGGCCGTACGCGACGTGCCGGTCGGTGAGCCGGCGCAGTCGCAGCTCGGCGTCGAGGTCGAGGAACCAGGCGTCGTGCAGCAGGGTGCGGACCTCGTCCCACGGGTCCTCGGGGAGGAGGAGGTAGTTGCCCTCGGTCACCACGAGCGTCACCCAGGGCGGCACCGCGATCGACCCGGCGACCGCCTCCTCGATGTCCCGGTGGAAGGCCGGCGCGTAGACAGGGACCGGCTCCAGCCGGTGCAGCCGGCGCAGCAACGCGGCGTAACCGTACGCGTCGAAGGTGTCCACCGCCCCCTTGCGGTCGGCCAGGCCGAGCCGGCGCAGTTCCGCCTGGGCCAGGTGGAAACCGTCCATCGGCACCAGCCGGGCGGTCGAACCGACCCCGGCGACGACCCGTTCGGCGAGGGTCGACTTCCCCGCCCCGGGCGCCCCGGCGATGCCGAGCAGCTGTCGGGGGCCGGCGGCGGCCAACTCCCGGGCCCGGGTCACCAGCTCGTCGACGTGGCACTCCCGGGCCGGGACCGGGCCGGAACCGGGCTGCCGGGGCATCAGTCCAACACCGGCTCGCTGATCGCGAACCGTGCTTCGACGGCAGCCTGCACGGTCTGCTGCTGCGGGTCGAGGTCGATCTCGGGGCCACCGCCCGCCTCCGTCGCGCCGGTGAAGCCGGCCGCCCGGAACGTCATCGGCTGGGCGGCCATCCCGGAGTCGGAGAGTTCGATCAGGCCGGTCACCCGGGCGCCCAGCGCTTCGGCGTACTCCCGGGCCCGGCTCAGCGCCTCGGCGATGGCGGCCTGCCGCGCCTCCCGGTGCACCGGGCTGTCCGGCCGCAGCGACCACCACGGGCCGGCGACCGAGACCTGGTCCTGGTCGGCCAGGCGGAGCATCAGTTCGCCGAGGGCGGCGAAGTCGGTGACCGTCACGGTGGTGGTGACGCTGCCGTGGTACGCGACCACCCGTTCGCCGGAGCGCTTCAACTCGGGCCGGACCCGCAGCTCACCGGTCTCCCGGCGGTCCACCGCGGAACCCTGGCCGTCGAGCAGCACCCGGATCGCGGCGGCCCGCTCGGCCAGCCGGGTCAGGGTCACTTCGCGGTCCTTGTCCCGGGCCATCGCGGTGACCGTGAAGCGGGCGATCTCGGGTGCCACCTCCCGGTACGCCTCGCCGCGTACCGTCACGACCGGTCCGTCCACCATGTGCTCACCCTAACCGCGTGCCGCCGACCCCGCCGGCCGGTGCGCGGTGTACCGCACGGCCCTCCCGGTGACCCGGCAGTCGCCGAGGTGTCCCCCGGCGGCCCCGAGGGCGAGCAGGAACCCCAGCTCGTCGTCGTCCCGACCGGTCGCTCCGGCAGTGGTCGGGAACTCGTGCCGGGAGGAGGTGAACGGACGGTCGAACAGGGCCGTCCGGGTGACGCGGGCCTCCCGGTGACCGGCGGTGAGCGCCTCGGCGTCGGCGTCGCCGAGCGCGGCGGTCAGCTCGTCCAGGAAGGCCCGGACGGCGGCCAGCTCCCGCAGGACGTGGTCCCGGTTACCGAGCAGCATGTTCGCCGTCCGCTCGGCCGGGGTGCCGGCCACCCGGGTGCCGTCCCGGAAGCTCCCGGCCGCCAGGGCCAGCACGGCGTCCCGCAGCGCGGACCGGCCGGTCGCCCCGGCCAGCGCCCCGGCCAGCAGGTGCGGCACGTGCGAGGCGAGGGCCGCCACCGCGTCGTGCTCGTCCGGCGCCATCGGCACCACCCGGGCCGCGAAGACCGTCACCAGCATCTCGGCGAGCCGGCGGAACGCGGGCAGGCCGTCCCGGGTCGGGCAGAGCACCCAGGCCGCGCCGTCGAACAGGTCGGGCACGGCCGCGCCGATACCGGCCCGGTCGGTGCCGGCCATCGGGTGACCCGGCACGAACCGGTCGGTCAGCCCGTGTGCGGCGGCGAACTCCGCCACCGTGCCCTTGGTGCTTCCCACGTCGGTGAGGACGCAGTCCGCACCGACCGCTGCGGCGACCGTGCGCAACGTCTCCGGCAGGGTCGGCAGTGGGCCGCAGAGGAAGACCACCGTCCGGTCGTCCACCGCTGCGGTCAGTTCGTCCGGGCAGGTCACCCCGGCGTCGCGGACCACCTGCCGGGTCGCCGGGTCCGGGTCCCAGCCGGACACGTCGAGACCGGCCCGGTGCAGCCCGAGCAGGATCGAACCACCGATCAGACCGGTGCCGACCACCGCGACCCGGGGCCGCGTGCCGGGGCTTGCCACCATCTGCGTACCTCGGGTTCCGCTCGGTACGGGTCCGGGTCGACCCGACCTAGGCTTCGGCGAGCCGGCCGGGAACCGCGGCGACCTGCTCGTCGGTGGCGGTGAACGCGATCCGGACATGGTGGCTGCCACCGGGCCCGTAGAGCGCCCCCGCAGCGGCCAGGATGCCCCGCCGGGCCAGCCAGTCGACGGTCTGCCAGCACTCCTCGCCACCCCGGCTGAGCCAGAGGTAGAGCCCGGCCTCGGAGTGCTCGACGGTGAACCCCGCCCCGGTGAACGCGGCGAGCAGCGCCTCCCGCCGAGCGCGGTAGCGTTCCCGCTGCTCGTCGGCGTGCCGGTCGTCGGTCAACGCCGCCACCATCGCGGCCTGCACCGGCGCCGGCACGATCATGCCGGCGTGCTTACGGACCTTGAGCAGCTCGGCCACCAGGGCCGGGTCGCCGGCGACCAGCCCCGCGCGGTACCCGGCGAGGTTGGACCGCTTGGAGAGCGAGTGCACGGCGAGGACGCCGTCGTACGAGCCGCCGCAGACCTCGGGCGAGAGCACCGACACCGGTTCCGCGTCGGCGGACCAGCCCAGCGGCAGGTAGCACTCGTCGCTGGCCACCACCGCGCCCCGCTCACGCGCCCACTCGACCACCTTGCGCAGGTGTGCGGCGGGCAGCACCCGGCCGGTCGGGTTGGCCGGCGAGTTCACCCAGACCAGGCGCACCCGGGAGGTCGGCCCGACCGCGGTCAGCGAGTCGGTCCGCACCTCGGTGGCCCCGACCAGCCGGACCCCGTCGGAGTAGGTGGGGTAACAGACCGGCGGCACCACGACCACGTCACCCGGGCCGATGCCGAGCAGGGTCGGCAGCCAGGCGACCAGCTCCTTGGAGCCGATCGTCGGGAGCACGCCGAACCCCTCGGCCGCGCCGCAGGTGCGCCCCACCCAGGCGGCGATGGCCTCCCGCAGCGCGGGCGTGCCCACGGTGAGCGGATACCCGGGTGCGTCGGACGCGCCCGCCAGGGCCTGACGGATCACCTCGGGCACCGGGTCGACCGGAGTGCCGATCGAGAGGTTGATCATCCCGTCCGGATGCGCCGCGGCCAGTGCGGCCGCGGCGTCCAGGGTGTCCCAGGTGAACTCGGGCAGCCGCGACGAGACCGGCGCGGGCCGGTTCAGTGGCCCTCTCCGCGTGGCGGCTGGGCGGCCACGAAGGTGGCGTCCTTCTCGATCTTGCCGATCTTCGAGGCGCCGCCCGGGGAGCCGAGGTCCTCGAAGAACTCGTAGTTCGCCGAGGTGTAGTCCTTCCAGTTCTCCGGGACGTCGTCCTCGTAGAAGATCGCCTCGACCGGGCAGACCGGCTCACAGGCACCACAGTCGACGCACTCGTCGGGGTGGATGTAGAGCATCCGGTTGCCCTCGTAGATGCAGTCGACCGGGCACTCCTCGATGCATGCCTTGTCGAGTACATCCACGCACGGTTCGGCGATGATGTAGGTCACCGGTCTTCTCCTCCGCAAGACGCGTCGCGATCCGCCGCGACGGTAAGAGCCTAGTATCTCGCCGGGGAGGAGGTCGATCGTGCTCCGACAGCAGGATGTGGGACATCGGATCGTGGTCCGTCGGATTGTGGGGATTCGTGAGGGCCGCCCCCTCTTCTCCGACGCGCTGGGAGAATTGGTCGAGCTGAATGAGACCCACATCACTCTGGCCACCGACCAGGGTCGGGTCCAGGTGCCCCGGGACGAGGTGCACCGGGCGAAACGGGTACCGGCGGCCCGCCGGCCGACCGCCGCCGCGGTGGTCGCCCTGGAACTCGCCGCCGACGAGGCCTGGCCCGCCCCGGTACGCGGACGCCTCGGCGACTGGCTGCTGCGCAGCGCCGCCGGCTGGACCGGACGCGCCAACACGGCGCTGCCGATCGGCGACCCGGACCGGCCGCTGCCGGCCGCCCTCGACGCCGTCGAACGTTGGTACGCCGACCAGGGGCAGCCCGCGATGGTCAACACGCCGCTACCGCTGGCCACCCCGGTGGGAGCGGAACTGGACGCGCGCGGCTGGGGGGCCCGACCGCTCACCATCGTGCAGACCGTGACCCTGGACCGGCTGCGGGCGACGCTCCCGGTGTCCGACCCGGCCGGGCCCGGGGTGGAGCTGGCGACCCTCCCGTCGGCGGAGTGGCTCGCGGTCGCCGCCGGGCGCAAGGGAGGCCTCCCCGACGCCGCGCGCCACGTGCTCACCGCCGTGGACCGGCTCCGCTTCGCCCACCTGTACGTTGACGGCACGCTCGCCGCGGTCGGTCGGGGCACGGTCACCGGGCAGGGCCGCTGGCTGGGGTTGAGCCTGATCGAGGTGGTGCCCGCCTTCCGGGGCCGTGGGCTGGCCCGGCAGGTGGTCCGGGCGCTCGCCGACTGGGGTGCCGACTCCGGTGCCACGGACGTCTTCCTCCAGGTCGAGCAGCGCAACACCCCGGCCGTCACCCTCTACCGGAGCCTCGGCTTCACCACCCACCACACCTACCTGACCCGGGTCGCCCCCGCCTGACCACGACCCGGCCCCACCCCGCACCTGTCGGCCACCGCACCGACGGGTCGCCCCGCGTGCCGGCTGGCCGCCGCGCGGGGCAGGGTCGCACCGCGTGCCGGCTGGCCCGCCCGCGCGGGGCAGGGTCACATTGCGTGCCGGCTGGCTGCACGCCGGGCGGGGCATGTTCGCACCACGCGCCCTTTAGAGCTGCCCGCACAGACGGGGCAGCGGGCGGTGACGCAGACCGGCACCGGGGCGCACAGCCGGAGCAGCGAGTGGGCGCAAAGACAGGACACCACGTGGGCGCCGAAACAGGGCACCGGGTCGGCGCAGAGACGGGGCACCGGGTGGGCCCAGAGACAGGACAGCGGATGGGCGCAGAGACGGGGCAGCTCCAAAGCGTCTCCGTACCCATCGTCCGCCCCGCCAGGGCCCGCTACCGGTCGGCGCGGGCCGGCGAAGGGCGACCGGGGCGGTGCCGGGTCAGCGGCGGACGGGGCGGCGCGGCTTGGCGGCCTTGCCCTCGGCGTACCGCTTGAGCTGCTGGGACCGGTGGTCGATACCAAGCGCCACGACGATCAGGTAGCCGATCAGGATGCCGGCCCCGGTCGCCAGCAGGTAGAGCCCGAGCTGGGCGAAGAAGGTGCCCGCACCGCCGGCGAACGGGTTGTTGCCGACCAGCAACGGACCGATCAGGATCGTCGCCAGCATCGCGGCCACGACGGCGGTGGCGAGGTCGCCACCCCACTGGGCCACCGCGCTACGTCGGGCCCAGGTGAAGGTGACGGCCGCGAGGATCACCCCGATCAGCAGGAACATGGCCAGCGAGACCCGGTCGGCGGCGACCGGATCCTCGTCGAAAGCGAACCGGGTCACCAGCCGGGCGACCACGTTGACCGCGAACAGCCCGCCCGCCAGCACGCCGATCGGCCGCCACCGGTCCCTCATCGCACGCCTCCCGCCGTACCGCCCGCCCTGACGGCAGGCTTCCTGGCAGGAATATCTACCACCCGGGTGGGGGCGGCGTCACGTGTCCGTCCGGGCCGGCGGAGCCAGCATCAGCCGGAAACCCAGCACGGCGAACGTCATCGCGCCCGCCACGATCATCGCCAGGCCGACCCAGTTGTCCCCGGAGAGGAGCACGTCGCCCTCGTCCGTGCGCCCGGCCGCCACGACCATCATCCCGAACCAGGGCACCGCCGGAAGGACCACCGCCCACCGGCGTCCCACGGTGACGTGGGCGAACCAGCCCAGGGCGACGTTCGCCACGATCACCACCGGCACCGACACGCCGATGAGGTGCCCGCCCACCCGGACCCCGGCGAGCACCAGCTCCACCACCGCCGTCAGCACGCCTCCGAAGGCGGCCAGCGCGCCGCCGGCCACCCTCAGCACCAGGTCGAGCACCCGCACCGCCTGCCCGGGTGGCGGCGGCTCGACCTGGTCCGGCTCCGGAGTGACCGACATCGACACGGTGGGCAGGGTCACCGGGAACCGGCCGACGCGCCGGCGTCCTGTGATGTCGTCGCGGCCAGCCCGGCGAAGAGGTCGTCCTCCCAGCCGTACGGGCCACTGCCCGGTCCCTTCTCGCCGACCGCGAGGAAGAAGAACTCCACGCCCATGAACTCGCTGCCGAAGTTGCCGGCGATCGAGTACAGCCAGGAGGTCTCCGGGATCTGCGTGGCGTGCGCCCGCATCGCCGCCTCCTTGGCGACGTGCTGGTCGGTGGCGTCGATCCGCGCCGCGATGTCCTTGTCCGGGGTGCCGAAGGGCAGCTCGGAGAGGTCGGTGACGTCAGCGAAGGGGTTGTCCGACGAGTCGGCGAAGTGGGTCAGGCCGGCTTCCAGCACGCTGATCGGCATCGCCGTCCAGTAGACCTTGGCGGGGGCGAACCCCTCGGCCCGGGCCAGTTCGACGGCCCGCATCGCCACCCGGTGCGCCTGGATGTGGTCGGGGTGGCCGTAGAAGCCGTTCTCGTCGTACGTGACGAGGACCTGGGGGCGTACCTCTCGCATGATCTCCACCAGATGCCCGGCGGCCTCGTCCAGGTCGGCCTGCCAGAAGGCGCGGGGATGGTCGTTGGTGGCCAGGCCCATCATGCCGGAGTCACGGTAGCGCCCCGCGCCGCCGAGGAAACGGTGGTCGGTGACGCCGAGCGCCGCGCAGGCGGCGGCCAGCTCCGCGATCCGGTACCCGCCGAGCTGGTCGGCCTCGGCGGCGGCGAGCCCGGCCAGCTCCGGCACATGGATCTCACCCTCCTCACCGAGGGTGCAGGTCACCAGCGTGACGTGGGCACCGGTGGCGGCGTAGTGCGCCATCGTCGACCCGGTGCCGATCGACTCGTCGTCGGGGTGGGCGTGGACCAGCAGGAGCCGGCGGTCGGGCAGCGTCGTCACGCCGGTCACTCTAACCGTCGCGGCGTCCGGCGTCGGCTCCGACGCGTACCGCGCAGGTCGGGTTCGGACGCGTACCGCGCAGGTCGGCGTCGGGTTCCGACGCGTACAGGCAGGTCGGCCACATCGCCCCCGGTCCGCCTCTACGATCGGCCGTGTGGACTATCCGGAGCTGGCCGCCCGCACCCGACGGTTCAGCCACGGGGCGCCCCGCGCCGTCACCGTGGCCGACGACGGATCGCGGGTGGTCTTCCTGCGTTCGGCCGGTCCGCAGGACCCGGCCGACGCGCTCTGGCTGCTCGACGTCGCCTCCGGCGAGGAGCGCCTGGTGGCCGAGCCGACCGCGCTGCTCGGGGACGGCGCGGCGGCCGGCGACCTGCCGGCGGCGGAACGGGCGCTGCGGGAACGGCTGCGGCTGAGCGCGGGGGGCATCGGTTCGTACGCGACCGACCCGGCCGCCCGGGTGGCCGTCTTCACCCTCGCCGGCCGGCTGTTCCGGGCCGACCTGGTGCACGGCGACGTGGTCGAGGTGACCACCGCCGGCCCGGCGATCGACCCGCGGCCGGACCCGACCGGGCAACGGCTGGCGTACGTGACCGACACCGGGGCCACGACCCGCCGGGGCGAGCTGCGGGTGATCGACCCGGACGGGACGGACACCATGCTGGCCGGCGAGGACTCCGGGGTGACCTGGGGAATGGCCGAGCACATCGCGGCCGAGGAGTTCCACCGGTTCCGGGGCTACTGGTGGGCGCCGGACGGCCGGTCCATCCTGGCCGCCCGGGTCGACGAGTCCCGGCTGGCCCGCTGGCACCTGCACGACCCGGCCGACCCGACGAGCCCGCCGACCAGCGTCGCGTACCCGGTGGCCGGTGGCCCGAACGCGGAGGTGAGCCTGCACCTGCTCGACCTCGACGGCGGCTGGGTCGACGTGCACTGGGACCGGGAGACCTACCCGTACCTGGTCGCGGTGGACTGGGTCGACGGTGGGCCACTGATCACCGTGCTGCGCCGGTCGCAGCAGCACGGCCTGGTGCTGGCGGTCGACCCGCGCACCGGGGAGACGCAGGTGCACGCCGAGCTGGCCGATCCGCGCTGGGTGGATCCGATCCCGGGGACCCCCGCCCATCTGCCGGACGGCCGGGTGCTGGTCGGCGGTGAACTGGCCCACGACGGGTACGACGCCCGGTGCCTCTTCGCCGACGGCACCCTGCTCACCCCACCCTCGCTCTACGTACGGCGGGTGGTGGGCCGGCTCGCGGCCGGCGGCGGCCCGGCCGATCTGGTGGTGGAGGCGAGCGACGGCGAGCCGAGCCAGCGGCACCTGTTCCGGGTCCGGACGGTGATCGGGGGCGGGGTGGACGCCCGCCGGCTGACCCAGGACGAGGGCTGGCACACCGCCGCCGTGGGTGGGGACGTGCTGGTGGTCGGGTACGCGTCGCTGGACCATCCGGGGGCGCGCTGGACGGTACGCCGGGGCGACGAGGAGGTCGCCGCCCTGCGCTCGTACGCCGCCGACCCGCCGTACGCGCCCCGACCGGCCCTGGAACGGGTGACCGACCGGCAGTTGCCCGCCGCGGTCCTCTACCCGGGCAACCACGTCGCCGGGCGGCGGCTGCCGGTGCTGCTGGACGTCTACGGCGGCCCGGGGCACCAGGAGGTGGTGGCCGCCCGGGCGGCCTGGCTGGAACGGCAGTGGTGGGCGGACGCGGGCTTCGCGGTGGTGACCGTCGACAACCGGGGTACGCCGGGCGTCACGCCCTCGTTCGAGAAGGTGATCCACCGGCGGGTGGCGGACGTGGTCCTCGCCGACCAGCTCGACGCGCTGACCGCGTTGGCCGGGAAGCACCCCGATCTCGACCTGGGACGGGTCGCGGTGCGCGGCTGGTCGTTCGGGGGCTGGCTCGCGGCGTTGGCGGTGCTGCGGCACCCGGAGCGGTTCCGCTGCGGCATCGCCGGGGCGCCGGTGACCGACTGGGCGTTGTACGACACCGCCTACAGCGAACGTTTTCTCGGCCTGCCCGACGAGGGGACGGACGTCTACAGCCACCACAATCTGGTCGAGCTGGCCGCCGAGCCGCCGGTCCGCGCGGACGACCTGCGTCCGTTGCTGCTGGTGCACGGGTTGGCCGACGACAACGTGGTGGCCGCGCACACGCTGCGCCTGTCGGCGGCGCTGCTGGCCACCGGTCGGCCGCACGCGGTGCTGCCGCTGACCGGGGCGACCCACATGGCGGCCGGTGGCACGGCCGAGCGCCTGCTCCGGCTGGAGCTGGACTTCCTCCGTACCCACCTGTGAGCAGGGGTCCCCTGTTCGGCAAAAAGCGCGAACAGGGGACCCCTGCCATCACCCCGGCGGAAGCCGGTCGGTCACTGCTTGACGTGCACGTTCACGAAGGACGGGTAGCCGAAGATGCTGGAGATGAAGATCCCGCCGGCCTTCGAGCCGTGGACGTAGAAGCCGTTCTCCACGAACAGCGGCACGGCCGGGGCCAGCTCCTTCATGATCCGCTCGTCGAGCTTGGCCCACTCGGCGCCCTGCTCGGCCACGGGCATCGCGAGCACCCGGTCGAACTCGGCGTTGATCGCGTCGTTGTTGACGTACGACGTGTTGCTGTTGTTGGTGGCCTTGATGGTGCGACCGTCGAAGAGCACCGGCAGGATCGCCGCGCCGCTGGGCCAGTCGGCGGCCCACTGGTCGAGGTAGAGGTCCCAGGGGTTGCCCTTCTTGCCGACCTCGTCGAGCTTCGCGTCGGCCGGGATGGTCTTCACGGTGATCTTGAAGCCGGCCTTCTCCAGGTTGCCCTTGAGCTGGGTGGCCAGTTCGGTGTAGTCGTCGCCGATGCCGAGCACCAGCTCCGGGGTCTTGCCGGCGAGCAGTTCCTTGGCCTTCTCGATGTTGCCGTTCGGCCCGGCCGGGTAGACGTCGTGCTTCTGGTAGCCGATCGTCGACGGCGGAAGCAGGCTCGTCACCGCGCGGGCGGAGGACTCGCCGCCATAGGCCTTGATGAAGCCGTCCCGGTCGATGGCGTAGTTGAGCGCCTGCCGGACCGCCAGGTCGGTGACCCGGCTGGTGTTGATGGTCAGCCGCCAGAGGCTCGGGGTCGGCCCCTGGATGGTGCGCGGCTTGAGCGCGGCGTCACCGGTGACCCGGGGGACCAGCGCGGCGGGGACCCCGTTGAAGGCCAGCGCCGCCTGGTCGTCACCATTGTCGGCGACCACCCGGTTGGCGCCCGCCTCCGGGTCCGCACCGAAGTTCCAGACGATCCGGTCCGGGTAGGCGTGCCGCACCGGATCGGTGTTGGGGTCCCAGTGCTCGTTGCGCTCCAGCACCACCTCGACGCCGGCGGTGTGCTTAGTGATCTTGTACGGCCCGGAGGAGAAGGGCTGGTTGTCCAGGTTGACGCCGGTGTCCTTCTCCGGCTTCAGCGGCGCGGTGTACGGCAGCGACGCGGCGAACGGCAGGTCGCAGTGCGCCTTGGCGAACTCGAACCGCAGCGTCTTGGCGTCCGGGGTGGTCAGGCCGGGCGGCAGCGCGGTCTTGTTGGCCTTGAAGTCCCACTTGGTGTCGTACTGCGGGGAGTCGGCCAGCCACTCCTGGAGGTAGGTCGGGCCGCCGGTCAGGTCGGGGTCGAAGGAGCGGGCGATGCCGTAGGCGATCTCCTTCGAGGTGATCGGGGTGCCGTCCTCGAACTTCACCCCGTCCTTGATCGTGAACTCCCAGACCTTGCAGTCGGAGTTGACGTCCTTGCCCGGCGTCTCGGCCAGGTCGCCGACCAGGGTGACCTTGCCCGAGCCGTCGTCCTTGAACGTGGTCAGGAAACGGCTGTAGAGCGGCGCGTTCATCAGACCGGCGAACGAGTAGATCCGCTGCGGGTCCATGTGCGAGATCTTGGACTCCCGGATCACCCGGAAGGTCCCGCCCTTCGCCGCGCCCGACACCTCGGCGGCCGGCCCCATCGAATCCTTGGGGTCGGTGGCGATCGCGCCACTCTGCACGCGGTCGGAGTCGACGGTGCCCTCGGTGCCCTTGTTCTCGCTGCACGCCGCCATGACCGCGAGCAGTGCGAGCGCTCCGCCTGCGGCGGCTGCCCTCTTCAGGCGCATCTCGCGCCTCCTCCCCTGCCTGTAAGAAATCTACGAGTGGTGTAACAGAACCGGTGGATACTTTTCCACGGGTGGAGCGTGGCCGATGCCTTATCGCAACCGCACCCGGGGGTCGATGGCCGCGTAGAGCAGGTCGACGATGACGTTCGCCAGCACGATGAAGACCGCCGAGACCAGCACCGTGGCCATGATCGTGGGTAGGTCGCCGGAGCGGACCGCGTCGACCGCGGTCCGACCGAGCCCCTGGATGCCGAAGGTCGTCTCGGTGATCACCGTGCCGCCCAGCGCCGCGCCCACGTCCAGCCCGGCGATGGTCACCACCGGGGTGATCGCGGCGCGCAGCGCGTGCCGCCCGTAGACGGTGCGTTTCGGCAGGCCCTTGGCCTGGGCGGTCCGGACGAAGTCCTCCGAGAGCGTCTCCAGCATCTGCGCCCGGGAGAGCCGGGCGTAGATCGCGGAGAAGAGGAAGGCCAGCGCCACCCAGGCGAGCACCAGCCCGCTGGCCCACTTCAACGGATCGTCGAGTATCGACGTGTACCCCGGCACCGGAGTTATCCGCAGCTGGTACGTGAAGATCAGCAGCAGCACCGCGCCGACGAAGTAGAGCTGCAACGACGCGCCGGCCAGCGAGAAGCCGATCGCCGCCTTGTCCAGCCAGGTGCCCCGCCGCAACGCGGAGACCATGCCCAGCCCCACGCCGACCAGCAGCCAGAGGATCGCCGCCGGGAACACGATGCTCAACGTCACCGGCAGCACCCGGACCAGCGTGTCGGTGACCGCCTCGTTGTTCACGTACGACCAGCCGAGGCAGGGGGCGTCGCACCGGCCGCCCTGGGCGCTGCCCAGGTCCCGTCCGGTGACGATGCCCTGCATGTAGTTGGCGTACTGCTGCACCAGCGGGTCGTTGAGGCCCAACTCGTCGCGGACCCGCTCCAGCCGTTCGGCGTTGCAGTTCTTCGGGCACATGCCGCTGACCGGATCCCGGGGCAGGGCGAAGAACATCAGGAAGCTGAGCACGCTCACCGCGAAGAGGGTGAGGACGGCGCTGAGCAGCCGGCGGACCAAGAATCGCGTCATCGGGGCCTTCCTACCGGGACGACTTCGGGTCGAGCGCGTCGCGCAGCGAGTCACCGAACAGGTTGAACGCGAGCACCAGCGCGAAGATCGTGATGCCCGGGAAGAAGACGTAGGCCGGGTCGGTCTGGAGGTACGGGATGCTCTGGAAGATCATCCGACCGAAGTCGGCGGTGGGCTCCAGGATGCCGATGCCGAGGAAGGACAGCGCCGCCTCACCGGTGATGTACTGCGGCACGGCCAGCGAGAACGCCACCAGGATCGGCGCCCAGAGGTTCGGCAGGAGCTGCCGGAACACCATGTGCCCCAGTCCCGCGCCACTGGCCCGGGCCGCCTCCACGAACTCCCGCTCGCGCAGCGAGACGACCTGACCCCGGACCAGCCGGGCGGTGCTGGTCCAGCTGAACGCGGCGAAGACGCCGATCAGCACGGCCACCTGGAACCAGGCGGGCACCTCCTCGCGCGGCCCGTAGAAGCGCAGCGCCACGGTCGGCACCACGGCCAGCGCGAAGATCAGGAACGGCAGGGCCAGCGCCACGTCGGTGATCCAGCTGATCACCGTGTCGACCATCCCGCCCAGGTAGCCGGCGAGGATGCCGGTGATCACGCCGATCGTCGTGGTCACCACGGCGGCGGCGAACGCGATGAAGAGCGAGGTGCGCAGCCCGTACACCATCCGGATGAAGATGTCCCGGCCGAGCCGGGGCTCCAGCCCGAACCAGTGGTCGCCACTGACCCCGCCGACGTAGCCCAGCGGCATGCCGTTGCCGTCCAGCAGCTCCTGGAACTGCTCGTTCGGGCCGACCCCGTACAGCTTCGAGATCAGCGGAGCGGCGAGCGCGATCACCATCAGCACCAGCAGCACCGCGCCGCTGACCACCGCCGTGCGGTCACGGCGCAGCCGCGCCCAGGCGAGCTGGCCGGGGGACCGACCGACGACCTCGCGCTTCGCGACGCCGTCGCCGTCGGTCGCCGGGGCGATCTCCGCCCGGACCTCACCCTCCACCGGGGACAGGCTCATCGCGACACCTCATTCGGTACGGCCACCGCGTCGCCGGTCGACGCCAGCGGCCCGGTCTCGGGGTGGTGGCAGGCGGTGGCCTGCCGGCCGCCCGCCCTAGGCACGAGGGCGGGGATCTCGGTGGCGCACCGGTCGGTCGCCTTCCAGCAGCGGGTCCGGAACCGGCAGCCCGACGGCGGGTCCAGCGGCGTGGGCACGTCCCCGGCGAGGCGGATCCGACCCTCCGCCCCCTGACCGCTCACGTCCGGCACGGCCGACAGCAACGCCCGGGTGTAGGGGTGCTGCGGGCGCTGGTAGATGTCGTCCCGGTCGCCGATCTCCACGATCCTGCCGAGGTACATCACCGCGACCCGCTGGCTGAAGTGCCGCACCACGGCCAGGTCGTGGGCGATGAACACGAACGCCAGCCCCAGGTCGCGTTGCAGCCGCCGCAGCAGGTTGACCACCTGCGCCTGGATCGAGACGTCCAGCGCCGAGACCGGCTCGTCGGCCACGATCAGCTTCGGTTCCAGGGCGAGCGCGCGGGCGATGCCGATGCGCTGCCGCTGGCCGCCGGAGAACTCGTGCGGGTACCGGTTGTAGTGCTCCGGGTTGAGCCCGACCAGTTCCAGCAGCTCCCGCACCCGGTTCCGGACCCCGCCGGGCGGCTTGATCCCGTTGACCTCCAGCGGCATCGCCACGATCCGTCCCACGGTGTGCCGGGGGTTCAGCGACGCGTACGGGTCCTGGAAGATGATCTGAAGGTCCTGGCGCAGTCGGCGCAGGTCGCGGCCCCGCGCGCGGGTGATCTCCTGTCCGGCGAAGGTGACGCTGCCGGCGGTGGGCTCCATCAGGCGCACCAGCATCCGGCCGGTGGTGGTCTTCCCGCACCCGGACTCCCCCACCAGGCCCAGGGTCTGCCCCGCCTCGACGTCGAAGTCCACGCCGTCGACCGCCCGCACCACGCCCGAGCGGCGCAGGCCCTCCCGTACCGGGAAGTGCTTGGTCAGCCCGGTCACGCTCAGCAGCGGCTCGCCCGGGCTGCTCGTCGGCGCGCTGGCCGGGCCGGTCGTCGTGCCGTTCGTCGGGGTGCTCATCGCGCCACCCCCACGCGCTCGGCCTCGTCGGCCCAGATCCGCGCCCGCTCGGTCGCCGACAGGTGGCACGCCACCCGGTGCCCCGACTCGTCCACCGGCACCAGCTCCGGCACCTCCGTGCGGGACCGGCCGTCGGTCCGGTCCGCCCACCGGCACCGGGGGTGGAACGCGCAGCCCGACGGCAGGGCGATCAGGCTGGGCGGGTTGCCGGCGATCGGCCGGAGGTCCGCGTCCGCGTCGCCGTGCAGGGACGGCACGCTGCCGAGCAACCCCCAGGTGTACGGGTGCGCCGGCGAGCGCAGCACCTCCGTCACGCTGCCGTACTCCACCGCCCGGCCCCCGTACATCACCAGCACCTCGTCCGCCACCTGGCTGACCACGCCGAGATCGTGGGTGATCAGCACGATCGCCGAGCCGAACTCCTGCTGGAGGTCGGCGAGCAGGTCCAGGATCTGCGCCTGCACCGTCACGTCCAGGGCGGTGGTCGGCTCGTCGGCGATCAGCAGCTGCGGGTCGTTGACCAGCGCCATCGCGATCATCGCCCGCTGCCGCATCCCGCCGGAGAACTCGTGCGGGTACTGCTCGGCCCGCCGCCCCGGCTGCGGGATCCCGACCCGGTCCAGCATCTCCACCGCCCGGGTCCACGCGGCACGGCGGCCCACCCGGGGATGGTGCACCCGGTACGCCTCGGCGATCTGCCGGCCGACCGGGTAGAACGGGTGCAGCGCGGACAGCGGGTCCTGGAAGATCATCGCCACGTCCCGGCCGCGCATCCGGCGGACCTCCGCCTCGGGCAGGCCCACCACCTGCCGTCCGCCGACCTCGATCTCTCCGGAGACGGTGGTCCGGCGCGGGTCGTGCAGGCCCAGGACGGCCAGGGAGGTCACGCTCTTGCCCGACCCGGACTCCCCCACGATGCCGAGGGTCCGACCGCGCTCCACCGCGAACGACACCCCGTCGACCGCCCGCACCACGCCGTCCTCGGTGTCGAACCGCACCCGCAGGTCGGTGACCCGCAGATACGGCCCGCTCGCGGTACGCTGCCGGGGCGCGTCGCGGCGGTCGCCCGGCTCCTCGGCCGGCATCGACTCGGGTCTCTTCACGACCGACCGCCCCCCTGGTTGACGAAGAGAACTTGCAGCGGTTCCCAGAGGGTGAAAATAAGCTACAAGCAGCCGTCCTGTCAGCGGTCGATCCCGTAACGAGTCGGCATCGCCCCCCGGACGACCCACGACGCGAGGCCGAGCGGCTCCCCCTCGGCGGTCCCGCCGACGCTTACGCCGAACGGGCTGCGCCGGCAGCAGCCTGCCAGCACAGCCCGTTCGCAGTTGGAAAGATCACCTCGTGGCGCACCCGGCCGGACGACCGGGAGTCACGCCAGGGTCACGGCTTCCGCCAGGGGTCGACGTAGGCCACCGTGGTGAAGTCGATCTCCGGCTCCCAGGGCAGCACCCCGCCGGTCACGCTCGACCCGGTCACGAAGATCCGGACCCCGGCGTCCGGAGTGCTGTCCACGACGACCCCGTACGCGTTGTCGGCGCCGCCGCCGGGCATGCCGTCGTACCGGCCGGTCCACGTCACCTTCCCGCTCGCGGTGTCGTACGCGATCGTCAGGTAGTCGTCGTCGACCATCACGGAGCCCGCACCACCGGTCTCGCGGTCGGCGCTGCCGCCGGTGACGACGACCCGGCTCCCGTCCGGGGTCACCGCCAGGTCCCAGGCGGCGTCCACGCCGTCGATCTGCCCGTTGTGGCGCTGCACCCACGACCGCTTCCCGGTGGCGGTGTCGTAGGCGAGCGTGACGAAGTCGGCCTTCGTCCCCTCGCCCTCGCTGTCACCGGTCACGAACAGCTGGCGGCCGTCCGGGGTGAGCGCGAGCGCGCGGGGGGTGTCCGTGCCGTGCCCCGGACCGTCGTAGCGGTCCGTCCAGAGCTCCCTGCCGGTGGCCGGGTCGTAGGCGATGGTGACGAGGTCGTTGCCCGTGTCCGTGGTGCCGCTGCTCCCGGTGACGAGGACCGCGGCGGGGGACGCCACGACCTTGCTCGGGATGTCGATGGCGTTCGACGTGCCGTTGTGCAGGGCCGTCCAGAGCTGCGCGCCGGTGCCGGCGTCGAACGCCACGGTGCCCCAGTCGGTCAGACCCGTGTCCACGCCGCTGGTCTGGCCGGTGACGAAGACCTTGGTGCCGTCCGGGCTCACCCCGATCGCCCTGGCGTCGTCGGCGAAGGGCCCCGGCCCGTCGTAGGTGGTCAGCCACTTCCGTTCGCCACTGTCGGCGTGGTACGCGATCGTCAGGTAGTCCAGCTCGTTGCCGGCCAGCGTCGTGTATCCGGTCACGTAGACGCTCTTCCCGTCCGGGCTGACCGAGATCGCGTTCCCGGTGTCCGCGCCGTTCGCCTCCGTGCCGGTGTACCGCGCCTCCCAGAGCTGCCGCCCGGTGGCGGTGTCGTAGGCGAGGGTGACGACGTCACTGCCCGACCCCTGCGCCTCGCTCACCCCGGTGACGAAGAGCTTGGAACCGTCCGGGCTCACCTCGATCGCCGTCGGCTCGTCGTACGTGGCGGCGGGTCCGGCGTAACTCGCGCTCCACAGCCGGGCCCCGGTGGCCGGGTCGTAGGCGACGGCGACCAGGCGCGGACTGGGCATACCCCAGAGCGCCTGGTTGCTCGCGCCGACCACGTAGAGGCGCTTGCCCTTCGGGTCCAGGGCGACGTGCTGCGCGATGTCGTCCAGGCCCTGGGCCCCGTAGCTGGCCGCCCAGGTCTCGGGCACCGGACGCACCACCACCGGGACGCGCACCCGGTGCCGACCGTCGGACCAGGTCAGCTGGCCACCCTGGAAGGTGCCCAGCGGCGCGCTGGTGCGGGTGAACGTGACCGTGAAGGACTTCGTCTGCCCCGACTTCAGCGTGAGCCGCTCCGGGCTGACGGTGGCCGTGACCCCGTCCAGCCCCGAGATGGCGGGGGTGTAGGTGGCGGTCGAGCGGCCGACGTTCGTCACCTCGCGGGTCACCGTACGGGTGCCGGACAGCCGGCCGACCGAGATCGAGGGCACGTTCAGGTCACTCGGGTCGAGGGACCGGCCCGACTTGGCGAGCCCGTCGCAGGTCTCGGTGGAGACGCCGTCGGTCGTGCCGCAGAGGAAGGCGAGCCAGTCCTCGGCACCGCTGTCGTAGACCAGGCCGGGGTCGGTGGCGCTGGTCGGGGTGACGTGCCCCGCCCCCTGCTTGAAGATCACGGACGGGTCGGTGTTGGGCCCGTCCCGGACGTCGGAACCGCTCGTCATCAGCGCCGACTTGATCGCCATCGGCGACCAGTCCGGGTGGAGGTCCTTCAACAGTGCCGCGAGCCCGGCGACGTGCGGGGCCGACATCGAGGTGCCGCTCATGATGCCGAACTCGGCCCCGTTGGCGGCGGGTGGCGCGGTGGCCGCCAGGATGTCCTGTCCGGGGGCGATCAGGTCCGGCTTGAGCAGGTTGCCGCCGCCGGCGTACAGCGGCCCGCGCGAGGAGAACTCGGCGACGTACGGAGCCGGGGCGTCGTACCGGAGCGTCGCCTGGCCGATCGACGCCGTCGCGCCGTCGCTGGCGGCGTAGGTCTTCACGGCCTGCCGGTCCGAGTCTGCGAGGTGCACGGTGGGCACCGCGTGCAGGTCGGCGTTGAGCGAGTTCGGGTCCACGTTGGTCAGGACCACGCCGACGCCGCCCGCCTGGGCGACGGCGAGACTCTTGTTGCCCCGGGCGTTCCCGCCCCGGTCACAGAGCACGATCCGGCCCTTGACCTTCGCCGGGTCGAGCACCGCCTTGCCGTCGTTGTCGCTGGCCGCCCGGCACTGTGCCACGGCCACCGGGTCGGCGCCGGGAAGCGCTGCCGCGGTGGCGTCGACGAGGGGCGCAGGACCGACCGGCGCCGACGCCAGCGAGGCCCCGGTGTACACAGCGCCGTTGCCGAGCGTCACCGACGCCTGTCCGGTGCGGTTGTGGGTGCCGGCCGCGACCGTGGTCACCCATGGGGACGGATGCGCCACGGTGGCGGTGGCCGGTCCGTCGTTCCCCGCCGAGGCCGCCACGAAGATGCCCGCCTGCGCGGCGGCCAGGAACGCCATCTCCGCCGGGTCGAGGAAGTCCGTGGAGGTCCCGGAGACCGAGTAGTTGATGACGTCCACGCCGTCCGCCACCGCCTGGTCGATCGCCGCGACCAGGTCGGAGTTGAAGCCGCTGGCGGTCGATCCGTCCCGGGTCGACCAGAGCGCCTTGTAGGCGGCGATCCGGGCTCCCGGCGCCACCCCGCTGACCGTCCCGAACATCTGCGCCGCCCCGGTCGCGGCGACGCCGTGGTTGCCCGCGGCCGTGGCGGCGGTGTGCGTGCCGTGGCCGTTGTAGTCACGCGGCGACAGGAACTCCCACGGCAGCTCCTGCTTCACCGCGTCGTCGCCGCCCCATCCGCCGGCGAAGTGCCGCGCCGCGACCACTTTCCCGTTGCACATCGTGCGGTCCCAGGAGCCGTCGGGGGCCGTCCCCTGGCAGCTGCCCTCGAAGCCCCGGACCGGCGGGAACGGCCGGCCCCGGCCGTCGGTGTCGGCGAAGCTCCCGCTGGTCGGCCAGATGCCGCTGTCGATCACGCCGATGACGATGCCGTCACCCACGCCCGTGCTCTTGCCCCGCCCCTTGACGCCGCCGAGCTGGTCCCAGAGGCCCCCGCGCGCGTCCAGGCCGAGGAAGGACGGCGTCGAGGACGTCTGCGTCGACACCTTCCGGTCCTCGGTCACCGAGACGACGTCGGGCATCGTCCGCAGCCGGGCGACCTGGGAGTCGGTCAGCTCCGCGGCGAACCCGTCGTAGGTGTAGACGTACTCGTAGAGCTTCCGGCCGCCGCCCACCTTGCCGAGCGCCTTGTCGTGCCGGCCCCGCAGGTGGTCGGCGTACTTCTTCACCGGGGCGGAACCCGGGTCGATCTTCTGGCCGCGCTGCGGCTTCGTGGCGGCCAGCCCGGCCACCTTCCCGTCGTACGTCGCGACCGGGTCCAGCGCCATCTGCACGAGGTAGGTCTTCCGCTCGTCCGTACGGCCCTTCTCCGGGGCGGCCCACGCGGCCGGGCCGTGCCACACGCCCCCGGCCAGCGTCAACGCGGCCACCGCCGTCGCCGCCGTCAATCGTCGCTGTCTCAGATCCATCCCCGCCCCTTACCGCGCTCGTGCATGTGGCGGTCGACGCTAGTGACGGCGGGCCGGACCGGGCTTCCGTACCGGATACCGATTTTTGACCTGTCGGTGTGGAGACCGGTAACAGAAGACTCAGTACCCTGAACCCGCAGGTGAATCGGGTTGACGCGGGCAGAGGGGGGTGGCCGGATGCCCTTGGGACCGCCGCACGTCGCCCGGTCGGACTCCCGGTCGGCGGTGCTCGTCGGCCGCCGGGCCGAGTTGGCCACGCTGCGCGCGGCCGTCGCCGCCCCGCCGTCCCTCGTCCTGGTCGAGGGCGAGGCGGGGGTCGGCAAGAGCCGCCTGGTGGGAGAGCTCCTCGCCACCCCCGACCTGGCCGGTGTGCGCCGCCTGGTCGGCCAGTGCGAGCTGCTCCAGGAGCCCCTGCCGCTCTCCCCCCTGCTCGACGCCTTCCGTCTCGCCGGCCCCGACCTCGCCCTGTCCCCGCCGGGCAACCCGGTGGTCGGGGCGCTCGCGCCGCTTCTCCCCGAGGTCGCCGAGCACCTGCCCGCGCCCCTGCCCGCGCTCTCCGACCAACTGGCGGAGCGGCACCGGGTGTTCCGGGCGGCCATCGCGCTGCTCGACCACCTGAGCCCGCTGGTCCTCGTCCTGGAGGACGTGCACTGGGCCGACGGCGGCACCCAGGACTTCCTCGCCTTCCTGGCCACGTACCAGCCGAGGGAACTCTCGGTGATCCTCACCGTCCGCAGCGGGGCCGGGCCGCTGCCGGTCCGGGAGGCCTTCGCCCGCGCACCGTCCGGGCCGGCGCGGTCGATCCGCCTCGCCCCGCTGCGCCCGCCCGAGGTGGAGCAGCTCGCGAGCAGCATCCTGCGGACGGACGTGCCGGCGGCCTTCGCCACCTCGCTGTACGAGAAGACCGGTGGCATCCCCTTCGTGGTGGAGGAGGTGCTCCGCACCCTCCCGGAGCACCTGCCCGCCGGCGAGATCCCCGGCCGGCCCGACGTGCTCGCCGACCTCGCCGTGCCGACGGTGCTGCGGGACGTGCTGCTCCAGCGCCTCTCCTCGCTCGACCACGGGGCACAGGAGATCCTCCGGGCTGCCGCCGTCGTCGGCATGACCCCCGACGAGGGGATCCTCGCGGAGGTCACCGGTCGCGGCCCGGCGGAGATCGCCGAGGCCCTGGCGCAGGCGCAGGCGGCCGGCCTGCTGCACGAGCACGACGGCGGATGCCGGTTCCGGCACCGGTTGGCCTGGCAGATCGTGTACGAGTCGGTGGCCACGTCCAGCCGGCGCTGGCTGCACCTGAAGACCGCGCGGGCCCTCCAGTCGGCGGGCGGGCCGAAACCGCTGGCCCAGCTCGCCCACCATTTCCGGCTCGCCGGGAGCGCCGCCGAGTTCGTGGCGAACGCGGAGGCGGCGGCGGACACCGCCCTCGCGCACGGCAACGACGCCACGGCGGCGCGGTTCCTGTTGCAGGCGCTCCAGCTCGGCGAGCCGGCCGGTGAGGTGCGGGTCAGGCTGGCCGTCAAGCTCGGCAAGGCGGCGGTCGACGGGCTGGCACAGACGCAGGCCGTACCGATCCTCGAACGCCTCCTGGCGACCGAACCGCTCCCCGCCGGCCTGCGCGGCGAGCTGCGCTTCGCCCTCGGACGCCTGCTGCGCCAGCACGGCGCGGCCCGGGCGGGCTACCTCCAGATCGAACAGGCCGTCCCCGACCTGGCCGACCGGCCCGGACTGCTCGGTCGGGCGCTCGCCGCGCTCGCCGCGCCGGAGACCGTGGTGGACCGGCACTTCAGTGAGCACGCCGTCCGGTGCGACCAGGCCGAGGAGGCCGCACGGCGCAGCGGCGAGCGGGGCGTCCACGTCGCGGTCCGCATCGCGCGGGCCTCGCTCCTGCTCGAACAGGGCGACCCGGCGAGCTGGCGGCTGATCGACGAGCTGCTGCGGGACGACGCCCTCCGGTCCGCGCCACGGGAACACGCCCGCGCCTGCCTCAACTGGGCACAGGGCGCCCTCCACATCGGGCAGCTACGGCGTGCGGAGACCCTGCTGGCCGAAGGACGCCGGACCGCCGACCAGGCTGAGTACCTCCGCCTGGCGGAGGTCGTCGAACTCGTGGCCGCCGCCGTCGACCACGCCCTCGGACGCTGGAAGGGGCTGACTGACCGCCTCCGCCGACTGAGCGGCTTCCACCCGGCCCTCCCGCAGCCGTCCCACGGCACGGCGTCCCACTTCGCCGCCGCCTCCTTCGACATCCGGTTGCTGCACGGCGCGTTGCTGGCGGCCACCGGCCCGGCCGAGGAGGCCACCGCGAGCCTGGGTGACGTGGTCGCGGTCACCGAGCGGGTCGGTGCCGTCTGGCCGCTGATCTCCGCCCGGACCACGCTGTCCCGGCTGTTGCTGACGCTGGGCGACGCCGAGGGCGCGGCCTCGGCCGCCACCGCCGCGCTCGCCGACGTACGCGCCAAGGGGAACTGGGTGTGGGGGGCCGAGTCGGTGCTGTGCCTGACGGACGCCCTCGACGCCGTGGGCCGGACCGACGAGGCGGGCCCACTCGTGGACGAGCTGGGCGCCGGGATCGGCGACGCCGACGCGCCACTCGCCCAGGCGGCCCTGCTCAGCGCGCGGGCTGTCCTGCTCCGCGCACGTGATGCCCAGCAGCAGGCCGATCGGCTCCTCGTCGCGGCGCACACCAGGCTGGGCGAGGCCGGGCTGCGCTACCAGGAGGCCACGGCCCGCGAGCGCCTCGGACGCTGGCGCTGCGAACGGGGAGCCGCCGACGGCGGGCGCATCCTGGAGGACGCGTTGCGCTCCTACGGGGAACTCGGCGCGGACCGGGACATCGCGCGGATCTGCCGGACCATGCGGAGCAACGGCGTGGCCATCCCGTACCCGTGGCGCGGTGGACGCCCGTCCCACGGCCGGGTGCTGTCGTCCCGGGAACGCGAGGTGGCGTTGCTGGCGGCGAACGGGCGGACGAACCAGGAGATCGCCGAGGAGCTGTTCCTGTCCCGGCGTACGGTCGAGAGCCATGTCGCCAGCGTGCTGCGCAAGCTCGGCTGCCGGTCCCGCCGAGAACTCCCGGCGATGATGCCGCTCCCGGTCGACGGCGACTGACCGCCCGACGTGGTGGCCGATGAGCCCAGCTCGTCGCACCCGAGGTGCGACGATGGGGCAGGCGATCACGAGAGGATTCCCGCCGGATCGAGATGGAGGTGACCATGATCGCAGCGCTGTTCGACCACCACGGACCGTGGACGGAGGAGGAGTACCTCGCCCTCGGCGAGACGCACCACCGCGTCGAACTCTTCGACGGGAGCCTCCACGTGACCCCAGCCCCCACGCCCCAACACCAGAACATCTCCGGTGAACTCCGCGCCGCCCTGCGCCGACCGGTCCGCGAGGCCGGACTGCGCGTGCTGGAAGGGGTGAACGTCCGGCTCCGCCCGGACCGCATTTCGATTCCGGACCTCGTCGTCACCGATCCGATCGACCTCGACGACCCCTACGTCGACGCGGGCGACGTACGACTGGTCTGCGAGATCATCTCGCCTGGCAACGCCGCCACGGACAAGGTGCTGAAGATGCACTACTACGCAGCCGCCGGGATCGAGTGGTATCTGCTGGTCGAGCAGAAGACCCTCGTCGCCCAGTTGTACCGACTACAGGACGGCCACTACGTGGAGCACTCGACCGCCGGCCCGGGTGGGGTGCTGAAGCTGACCGAGCCGGTGCACGTGACGATCCGGCCGGAGGCGTTGCTGGACTGACAAGTGTCGGCGGGCTCGCCTAGGGTCGAGTCCATGACCGAGTTCGACGCGGCGACGCTCGCCGTGCAGGCCGCGCTCGACGCCGGTGCGCGGTATGCCGACGTCCGGGTGATGCACCGCCGCTACGAGTCCATGTCGGCCCGCAACGGCGAGATCGAGGAGCTGACCCAGGACTCCGACCTCGGGCTCGGGGTGCGCGCGCTGGTCGGGTCGAGTTGGGGCTTCTACGCCGTCCCCGACCTGGCCGACGCCGCCGCCCGCGACGCCGGACACCGCGCCGCCCGGATCGCCGCGGCGAGCGCCCGGGTGCCCGGCCCACCGGTCGAGCTGGTGCCGTCGACGCCCACCACCGCCTCCTGGTCCTCCCCCTGTGAGGTCGACCCGCTCGGCGTGCCGCTCAGCGGCAAGGGCGACCTGCTGGTCGCCGCGACCGCCACGATGGCCGAGCACGGGGCGGATCTCGCCGAGGGGCTCTACCAGGTCTGGGACACCAGCAAGTGGTTCGTCTCCAGCGAGGGGCACCGCATCGACCAGCACATCCGTGAGTGCGGGGCGGGCATCTCGGCCACCTCGATCGGCGACGGCGAGACCCAGCGCCGGTCCTGGCCGAGCTACCGGGGCCAGTACGGCACCACCGGCTGGGAGCTGGTCGACTCGCTCGACCTGGTGGGCAACGCCGCCCGGATGGCCGAGGAGTCCCGGGCCCTGCTCACCGCCCCGCTCTGCCCGGCCGGCGAGACCGACCTGATCCTCGGCGGCGAGCAGCTCGCGTTGCAGATCCACGAGTCGGTCGGGCACGCCATCGAGCTGGACCGGATCCTCGGCTGGGAGGCCGCCTTCGCCGGCACCTCCTGGCTGGACCTGCGCCAGCTCGGCTCGCTGCGCTACGGCTCCGAGCTGATGAACGTCACGATCGACCCGACCATCCCGGGCGCGCTGGGCAGTTTCGGCTTCGACGACGAGGGCTCCCCGGCGGTCCGCCGGGACGCGGTCCGCGCCGGCCGTTGGGTGGGGGTGCTGGCCGGCCGGGACTCGGCTGCCGTCGCCGGTCTGGGCTACGGCGGCAGCGTCCGTGCCGACGGTTGGGCCCGGCTGCCGATGGTGCGAATGACCAACGTCGGCCTGGAGCCGGGACCGCACACCCTGGAGGAGATCGTCGAGGCGACCGACGACGGGGTGCTGATGGACATCAACCGTTCCTGGTCCATCGACGACAAACGCCTCAACTTCCAGTTCGGCTGCGAGATCGGGTGGGAGGTCAAGAAGGGCCGGCGCGGCCGGATGCTGCGCAACCCGACCTACACCGGGATCGGGCCGGTCTTCTGGCGTTCGATGGACATGCTCTCCTCCGAGATCGTCCCCTGGGGCACGCCCAACTGCGGCAAGGGCCAGCCGGGGCAGGTCGGGCACACCGGCCACCCGGCCGCCCCGGCCCGTTTCCGCAACGTCCGGGTGGGGGTGACCGCGTGAGCGCGAGGAATGAGCGAGCGCAGCGAGCGAGTCCCGCAGTCGCGAACGAAAGGGCCGCAGCGTGAGCGAGCAGGAGATCGCCGGGCAGGTGGTGGAGCTGGTGGGCCGGCTCGCCGGCGCGGGCGCGCAGGCCGAGGTGACGGTGACCCGGTCGGACGCGGCGCTGACCCGGTTCGCCAACTCGTTCATCCACCAGAACGTCGCCGAGTCGACGGTGTCGATACGGTTGCGGCTGCACGCCGACGGGCGTACGGCCACCGGCAGCGGCAGCCTGGCCAGCCCGGACGGGCTCCGTGAGCTGGTCGAGCGGACCCTGGTCGCGGCCCGGCTCGGCCCGCCGGACCCGGGCTGGCCGGGGCTGGCCCCGCCCGCCCCGGCACCGGCCGCCCCGACGCCCGACGAGGCCACCGCCCATGCCGAGCCCGACGAGCGGGCCGCCCGGGTCCGCGCCTTCGTCGACGCGGCCGGTGGGCTGGAGACGGCCGGCTACTGCCGTACCTCCCACCATGCCGCCGCGTTCGCCAACACCGCCGGGCACACCGCGTGGGGGCGGATGGCCGAGGCCGCCATGGACGGCATCGCGCGGACCGGCGGGGTCGACGGGATGGCCCGGCTCGCCGCCGACCGGCTGGGTGACCTGGACGGCGCGCTCCTCGGGGCGCGGGCGGCGGCGAAGGCCCGCTCCGGTGTCGACCCGGTCGAGTTGCCGCCGGGGCGGTACGAAGTGGTCTTCGAGCCGGCCGCCGTCGCCGACCTGCTGTCGAACCTCGCCATGTACGGCTTCAACGGCAAGGCGTACGCCGAGCGGAAGTCCTTCGCCGAGCCGGGCGCGGCCCAGTTCGACCGGACGGTGTCCCTGGTCGACGACCCGCTCGCCGCCTCCGGGCTGCCGGTGGACACCGAGGGGACCGCCCGTCGCGCGCTGCCCCTGGTGACCGCCGGCAGGACCGACGCGGTGGTGCACGATCGGCGTACAGCCGCCGCCACCGGTGCCGCCTCGACCGGGCACGGGTCCCTCGAATCGCCCACCTTCGGCCCGTTCCCGCACACCGTCCGGCTGCTGCCGGCGCAGGGGCCGGCACCGACGGGCACGGTGTCCGGGCCGGTGGTCGACCCGGACACGGCCGCCCTGGTGGCGGGGGTCGGGCGGGGGCTGCTGGTGAGCGACCTCTGGTACACGCGGGTGCTCGACCCGAAGGCCCTCACGGTGACCGGGCTGACCCGCAACGGGGTCTGGCTGATCGAGGACGGCGTGGTCACCCGCGCGGTCCGGGACCTTCGCTTCACCCAGGCGTACCCCCGGGCGCTGGCGCCTGGGGCGGTGCTGGGGACGGGTCGGGTCGCGCTCCGCCAACCGGACCGGACCGCCGGCGCCTGGTGGAGCACGCCCCCGCTGCGCCTCGCCGAGTGGAACTTCACGGGTGGCGCCTCCGGGTGAGCTGCACCGGGCCCCGGATCGTTGATCCCATGGGCCCGGATCCTCCCCCGACGTGAGGTTCTTAACATCGGACAGCGATCGGAGCGCCACAGCTTTCCAACCGGCCGCGTACAAGCGACACTCCCTGCGCGAACGGCTCGTACCGGGCGGCGTAACGTGTGTCACTTAGCTGCGTCGGTACGCCCCGGCGTGGTGGTGGGTGTGCGCAGGGGGACGTGGCTGCGAGGGGCGGTGCGCCGGCCCGCGTGCCCGGCCGGAACCGATCCGTGCCCGCGAGGGCCCCGTCAGGGAGACAACTGGAATGACTTCAACGGCAACGAGGCCGCGGGGTGCGCGAGCGCGCGCCGCCATCGCGGCGAAGACGTTGCGTACCGACCGCTGGTGGTTGGCGCCGCTGATCACGGTCATCGGCCTCGGCGCGTGGGTCACGTACGCGACGGTCCGGGTCTTCATGCACAAGTGGTACTGGGTCGACGACTATCACTACCTGACCCCGTTCTACTCGCCGTGTGTGACCGACCGGTGCGTCACGGAGGCATCGCACTTCGGGCAGTTCCTGCCCGGCTGGTGGATCATCCCGGACGCCGCGATGACCCTGCCGTTCCTGCTGTTGTTCCGGTTGACCTGCTACTACTACCGCAAGGCGTACTACCGGTCGTTCTGGCTCTCGCCGCCGGCCTGCGCGGTGCCGGACGGGCACAAGACCTACTCGGGCGAGACCCGCTTCCCGCTGCTCGGCCAGAACCTGCACCGGTACGCCTTCTACGCCGCCGCGATCATCTCCCTGATCAACACCTGGGACGCGATCCTCGCCTTCCACTCGCCGAAGGGCTTCGGCTTCGGGCTCGGCAACGTGATCCTGCTGGTCAACGTGATCATGCTGTGGGCGTACACGATCTCCTGCCACTCCTGCCGGCACATCATCGGCGGCCGGCTGAAGCACTTCTCCAAGAACCCGCTGCGCTACCGCGCCTGGACGGGCGTGTCGTGGCTGAACGTCCGCCACATGCAGCTCGCCTGGATCACCCTCGGCACCCTCGCGCTGACCGACTTCTACGTGATGGCGCTGGCCGCCGGCTGGTTCAGCGACCTGCGGTTCATCAACTAAAGGGCCCTGACACAGATGACTACGCGAATCGAACGACACCACTACGACGTCGTCGTGATCGGGGCCGGTGGCGCCGGCCTGCGCGCGGCGATCGAGGCCCGCCTGGCCGGCAAGAAGACCGCGATCATCTCGAAGTCGCTCTTCGGCAAGGCGCACACGGTCATGGCCGAGGGCGGCGCCGCCGCCGCCATGGGGAACGTGAACAGCCGGGACAACTGGCAGGTGCACTTCCGCGACACCATGCGCGGTGGCAAGTTCCTCAACAACTTCCGGATGGCCGAGCTGCACGCGAAGGAGTCGCCGCAGCGGATCTGGGAGCTGGAGACCTACGGTGCGCTCTTCGACCGCACCAAGGACGGCAAGATCTCGCAGCGCAACTTCGGCGGGCACGAGTACCCCCGGCTGGCGCACGTCGGTGACCGGACCGGCCTGGAGCTGATCCGCACCCTCCAGCAGAAGATCGTCTCCCTCCAGCAGGAGGACAAGAAGGAGTTCGGCAGCTACGACGCGCGGATCAAGGTCTTCGCGGAGACCACGATCACCGAGCTGCTGCTCGACGGCGACCGGGTCGCCGGGGCCTTCGGCTACTACCGCGAGTCCGGCGAGTTCGTCCTCTTCGAGGCCCCGGCGGTGGTGCTCGCCACCGGCGGCGTCGGCCGGTCGTACAAGGTCACCTCGAACTCCTGGGAGTACACCGGGGACGGCCACGCGCTGGCGCTGCGCGCCGGGGCGACCCTGATCAACATGGAGTTCCTCCAGTTCCACCCGACCGGCATGGTCTGGCCGGTCTCGGTGAAGGGCATCCTGGTCACCGAGTCGGTCCGGGGTGACGGCGGCGTCCTCAAGAACTCCGAGGGCAAGCGGTTCATGTTCGACTACGTGCCCGACGTGTTCCGCAAGCAGTACGCGGACAACGAGGCCGAGGCGGACCGCTGGTACAAGGACCCGGACAACAACCGGCGTCCGCCGGAGCTGCTCCCCCGGGACGAGGTCGCCCGCGCGATCAACAGCGAGGTCAAGGCGGGTCGGGGTACGCCGGCCGGCGGCGTCTACCTGGACATCGCCTCCCGGCTGCCGGCCGAGGAGATCCGTCGCCGCCTCCCGTCGATGTACCACCAGTTCAAGGAGCTGGCCGACGTCGACATCACCAAGGAGCCGATGGAGGTCGGGCCGACCTGTCACTACGTGATGGGTGGCGTGGAGGTCGACCCGGACAGCGGGGCCGCGTCCGGCAACGTGCGGGGGCTCTTCGCCGCCGGCGAGGTCTCCGGCGGCATGCACGGCTCCAACCGGCTCGGCGGCAACTCCCTCTCCGACCTGCTGGTCTTCGGCAAGCGGGCGGGCGGGCACGCGGCGACCTACGCCGACCAGCTCCCGTCCCGCCCCAAGGTGTCGGTGGACGCGGTCGAGGCTGCGGTGGAGACCGCGCTCGCCCCGCTCCAGCGGGACACCGGCGAGAACCCGTACACCCTCCAGCAGGACCTCCAGGCGGTGATGGGCGACCTGGTCGGCATCATCCGGCGGGAGGGTGAGCTGGCCGACGCGCTGGTCCGTCTCGCCGAGCTGCGCGAGCGGGTGGCGAAGGTCAGCGCGGCGGGTGGCCGGCGCTACAACCCGGGCTGGCACCTGGCCCTGGACCTGCGCAACATGCTGGTCGTCTCGGAGTGCACCGCGAAGGCCGCCCTGGAGCGGCAGGAGTCGCGGGGCGGCCACACCCGGGAGGACTTCCCGAAGATGGACCCGACGTGGCGCCGGGTGAACCTGGTCTGCTCGCTCGACGGCGACACCGTGCGCCTGGAGCACAAGCCGCTGCCGAAGATGCGCGCGGAGCTGATCAGCCTCTTCGACCGGGCCGAGCTGGCGAAGTACCTGACCGACGAGGAGCTGGCCGACTTCGACGCCCTCGTCGCCGACGCGCACGCCGAGGAGGCGAAGTAAGTGGGCTCGAAGCGCCAATTCCGCATCTGGCGGGGTGACGAGAACGGCGGTGACCTCCAGGACTACACCATCGAGGTCAACGAGGGCGAGGTCGTCCTCGACGTCATCCACCGCCTCCAGGCCACCGACGCGCCGGACCTGGCCTGCCGGTGGAACTGCAAGGCCGGCAAGTGCGGGTCCTGCTCGATGGAGATCAACGGCAAGCCGCGGCTGGGCTGCATGACCCGGATGTCGACCTTCGAGGAGAACGAGACCGTCACGGTCACTCCGCTGCGGACCTTCCCGGTGATCCGGGACCTGGTCACCGACGTCTCGTTCAACTACGAGAAGGCACGGGAGACCCCCGCGTTCGCACCGCCGGAGGACCTGGCCCCGGGCGACTACCGGATGCAGCAGGTCGACGTGGAGCGGTCGCAGGAGTTCCGGAAGTGCATCGAGTGCTTCCTGTGCCAGACGGTCTGCCACGTGATCCGGGACCACGAGGAGAACAAGCAGGCGTTCTCCGGTCCGCGCTACTTCATCCGGGCCGCCGAGCTGGACATGCACCCGCTCGACACCAAGACCGACCGCAAGGAGTACGCGCAGGCCGAACAGGGCCTCGGCTTCTGCAACATCACCAAGTGCTGCACCGAGGTGTGCCCCGAGCACATCAAGATCACCGACAACGGGATCATCCCGATGAAGGAGCGGGTGGTCGACCGCAAGTATGATCCCCTCGTGTGGCTTGGTAGCAAGATCTTCCGTCGGGGTCAGAACGAGCAGGTCAGGGCCGGTGCCCAGCCGCAGGTCGGGGTGCACCACGGCCTGCACTCGCACGCGGGCGGGTCGCACGACCCGGGTGCCGAGGCACAGGCGCAGCGCGGGCTCAACTGGAACCGCGAGGTGCCGCACCCGACCGCCCCGGCCGTGGACGAGCGGGGTCGGCTGCCGCTGAGCGAGCTCACCTTCGACCGGCCGGCCGCGCCGTCGCCCTTCGGTGACGACGTGACGTTCCCGCTCCCCACCGAGCACCTGAACTACGCGCACCCGGAGCAGGACGAGAAGAAGAAGCACTGAGCGACACAGCGAACGGCAACGGGGGTCGTGCGGCGCGAGCCGCACGACCCCCGTTTCGCTTCGACCGGCGGTGGTCAGAGCCGGGCGAGGAGGGGACGGAGAGCGGCCACGATGGGGACGTCCGCAGGAAGCCAGTCGACCGTGTCGAGTTCGTCGGCGGAGAGCCACCGCATCTCGGCGTGCTCCAGTGCCCGGGGCTGGTCGTCGCCGAGCAGCCGGGCCGCGTACACCCGGAGCACCGCGCGGCCGTGCGCCATCCGGACGTCCCGCCCGACCCGGTCGCCGACCTCGACGCGTACGGCGAGTTCCTCGGCGCACTCGCGGACCAGGGCGGCGGTCTCGCTCTCCCCCGGTTCGACCTTGCCGCCGGGGAACTCCCACCGGCCGGCGACCTCCGGCGGGGCGGACCGGGCACAGGCCAGCACCCGCCCGTCGGCGACGATGGCCGCGCCCACGACCACCTTCACGTCCCGGCGTTCGGCCTGCCCGTCACCACTAATCCGTTCGGTCCGCACGGCTGACCAGCGTGCCAGATCAATCGGCGGTTTGGGTACCGTCGTCAACCGCTAGGCCAGGAAGAGAGGGAAGTGTGGGCGTGGACACACCCCCCGCATGACGACAGACTAGGGAACACCAACGGGACACAGGATGGCGACGATTTGGCCACGAGCCGGCAACGACGCCTGGGAGGTGCGGTAATGCGCGCGCTGTTCCGCAGCCGAACCAAGCGCGACTACCTCAGCGACGCCCTCGCCCTGCTCTCCGGGTGGACCCGTGAAGGGGAGCAGATCCGGCGCACGCTGCTGATCGACGACTCCCAGCATGCGGCACTGACCGAGCGTGTCAAGGTCGTCGCGGACGCGCTGCACCTGCGCCCCGAGATCAGCCGATCGGCCGACCGCACTCTGATCCGGGTCGGGCACGGCGACGACGAGCCGCTCGGCGAGGGCGAGGTCCTGCTGGCCGCGCGGATCGAGGACGCGTACCGCGCCGTCACCGGCTCCTGAGCGCCCACGGAATTGCCGGACGACAAGTGTTTGCTCGGAAGGCCCCACGGGTAGCTAAAGCAGTACGGGCCGGACAAGCCCCTTGAAAACCCGCAAAGAACCAAAAAGCCGCTGACCCCCGGCGGCGAAAGGGCCCCGTCGACCGACCACACCTCCCCCGTGGTCGACCGGCGGGGCCCTCGCACGCCCGCCGACACCTCGGCGAGCGTCCGACATCCATACTCGTCGCATGCGGGTGCTGCACGTCGTCGTACCACTGCTGTTCGTGGTGTTGGCCGCTATCGCCCTGGTGGCGACCGTCCGGGGCAGGTTCTCGATCTTCCACGACCTGTCCCGCCCGTACTTCTGGCTGCTGGTCGCGCAGTGGTTCTTCCTGGCCGGCGACGCCGCGCTCGGGGAGAACCGGCCGACGTTCGAGCGCGCCTGGAAGGGCGCGATCGCGGTCCTGTTGGCCGCGAGCTTCGGCATCGACCTGTGGCGTCGTCGCCGCGCCCAGGCGGCCTCGCCCTCGCCAACCGACGCCTGAGCGGCGGGGCAGGCTGGCATGCCCCACCTACCGTGGGAATCATGGCGAACGCGACGTACGACCGGAAAGAGCAGTACAACCAGATCTCCAGCGGCCTGCTCCAGGGCGAGCAGATCATCGCCGTCTACGACGCCATCGGCACCGGCACCGGCTTCATCGGCCTGACCGACCGGCGCGTGATCATCCAGGACCGATCCTTCGTCGGGAAGAAGTTCGCGATCACCAGCATCCCGTACTCGAAGATCACCAGCGTCAGCGTGGTCAGCAACAAGTCGTGGGGTGGGCAGTTCTTCTCCACCGGGGCGATCGCGATCCACGTCGGCACGCACACGTACGAGGTCGAGTTCCGTGGCTCGGACAAGGCCCACCACGTGCACAACGTGATCCTGCACTACATCTCCTGACCCCGAGCAAGATCAGGTCTCGCCGCCCGCTGGAATACTGGATCACATGCGGCGACGGCTGGCGATGATGATCGGGACATGGCGGGCGGCGGTCCGGGCCGTACCGCGCTGGCTGCGCCTCGCCGTCGGCCTGGGGGTCGTCGGCGCGGTGCTGCTGACCGCCGGCACGGTGGCCAGCGTCAACTGGATCCGGCGGGGCGCGGACGGGCATCTCTTCACCGCGGCGACCGTGCCGGAGGCGCCGGTCGCCCTGGTGCTCGGCACCAAGGTCCAGCCGGACGGCGAGCCGTCGCCGTTCCTCGCCGCCCGCCTGGAGATCGCCCGGCAGCTCTACGCCTCCGGCAAGGTCGGTGCGATCCTGGTCTCCGGCGACAACATCCGCCCCGAGTACGACGAGCCGACCGCGATGCGACGCTGGCTGGTCGAGCGCGGCGTGCCAGCCCACAAGGTGGTGCGCGACTACGCCGGCCTGGACACCTACGACTCGTGTGCCCGCGCCAAGCGGATCTTCGGTGTGGACCGGGCGACCCTGGTGACCCAGTCCTTCCACCTGCCGCGCGCGGTGACGGTGTGTCGACGGCTCGGCGTCGATGCCAACGGGGTCGGTGACGAGACCGCCCGCGCGTACGAGCGGACCTGGCGGATCAGCTCCAGCCGCGAGCACGGCGCCGCCGTGAAGGCCGCGCTGGACGTCCTCTCCGGCCGCGATCCGGCCCACCTCGGCCGCCGCGAGACCGGCGTCGACGACGCCCTGCTGGCCGGCTGAGACCGACTGCCGCTTTGTCGGGACGGCCGGCCCGTCGGTCGGCCGTCCGCAGGCGAAACAGGAGGGTGCAGGCCGACAGCGCGCCGGGCGGCAGGAAGGCGTCGTGCGTCCTTTAGAGCTGCCCGCACAGACGGGGCAGCGCCGCCGGCCGGGCGTCCTTTGGAGCTGCCCCATCGGCGGGACGGGGATGCGGCTACGCGCTCCGGGAGCCGGTCCTGCGGACCAGCATGTACCCGTACGCGGGCTCCGACCCTTCCGGTGGGGTGCTGCCCTGGAAAATCGTCGCGAACCCGGCGGCGGCGAACCGGTCCTCCATCTCCCGGGCCGGCAGCCAGTACCGGTCGAAGTCGATGCCGAGGCTCTCGACGACACCGCCGGGGGCGTTACGGCGCGCGGTGCCGTCGCCGTGCTTGAAGGCCGTCACCAGGTAGCCGCCCGGCTGCACCACCCGGGCGAGTTCGGCGAAGGCGGGAACCCTGGCGTCCGGCGCCAGGTAGATCAGCGAGAACCAGCACACCACTCCGGCCAGCGATGCGTCCTCGAACGGCAGCTCGCGCAGATCGGCGACCTCGTACGCGAAGCCCGGGTTCTCCCGCCGTGCCACCTCGACCATCCCGGGCGAGAGATCCACGCCGCGAGGCGACAGACCCCGGCCCGCGAGGTACGGAAGAAGGCGTCCGGTGCCGCAGCCCACGTCCGCGACCTGCGTGCCGACGGCCAGGGTCATCTCGGCGAACAGGTCGAGCATCGCCCGCTCGACCGGCATGCTCTCCAGCACCCCGACCAGGTTCGTCGCGTACCACTCCGAGAGCACGTCGTGCGCGTCCCGCAGCTCCCTGGTCCCCGCGTCCATCCCCCGTCGCCCCCTCCGTCGGCACCGTTTGCGACGGCGAACCTACCCCCGCTGCCGCCCCGCCCACCCCCGACACGCGGGGCGGGACACGCCCCCTGCGTCGGGCTACCGGAGCAGCCGGCGCGTGCAGGGGCCGTCGTGACCGGCCCGGAGCAGGCAGCGGTGTCCGCCGGGCAGCCGGGTGTCGCAGAAGACCCGGTGGTGCACGCCCTGCTCGTCCTCGTACGACACGGTGGCCTCGCCCGGGTCGGTGCAGGGCAGGATGCTCGCCCACCGGGCCACCACCCGGGCCAGACGCACCGCCCCGGTCAGGTCGCCGGCCACCACCGGCAGGTGGATCACGAAACGTTCCCGGCCGCGCGTCACCGGTACGCCCGCTCGTTGGCCCGGGGCGCGTACTCCGACTGCCAGCGCCGCAGCGCCTCCTTGATCCGGCTGGTCTCCTCCCGGCTCTGGTTCAGCCTGTCGTCCAGTTCGGCCAGGTCGTCGGCGACCCGGTCGAGGAACTCGCGCACGTCCGCCGGGTCCAGCCCGCGCCGGAACAGCCCGACGCTGCGGAACCGTCGCCGCCGCACCTGCCAGGACCGCAGCGGCGCGTACGACCGGGACCGGTAGACACCCGGCTCCGCCGGACGTGCCGCTCCCCGGTCCCCGCCGCCCGGCCGGTGGCTGCCGCCGGTCGACCGCCGGTCGCCACCGGCCCGCCGGGAGAAGAACCGCATGCCCGCTCCGCCTTTCTGTCGCTCTCCGTCACCAGGTGTGGAAGGGGCGGCCCACCCGCCCGCCGCGCACGGGCGGACCACCCCGCCCTGCCGCCGCAGCTCCCATCAGCAGTACGACACCAGGGCCGACCAGCAGCTCGATCGGCTGAACGGCAGACCCGCGATCAACCGTTCATGCCCGAACACGAGCCGTGATTGCGAGACTACAAACATCCGGACAAGCGCACAAGACCTGTGGGACAGGGGCATGTTTGTGAGGGAGACAGGGGCGCGTTGGCACGTGCCCACAAGGCGATGAGGCTTCAGGGGTATGAGGATCGATCCCCGCTCGCACACGCCGATCTACATCCAGCTCGCAGACCTGCTGCGCGCGAAGATCGAATCCGGGGAGTTCGCTCCGGGATCGACGCTTCCCAGCGAGCTGCAACTCAGCCAGGAGCACGAAATCGGCAGGGAGAGTGTCCGCATGGCGGTGGCGCTCCTGCGGTCCGAGGGTCTGCTCAGGACGAGCCGGGGTCGCGGCACCTGGGTGCGGGAAGCACCACAGCGCGAGCATGTCGAGCTGACGCCGGGCAGCTCGGCGATCGCCCGGATGCCGTCGAACCGGGAGCGCCGCGAGATGGACCTGGACGAGGGCGTACCCGTGATCGAGATCCGGAGCGCGGAGGGCGACGTGACGGTCCTGCCCGGCGACCAGACGGAGCTGGTCCGTCCCTGACCTGTCCTCCGCAGACCGATGCCCATAGCTTGTCGCCACGCAGAGGGAGCCTGGCAGCACTGCCGACGGGGTTCTACGGTTGGTCCTGGATAAGGTGACGGGGTGTCGGCCGAACGGCGTCGGGAGTTGCGAGGCAAGTACCTGAAGCTCGGGACGGGAGAGCTTGCCGCCGCAGCCTCGTTCGCTGTGGTCGCCATCGCCCTCGTGATGCCCCGCCTCGCCGGGTCTGACGACTCCATGGCCCTGTGGTCGGCACTGGTTCCGCTGCTCGTGGTCCTGGTGCAGGCGGGGATCTACTGGCTGGCCGCCCGCTCCTGGGTCGAGCGGGCACCGATGCCAGCCGCCATCGCTGCCGCCTACCGGGTGTTCCGGATCGTCGACGCCGTTCTCCTGGGCGTCGGTCTGGCCGGAATCCTGCTGTGGTGGCCTGAGAGGATCGGCACCGCCCTGCTGGTGGTGGCGGTGTGGGTCTTCGGGGTGGTGGAATACCTGAACTACTTTGTCGTTCGCCTCGCCTACCCCCTGGCTCGGTGGTTGACCACGGTGGGCCAGTGGCGTCCCCCTCGGTTGGTGCAGGACATACGTACGTCAGCACCGGGCCCGGGATGGCAGGGTCGTTCGGAGCCGGATTGACCCACACGAGGGCCATTCGCAACGCAGGGTCCACCCATGTCTCGGGGCCTCCGGGCCAAGCTGCACATGGCCGCCCGCCGTCTCGGCCTCAAGCCCCGATCCTGCAACTCTTCCAAGCGGGGGCGAGCGGCTGATCGACGGCGGGTCGGCAGTCGAGTGACGGGGCACCGGCAGCGCTACTGACGTGCCCTGTGGGTCAGCAGTTCGGCGCGCGCCAGAACTGGGTGGACTTGTTGCCGACATGGACGTGGTCGTCGTGGTCGGGATAACCCGGTCCGAGGATTTCCTTGAAGCCGCAGTAGCGGGCCATCCGCCACATCTCGCAGAGGCTCGGCCGGCTCGACGTGCCGAGGTCGGCCGCCTTTCCGTACGTGTGCAGGCTGCCGCGTGCTCCCCCGACGCTGCTGTTGCAGGAGATGCTGCGGAACCCGGAGGAGATGACGATCGGCCGGTCGCCGAGCTTGTGCCGCAGGGCCTCCAGTTGCCACATGACCCGCAGCAGGTTCTCCCGCACGGTGGCGGCGTCGACCGCGCCACCGGTGAAACCGTTCTGCCCGCAACTGCCGTCGAATTCCGAGTACGCGAAGTGGATCGGCGTGCAGTCGTCGTCCTGGATGGAGTAGATCAGGTTGAATACCGCCGGGCCGGCGGTCTCCGACGTGTCCGACAGGCGGTAGCCGGCCTTGAAGCGCTTGACGGCGGCCCCGGTGGCCGGTCCGAAGACACCGTCGATCGCGAGGGTCTCGCCGTAGCCGACCCAACCGGCGATACGGATCTGGAGCTGTTTCACGTCGTTTCCGGTTACCCCCCGGCTGAGGGTACGGGTCCAGGTGAAGCACTTGGTGGTCATGCCAACTCCCGTGGTGAGGCGACAGATCTCCCACCGCCAGCCCGAGATTCCACGAGCGTCCACACGCGCGAATCCTTCTCATTCCCGGGAGTTACGCGTCCGGCCGAGAATGGGAAAGTTACCTCACTGTTCGGGTTTCCGTGCCGACGGGATTCCACGGTGGCGCGGGCGCACGGTCACGACCAATTCCGACCGGACAATCGGCAACTGGCGACATTTTGACGAAGTGGTGACGAGCGATGTGTCATTCTCGCCGTCGATCTCACCGCTGGCGGCCCCGGACCGGCAGCCCGGACGTGCTCAGTCCCACCAGAACGCCCAGCAGTTCAGACCCCGGATCTGCTTGGCGTAGGCGGCCAGCGTCCCGCTGCCCTGCCAGATGTTGTCCGGGCAGAAGGCGAAGTGCTCGGCGGCGACCCGTAGGGCGTGCTCGGATGAGGTCGGCGGGGCGGCCACGCTCAGGTAGAGGGTGTCGAATCCGAGGCCGATCACCCTCGCGCCGAAGCGATCCTCCCAACTCCGCACCACTGCCGCGATCTCCCCCGAGTCACCGGTGAAGTTCGTCGGGCCGGTCCAGCCGGTCACGGCCAGGGTGTCCGCGCTCCGGGCGGCCGGCACCAGACCCAGCCGTGTCTGCCCGTCCGCCAGGAAGGCCACGTACTCGTCGGCGAAGTCACCGGGCGACCCTTCCGGATGACCGGGGTCGGCCGCGCCGGGCCACCGCACACCGAGCGGCGACACCACCTCGGCGAAATCCGCGTCCTTCTCGTCCTCGCCCCACCACTGGGCGAGCAGCTCCGTCGGGTCGTGCCGGTCCGGCGACGACATCCTCGCCGGGGACACCTCGCCGACCACCCAGGGTCGCTCCTCCTCGCTGCGCAGACCACTCAGCAACAGCGGCCACAGCCCGGTCACCTGGTGGTTGCGCCGGAGCTGCGTCCAGCGGTAGGGCTCGGCCGGGTCGTCGCTCAGCCAGTACGGCGGCGGGCCGCCGTCCTCGGGCGTGACGAGTCGGCCGGGAGGCAACGTCCCGGCGGGCAGGGCGTCGAGCAGCCGGGGCAGGTCCGTGATCATGACGGGGAGCGTAGGCGACCCGTACGACGTGCCGGCCGGCGTCGACTCAGCCCGGGTTGGTGCGCAGGTAGGTGAGGACCGCCAGCACCCGACGGTTGGTGTCGTCGCTGGGCGGCAGGTCGAGTTTGGCCAGGATGTTGCCGACGTGCTTGCCGACCGCCGCCTCGGTGACGTGCAGCCTCGCCGCGATCGCCACGTTGGAGTGACCTTCGGCGAGCGACGCGAGCACCTCACGTTCCCGGGCGGTCAGGGCGGCGAGCGGGTCACGGGGGCGGTGCAGCAGGTGCCGTACCACGTCGGGGTCGATGGCCGTGCCGCCGTCGACCACCCGGCGCAGCGTCCCGGCGAACTCGGCCACGTCGGCGACCCGGTCCTTCAGCAGGTACCCGACGCGCCGGCCGTCGCCGCTGTCGAGCAGCGCGGAGGCGTACTCGGTCTGCACGTACTGGCTGAGCACCACGACCGCGAGTCGGGGCCGCCGCTCGCGCAGGGCGACCGCCGCGCGCAGCCCGTCGTCACGGTGGTGCGGCGGCATGCGGATGTCGGTGACGAGCAGGTCCGGCTGGTACGCGTCGACGGCGTCCCGCAGCGCCGAAGCCGAGCCGACGGCGGCGACCACCTCGAAGTCGAACCGGGTCAGCAGGGCGACGAGGCCCTCCCGGAGGAGGACCTCGTCCTCGGCGAGCACGACGCGGGTCACGGACGGCACGGCAGTTCCACGCGGACGAGCGTAGGGCCGCCGGTCGGGCTGGCCAGCAGCAACCGCCCGTCCACGGCGGCGACCCGGTCGGCGAGACCGGTGAGCCCGCTGCCCCGGGCCGGGTCGGCGCCGCCCCGGCCGTCGTCCTCGACCTCCAGGACGAGGTGCTGCTCGGTCTGGGAGAGTCGCACCTCGGCCCGGGTCGCCCCGGCGTGCCGGGCGACGTTGTTCAGCGACTCGGACAACACGAAGTACGCGGTGGTCTCCACCAGTTCCGGCACCGGGCGGGTCAGGTCGGCCCGGACGACGACCGGGATGGTGGCCTCGCCGGCCAGTTCCCGGGCGGCGCCGGCCAGGCCGAGTTCGGCGAGGTTCTGCGGGCGGATGCCCTGCACGATCTGCCGCAGGGTGACCATCAGGTCCTTGGCCTGTTCGTGCGCGACAGCCAACGGACCGGCGGCGGGAGAGTCGGCGGGCACGTCGAGGCGGGCCAGTCCGAGTTGCACGGTGAGGCTGGTCAACCGGGGTTGAGCGCCGTCGTGCACGTCACGCTCGATCCGGCGGCGTTCCGTCTCGTACGCGTCGACCAGACGGGCCCGGGAGCGGGCGACCTCCCGCAGCGCCGTCGGGTCGGCGGGCGGACCACCGAGCAGCCACCGGGCCACGACGGCCTGGCCCGCGACGAGCAGCCCGAAGAGATACCACAGCACGGGTACGAGCAGGAGCGCCACGATCGCGTAGGGCACCGCCTGGCGGGGCGTGTCCACCGTCGTCCAGAGCACGATGACGTCGTTCGCGTCGCGGACCAGCCAGGGGCTCGCGATCAGCATGGAGTCGATCAACGCCAGCAGCGTGAACATCCAGTACGCGACCGGCACCGCCCCGCCCAGCCAGAAGGTGTACGCGACCTCCCGCCACGCCGCCGCGCTGGTGTACCGCGCCGCCAGGCTCCGCAGGAGTTGGCCGGGCACCAGCCACCGGCCGGGCAGCGGACGCTGGTCGACGACGCCGAGCCGCCACCGCTCGACCGCGGCCACCGGGGCACTGACGACCGGCGCGAGGGCCAGCATGACCAGCCCGGCCACGGTGAGGAACACGACGATGGGCAGCTCGATCGGCCGGCCCTGCCGCGCCGCGTTGACCACCGCCACCGAGGGTGCCACGACGACGAGCAGCCCGAAGGCGAGCACGCCCGCGATCGGCACGGTGGTGACGGCGTACGCCAGCGCCCGCCAGGGCCACCACGAGATCAGATAGCGACGCCGTCTCAGCGCCGCCGGCAGGTGGAGGGGTGCGTTCGAGGTCATGGCATCACGCTAGGCACGACGCTCCGGCCGACCCAGCCGTCTGGCCCCACTCCTGCGGTATGCCCAGCCCTACCCGACGAGCGCCGAGCCGCCACCTTCCGGAGGTGGCGGCTCGGAATGGATCGCCGGCTACTTCATCGCGGCGATCTGGATCAGGTTGCCGCAGGTGTCGTCGAGGACGGCGACGACCACCGGCCCCAGGTCGGTCGCCTCCTGGGTGAACTCGACGCCCAGTCCCTTGAGCCGCTCGACCTCGGCGTATACGTCGTCCACGGCGAACTGGGTGTACGGGATACCGTCCGCGACCAGGGCGTTCTTGAACGGGCCCGCCGCCGGGTGGCCGTCCGGCTCCAGCAGCAGTTCGACACCGTCCGGGTCGGCCGGGGACACCACGGTGAGCCAGCGGGCCCCGCCGGCGGGCACGTCGGTCTTCTTGATGAACCCGAGCTTCTCGGTGTAGAAGGCGAGCGCCTTCGCCTGGTCGTCGACGAGCACGCTGGTGACGTTGATACGGATCACGAATTCGGTTCCTCTCGGTCGATGGGCCACCGCTCGACGATCACGCGTAGCGGGCTCGTGTCGATGTGGTGGAACTTGAACCGGCCCTGTCGCCGGGTGTGCACCAGGCCGGCCTGTTCGAGCACGGTGAGGTGCTGGGAGATGGCCTGGCGCGAGGAGGCCAGGCCGTGCTTCATGGTCAGCCGGCCGCAGATCTCGAACAGCGTCTGACCGTCCTTCTCGGTCAGCTCGTCCAGGATGATGCGTCGCGTCGCGTCACCGATGGCTTTGAACACATCGCCGTCTGCGTCCATCGGCACAGTTATAGGCAAGCGATGACTTGCCTGTCAAGCCGTACGACGGCGACGGCGTGGCGTCCGTCGGCCTGGACGGCCGGGGCGGCACCGCCCACCCGACAGAAAGCGCCCCCGGCTCGGACGGGACGTCGAGCCGGGGGCGCCTGGTGTGGGTGCTACGCCACGAAGCGGGTACGGCGGCGTCGGGCGATGAGGAAGCCGGCACCGCCGAGGAGCAGCAGTGCGCCGCCCACGCCGGCCACGGTCGCGGTGCCGGCACCGGTCACGGGCAGCCCGCCACCCTCGCCACCGGCACCCGCGCTCGCGGACGGAGCAGCGGTCGGCGCGACGCTCGGCGTGGCACTCGGCGTCGCCGACGGGGTCGGCGTCGCGGTCGGCTCACCGGTGGGCGGCGTGACGAGCCGGACACCGGCGAAGCCGAGCGGCCCCCCGATGCCTCCGAGTTCGCCGGCCGGGGCCGCCATCGGCAGCGCGTCGGCGGTACCACGCACCGCCTTGGTGCCCTGCCCGGCCCACTGGTCCGCCAGCGCCTGGATGCCCCCCTGCGCGTCGGCGTGCTGCTTGCTCATCCACCAGTACACGACCGACGAGATGTTCTCGGCACGGGCGTCCGCGCTGGTGGAGATGCCCGCTCCGGTCACGGCCAGGCTGGCGCCCGGCGCGAGGTCGGCAGCGAACTCGCACCAGGCCGTCTCCTGGTTGCTGTCCACGGCGTACCAGCAGTTCTCGTACTTCGTGGTGAGGTCGAGGTCGTTGAGGACGCGTACCTGGAGGACGAGGCCGTCGACCGGCGCCTCACCGACGTTCGTCACGCCGAGCACGACGGGCACGTCCTCGCCCTGGCCGGCCGGGTACGTACGGTTCTTGCCCGTCTCCGGGTCCTTCAACGTGCCGGCGGCGAGCTTGGCGCTGTCGGCCGCACTCGGCTCCGGAGCGGCCGAGGCGGGTGTGGCGGCAAGCCCGGCCACGAGGACGGCGGCGCTCGCGGCAAGGCCCGCGTACCAGCGGATCGTCATGGAAACCCCCGTTGATGTTGGCGACAACCGCGACACGATACAGCTCCCCACCAGCGCTCCCGTCCACCCGGGAGCGTCCTCCCGCCGCACCGGAGGTCGAAGCGTGTCGCCACGGTCTGATGGGATGGTTTGATGGAGCTGACGATCGACGCCGATGGTGTCGCGCTGCCCGCCTCGCTCACGGTGCCCGACGGGCACTGCCGCGGCGGTCTGGTCGTGCTGCACGGAGCTGCGGCCGGGCACCGCTCGTTCTTCCTGTACGAACACCTCGCCCGGGTGTTGCCGGCGATGGGCGTGGCCGTGCTGCGCTACGACCGCCGGTCGAGGGAACAGGGAGACGTTCCGTTGGCGGTGCAGGCGGCCGACGCCCGCGCCGCCCTTCTCCGGCTCTGCCAGGAGGTCGGTGAGGTGCCGACCGGCCTGTGGGGTGTCAGCCAGGGCGCCTGGGCCGCGCTCGTCACGGCCGCGACCCACCCGGCCGACGTGGCGTTCCTGGTGCTGGTGTCAGCCTGCGGCATCTCCCCGGCCCGGCAGATGCGCTTCGGTACGGCCGAGCAGCTCAGACGGGCCGGATTCGGCACTGCCGACATCGCGGAGCTGCTCGACGTGCGCCTGACGGTCGAGGGGTACCTGCGGGGCGACGTCAGCCGCTCCGTCGCCCAGGCGGCGGTCGACCGGGTCGCCGGACGTGCCTGGTTCCCGCTGAGCTACCTACGCCGGACCATGCCGGACCAGCCGGGCAGCTGGGTGGACATGGACGTCGACCCAGCGGTGTTCATGGCCGGGGTGCGGTGCCCCGCCCTGCTGTTCTACGGCGAGACCGACGACTGGATGCCCGTCGACGAGAGCATCGCCGCCTGGCGGCAGGCGAACACCCCCGACGGGACGCCGTCGCCTGAGATCTGCCGCCTGCCCGGCTGCGGCCACCTGCCCGGCCCCGACGGGAACACGACCATCGAGGGCATCAGCCCGCGGTACACCGAGACGATGTCGAGGTGGCTCGACAGCCAGCTCCCCCACCGCCACGGCCGACGACGTCCGGGCGCAGGATGACGGCGTGAGCTGGGTCGCCAACATCCTGCTGTCGGTGGACGTACGCGAGGACAGCGCACTGGTGCACGAGTTCGACCAATGGCTTCAGACACAGGCACCACGACGGAATCAGCCGCATGTGCACGGTGTCGGTTCTCTCCGTGCCCTCCATGACACCCCTGAGGCATGGGGCGGGCAGAAGCACCCCGAGGCCCTGGTCTGGGCCGGCGTGCTCAACCACGCAGACATCAGGGCTGTCGTCCAGCGATTCGGTGCGACCCGCTGGCGCATTCCCGACCTTGCCCAGCTCATGATCATGGACCAGGAACAGGGCGCTTTCCGGATATGGATGATCCGTGACGGGAACGCTCGCCAGTACCTGCCGCTCCCAGACTTCGGGGCAGACGATCAGGGCGTGAGTACGCCTTGAACGTCAGACGTTGAACCGGAACTCGACCACGTCGCCGTCCTGCATGACGTACTCCTTGCCCTCGATGCGGACCTTGCCCGCCGCCTTCGCCGCCGCCATCGATCCGGCCGCGACCAGGTCGCCGAAGGAGACCACCTCGGCCTTGATGAAGCCGCGCTGGAAGTCGGAGTGGATCACCCCGGCGGCCTCCGGCGCGGTCGCGCCGACCGGGATCGTCCAGGCCCGCGCCTCCTTCGGCCCGGCGGTCAGGTACGTCTGGAGCCCGAGCGTGCGGAATCCGACCCGGACGAGCTGGTCGAGGCCCGGCTCGGACTGCCCGATCGACTCCAGCAGCTCGCGGGCCTCCTCCTCGGGCAGGTCCACCAGCTCCGACTCGATCTTGGCGTCCATGAAGACCGCCTCGGCCGGGGCGACCAGGGCGCGCAGCTCGTCGAGGAACGCCGCGTTGGCCAACTCCTCCTCGTCGACGTTGAAGACGTAGAGGAACGGCTTGGTGGTCAGCAGGTGCAGCTCGCGCAGGTGCTCCAGCTCGATACCGGCGTCCTTGGCACCCGCGTAGAGCGTCGTACCGGCGTCGAGGACCTCGACCGCCTTCTTGGCGGCGGTGACGGCGGCGGCCCGGTCCTTGCGGAGCTTGGCCTCCTTCTCCAGCCGGGGCAGCGCCTTCTCCAGGGTCTGGAGGTCGGCGAGGATCAGCTCGGTGTTGATCGTCTCGATGTCGTCGGCCGGGGAGACCTTGCCGTCGACGTGCACCACGTTCGGGTCGGAGAAGGCCCGCACCACCTGGCAGATCGCCGAGGCGTCCCGGATGTTCGCCAGGAACGCGTTGCCCCGGCCCTGCCCCTTGGAGGCGCCCCGGACCAGCCCGGCGATGTCGACGAACGACACCGGCGCGGGAAGCACCTTCTGCGAGTCGAAGATCTCGGCCAGCTTGCCCAGCCGCTCGTCGGGCAGGCCGACGACGCCGACGTTCGGCTCGATCGTGGCGAACGGGTAGTTCGCCGCGAGCACGTCGTTCTTGGTCAGCGCGTTGAACAGGGTGCTCTTGCCGACGTTGGGCAGGCCGACGATCCCGATGGTCAGACTCACGACGAGCCAGCTTACGCCGCTTCCCCCGCCCCGCTCGCGCCGGGCGGGCTCCGGGGTGGGCGGAAAACCGGCGTCCGGGATGCCAGCCGCGTTGCTAGCCTGCGCTGTCGAGATCGACCGGGGAGGCACGATGGCACGGCGCGACCAGACGGAGCCACCCGAGCTGTACGTGGCGGTGGACGTGGAGGCCGACGGGCCGATCCCCGGGCCCTACAGCATGATCTCGCTGGGCATGGCGGTCGCCGGCCGTCCCGGGCTGACCTTCTACACGGAGCTGAAGCCGATCTCCGACGAGTACGTCCCCGAGGCGCTCGCCGTGTCCGGGCTGGACCGGGATCGACTGCTGCGGGAGGCGCCCGCCCCGGCCGTCGCGATGGCCGCCGCTGCCCGCTGGGTCGAGGGGTTACGCCGGATCGGCCGACCGGTCTTCCTCGCCGCCCCCGCCGTCTGGGACGGCATGTTCGTGCACTGGTACTTCGTCCGGTACCTCGGCCGGAGCCCGTTCGGGGCGACCGGCTCCGGGGTCGACCTGCGCAGCTACTACATGGGGGCGACCGGTCGGCCGTGGTCGCGCAGCCACAAGAGCACGGCCAAGCGGGAGTTGGGGCTGACCCACCTGCCGCACACCCACCACGCCGGTGAGGACGCCGCCGAGCTGGCCCAGGTCTTCGACGCCCTGCGCCGCTCCGGGCAACGGCAGGGGATCAGCCCAGCAGACGAGGGATGATCGTGGTCTCGGTGACCGTGCCCTCGGCGTCACGGCTCACCTCGTACGCGAGCGCCCCCGCACGGTCGGCGACCGCCTCGACCAGGGTGGTCCCCCGGTAGACCAGCCCGACCCCGTCGTCGGTGCAGTGGGCGGTGGGCGGCAGGGTGCCGTCGGCGACCAACTGCTGGATCAGCGGTCGGCGCTGCTCCTCGCTGTCGTAGTGCACCCCGTTGCCGTACGGCAGGAAGCCCAGTCCGGCGGTGAACGGACGCAGCGTCGGACCGTAGCTGTCGGTGGCCCCGCCCACGTGCCAGCAGACCGACCCGGCGGAGACCCCGCCCAGCACCACCCCGGCCTCCCAGCACTCGCGCAGGATCTCGTCGAGCCCGTGCACCCGCCAGACGGCGAGCAGGTTGGCGACGCTGCCGCCGCCGACCCAGACGACGTCCTGGGCGAGCAGGTGGGCACGGATGTCCTCGACGTTGGGCATCGGGAAGAGGTTGAGGTGGGACAGGCGGAACGGGGTGCCGGCGAACGCCCCGTAGAGGGCGGTCAACGTAGTCGGCTGGTCCCCCTCGGCCTGACCGAGGAAACACATCCTCGGTTCCGGTCCCGCCCCGGCCAGCTCGGCCGCGAGGTCGAAGACCGGTCCGGGTCGCCAGTCCCAGGGACCCCGGCGACGGCTGAAGAAGCCGATGCTGGTGGCGAGGATGGTGGGTTCGCTGGCGGGCACAGGCTCCCCTTCCGGTCCGGGTTACCGGGACCCGCTCATCCTGCCGTACCGCGACCGGTCCGGGTCATCCTCGCCGGATACGTCGAACCCGGGAAGGTCGACGTCGTCCAGTTCGGTCGCGGCGGCACGGGGCAGGGTGAACCGGTCACCGGCGGTCGGCGGGGCAGCGTACGACTCGCCGAGCATCCAGCGCACCTCGTCGACCGTCCAGCCGAGCCCGACGCGACCGGCGATCTCCCCGATCAACCGGCGACCGACCCGGGTGTCGTCGTCGTAGAACCGCAGGCACCAGTGGTGCGTCCACATGCCCAGTGCCCGCAGCGCGGCGTCGTCGAGCGACCGGACGAGCCGTCCGCACGCCGTGTCGGCGAACCCGCGCCCCGGATCGTCGGCGCGGTCCCGCTCGATCGCGCCGACCGCCGCCGGGGCGACCGCCCGCATCCGGTCGTAGAACCCCTGCACCACCGCCCGATCGAGCCCGGGACGCGCCGACCGCGCCTCCACCTGCCCCGGCCCGGCCACGCTCCCCATCGACGCACCCCTTCTTGAGTTGGCCCCGGACGGTACCCGCCCCCTCCGACACTTTCGACGCGGACGGGTCGCGGGCGGGCTGAGGTGGTTGCAAGGGCACCTTGCACGACAAAAAGCGGTAACAGGGGACCCCTGCTACCAACGACAGCGGGCGAGGTCCGATTTCCGCGAGCCGCGGGGCCGGACGGCGGGGCAGGATCGGTGGCGTGGAGTTGGACTTCGAGCGGTGCTACCGGGCGGTCGACAGCCGTGACCAGCGGTTCGACGGCTGGTTCTACACCGGCGTGACCTCGACCGGGATCTACTGCCGGCCGTCCTGCCCGGCGACCACTCCGAAACGGGAGAACGTCCGGTTCTTCCCGTCGGCCGCCGCCGCGCAGGGCGCCGGGCTGCGCGCCTGCCGCCGGTGCCGGCCGGACGCCGCGCCCGGCTCACCGGAGTGGGACGTCCGGGCCGACGTGGTGGGGCGGGCGATGCGGCTGATCGCCGACGGGGTGGTCGACCGGGACGGCGTGCCCGGGCTGGCGTCCCGACTCGGCTACACGGAACGACACCTGCACCGGATGCTCCGCGCCGAGCTGGGCGCCGGCCCGCTCGCCCTGGCCCGGGCGCAACGTGCGCAGACCGCCCGGGTGCTGATCGAGACGACCGGGCTGGGCATGGCCGAGGTGGCCTTCGCCGCCGGGTTCGGCAGCGTCCGGCAGTTCAACGACACGGTGCGGGAGGTCTTCGCGCTCGCCCCGTCCGAGTTGCGGGCCCAGAAGCGGGGACCGGTCTCCGGTGGCGCGGGCACCATCACGGTACGGCTGGCGTACCGGCCGCCGCTGCACGTGGGCTCCCTGCTGGAGTTCCTGGCGCTGCGGGCGGTCCCCGGCGTCGAGGAGGTGCGCGACGGGACGTACCACCGGGGGTTGTCCCTGCCGCACGGCCCCGGCGAGGTGGCGCTGACCCCGGCGGCCGGGTATGTCTCGGCCGCGCTCCGCCTGGCCGACCTGCGTGACCTGGCCCCGGCGGTGGCCCGTTGCCGCCGTCTGCTGGACCTCGACGCCGACCCGGTGGCGGTGGACGCCACCCTGGCGGCGGATCCGGCCCTGGCCGGACCGGTCGCGGCGGAACCCGGCGTCCGACTCCCCCGCACCCCGGACCATCCCTTCGAGGCGGCCGTGCGCGCCGTCCTCACCCAGCAGGTCTCCCTGCGCAGCGCCCGCCCTCTCCTCGTCCGCCTCCTCGCCCACTGCCCACCCCACCCGAACCCTGCCGCCGGTCACGACCGCGACGGCGGGTGGGGGCTGCGGGGGTTTCCGCAGGCCCGACAGGTGGCGGACGTGCCGGATGACGGATTCCGGGGGCCGGCGGGCCGGCGGGAGGCGGTCCGGGCGCTGGCGCGGGCGGTGGCCGACGGGGAGCTGTCCCTGGACGGGGACTGGGCACAGACCCGCCGGCAGTTGCTGGCGTTGCCGGGGATCGGCCCCTGGACCGCCGGATACGTCGCCATGCGCGGGCTCGGCGACCCGGATGTCTTCCTTCCCACCGACCTCGCGGTGCGGCGGGGCGCCCGCGCGCTCGGCCTTCCCGACGACCCGAAGACCCTCGACGCGCACGCCGAACGCTGGCGCCCCTGGCGCTCGTACGCGGTGGCCCGACTCTGGAGAGCAGCAGCATGACCGGAACGAACACGATCGACAGCAGCACGGTGGACACTCCGGCCGGACCGTTCAGTGTCCTGGTCACGCCCGGTGGGGCGGTCCGGGCGGCCGGGTTCACCAGCGACCTGGACGGGCTGCTCGGCCTGGTCCACCCCACGCTGCGCGGCGAGGTGCGCAGCCGGCCCGAGTTGGGGACGGTGACCAGGGCGGTGGCCGCCTACCTCGACGGTGACCTCGCCGCGATCGACGCGGTGCCGGTCGAGCAGCACACCAGCGGACTCTTCCTGGCGCACGCCTGGCAGGTGCTGCGGGACGTCAAGCCGGGCGACCCGGTCACGTACACCGCCTACGCGGGGCTGGCCGGCCGCCCGGCGGCGGTACGCGCGGCGGCGGCGGCCTGCGCGCGCAACGCCGCCGCCCTCTTCGTCCCCTGCCACCGGGTGCTGCGCACCGACGGGAGCCTCGGCGGCTACCGGTGGGGGCTGGACGTGAAGAAGTGGCTTCTCGGTCACGAGCGGCGGTTGACGGCAAGTTGACCGTCGTGGAAGTCACGATTACCGATACCGTCAGGGGGTGGCTGCGGACGGTGACCGCGTTCCCGCCACCAGGGGGAGCATGCACAACCTGTGGCGGCTGCGCGGTTACCTGCGCCCGCACGCCACCGAGTTCTGCTGGCTGCTGGTCGCCGGGCTGACGGCCACCGCGGCCGGGCTCGCCGTGCCGCTGCTGGTCCAGCGGGTGGTGGATGGCCCGCTGGCCCGGCGCGAACCGGCCGGGCTCGTGCAGCTCGGCGGCCTGGTCCTGCTGCTCGGCCTGGTCGAGGCGGTGCTGATCTTCGTCCGACGGTGGACGCAGACCTCCTCGTCGGTGGGCATGGAGGCGGCCATCCGCGCCGACCTCTACGCCCACCTGCAACGCCTGCCGGCGAGCTTCCACGACCGGTGGCAGTCCGGTCAGCTCATCGCGCGCGCCACCGGCGACCTGTCGATGATCCGCCGCTTCCTCTCCTTCGGGCTGCTGTTCCTGGTCCTCAACCTGGTCACCTACCTGGCCGTGGTGGTGCTGCTGATCCGGCTGCACCCGCCGCTCGGGCTGCTGGTCGCGGCGAGCGCCGTGCCGCTGTTCCTGATCAGCCGACGGTTCGCCCGGGCGTACCACATCGCCGCCCGACGGATGCGCGAGCAGCAGGGGGACGTCGCGACGCTGGTCGAGGAGACCGCGCAGGGGATCCGGACGGCCCGCGCGTTCGGCCGGGGCCCGGAGCTGGCCGCCCGGTTCGGTGCCGGCGCGCGGGCCCTGCACGACACCGCCGTCGGCAAGAGCCGACTGCTGGCCCGCACCTCCGCCCTGTTCGACCTGGTGCCGAACCTGACCCTCGGCGTGGTGCTGGTGACCGGGGTGGCCGCCGCCGCGCGGGGCACGCTCACCGTCGGTGAGCTGCTCGCCTTCGTCAGCCTGCAACTGATGCTGATCTGGCCGGTCAACTCGCTGGGCTGGATCATCGCCAACGGGCAGGAGGCGGCGACCGCCGCCGACCGGATCCAGGAGGTACTGGACACCCCACCGGCGATCAGGGACCGGCCGCACGCGGTGGCGCCCACGCGCGGCGAGGTACGCGGGCGGCTGCGCTTCGAGCGGGTCGGCTTCGGTTATCCGGGCAGCGTCACCCCGGTGCTGCGGGACGTCGAGCTGACCGTCGAGCCGGGCGAGACGCTCGCCCTGGTCGGCGCGACCGGCTCGGGCAAGAGCACGCTGCTCTCCCTCGTCCCCCGGCTGCACGAGGTGGGGACGGGACGGATCACCCTGGACGGTCACGACCTGCGCGACCTGCGGCTCGCCGCGCTGCGCCGACTGGTCGGGGTGGCCTTCGAGGAGCCGGCGTTGTTCAGCATGTCGGTCTGGGAGAACCTCACCCTGGGCCGTCCCGACGCCGACGAGGACGAGGTGCGCGCTGCGCTCACGCTGGCCCAGGCCGACTTCGCGTACGACCTGCCGTGGGGACTCGCCACCCGGGTCGGTGAGCAGGGGCTGTCCCTCTCCGGCGGGCAGCGGCAGCGGCTGGCGCTGGCCCGGTCGGTGCTCGGCCGCCCGGCCGTGCTGGTGCTGGACGACCCGCTCTCCGCTCTCGACGTGCACACCGAGGCGTTGGTCGAGCAGGCGTTGCGCCGGGTGCTGCGGGACACCACGGCCCTGCTGGTGGCGCACCGGCCCTCGACGGTCGCCCTCGCCGACCGGGTCGCCCTGCTCGACCGGGGCCGGATCACCGCCGTCGGCACCCACACCGAACTGCTCGCGACCGAGCCGGCGTACCGTGCGCTGCTACGTCCGGAGCCGACGGCGGCGGCGGTCCCGGCCGCAGGGCCGACGACGGCAGCGGTCACGCCCGATGGGCCGACGACGGCGGCGGTCCCGGCGGGGCCGACGACGACGACGGCGGCGGTCACGCCCGAGGGGCCGACGGTGGCCCGGACGACGACCGTCACGGCGGCACCGCCGTGACGGCACCGGAACCCGTCGGAGCGGAGCAACCGGTCGCGGTGGACCGGAACGCCGGGCCGGAGCCCGTCGGGACGGAGCGTCCGGCTGCGGCGGAACGGAACGCCGGGAGGGAGCCGGTGGACCTGGGGCGCTGGCGGGGACGCGGGACCGATCCGGACGCCGACCCGGGCCCGGCCGAGGAGAACGGTCCGGAGGCGGTCGCCCGGCTGCGGGCCCGCAGCCGCGCTCTCCTGGCGGACCTGTTACGACCGCACCGGGGCCGACTCGCGCTGGCCATCGCCCTGCTGCTGGCACAGAACGCCGCCGGGTTGGCGGGCCCGTTCCTGGTCATGTACGGCATCGACCACGCGATCGCGCCGCTGCGCGCCGACGAACCGGGGCCGCTGGTCGCCGTCGCGGGGGGCTTCGCGGCGGCCGCCGCCGTCGAGTACGCGAGCAAGCGCGGCTTCCTCACCCTCTCCGCGCGGATCGGCCAGGCCGTCCTGCTCGACCTCCGTCAGCGCGTGTACGGGCACTTCCTGCGCCTGCACGTGGCCTTCCACGAGCGCTACACCTCCGGACGGATGGTCTCCCGGCTCACCAGCGACCTGGACTCGATCGCGGAGCTGCTCGACGGGGGCGTGGACAACCTCGTGCTCGCCGTGCTGTCGATCCTGTCGGTGACCGGCGTGCTGCTCTGGCTGGACCCGCCGCTGGCCGTGGTGACCCTGTTCACCTTCCCCCTGCTGTTCCTGCTGTCCCGCTGGTTCGCGCGCGCCTCGGCCGCCGCGTACCGGCGCACCCGGGAGTCGGCGGCGCTGGTGATCGTCCACCTCGTGGAGTCGCTGCGTGGGATCCGGGCCGTGCAGGCCTACCGGCGGGAGGCCCGCAACCAGCGCATCTTCGAGGCGGTGAACGACGACTACCGGCGCTCCAGCGTGCACGCGTTCCAGTTGATCGCGGTGTACTCGCCGGGCATCAAGCTGGTCGGCAACGTCACCGTGGCGGGGGTGCTGACCTACGGCGGCTGGCGAGTGCTCGGCGACCGCCTCGACCTCGGCGTGCTCGCCGCGTTCCTGCTCTACCTGCGCCGGTTCTTCGAGCCGATGCAGGAGCTCAGCCAGTTCTACAACAGTCTTCAGTCCGCCACCGCCGGGCTGGAGAAGCTCGCCGGGGTGCTCGACGAGCGGCCCGGGGTGGTGGAGCCGGCCCGTCCCCGGCCGCTGCCGGTCGGCGGGGTCCGGGGCGCGGTGCGGTTCCGCTCGGTGACCTTCGGCTACCGACCGGGGGCACCGATCCTCACCGACCTCGACCTGGAGGTGCCGGCCGGGCAGACGGTCGCCCTGGTCGGTGCGACCGGGGCGGGCAAGTCCACGGTGGCGAAGCTGCTCGCCCGGTTCCACGATCCGGATGGCGGCTCGGTCAGCCTGGACGGGGTGGACCTGCGCGACGCGGCCGACGCCGAACTGCGCCGGGCGGTGGTCCTGGTCACCCAGGAGAACCACCTGTTCAGCGGCACGGTGGCGGAGAACATCCGGTTCGGCCGCCCGGACGCGGACGACGCGGCGGTACGGGCGGCGGCGCGGGCGGTCGGCGCGCACGACTTCATCGCCGCGCTTCCTGACGGGTACGCCACCGAGGTGCGCCGGCGGGGCGGCCGGCTCTCCGCCGGGCAACGGCAACTCGTCGCGTTCGCCCGGGCCTTCCTGGCCGATCCGGTGGTGCTGATCCTGGACGAGGCGACCTCGTGCCTGGACGTGCCCACGGAACGGGTGGTGCAGCACGCGCTCGGCACCATCCTGCGCGACCGGACCGCCCTGGTGATCGCGCACCGGCTTTCCACGGTGCGGATCGCCGACCGGGTGCTGGTGCTCGACCGGGGCCGGATCGTCGAGGACGGCCCACCCGACCGGCTCGTCACCGCCGACGGCCGGTACGCGCGGTTGCACCGGCAGTGGCGCGACTCGCTCACCTGAGCAGGTCAGGTCGTGCGTCGCAGCACTACCGGTTCGGGAGCGGGACGACGGCGGTCGACCAGCAGGCCGAGGCCGAACAACAGCGCGAGCAGCACGGCGGCGGCGACGGTGAGCAGCGGGAGGGCGAGCGGCGGGAGCAGTCCGGGCGGCGCGGCCTGCGACCGGATCGCCAGCGGGGTGGCGGCCTGCGCGGCGAGCACCCAGCCGGCCGCGCCGACCAGCAGCGTGGCGCTGCGCCAACCCTTGTCCACGTCGGCGCGGGAGACGGGACCGGGAGCCGGCGTGGGGCGGGAGACGGGCCCGGGGGCCGGCGCGGGAAGCGGCACCGACTGCCAGGCCAGGCCGGGTTCGCGGGTGACGACGAGGGTGAGGCCGGAGCCGAGCGCCAGGCCGAGGCCGAGAGCGGTAAGCACCACGCCGGCCCCCGCAGCCACCGGCAGTTCCAGGCGGACCGCCGGGGTGGCCAGCGGCAGCGCCACGGCGGTCAGCACGATCCCGAGGGCGTCCCAGGGCAGGATCCGTTCGGCGTACCGGGTCAGGGCCACGCCGCCCGCCACTGCGGCGAGCCCGGTCAGCGCGGCCAGGAAGGTCACCGCCGGCGCGACGACGCCGGTGGGCCCGCCGCCGGTCACGGCGATCGGGCCGGCCGCGACGGCGAGCACCACCCAGCGCGCGCCGACCACACCGAGCGCGCGGAGCGCGTACCCGAGCAGGAGCAGCCCGGCCACCACCGTGAGGGGCACGACCAGCAGCCGGACCGCGGTCACGGCGGCCTCCTCCAGTCCCTGGCCCGGCCGGAGCCGGGCCCGGACCACCGACCAGCGCACCGCGAACCCGGCGGCGACGAGCAGCCCGACGGCCGCCACCACCGGCACCGGGGTCCAGCGCAGCGAACCGCCGGCCGGCCCGGGGCCGCCCCGCCGCCAGGAGAGCAGCAGCGCGGCGGCGACCAACGCCACGGCCAGCCAGAGCGAGATCTGGTACGGCTGTACGCGGCCCGGCACCGGCAGGGCCGCCCGGAGCAGCGCGCTGCACGCCGGTTGCCCGACCAGGCCGGCGGCGAGCCCGACCGCCACCGGCACCCGCACCGCGCGGACCGACCCGCCAGCCACCAGGAGCACACCGCCGAGGGCCAGGCCGACCCCCACCGCCCCGACCAGGACGGCCGACACGTATCCGGCGGCGACCGCGTTGGCGGGCAGCAGCATCCCGCCGGCCGCGACCAGGTCGTTGACCCCGGCGAGCAGCAGCCCGGCGAGGGCGACCGGCCAGCCGCCGACCCGGTACGGCAGGGCACCGGCCGCCACCGCGAGGGCCAGCACCATCGGGGCGAGCACCCCGGCGCGCACCGGCGCGAACGGCGTCAGGTCGGTGTAGCCGGTGAGCATCGTCAACGCCGGCAGCGCGGCCCCGGAGAGCACTCCCACGGCGAAGGCCGCCACCGCCCCGACCACACCGGCCGGCTCGGGTGCCCGCCCGGCCGGCGACGGCCCGCTCCCCGGCGCTCCGGTGACCCGGTCGACCCGCACGCCCGCCTCCTCTCCGGCCGGCGGCACGCCACCGACGTCCGGTTGGCGACGTCGTCACCCGTCGTCGAGCGTCGATGCTGTCACAGGTCGGCCACCCGGCACCCCGGCCGTGGCGGCGGGGGCCTGGCCATCCACGCCCGGCCGGCGACCGGGGAGATTTACTCCCGGCGGGCGGAGCCGGTCCGGATCTACGATCGACCGATGACTGATACGGCGAGGACGGCCCGCGCCGGAGTCCCCGAGCGTCCGACCCTGGACGGCATCGAGGAGACCTGGGCGCGCCGCTGGCAGGAGGAGGGCACGTACGCGTTCGACCGCAGCAGGGAGCGGGCGGACGTATACGCGATCGACACCCCGCCGCCGACCGTATCCGGCGAGCTGCACATGGGACACGTCTTCTCGTACACGCACACCGACACGGTGGCCCGCTTCCAGCGGATGCGCGGCAAGGCGGTCTTCTACCCGATGGGCTGGGACGACAACGGGCTGCCGACCGAGCGCCGGGTGCAGAACGTGTACGGGGTGCGCTGCGACCCGTCGTTGCCGTACGACCCGGACTGGACGCCACCCGACGCCCCGGTGGACGACGCGGCCCGGAAGAACCCGACGTCGATCTCCCGGCGCAACTTCGTGGAGCTGTGCGAGCGGCTCACCGGCGAGGACGAGCAGGTCTTCGAGGCGCTGTGGCGGCGGCTCGGGTTGTCGGTGGACTGGTCGCTGACGTACACCACGATCGGGCGGGTGGCGCGGGCCACCTCGCAGCGGGCGTTCCTGCGCAACCTGGCGCGCGGCGAGGCGTACCAGGCGGAGGCGCCGACCCTCTGGGACGTCGGTTTCGCCACCGCCGTGGCCCAGGCGGAACTGGAGGACCGGGAACGGCCCGGCGCGTACCACCGGTTGCGGTTCCACGCAGCCGGCGGGCGGGAGGTGCTGATCGACACCACCCGGCCGGAGCTGCTGCCGGCCTGCGTGGCGCTGGTCTGCCACCCGGACGACGAGCGCTACGCCGACCTGGTCGGCACGGTGGTGCGTACCCCGGTCTTCGGGGTGGAGGTGCCGGTGCGCGCGCACCCGCTGGCGGACCCGGCCAAGGGCACCGGCGTCGCGATGGTCTGCACCTTCGGCGACCTCACCGACGTGACCTGGTGGCGGGACCTGGACCTGGACACCCGGGTGGTGGTCGGCCGGGACGGGCGGCTGCTGCCGGAACCGCCGCACGGCGTGCCGGCGGAGCCCTACGCGGCGTTGGCCGGGCAGGGCGTGAACGGTGCCCGTCGGGCGGTGGTGGAACTGCTGACCGGGGCGGGTGACCTGGTCGGCGAGCCCCGTCCGATCACCCACCCTGTGAAGTTCTACGAGCGTGGCGACCGGCCGTTGGAGATCGTCTCCACCCGGCAGTGGTACCTGCGCAACGGCGGTCGGGACGCGGAGCTGCGCTCGGCGCTGCTCGACCGGGGTGCGGAGCTGAACTGGGTGCCGGGGCACATGCGCCACCGCTACGAGCACTGGGTGGGCGGCCTGACCGGCGACTGGTTGGTCAGCCGGCAGCGGTTCTTCGGCGTGCCGGTGCCGGTGTGGTACCGGCTCGACGACGCTGGCGAGCCGGTCTGGACCCAGCCTCTCACACCGGAGGAGTCCACGCTGCCGATCGACCCGTCCAGCGATCCGCCGCCCGGCTTCGACGAGGCGCAACGCGGAAAACCGGGCGGTTTCATCGGTGACCCGGACGTTCTGGACACCTGGGCCACCTCGTCGTTGACCCCGCAGATCGTCGGTGGCTGGGAGACCGACCCGGACCTGTTCGCCCGGGTCTTCCCGATGGACCTGCGGCCCCAGGGACAGGAGATCATCCGTACCTGGCTCTTCTCCACCGTGGTCCGCGCCCACCTGGAGCACGGGGTGCTGCCCTGGCGGGACACCGTGCTCTCCGGCTGGATCCTCGACCCGGACCGGAAGAAGATGTCCAAGTCCAAGGGGAACGTGGTGACCCCGATGGCGCTGCTGACCGAACACGGCTCGGACGCGGTGCGGTACTGGGCGGCCAGCGGCAAGCCCGGCATGGACCTGGCCTTCGACCCGGCCCAGATCCGGATCGGGCGGCGGCTGGCCACCAAGATCCTCAACGCGTCGAAGTTCGCCCTCGGGCTGGGCGCCGCTGACGCGTTGCGCGCGCCGGCGACGGAACCGCTGGACACCGCCATGCTCGCCGAACTCTCCGGCGTGGTCGCCACGGCGACCACCGCCTTCGACGGGTACGACCACACGGCCGCCCTCCAGGCGACCGAGGCGTTCTTCTGGCGGTTCTGCGACGACTACATCGAGCTGGTGAAGGAACGCGCCTACGGCACCGGGCCCGGGGCGGACTCGGCCCGCGCGGCGCTCGCCACCGCGCTGTCGGTGCAGTTGCGGCTCTTCGCCCCGGTGCTGCCGTACGTGACCGAGGAGGTCTGGTCGTGGTGGCGGTACGGCTCGGTGCACCGTGCGCCCTGGCCCACCACGTACGAGGTCCAACGCGCGGTCCGGGGCACCGGTGACCCGGCGCTGCTGCGGCTGGCCGGGGACGCGTTGAGCCAGGTGCGGCGGGCCAAGTCGGAGCGGAAGCTCTCGATGCGGACCGAGGTGCCGCTGGCCGAGGCGCTCGCCCCGGCCGCCGTCCTCGACCAGCTCGCCCTGGTCGCCGACGACGTGCGCGCGGCCGGCCGGATCACCACCCTCGACCCGGTCCCCGACCGCACCACGGAACTCGTCATCGCCTGCGCCTTCTGACGACCGCCGACCGCCCGACCGGCGACGCTGGGCGGGCGGGTTGGTTGGTAGCAGGGGTCCCCTGTTACTCCTCTTTGATGAACAGGGGACCCCTGCTACCACCGGAGAAGGAGGAGGGGACCCCTGCTACCACCTCAGCTGGTTTCGCCGGCCACGCTGAAGGAGCGGAGCCGGTTGACGGCCAGCACGGTGAAGCCGACGACGACCAGCGTGGTCATCACCGCCGACACCGGCACGGTGACCGTGGTGGACAGCAGTGCGGTGGGGGCGATCCGGTCGGCCAGCGCGATCACGTACTGCTGGATGGAGAGCACCTTGGTGCCGCTCACGAAGTTGCCGAGCAGCCCCTCCCAGATCAGCACGTAGACCAGGCCGAGCAGCACCGGCCGCCGGGTGACCAGGCTGAGCGCCACGAACAGGGCGGAGTACGCCAGCGCGCCGATCGCCGACGCGAGCGCCAGCGCCAGGCCGAACCGGACCGAGTGGGCGAGCACCCCCGCGACGTACAGCGGCACGGCGCAGGACACCGCGGTGACGCCGGCCGCCACCCCGAGCTTCGGCAGCACGATCTGCCAACGGGGCAGCGGCTTGGTCAGGATGTGCACCACGGTGCCGTCGTCGATCTCGGCGCCCAGCACGCCGGTGCCGACGATCAGGGCGACCACGGGCAGCACCACGGCCAGACCGAGCCCGACCAGCACCGGAGGCGCCCACTGGCCGGGGTCGACGCCGAGCGCCCGGGACAGCACCGCCAACCCGACCAGGATCAACGGCAACGGGACGAGCATCAGGGACCGGCGGCGGCCGAAGAGGCCGCGCGCGGTGATCCAGGTGACGGTCGACATGTCAGTTATGCCTCCACCAGGTAGGAGAAGACGCTCTCCAGGGACTCGTCCTCGGGCAGCAGCCGCCGCACCCGGATGCCCTGGCCGAGCGCGATCCGGGGCAGCGCCCGGGTGAACGCCCCGTAGTCGCCGGCCCGTACGGTCAGGCCGGACCGGTCCAGCTCGACCCCGTTGACCGACGGCTCGGCCATCAGCGCCACGGCCAGCGCCCGGTCGTCGGTGGACTGGACGGCGAAGACGTGCGGCCGGTTGGTCATCAGCCGGCGGATGGTGCGGAAGTCGCCGGAGGCGGCCAGCCGGCCGGCCACCATCACCTGCACGGTGCCGGAGACCTGCTCGACCTCCTCCAGGATGTGCGAGCTGAACAGGATCGTCCGGCCGGCGTCACCGAGGCGGTGCAGCAACTGCATCATGTGCAGCCGCTGGCGTGGGTCCATGCCGTTGAACGGCTCGTCGAGCAGGAGCACCTGCGGGTCGTGCACCAGCGCCGCGGCCACCCGGGTCCGCTGCCGCATGCCCTTGGAGTAGGTGCCGATCCGTCGGTCCTGCGCGCCCTCCAGCTCGACCAGGTTGATCGCGCGGCGGGCCGCCTCCGCCGGGTCGGGCAGCTTGTGCAGCTTCGCGCTGGCCAGCACGAACTCGTAGGCGGTGAGGAAGGTCTGCACCGCCTCGCGCTCGCTGACCAGGCCGAGCCGCCGGTAGACGTCGGGGTGTCGCCAGGTCGGCTCGCCGTCGAGGGTGACCGTGCCCCGGGAGGGGGCGAGGAATCCGGCCATCATGTGCAGCAAGGTGGTCTTGCCAGCCCCGTTCGGACCGAGCAGGCCGGTCACCCCGGGGCCCAGGGACATGGTGACGTCGTTGACCGCCACCACGTTGCCGTACCAGCGGGAGACGCCGGTAAGGGTCAGTTCACTCATGCGGAGGCGACCTTCCGGTAGCGGGCGAGCAGCAGCGCGACGGAGCCGGCCACCAGGAGGACGGCGGCCACGGCGTAGAGCGGACCGAACCCGCCGATCGGCAGGGCCGTCGAGCCACCACCGGGCGAGGCGAGCAGGTCGCCGAGGGCCCAGCCGCCGATCCCCTGCACCAGGGTGGACGGGGAGGCCAGGAAGGCCAGCTCGTTGACCGTGTTCGAGGGCATCACCTGGAGCGTGCCGACGATCGGGGTGGTCATCAGGAACACCGCGACCACGCCACCGGCGGCGAACGCCCGCTTGCCGGTGAGCGAGGCGACCAGCAGCCCGACCGAGGCGAAGACCACCGCCCACAGCCCGGCGTAGAGCAACCCGGGCAGCAGGTCGAGCAGTTCGTCCCAGGCGCCCCGCCAGCCCTTGCCGGTGGTGAACGCGGCCCCGACGAACATCAGCAGTTGCGGCGCACCGAGCAGCAGCCAGAGCGCGGTCATCAGGGCGGCGAGCTTGGCCAGCGGGTAGTCGGAGCGGGGCAGCGGTCGGGAGAAGTAGAGCGGGAGCACGCCGCTGCGCAGGTCGCGGGAGACCAACTCGGGCGCGACCACCGCGACGAAGAAGATCACCAGCCAGCTCATCGCGTCGGCGAACTGGGCGTACGTCAGCACGACCTCGCCAATCTGGGTCCGCACCGCGGTCGCGCCGGCGGCGACCACGACGACGATCGCCACGATCAGCCACGGGAAGATCTTGGCCTTGGCGCTGCGACCGAGGCCGAACGCGGTCCGCAGTCCGTGCCCGTAGAGCGCGCCGAAGACCTGGCGGCGGCCGAGGCGGGGCCCGGCGTAGCGCTGGTAACCGATGTCGTGGATGACCCCGGTCGGCTCAGGCATTGATCGACTCCCTCGGTGCGAAGAGTTCGGCCACCCGGTGCCGGCGCTGGTCGAGCCGGTGCAGCGGCAGGTCCAGCTCGGCGACCGCGCCGAGGATCAGGTCGTAGGTCCGCTCGTCGGCGAGCGGGACGAGCAGCATCCGGCCGTCCCGGCCCACCGGCAGGTCGAGTGCGGCGAGCCGGGCCGCCAGCTCGTCCGTACCCTCGCTGACCTCGACGGCGAGGATGTCGGTGGCGGAGGTCATCGCGGAGATCCGGTCGGCGCGCAGTAGCCGTCCGCCGTCGATGGCGACCAGCGTGTCGCAGATCCGCTCGACCTCGCCAAGCAGGTGCGAACAGACCACCACGGAGATGCCGAACTCGTTGCCGATGCGGTGGACGAGGTTGAGCATGGCGTCCCGGCCGGCCGGGTCGAGGCCGTTGGTCGGCTCGTCGAGCAGGAGGAGGTCCGGGTCGTGCACCAGCGCCTGGGCCAGCTTGACCCGCTGCTTCATGCCGGTGGAGTAGCCGCCGACCGGCCGGTACCGCTCCTCGTAGAGGCCGACGTGGCGCAACGCCTCGGAGGCCCGTTCCCGGGCGACGGTGCGGGGCAGCCCGCTGATCCGGCCGAGGTGGGTGACGAACTCGGCGGCGGAGAGGTCCGGCGGGAGGCAGTCGTGTTCGGGCATGTAGCCGACCCGGGCCCGGACAGCGGCCGGGTCGGCGGTCGGGTCGAGGCCGAGCACCCGGACGGAACCGCTGGTCGGGGCGAGCAGGCCCAGCAGGATCTTGATGAGGGTGGACTTTCCGGCGCCGTTGGCACCGACCAGCCCGACGATTCCCGGTTCGACCGCGACGGTCAGGTCGGCCAGCGCCGTGACCCGTCCACCGTAGGTCTTGGTCAGCGACTCGGTCGCGAGCAGTGTCACGCCGCTCAGCCTAGGGAGCCGGCGCACCCCGGGACATCAGGTCCGCCCCTGATCCTCCGTGGCACGCTCCACTAGGGGGCGACCGCGCACGTCCCCGCAGGTCACACAGGGTGCGGACGATGAGACGAGGAGTCACGTACCGGCCGGCCGGCGCGTCCGGCGGCCCCACCGCGCCGGCCGGGGCGGTCGGGGTGACGGGTTCCCGACGGCGGACGTCTCACGGAGATCGACCGTACGACATCCGGACGGGACGATTCGGCCGGCCGGATGCGGCCCGTGGCAGACGGCACCGCGCTGACCAGCGTCGCTGTCCACGGCGAACGGTCCGCACCGGGGCACCAGACAGCAGCGCGGGGAGCCGTACGGCGGTCCGGGGAGCGTGATCGTGGGGTGGCACTCTCGACCGATCGCCGGTCGGCTGCGAAACTGTGTGCCGGTCAGCGAGTGGGGGGTGTGATGAGCAACGGCTGGGTGCTGCCCGACGACGTGCTCCGGGACGCGCCGGTGTTCACACCGCGCCCGGTCGAGCTCGCCGACCTGGAGCTGCTGCTGAGCGGGGCGTACGCGCCATTGACCGGCTTCATGACGCGGGCCGACCTGACCTCGCTCAGTCGCCGGGGACGGCTCGCCAACGGCACGCCCTGGCCGGTGCCGGTCACCCTCCAGGTGCCGGCGGCCGTGGCCGAGGGGCTGCGGCCCGACGACCCGGCGGGCCGGGTGCTGGTGCTCACCGACGGCGAGGGCGCCCCGCTCGCCGCGCTCGACGTGCGGGACGTCTGGTCCGGCCGGGACGGCACCGCCGGGCTGGGTGGCCCGGTCCAACGGATCGGCGACGGCGGCCATGCCCCGTTCCAGCGGTTGCGGCGCACCCCGGAGGAGGTCCGGGCGCTGCTGCCACCCGGGCGGGTGCTCGGGGTGATCGCCGACCGGCCGCTGCACCGGCCGCAGCTCGCCCAGATCGCGCACGCGGCCCGGACGCTCGGCGCGCACCTGCTGCTGATGATCCCGGTCGGCGAGGAGTCCACCGGCGGTCTGCCGTCCGAGGCGCTGGTCCGCGCGGTCTTCGCCGCCCGGGACCGGATGCCCCCGGCGACCCTGATCACGGTGCCGCTGACCCGGCGGCGGGACGAGATCAGCGACGCGCTCTTGCGGGCCCGGGTCTCCGCCGCCTACGGCGTGACCCACCTGCTCTCCACCGAGGAGACGCTCTCCGGCGCCGGGCTACGGGTGCTGGTGCCCCGGGAACTGGCCTACGACAACCGGGACGGGCAGTGGCGCTGGCGGGACGACATCCCGCCGCGTAACCGGCGGCTGGCCTTCAGCCAGGAGGAGATCGACGACCACCTGGACCGGGGCTTCCCGCTGCCGGAGTGGCACACCCCACCGGCGGTGGCGAAGGAGTTGGCCCGCGCCCGGCCGCCGCTGCGGCACCGCGGTCTGGTGGTCTTCCTGACCGGGCTCTCCGGGTCCGGCAAGTCGACGATCGCCAGTGGGCTCGCCGACGCGTTGCGGGAGGCCGGGGACCGGACGATCACCCTGCTCGACGGGGACGTGGTGCGGCGGGAACTCTCCGCCGGGTTGACGTTCAGCCGGGCGGACCGGGACCTCAACGTGCGGCGGATCGGCTGGGTGGCCGCCGAGATCGCCCGGCACCGGGGGGTGGCGATCTGCTGCCCGATCGCCCCGTACGCCCAGGCGCGGGCGACCGCGCGGGAGATGGCGGAGTCCGCCGGGGCGGGTTTCGTGCTGGTCCACGTCGCCACCCCGCTGGAGACCTGCGAGCAGCGGGACCGCAAGGGTCTCTACGCCCGGGCCCGGGCGGGACTGCTCACCGGGATGACCGGCGTCGACGACCCGTACGAAGAGCCGACCGACGCGGACCTGGTGGTGGACACCTCGGACATCTCGATCGAGGAGGCGGTGCAGCGGGTGCTGCACCTGCTGACCGAGGTCGGCTGGGTCGAGCCCCGCCTGACTCCGGCCTGACCTGACCGTCCGTCCTCCAGCACGGCCTCGGCCGCCACACCTCCGCCCACCGGCCTCGGGCCGGCCCGACCCGGGACTGTCCAAGCCGGGACCGCCCGACCCGGGAACACCCGGCGGTACGCCATGGTCGCCGGTGGTACCGGCCGGGGTGGGGCCTCCGACACACCGTCGGCGAACGCCGGCTGCCGCATGCCCGCCGGCCGCCTTCCGCATCGTGCACGCGCCGCGCTAGTGTTCATCTTTGTTGGAACACGTTCGGGAAAGTCGGACGGCACGGGAGCGGAGGCTGGAGATGCTGGCGCGGCAGCGACAAGCGGCCATCCTGGAGCGGGTGCGGGCGACCGGCGGTGTACGGGTCAGCGACCTCGCCGCCGAGTTCGGCGTCTCCGACATGACCATCCGCCGCGACCTGGACGCCCTGGACGCCCAGGGCCTGCTGGCCAAGGTGCACGGCGGAGCCACGGTGGCCGACCCCTCGGCAGCCGACGAACCCGGCTTCGACGCCAAGTCGGTACGCCAGCCGGCCGAGAAGGCGATCATCGCCGCGCACGCCGCCCGGTTGGTCCGCCCCGGCGCGGCCGTCGCCCTCTCCGCCGGTACGACCACCGCCGCGCTGGCCCGCCGCCTGGTCGACGTGCCGGCGCTGACCGTGGTCACCAACTCGTTGCCGGTGGCGGAGGTCTTCCACGCCGGCGGCCGACCGGACCAGACGGTCATCCTCACCGGCGGCATCCGGACGCCCTCGGACGCGCTGGTCGGGCCGCTGGCCGTGGCGGCGATCCGGTCCCTGCACCTGGACGTGCTCTTCCTCGGGGTACACGGCATCAGCGAACGGGCCGGCTTCACCACGCCGAACCTGATGGAGGCGGAGACCAACCAGGCGTTGATGTCCTCCGCCGACCGACTGGTGGTGCTCGCCGACCACACCAAGTGGGGGCTGGTCGGCCTCTGCTCGATCGGCGGGCTGGACTGCGCGGACGTGGTGGTGGTCGACGACCGGCTGACCGAGGAGGGCCGCCGGGTGCTCGGCGAGCGGGTGCGGGAGCTGATCGTCGTGGAGCGGTCGCCGGGCGGTCGCCCGGCGACGGAAGGGACACCGGCATGAGACGTACGGTCACCAAGCTGGCCGACGGTCGTGAGCTGATCTACTTCGACGAGCGGGACGACGTCGTCCGCGACGAACCGGACCGGCGGGAACTGCCCCCGCCCCCGCCCGCGTCGCAGCTACGCTACGACCCCCTGCTCGACGAGTGGGTGGCGGTGGCGGTGCACCGGCAGGCCCGCACCTTCCTCCCCCCGGCCGACCAGTGCCCGCTCTGCCCCTCCCGGGATGACCGGCGGAGCGAGATCCCGGCCTCCGGGTACGACGTGGTGGTCTTCGAGAACCGCTTCCCCGCGCTCAGCCAGCGGATCGCCGACGAGCCGCCGGGTGTCACCCCGTTCACCGAGATCAGACCGGGGCTCGGCCGCTGCGAGGTGGTCTGCTTCACCGACGACCACCACGCCGCGTTCGTCGACCTGCCGCCGGACCGGGTGCGGACCGTCCTCGACGCGCTCGCCGACCGGACCGCCGCCCTGGCCGAGCTCCCCGGGGTCGAGCAGGTCTTCTGCTTCGAGAACCGGGGCGTGGAGATCGGGGTGACCCTGCACCACCCGCACGGTCAGATCTACGCGTTCCCCTTCGTCACGCCCCGGACCCGGACGATGCTGGCCGCCGCCCGTCGGCACGCCGAGCGCACCGGCGGCAACCTCTACGCCGACGTGCTCGCCGCGGAGCGGGCCGCCGGGGATCGGGTGGTGGCGGAGAACGAGCACTGGACGGCGTACGTGCCGGCGGCGGCCCGCTGGCCGTTCGAGGTGCACCTGGCCCCGCACCGGCCGGTGCCGGACATCCCGGCGCTGACCGACGCGGAGCGGGACGCCTTCGGCCCGCTCTACCTGGACGTGCTGCGCCGGTTCGACGGACTGTTCGACATGCCGATGCCGTACATCGCGGCCTGGCACCAGGCCCCGGTCCGCGTCGACCGCGAGCTGGCCCATCTGCACCTGCAACTGTTCAGCATCCGGCGGGCGGCGGACAAGCTGAAGTACCTCGCCGGAACGGAGTCGGGGATGGGCGTCTTCATCAGCGACGTCGCGCCGGAACGCGCCGCGCAGTTGCTGCGCGAGGCCTGAGGCACCGGCCGTCACCGTCCGCGCGGGACCAGCACCCGACCCGTCGTCCGCTGCGGGAACAGGGCGCGGGGGGCCCGGGACAGGGCCCCCCGCTGGGAAGGGACGGCTGGCTGCGCACGACAGCCGGGAAGGCTGGCTGGTCGGCGCTCACGTGTCGCATGCGACCGTGGTCAACCTTCCTGGACGCGACTGGCATCACGTCCACCCTGTCAACGACCGGACGCCCCGTCCGGTGACGCGTCAGTGCGGCGCGTGGGTGTCTCCGGCAGGACGCACGGAGCCCGCCGGCTGTGGCCGACGGGCTCCGTGGTGGGCGTGATCAGGCGCCGAGACGGCGTGCCAGGTTCTCGTCCAGGGCGTTCATGAACTCGTCGGTGGTCAGCCACGGGGCGTCCCGCGAGATGAGCAGCGCGAGGTCCTTGGTCATCTGACCACCCTCGACGGTGTCGATGATGACCTGCTCCAGGGTGTTGGCGAACTCGGTGACCGCCGGGGTGTTGTCCAGCTTGCCCCGGTGGGCCAGGCCCCGGGTCCAGGCGTAGATGGAGGCGATCGGGTTGGTCGAGGTCTTCTCGCCCTTCTGCCACTGCCGGTAGTGCCGGGTGACGGTGCCGTGGGCGGCCTCCGCCTCGACGGTCCGGCCGTCCGGAGTCATCAGGACCGAGGTCATCAGGCCGAGCGAGCCGAAGCCCTGGGCCACGGTGTCGGACTGCACGTCACCGTCGTAGTTCTTGCAGGCCCAGACGAAGCCGCCCTCCCACTTGAGCGCGGCGGCGACCATGTCGTCGATGAGCCGGTGCTCGTAGGTGATGCCGGCGGCGTCGAACTCGGCCTTGAACTCGTTCTCGAAGACCTCGGCGAAGATGTCCTTGAACCGGCCGTCGTACGCCTTGAGGATGGTGTTCTTGGTCGACAGGTAGACCGGGTAGCCGCGGTCGAGGCCGTAGCGCATCGAGGCGCGGGCGAAGTCCCGGATCGACTCGTCGAAGTTGTACATGCCCATCGCGACGCCGCCGCCGGTGAAGTTGGCGACCTCCATCTCGACCGGGGCGCCACCGTCGGTCGGGGTGTAGGTGACGGTCACCTTGCCCGGGCCGGGGACGACGAAGTCGGTGGCCTTGTACTGGTCGCCGTGGGCGTGCCGGCCGATGATGATCGGCTTGGTCCAGCCCGGCACCAGCCGCGGCACGTTCGACATGATGATCGGCTCACGGAAGACGACGCCACCGAGGATGTTCCGGATGGTGCCGTTGGGCGAGCGCCACATCTTCTTCAGGCCGAACTCCTCGACCCGGGCCTCGTCCGGCGTGATGGTGGCGCACTTGACACCGACGCCGTGCTCCTTGATGGCGTTGGCGGCGTCGATGGTGACCTGGTCGTCGGTCTCGTCGCGGTACTGGATCGAGAGGTCGTAGTAATGCAGGTCGACGTCGAGGTAGGGCAGGATCAGCTGCTCCCGGATCTGCTTCCAGATGATCCGCGTCATCTCGTCGCCGTCGAGCTCTACGACCGGGTTGTTTACCTTGATCTTCGCCATCGGCCGGCGCTCCTCTCGGGGGACACGTGCTCAAGCAGTACGAGCGTACTGGAACTTGCCCGGTCCCTCGCAGCTGGCCCTCCACCTCCCCCGGACGAGCAACGATCCTCCGGTCCGCCGTGGCGATCGGAGATCGGCTCGGGAGGGCGGACCGGAGGATCAGCGCGTCGACCGGGCTGTGGGTGCCGCGCCACCGTCCCGGGTCGCCGGCCGGCCGTCAAGGGCTGGTCGGCGCGTCGGCGACCCGGACGGTCGCGTGACGTCACATGTTGGCGACGTCGGCCTGCTTGGCCCGGACCGCCTCGGCGGCCTCCTTCAGGCTGGCCAGCTCGTCGGCGTCCAGCTCGGTGGTGACGACCCGCTTCACGCCCTCGGCGCCCAGCTCCGCCTCGACGCCCAGGTAGACGCCGGAGATGCCGAACTCACCGTCGACCCAGGCGCAGACCGGCATGACCTCGCCGGAGTCCTCGGCGACCGCCTTGGCCATCCGGGCGGCGGCGGCGGACGGGGCGTAGTACGCCGAACCGGTCTTGAGCAGGGCGACCACCTCGGCACCGCCGTTGCGGGTCTTGACCACCAGGTCCTCGATCTGCTCGGCCGGCATCACGTCACGCAGCGGCTTGCCGTCGACGCTGCTGCGGGACGGGACCGGGACCATGGTGTCGCCGTGCGAGCCCAGAGTGAGCGTCGTCACCGACTTCACCGGTACGCCGAGCGCCTCGGCGACGAAGTTGCTGAACCGGGCGGTGTCGAGCATGCCCGCCTGGCCCAGCACCCGGTTCTTCGGGAACCCGGTGGCGATCTGGGCCAGCGCGGTCATCTCGTCGAGCGGGTTGGAGACGACGATGACCACGGCGTTCGGGGCGAAGCGGGCGACGTTCTCGGAGACCTGACGGACGATCTTGGCGTTGGTCTCCAGCAGGTCCATCCGGCTCATGCCCGGCTTGCGGGGCAGGCCAGCGGTAATCACGACGACGTCCGAACCCTCGATCGCCTCGTAGCCCTCGCCGTTGGGGCCGGTGGTCGCACCGACGATCTTGGTCTCAAAGCCCTCGATCGCCCGCGACTGGTTGAGGTCGAGGGCGAGGCCGGCGGGCTTCCCCTCGACGATGTCGGTGATCACGACGGTGTCGAAGATGTCGTACTCGGCCAGGCGCTGTGCGGTGGTGGAGCCGTAGAAGCCGGCCCCGACGACAGTGACCTTCTTACCCATGGTCGTCCCACTCCCTGCTACCAGTCGGTTTTCCGGACCGTATCAGTCATCCTGGCACCGGACCGGCCGGGTCGGACGGTTATGACGTAGTCGGCACCTGGCGCTCGGCGCGCTCGACCACGTTGGTCAGCAGCATCGCCCGGGTCATCGGCCCGACGCCACCGGGCATCGGAACCAGGGCGCCGGCCGTCTCGGCGACCTCGGGATCGACGTCACCGGTGTAGCGGCCCTTGCCGTCCGCCCCGATCACCCGGGTGATGCCGACGTCGACCACCACCGCCCCCGGGCGGACCAGGTCGGCGGTGAGCAGGCCGGGAACCCCGGCGGCCACGATCACGATGTCGGCGGCCCGGGTGTGCGCGGCCAGGTCGAGGGTGCCGGTGTGGCAGAGGGTCACCGTCGCGTTCTCGCTGCGCCGGGTCAGCAGCAGACCGAGCGGACGGCCGACCGTGTTGCCCCGGCCGACCACGGCGACGTTCGCCCCGCGCAGCGGCACGTCGTGCCGGCGCAGCAGCTCCACGATGCCGCGCGGCGTGCAGGGCAGCGGCCCGTCGTAGCCGAGCACCAGCCGGCCGAGGTTGACCGGGTGCAGGCCGTCCGCGTCCTTCTGGGGGTCGATCATCTCCAGCGCCCGCTGGGTGTCCAGGTGACCCGGCAGCGGCAGCTGGACGATGTAGCCGTGGCACGCCGGGTCCGCGTTCAGCTCGGCGAGCACCGCGTCCACCTGCTCCTGCGTAGCGTCGGCCGGCAACTCGCGCCGGATCGAGGCGATGCCCACCTCCGCGCAGTCCCGGTGCTTGCCGTTGACGTACGCCTGGGAGCCCGGGTCGGCGCCGACCAGCACCGTGCCCAGCCCCGGGGTGATGCCCCGCTCCGCCAGTGCCTTGACCCGCACCCGCAGCTCGTCCTTGATCTCCGCCGCGGTCGCCTTGCCGTCCAGGATCGTCGCCGTCACTCCCCGATCGTCTCACGCCCGGCACCCGTCGTTCCGCCGACCCGTTCCTTGTCCCCGTGCCACCCGCGCCGACCTGGGGCGATCCGGACCCGTGACACACGGTCGGGCCACGGGCCAGTGCTCACCCTCCGTCACCTCTCGGCCCGACGGGCGGGGCGCGGGGTGCCGGCTGGGGTGGTTGCGGGGGTCCCCTGCTCCGCAGAATCCGGTAGCAGGGGGCCCCTGCAGGCACCCGGAGAGCACGCCCGTCACCAGCGGCGCCGACGGGCGCCGGCAACCGTGCGCGACCGTGAGCGACCGCCGATGGAGCGCCGGCGTCATCGGCGGGGCGCCGACGCCTCCATCAGTGGGCGCGCCGGCGACCGCCGGTGGCGGGTCAGTGGAAGAAGTGCCGGGTGCCGGTGAGGTACATGGTCACGCCGGCCTCGGCGGCGGCGGCGATCACCTCGTCGTCCCGGATCGAACCGCCCGGCTGCACGACGGCGCGGACCCCCGCGTCGATCAGCACCTTGAGCCCGTCGGCGAACGGGAAGAACGCGTCCGAGGCGGCGACCGCGCCCCGGGCCCGGTCCGCCCCGGCGCGGTTCACCGCGAGGTGCGCCGAGTCGACCCGGTTGACCTGCCCCATGCCGACCCCGACGGTCGCCCCGTCGGCGGCGAGCAGGATCGCGTTGCTCTTAACCGAGCGGACCGCCCGCCAGGCGAAGGTCAGGTCGCGCAGGAGGTCGCCGTCGGCCGGTTCGCCGGCCACCAGCCGCCAGGCGGCGGGGTCGTCGCCGGGGGCGTCCACCCGGTCGGCCATCTGCACCAGCACACCGCCGCTGACCTGCCGCCACTCGGCCGGCGGCGGGGCCCAGGCCGGGGCACGCAGCAGGCGCAGGTTCTTCTTGGCCTGGAGCACCTCGACCGCTCCCGCCTCGAACTCCGGCGCCACCAGGACCTCGGTGAAGATCTCCGCGACCTGCTTGGCCAGCTCGACGGTGACCGGCCGGTTGACCGCGATCACCCCGCCGTACGCGGAGACCGGGTCGCAGGCGTGCGCCCGGCGGTGCGCGTCGGCCACGTCGGCGCCGACCGCGATCCCGCACGGGTTGGCGTGCTTGATGATCGCCACGGCCGGCTGGTCGGCGAAGTCGTTCGCCGCCCGCCAGGCGGCGTCCGCGTCGACGTAGTTGTTGTACGACATCTCCTTGCCGTGCAGCTGCTCGGCCTGGGCCAGCCCGACCGGGGCGTCCGGGTCGGTGTAGAGGGCGGCCTGCTGGTGCGGGTTCTCGCCGTAGCGCAGGGCCCGCTGGGCGCGGAGTCCCAGACCGGCGAAGGCGGGCCAGTCCGCCTCCTCCGGGTCGAGCTGCGCCGCGCACCAGTTCGCCACGGCGATGTCGTACTCGGCGATCTCGGCGAAGGCGCGGGCGGCGAGCACACGACGCTGCGCCAGCGAGAAACCGCCCGCATCGAGGGCGGCCAGCACCGTCGGGTACGCGGCCGGATCGGTCACCACGGCGACCGAGGCGTGGTTCTTCGCGGCGGCCCGGACCATCGCCGGCCCGCCGATGTCGATCTGCTCGACGCACTCGTCCACGCTGGCGCCGGAGGCCACCGTGGCCTGGAACGGGTACAGGTTGGAGACCAGCAGGTCGATGCCGGCGATGCCGTGCTCGTCGAGCTGGGCGGCGTGCGAGTCCTTGCGCAGGTCGGCGAGGAGGCCGCCGTGGATCTTCGGGTGCAGGGTCTTGACCCGGCCGTCGAGGATCTCCGGGAACCCGGTCACCGACTCGACGGCGGTCACCGGCACCCCGGAACCGGCGATCGTCGACGCGGTGCTGCCGGTCGAGACGATCTCGACCCCGGCGTCGTGCAGGGCCCGGGCCAGCTCGACCAGCCCGCTCTTGTCGTAGACGCTGACCAGCGCCCGCCGGATCGGCCGGCGCCCGTCGGAGGGGGTACTCACGCCAACGGTGACCTTTCTTTCGGTGATCGTCCAACCTTCGCGGACCAGGCGGCCGACCTGCTCGACGAGCTGCCGCCGCTCGGCCACCTTGATGCGCTCGGTGAGCGTCTCCTCGTCGTCGTCGTCGCGCACCGGCACCGCGACCTGGGCGACGATCGGACCGGTGTCCATGCCCGCGTCGACGAAGAAGAGGGTCGCGCCGGTGACCTTCACGCCGTAGGCGAGGGCGTCCCGGGGCCCGTGGATGCCGGGGAAGGCCGGCAGCAGGGTGTTGTGGGTGTTCAGGTAGCGGCCGGCGAAGGCGGCCAGGAAGCGCGGGCCGACGAGCTTCAGGAAACCGGCGGAGACGACCAGGTCGGGGCGGTGCGCGGCGACCTGGGCGGTGAGCGCGACGTCCCAGTCCACACGGGTCGGATGGTCCTTCAACCGCTCCACGAAGGTCGGCACCCCGGCGGCGGTGGCCCGGTCCAGCCCGGCGATGCCGTCCCGGTCGGCGCCGACCGCGACCACCCGGGCCCCGTACGCCGGGTCGGCGCAGGCATCCAGCAGGGCCTGGAGATTACTGCCGGAACCGGAGACGAGGACGACGATGCGGGCGGTGGACGCGGGCTCGGTCACCCGGTCACCCTATCGGGCCGGCGACGGCCCCGTTCCGCTGGCCAGACCCTCCGTCAGCCGGTCCTCACCGTGGGACCGCGCCCCGCCGGTCACCCCGGACGTCACCCCGAGCAGGTACTCTGCCCCCGCTCGATATTCGACACGCGAGCGGCCCGCCCCACCTGCGGGCGGCCCGGCTCGCGGTCACCGATCAAGGAGTTCACCCCATGCAGCCCGGATACCCCCAGCAGCCGCCGCAGCAGATCGACAACAACATGACCATGTCGATCGTGGCCATCTTCCTCTTCTGGCCGCTCGCCATCCCCGCGTTGATCAACGCCTCCAAGGTCAACCCGCTGGTGCAGCAGGGTAACTACGCGGCGGCCCAGGCCGCTGCGGCGGAGAGCAAGAAGTGGTCGAAGTGGGCCCTCATCGTCGGCCTCTCCTGGTACGTCATCGTCCTGATCTGCTGCCTGCTGGGTGGCCTCGGGTCGCTGATGGGCACCGACACAACCGTCTGACCCTCCCAACGCCGCACAGCAAGGAGCGCAGCCCGTGCAGCCCGACAACCCCGGCCAGGACCCGTACGGCCAGCAGCCGCCCTCGGATCCCACCTCGCCGCAGTACTCCGACCCGTACGGTCAGCCGGCGCAGCCGTCCTACGGCCAGCCGTCGCACGACCCGTACGGTCAGCAGCCGCAGGATCCGTACGGTCAGCCGCCGACCTCGGGCCAGCCGTACGGTCAGCCGGCCTCCGGGCAGCCGTACGGTCAGCCGCCGACCTCGGGCGGGCCGTACGGGCAGCCGATCTCGGGGCAGCCGTACGGGCAGCCGCCGACCTCGGGCGGGCCGTACGGCCAACCCGCCTCCGGTCAGCCGTACGGGGACCCGTACGCGCAGCAGCAGCCCTACGGCGCGGCGCCGGGCTACCCGGCCGGGCAGTACGGCCAGTACGGTGTGACGCCGCAGAACAACAACCTCGGCCTGATCGGGATGATCCTCGGCATCACCTCGATCGTCTTCGCGATCTGCTGCGCCTTCCTCGGCATCATCCTCGGCATCGCCGGTGTGGTGCTGGGCGTGATGGGCCAGAAGAAGGCGGAGCAGGGGCTGGCCGACAACAAGGGCCAGGCGACGACCGCCCTGATCACCGGCGCGGTGGGCATCGTCCTCGGTCTGGCCAACGCGATCCTCGGTGCCGCGCTGAACCTGAACTCGCTGAACCTGTCCTGACCAGCGATGTGTGGCCCACAGGCGGGGTGTCCGGAAGTCCTCCGGGCGCCCCGCCGCCGTCTGACCGCCCGATCCGGGTTCACCGCGGGGCTGGCTGGCCCTGGACCCGGGATCAGGGACGGGGGGCGGGCTGGCGGGTGAAGGCACGGGTGGCGGCGGCTCCGAGCAGCGCGCCGACCGCCACGACCGCGGTGGTCACGGCGGTCACCTGCCAGGCGACCGGACCCACCTCGGCGAGCCGGCCGCCGCCGAGCGGGCCACCGGAGACCGCCGCCGCCGCGCCCACCAGCAGACCGGCCACCGGCCCGGCGAGGGCCGCCGTGCCGAGCAGCGGCCCCCAGTGAAGCGGCGTCCGGTCGTCGGCCGCCGACCGGAGCAGGCGGCGGGCGAGCAGCCAGCCGGCCGCCATCCCGATCAGGACCGGCACCGCGAGCAGCAACGCGCCGAGCCCGTCGACCGGCCCGCGCGGCAGGCCGGCGAGCAGCGGTACGGCCGGCAGCGCGCCGACGGAGACCTCGCTGGTGCGTACCGCCGTGTCGGTGCCCACGGCGAACCCGGGGCCGAGCAGGTAGCTGGTCGCCCAGATCGCGGCGTTCGGCGCGTAGGCGAGACTGACCAGGGTGATCCCGGCCTGCCCGGCCACCCCGGTCCGGTAGGCGCCGATCATGTCGGCGGCGTCGCCACCACCGGTAGCGATGGCCAGTCCGGCGGCCCCCGCGCCCGCCCCGGCCAACAGCAGTCCGGCGACCAGGCCGGTGCGGACCCCGTCGTGCAGCGCGGTGGGCACCCGCCGGAGCAGCCGGTCGGGAGCACCGGTCGTCCGCAGCGCGCCCACCAGGGCGGCGGCCACACCGACGAGCCCCAGGTTCACCCCGGCCCGCAGCGGGGAGAGGCTCGTCCCGGCGGTGTCGGCGCCGAGTGCGGCGAGCACGCCGAGCAGCGCGTACCCGAGACCGACCGCGCCCGCCGCGACGAACGCCGGACGGACCTCCCCGACGCCCCGCGCGCCCAGCGCCCGGGTGGTGTGCACCCCGGCCCGGGTCAACCGCCAGACGACCAGCGCGGTCAGGGCCAGCGGGGCGAGGCCGAGCGGGCCGGCGCCGGTGTCGAGTGGCACCCCGTGGCCGAGCAGCCAGCCGGCCAGGCCGGCGCGGAGCGCGCCGACCACCGACGCGGCGTCCTCGCTGAGCTGCATCAACCCGAGCACCACGGCTACCGGAAGGTACGAGGTGAGGGCGGCCCAGCCGGCGGCCACCACGGCGGCGACGGCGAGCGGGGCGCGCCGACGACGGGGGGCGTCCGCCCGGTCGGCCCCTCCGGGACGCCGGGGACGCGGCCGGGGAACCGGGCCGGCACGACCACCCGGCCGGTCGTCGGAATCGACGCCAGCGGGACGGCGAGGCTGATCAGGGGTGACGGAGGACATCGGGTTCCACTCTGGCACGCCGGACGAGCGGGGGCAGTCCGATAACCCGGCCGATCACCGATGAGTTCGGTGATCCTTCCGCCCGGGACGCTACACCCGGTCTAACCTCGGCGCAGGCGCGGCCTTCCGCGGTCGCGGCCCCGACCGTCCGGAGGAAGTCGTGTCCGCTCCCTACGCACCGCCCCCGCCGTCCGCAGCCGGCAAGGACCGGACCACCCTCTGGGGCGTGCTCGGCATCGTCCTCGGCCTGCTGTGCTGCGGCATCCTGGGGGTCATCTTCGGGTACCTGTCGATCCGGGACGCCCGGCGGTACGGACAGTCACAGGTGCTGGGCTGGCTGGCCATCGCCTTCGGCGTGATCAACATCATCGGCAGCGCGGTCCTGCGGGCTACCGGGAACTACCCGATCGGCAACGACTGACGACCGGGACGCCGTCCTCGGCGCCACACCGGCCGCCGGCAGGGAGCGGTGCCGCCGGGAGGACCGCGACGCGGAGGGGGACGACCGTGCGGTCGTCCCCCTCCGTCGGTGCGCTCTCGGCTCAGCTGGCCGACATGATCTCCCGCATGAGCTTGGCGGTCTCGGTCGGCGTCTTGCCGACCTTGACGCCGACCGCCTCCAGCGCCTCCTTCTTCGCCTCGGCGGTGCCCGCCGAGCCGGAGATGATGGCGCCGGCGTGTCCCATGGTCTTGCCGGGCGGGGCGGTGAAGCCGGCGATGTAGCCGACCACCGGCTTGGTCACGTTCGCCTTGATGAACTCGGCGGCCCGCTCCTCGGCGTCACCGCCGATCTCACCGATCATCACGATGGCGTCGGTGTCCGGGTCGGCCTCGAAGGCGGCCAGCGCGTCGATGTGGGTGGTGCCGATGATCGGGTCGCCACCGATGCCGACGCAGGTCGAGAAGCCGATGTCACGCAGCTCGTACATCATCTGGTAGGTCAGCGTGCCGCTCTTGCTGACCAGGCCGATCCGGCCGGAGCCGGTGATGTCGGCCGGGATGATGCCGGCGTTGGACGCCCCCGGCGAGGCGATGCCCGGGCAGTTCGGCCCGATGATCCGGGTGCGCTCCCCTTGGGCGGTGTTGTACGCCCAGAAGGCGGCGGTGTCGTGCACCGGGACGCCCTCGGTGATGACCACGGCCAGCGGGATGCCGGCGTCGATCGCCTCGACCACCGCGCCCTTGGTGAACTGCGGCGGTACGAAGATCACCGTGACGTCCGCCCCGGTCTCCTTCATGGCGTCCGCCACGTTGGCGAAGACCGGCAGCTCGGTGCCGTCGAAGTCGACGCTCTGCCCGGCCTTGCGCGGGTTGACGCCACCGACCACGTTGGTGCCGGCGGCGAGCATCCGCCGGGTGTGCTTGGAACCCTCGGAACCGGTCATCCCCTGGACGATGACCTTCGAGTCCTTGGTCAGCCAGATAGCCATTGTCAGACCCCCGCAGCCGCCAGCTCGGCGGCCCGCTCGGCCGCACCGTCCATGGTGTCGACCCGCTCGACGAGCGGGTTCTTCGCGCCGTCGAGGATCGCCCGACCGGCCTCCGCGTTGTTGCCGTCGAGGCGGACCACGAGCGGCTTGGTGACCTTCTCGCCACGCTGCTCCAGCAGGGCGAGGGCCTGGATGATGCCGTTGGCGACCTCGTCGCAGGCGGTGATGCCGCCGAAGACGTTCACGAAGACGCTCTTGACCGACGGGTCGGACAGGACGATCTCCAGTCCGTTCGCCATCACCGCGGCACTCGCGCCGCCGCCGATGTCGAGGAAGTTCGCCGGCTTGACGTCGCCGTGCCGCTCACCGGCGTAGGCGACCACGTCGAGGGTCGACATGACCAGACCCGCGCCGTTGCCGATGATGCCGACCTCGCCGTCGAGCTTGACGTAGTTGAGGTCCTTCTCCTTGGCGCGCTGCTCCAGCGGGTCCACCGTCGCCTGGTCGACCAGGGCCTCGTGGTCCGGGTGCCGGAACGCGGCGTTCTCGTCGAGGGTGATCTTGGCGTCGAGCAGCAGCACGTTGCCGTCGGCCGTACGGGCGAGCGGGTTCACCTCGACCAGGGTGGCGTCCTCGGCGACGAACGCCTGCCAGAGCTGGACCGCGATCGCGACCACCTGGTCGGCGACGTCGGCCGGGAACCCGGCGGCCTCGACGATCTCCCGCGCCTTGGCCTCGTCCACACCGGTGTTGGCGTCGATCGGGGTCTTGACGACCTTGTCCGGGGTCTCGGCGGCGACCTGCTCAATGTCCATGCCGCCGGCCACGCTGGCGATGCACAGGAAGGTGCGGTTCGCGCGGTCGAGCAGGTACGAGAAGTAGTACTCCTCGGCGATGTCCGCGGTCACCGTGATCATGACCTTGTGGACCGTGTGACCCTTGATGTCCATGCCGAGGATGTCGGTGGCCCGGGCCACCGTCTCGTCCGTCCCCTCGGCCAACTTGACGCCGCCGGCCTTGCCTCGGCCACCGACCTTCACCTGGGCCTTGACGACCACCCGGCCGCCAAGGCGCTCGGCGATCGCGCGTGCCTCCTCCGGGGTCGTGGCGACGCCGCCGGCGAGCACGGGCAGTCCGTGCCGCTCGAACAGGTCCCGCCCCTGGTACTCGTACAGGTCCACGATTGCGCGTCCCGTCCCGTCTCCGCGGCGCGCCGTCGCGCCGCCACCAGCGTTGGAAAAAGCTTGACGCCTGCCGTCACAGAAGACAGGCCGTTTGCGGCAGCCTAACGAGAAGGCCACCGCCGGCAACCGAGCGGGTGCGTGGTGTGCGGAAACGCACAGCGATGTGCGGAACGCCGGACTCCGCCGGTGGGGGCGGGTAAGCGGCGAAAAGTTGCCGCGACGGGGCGTAACCGCTGGTGTGTGGGGTCGTTGAGAGAAGTGTCGGAGCGCTGGTCAGCGCGATGACGGGAGACGGCCGATGCCCTGTCGGTCGAGGGGTGGCGGCGGGGCATCGTGCATAGAGGGGCCGGACGTGTGAGGGGTGCGTCCGGTCCCTCCCCCCGTCTGCCGATCGTTCGCCCCGGTGCGGTTTCCGCCCGGGACGCTCACCGGTGGGGTTCTCCCACCGGTCGGGCCTTTCCGGCCTCCCGCCAGCGTTCCGCGCAGGGCCGCTTGTTCCTCGCCCGGGTTGTCAGCCGACCGGCTGGGCGACGTTGCCCCGGACCCACTCGACGATCGCCTGGGTCGTGGCTCCCGGAGTGAAGATCTTGGCCACGCCGAGCTTCTCCAGCTCGGGGATGTCGGCCTCGGGGATGATCCCCCCGCCGAAGACGACGACGTCCCGGGCGTCCCGCTCGCCGAGCAGTTCCAACACCCGGCGGAAGAGGGTCATGTGCGCGCCGGAGAGGACGGAGAGCCCGACCGCGTCGGCGTCCTCCTGGAGCGCCGTCTCCACGATCTGCTCCGGCGTCTGGTGCAGTCCGGTGTAGATGACCTCCATGCCGGCGTCGCGCAGGGCCCGTGCGACCACCTTGGCGCCCCGGTCGTGCCCGTCCAGCCCCGGCTTGGCGACGACGACCCGAATTCGAGAGCTCATCAGCGCACACCTCTCACAGGCTCAGCGGTTCCACAGGCTCGGCGGCAGATCACCTGAACGAACGGTAACCGACGGATCGCGGCCGGGAAATCCGGCCGACGATCCATCGACGGGTGGCATGCCTCACGCCAGCCGGACATGCGCAGCGTAGTGATGACGGAGAGCAACGAAAGGGCAGTAACGAGGGCGAATAGCAAAGGTAACGAATCCCCCTAATGCGTCACTCAACCGGACAAAAGAAAACTTTAAGTTGGCGCTCCGGCTTGTGGGGCGTCCGGGGGTTGGCTACCGTGTCCACGGTTGTCATCAGGTCCACGGACGGGTGACGACGCGGCCAGCCGGAGTTCATCTCAGCGTCACGAACCCGACCAGGTCGCATCGGAAACCCGACAACGGAGGGTGTGCGTGCGCCAGCAGCTGTTGGATGAGCCCGATAGATATCGCGGCCGCCGCCGCGTACCCACCCCGCCCCGCAGCCGCTACGCCGCCGTCGTCACCACTGCCTTCGTCGGCGCGGGCGTCGTCGCCCTCGGCGCCAGCGCGATGCCCGACGCCAAGGGCGTCAGCCCCTCGGTCCTCGACGAGCTGCGGCAGGCATCGGTCACCAGCCAGGAATTCGCCGACCGGGCCAGCGCCGACGACCGCGCCAGCCGCGACACCACCCGCCTGGCCGCCGACGAGGCCGCCGAGCCCGAGGTCTGGTTGCTGCCCCTCCAGGGCTACGAGTTCACCACCCCGTACGGCATGCGCGGGGGCGAGCTGCACACCGGCGTCGACCTGGTCGCCCCGGAGGGCACCCCGTACGTCTCCATCCACGACGGCACGGTCACCAAGGCCGGCTGGTACGGCGGATACGGCTACACGGTGATCGTCCGGCACGCCGACGGCAGCGAGGCGATCTACGGCCACTCCTCCCAGCTCAGCGTCAAGGAGGGGCAGCAGGTCAAGGCGGGCGACCAGCTCGGCCTGGTCGGCAACACCGGCCACTCCTACGGCTCCCACCTGCATGTCGAGGTCCACGTCAAGGGCGAGCCGCTCGACCCGGTGCCGTGGCTCCAGGACCGCGGAGTGGACATCAAGCTACAAGTCGAGGCAATCTACAGCGACGTGACTGCGTCCTGACGTACTGCAACGACCGATCACCGCCCGGATCACCAGATCCGGGCGGTTTTCTGTGCCCGCGCGACGCGGAAAGTGTGCTGCGTCACTCAGTGAGGTGTGACCGGCCCCACTCCACAGCATGATCATTTTTCGGTACGTACGGCATGGTATCGGGACATAGTCGGGCACGGACGCTGTTCGCTCCCGGGGTCACGGCCGAACCCCGGACCACCCCCGTCGGCGGGTCGGTTGAGGATTTCCGGGTCCCGTAGCCCTCTCGACTGTGAAGGTCACCGTGCAGGAGAACAGCTTCAGCCAGAACCAGAACACCCGTGACGAGGCCACGGAACCCGGTGTCGGACGCCCCTGGCGGCACCGGATCCGGACCCGTTACCTCGTGGCGGGTGCGGCGGCCCTGGTCGGTCTCGGCCTCACCGGCGCCACCGTGATCGCCACCGGCTCCGACGACTCCCCCGCCCCCGCCCCGGTCGCCCTGGACGCGCAGGACCGCGCCGAGGCCGCCGCCCGGGCCGACCGCGCCGAACGCCCACCGGTCACCCCCGCGGCCACCCCGGCCACCCCGACACCCGCCCCGACCTCGGCCAGTCCCAGCCCCAGCGCGACCCCGAAGCCCACCAGGAAGGCCACCAGCGCCCCGAAGCCCACCCGGACGGCCACCGCCAAGCCCAAGGCATCCTGGGTCAACCCGATGCCCGGCGCGGCGGTCACGTCCTGCTACGGGCCGCGTTGGGGCACCCTGCACGCCGGCATCGACCTGGCCCTCCCGGCCGGCACGCCGGTCCGGGCCGTCGCCGCCGGCACGGTGACCAAGGCCGGCGACGCCGGTGACGGATACGGCATCTCGGTCTTCGTCGACCACGGCAACGGCTACCTGACCCACTACGCCCACCTGAACTCGACGGCGGTCTCCGTCGGGACGAAGGTCAGCGCCGGCACCACCATCGGCCGGGAGGGCTCCACCGGCGATTCCACCGGTCCGCACCTGCACTTCGAGGTGCACCAGGGCGGCATGTGGAACCAGATCGACCCGGCACCGTTCATGCGGGCGCGCGGCGTCGACCTGGGCTGCTGACCCAGGGCCGAGGGCCCGGCGGCGAACTGCTGCCTTTCGACGACGTGCCGCCCGAGCGGGGACGGGTCACGCGCCGTCAGGGCGGGCCGGGCAGCACACGGTGCGGACCCGGACGACCCGTGCCGCCCGGCCCCGGCTCGGCACGACAGCGTGCGGAGCCGGGGCCGGGGCCGCGCCGGGAGATCCTGGTCGGCTGGCTGAGGCCGAATCACTCCGCCGGATCACGCAGGCTGGATCACTCAGGCTGGACCACTCAGGCTGGATCACTCAGGCCGCCGGAACGGGCTTCGCCCGGCCCGGCGCCGGCGAGCCCACCCCGCGCCGGTCAGAGCTTCTCGATCGGGGCGTGCCGGAGCACCAGCCACAGTTTCTGGTCGCCGAAGTCGATCTGCGCCCGCGCGCCCGGCCCGTGCCCCTCGACCGCGGTCACCCGACCCAGCCCGTAGCGCTGGTGGTTGATCCGGTCGCCGACCGCCACCTTCGGGGCCTGGGGCAGCTCGCTGGCGGTGGCGAGGCGACTGCCGTCCACGCCGAGCCGCTTGGCGAGCTGCGTCGCGCGCGGCGTACCGCCGGTGAAACCGCCGCCCCGGCCGGCGCCGGACCGGTCGCCGCCGCCCGCCCGGCCGCCGACACCGCCGCCCCCGCCGGCCCAGGAGGTGTACGAGCCCTCGGTCCGCTCCCAGCGGACCAGTTCGGTCGGCAGCTCCTCGACGAAGCGCGACGGCGGGTTGTAGGCCGGCTGTCCCCACGCGGTGCGGGTGACCGCCCGGGAGAGGTAGAGACGCTGCCGGGCCCGGGTGATGCCGACGTACGCGAGCCGCCGCTCCTCCTCCAGCTCCCGGGTGTCGCCGAGCGAACGCAGGTGCGGGAAGACGCCGTCCTCCAGACCGGTGAGGAAGACCGCCGGGAATTCCAGGCCCTTGGCGGTGTGCAGGGTCATCAGGGTGACCACGCCCTGGTGGTCGGGGTCGTCGGTGGGGATCTGGTCGGCGTCGGCGACCAGGGCGACCTGTTCCAGGAAACCGGCCACGGTGGCCCGTTCCCCCTCGGCGCCGAGCGCCTCGACCCGTTCGGTGTACTCCCGGGCGACACTGACCAGTTCCTGGAGGTTGTCCACCCGGCCGGCGTCCTGCGGGTCCAGACTCTCCTCCAGCTCGGCCAGGTAGCCCGAACGGGTCAGCAGGGCCTCCAGCGCCTCCTCGGGGGTGCCGGTGGCGGCCAGCTCGCGCACTCCGTCGAGGAGGGCGACGAACTCGGTGATCGCGTTCGCCGCCCGGGTGGAGATGCCGGGGGCGTCCTTCGCCCGGCGCAGGGCGGCGCCGAAGGAGATCCGGTCCCGGCCGGCCAGCGCCTCCAGGCACGCCTCGGCCCGGTCCCCGATGCCCCGGCGCGGGGTGTTCAGGATCCGGCGGACGCTGACCGTGTCGTCGGCGTTCACCACCGCGCGCAGGTAGGCCAGTGCGTCGCGGACCTCCTTGCGCTCGTAGAAGCGCACCCCGCCGACGACCTTGTACGGCAGGCCGACCCGGATGAAGACCTCCTCGAAGACCCGGGACTGGGCGTTGGTGCGGTAGAAGACCGCCACGTCGCCGGGGCGGGTCTCGCCCGCGTCGACCAGCCGGTCGATCTCACGGGCCACCCAGTCCGCCTCGGCGTGCTCGGTGTCGGCGACGTACCCGACGATCTGCTCGCCGGCCCCGGCGTCGCTCCAGAGCCGCTTCGGCTTGCGGGAGGTGTTCCGGTCGATGACCGCGTTGGCCGCGCTGAGGATGGTCTGGGTGGAGCGGTAGTTCTGCTCCAGCAGGATCGTCTGGGCGTCGGTGAAGTCCCGCTCGAACTCCAGGATGTTGCGGATCGTCGCGCCCCGGAACGCGTAGATCGACTGGTCGGCGTCACCGACCACGCAGAGCTCGGCCGGTTCGATCCCCTCGGTGCCGGAGACGAGTTCCTTGATCAGCACGTACTGGGCGTGGTTGGTGTCCTGGTACTCGTCGACCAGCACGTGCCGGAACCGGCGGCGGTAGCTCTCCGCGACGTGCGGGTGCGACTGGAGCAGGTGCACCGTCGTCATGATCAGGTCGTCGAAGTCCAGCGCGTGCGCCTCGCGCAGCCGCCGCTGGTAGAGCGTGTACGCCTCGGCGAGCGCCCGCTCGTTGGGCCCCTTGGCCCGGTCGGCGAACGCCTCCGGGTCGACCAGCTCGTTCTTGAGGTTGGAGACCTGGGCGGCCAGCCCCCGGGCCGGGTAACGCTTCGGGTCGAGGTCCAGCTCGCGGGCGACCAGCTGCATCAGCCGGCGGGAGTCGTCGGCGTCGTAGATGGAAAAGGTCGACTTGAGCCCGGCGTGCTCGTGCTCGGCCCGCAGGATCCGCACGCAGGCGGAGTGGAACGTCGACACCCACATCAGCCGGGCACGCGGGCCGACCAGGGCGGTCACCCGCTCCTTCATCTCGCCGGCGGCCTTGTTGGTGAAGGTGATCGCGATGATCTCGCCAGGATGCACGTCCCGCGCGGCGAGCAGGTAGGCGATCCGGTTGGTCAGCACCCGGGTCTTGCCCGAGCCGGCGCCGGCCACGATCAGCAGCGGTGACCCGGCGTGGGTGACCGCATCCCGCTGCGGGCCGTTCAACCCGGCGAGCAGGCTCTCCGGATCGGACCGGGCCGGTCCGGAGCCCGCGCGGGAGGGCACGGCGGACGGGGAGGCCGGCGCGGACTGGGACGGCGGGATTTCGAAGAGAGCATGCATCGCAGGGCGAGTCTATGCCGCCGGACCGACACTTCCGTCCGCGGTGCCGCTCCGCCGCGCGCCGGTGCCGCCGACGTGGTTGCAGGGGTCCCCTGCTACGCAGAAAGTGGTAGCAGGGGGCCCCTGCTACCACCCGGGCGCGGGCGCCCCGCTCCTGCTGGTGATACGGCCGAATTGCGGAACGCTTGCGCCCCGGGTCACCGGGTGGGCATACTCGACGGCGTGTTCGGTCAGTGCTTCTCCTTTTACTACGGCTCCGGGAGTCCGGCAGCCGCAGGTCGCGCCTGATCGATCAGACCTACGAATGCCCCGGGCTCCTGGAGTCCGGGGCATTGTCGTCCCGGGATCCGGGCACCGGGCACCACTGTGCGAGAGGTACCCGATGATGACAGACGTGGTGGAGCAGAACGGCGAGTCGGCCGGTACGACGCGTCCGGGCGGCCAGGAGGCCCCGGTCGAGGCGCAGACCGGCACGCAGGAGCCGGACGCGGCGGCCCGGATCGTCGCCATCCGGGAGCGGATCGACGAGATCGACCAACGGTTGATCGAGCTCTGGCAGGAGCGGGCCGGCCTGTCGCAGCAGGTCGGCAGGACCCGGATCGCCTCCGGCGGAACCCGGCTGGTGCTCTCCCGGGAGCAGGCGATCCTGGAGCGGTTCCGGACGGCGCTGGGGGCCGACGGCGTCCAGCTCGCCCTCCTGCTGCTCCGCGCCGGTCGCGGACCGCTCTGACCGTCCGGGCGGCGCGCGCCGCCGGGGGCGGGTCCCACCGCCGGACGCCGGTCGGCTCCGGCGAGGGTCCCACGCCGCTGGCGGACGCCGGTCGACACAGATCCGGGGCGCCGGTCTGACGACCGACGCCCCGGATACTGAGGAGGCACTTCCTTTCACCGCTGGCCCGGTACGGGTGGCCGGATCAGCGGCGTCTGCGTGCTACTCGACCGCGTGCACCACGTCGCGGGGTTCCGCGAAGTGGCAGGCGCTCGGGTGAGCGGAGTGTTCGCGTGCCTCCAGGGCGGGCACCTGCTCGGCGCAGATGTCCTGCGCCTTCCAGCACCGGGTGCGGAACCGGCAGCCCGACGGAGGGTTGGCCGGCGACGGCACGTCGCCGGCCAGGACGATCTGGTCCCGCAGCCCACGGAGCTTCGGGTCGGGGACCGGCACCGCCGAGAGCAGCGCCTGGGTGTACGGGTGGGTCGGGTTCTCGTAGATCTCGTCCTCGGTGCCGATCTCGACGATCTTGCCGAGGTACATCACCGCGACCCGGTCGGCGATGTGCCGGACCACCGACAGGTCGTGCGCGATGAAGATGTACGACAGCCCCAGCTCGTTCTGGAGCTTCTCCAGCAGGTTGACCACCTGGGCCTGGATCGACACGTCCAGCGCCGAGACCGGCTCGTCGCAGAGGATGATCTCCGGGTTGAGCGCCAGCGCCCGGGCGATGCCGATGCGCTGCCGCTGGCCGCCGGAGAACTGGTGCGGATACCGGTTGATGTGGTCGGGGTTGAGCCCGACCAGGTCGATCAGCTCCTGCACCCGGGCCCGCCGCTTCCCCTTCGGCACCACGTCCGGGTGCACCTCGAACGGCTCGCCGATGATGTCACCGACGGTCATCCGGGGGTTCAGCGAGGTGTACGGGTCCTGCATGACGAGCTGGATGTTGCGCCGGCCGCGCCGCCGCTCCGACGCCCCCACCTTGGACATGTTCCGACCCTGCACGAACAGGTCACCCGAGGTGGGCGTCTCCAGGCCGACCAGGAGGCGGGCCAGGGTCGACTTGCCGCAGCCGGACTCGCCGACGATGCCCAGGGTCTCGCCCCGACGCAGCTCGATGTTGATCCCGTCGACCGCGCGGACCGCCCCGATCTGCTTCTTGAAGACGATGCCCTTGGTCAGCGGGAAGTGCTTCACCAGGTCACGGGTCTCGAGCACGAGGTCACTCATCGCCCTTGACCTCCTTCCAGAAGTGGCAGGCGGCCGTCCGGTCCGACGACACCGTGTACAGCGGCGGCGACGGGTCCTTCCGGCAGACGTCCTGCGCGTACCGGCACCGCGGGTTGAACGAGCAGCCCGGCGGGATGTTCGTCAGGACCGGCGGGAGGCCCTTGATGGCGCTGAGCTCCTGGCCCTTGAGGTCGAGCCGGGGGATCGACTCCAGCAGGCCCTTGGTGTACGGGTGCGCCGGGCTGGCGTAGATCTCGTTGACGCCGGCCTCTTCGATCACCCGGCCGGCGTACATGACCGAGATCCGGTCCGCCACGTCGGCCACCACGCCCATGTCGTGCGTGATGAGCACCAGACCCATGTTCCGCTCCTGCTGGAGTTCGGCCAGCAGCGCCATGATCTGGGCCTGCACGGTCACGTCGAGCGCCGTGGTCGGCTCGTCGGCGATCAGCACCTCGGGGTCGAGGGCCAGTGCCATGGCGATCATGACGCGCTGCCGCATACCGCCGGAGAACTGGTGCGGGAAGTCGTTCACCCGCTGCTTCGCCGCCGGGATCTTGACCAGGTCGAGCAACTCCACCGCGCGCGCCTTGGCGTCCTTGCGGGACATTCCCCGGTGCTTGCGGTACAGCTCACTGAGCTGGAACCCGACGGTGAAGACCGGGTTCAGTGCGGAGAGCGCGTCCTGGAAGATCATGGCGATCTTGTTGGCGCGGACCTTGCGCCGCTGCTCCTCGGGGAGCTTGAGCAGGTCCACACCGCGGTAGAGGATCTCGCCGCCGGTGACGAAGCCGGGCGGGGTGTCCAGGATGCCCATGATCGCCTGGGCGGTCACGCTCTTGCCGCAACCGGACTCGCCGAGGATCGCCCGGGTCTCGCCCGGAGCGACGTCGAAGCTGACCCCGTTTACCGCCTTGGCGATGCCGTTGCGGGTACGGAACTCGACCTGAAGGTTCTTGACCTGAAGCGGAAGCGCGTTGGGGTCGAGGCCGGGCAGAGCGTCCATCTTGACGTTGACGTCAGTAGTCATGCTGCTCACCGGAACTTCGGGTCGAGGGCGTCACGCAGGGCGTCACCCATGAGGATGAAGGACAGCACCGTGCCGACCAACAGCCCACAGGGGAAGAGCAGCAGCCACGGGTCCTCCAGGAAGTAGACCTGGTGGGCGCTGATCATGATGCCCCAGGACTGCGCGGGCGGCTGGAGGCCGACACCGAGGAAGGTCAGGGTGGCCTCGGTGGCGACGAACGACCCGAGGATGATCGTGGCGTAGACCATCATCGGCGCGATGGCGTTCGGCAGGATGTGCCGGAACATCAGCCGACCGTGGCCGGCACCGACCGCCTTCGCCGCGTGCACGTAGTCCAGATCCTTCGAAGAGATCACGCTACCTCGAATGATCCGGGCGATAGTGGGCCAGCCGAGCGCCACCAGGACAATGGCGAGGGTTATCACGTTCTGCCGCTTGATGACGGTGAGGAACACGATCGCGCCGAGCAGGAACGGCAGCGAGAAGAAGATGTCCATCACCCGGGAGATGATCGAGTCGACCCAGCCGCCGTAGTAGCCGGCGAGCAGGCCGAAGAGACCACCGACCGCCACGATGCCCAGGGTGGCGAGCAACGCGATCGTCATCGACGGGCGGGCCCCGTAGATGGCGTGCGAGTAGTAGTCGCAGCCAAGGATGTCGAAGCCGAACGGGTGGTCGCCGCTCGGGGGAATCCGGGACCGGGCGGTGTCGCAGTCCCGCGGGTCCTGGCTGGTCCACAGCTTCGGGAAGACCGCCATGGAACCGACGACGAGAATGTAGAGCGCGGCGACCATGAAGATCGGGTCACGGACCAGCTGCCGCCGGGCGTCCGCCCAGAGACTCGCGCTACGCACCTTGCCGCCCTTGTCCGGGCTCGGCGCGCCGGCCACCGCGGTGGCGGCCGAGGAGTCACCGCTCATCGCGGTGCCGGCGCTGCTCAGGTCACTCATCTCCACACCTCGTTTCGCTTCGACCTGCCGACTGGCGGGACCCCGACGGTCCGCCGCGTGTCCGTCGCCGGTCACTCATAGCGGATCCTCGGGTCCAGCACCGCGTAGAGGATGTCGACCAGCAGGTTGGCGATCATGAAGACCAGGGCGAGCATGGTGACCACACCGACCACCACCGACGACTCGCCGGTCCGGGCGGCGAAGGCGGCCAGACGACCGATACCCGGCACGTTGAAGATCGTTTCGGTGATCACCGCCCCGCCCAGCAGGCCGCCGATGTCGACACCGATCAGGGTGACCACGGGGATGAGCGAGTTGCGCAGCGTGTGCACGCCGATGACCCGCTTGTTCTTCAGACCCTTGGCCTTGGCGGTACGGACGAAGTCGGCCCGGATGTTCTCCATGATGCTGGTCCGGGTCAGCCGGGCAGTGGTGGCCAGCGCGGTGGCACCCAGCACCAGACCCGGGATGACCAGGCTGGCCCAGGGGTAGTCGGGCTTGTAGCCGGGGCTGAAGACACCGTTGGCGAGAACATCGGGCACCCAGGTCTGGTCCCGCAGGATGTTGCCGAACTTGACCCCGATGAACTCCCGGATCAGGACGCCGAGCACGAAGATCGGCACCGAGATCATGAAGACCGTGGAGATCTTGACGAGGTAGTCGGTGAAGCTGCCACTGCGCAGACCGGCCAGCACGCCGGCGATGATGCCGACGACGGCCTCGAAGAGGATGGCGATGACGACGATCTTCACGGTGAACGGCATGGCGTCCGCCACCAGGTCGGTCACCTCGTACTGACGGAGGTTAACGCCGAAGTCGAAGTGGAGGAAGATCCCCTCCAACCGGTCGAAGAAGAGCCCCGGCTCGAGACCGGTGCCGAGCCAACCGCTGCCGTTCTCGGCTGCGCGCCAGAGGCAGGGGTCGCCCTTCCGGTCCAGACACGGGTCGTCGTAGCCGAGCCGCTCGGTCAGAGCGTTCAGCACCGACTCCGGCGGCGTCCGGTCGCCGAACAGCGCCCGGACCGGGTTCCCGCTGAACTGGACCGCCAGCGAGGTGAGGTAGTGCAGCAGGAACATGGTGCCCAGCACGGTGGGTATGAACTGGAGCAACCGTCGGATGACGTAGCGCCCCATGTCTGTTTCTCCTCTCGGCGCTGACGTGGCGGCAACGTCCTCCCTCGTAGGGAGATCGTTGCCGCCACGTCGTGTCCTACGGCTAGATCAGGGAAGTGAAGCTCAGCTCTGCTTCATCGTCATCTGGCCGTAGTCAGCGTCCGCGACGGCGTTCCAGACGAACTTGTCGACGTTCTCGCCGTAGACCGCGCCCACCTTGCCCCACCACATCGGGATGACCGGCAGGTCCTCCAGGATCAGGTCCTCCGCCTTCTGGTAGAAGGGGATCGCCTCCTGGATCGAGTTGGCGGCGTCACCCTGCTTCAGCAGGGCGTCGAACTCGGGGTTCGCGTAGGTGGAGTTGTTGCTGTCCGCACCGGTGCTGTACAGCGGGGCGAGGTAGCTCTCCAGGAACGGGTAGTCAGCACTCCAGCCGAGACGGAACGGGCCGGTGAACTTCCGGTTGTCCGCAGTCTCCAGGTACTCGGCGAACTGCAGGTTGACCTTCAGCTCGTAGTCGATGCCGAGAGCGGCCTTGACCTGGTCACCAACGGCCTGGAGCCAGGCGTCGTGGCCGGCGCCGGCGTTGGCCCAGAGCTGGAGCTTGCCGCCCTTCCAGCCACCCGCCGCTTCGAGGAGCTGCTTGGCCTTCTCGACGTCCTTCTTGCAGTACTGGCAGGCGTTCTCGCGGGCACCCTCGAAGGACGGCGCGATGTAGCCGCTGGCCGGGGTGAACCGGCCGTTGAAGACGGCGTCGATGATCGACTGGCGGTCGATGACCATCGAGATGGCCTGGCGGATCCGCTTGTCCTTGAAGTTCTCGTTGTAGATCGGCATGCCGACGTAGGTGAAGCTGTCGCTCGGCTGCTCGTAGAGGCGGTCGCCGTAGGTGGCCTTGGCCTCCTTGTACCGCGCCGGCGGCAGGGTGTACAGCACGTCCAGCTCACCGGCCTGGAAGGCGGCGTAGCCGGCGTCGACGTCGGCGAAGATCCGGTAGTTGATCTTGTCCGGCTTGCCCGGGTCGCCCTTCCAGCTGTCGCTGCGGACGACGGTGATGCCGACGTTGTGCTGCCAGCTGCCCTCGATCTTGTAAGGGCCGTTGCCGATCGGCGTCTCGTTGCACTTGTCCTTGTCCGCGATGCACGCCTCGGCCATCGGGGAGAAGCCCGGGTAGCCGATCGTGGTCGGGAAGCCGGAGAAGGGCTCGGTCAGCTCGACGGTGAAGGTCAGGTCGTCGACCTTCTTCAGGCCGGAGAGCTCCTTGGCCTTCGGCTCCGGGGCCTTCTTGGGGCCCTCGCCGTCCGGGTCCTCGGACGAGACGTCCTTGATCCCGGCGATCCGCTTCATGAAGTACGCGTTGTTCTGGGCGTTCGGCCCGTACGCCGCGAAGTTCCACGACCGGATGAAGGCGTCGGCGTTGACCTTCTCACCGTTGTCGAAGGTGTAGCCGTCCTTGATCTTGATCGTCCAGAGCTTCTGGTCCTGGGACTCGATCGACTCGGCCAGGTCGTTCTCCGGGGCACCGGTCTCGGCGTTGTACTTGACCAGACCACGGTAGATCTGACGGATCACGTACAGCGACGGCTCGTCGTCCGCAGCGGACGGCAGCAGGAACGCCGGCTCCGACGCGTAGACGCGGAGCTCACCACCGCTCTTGCCGGAGTCCGACGGGTCGTCGTCGCCACCACCGCTGCATGCGGTGGCCAACATGGCGGTGGCGGTCGCAGCGACCGCCACCTTCAGGAATTTCCCGCGCATGGGAGTGCCTCCTCAGGGCGCTCGGCTCACGAGGGGGTTGTGAGGTGGTTGCCACTGTGACACCAGATGCGCCACAGCGGAAAGCGGTGTTATCAAGCCGATACCCGGCCGGGACGGTGCCGACATCGGCCCGCGTCGAGCCGTGATCCGCACCGGCCGTCGCGCCCTGACCGGTTCCGCAGCGCTGGTCAGCGGGCATCACCACAGACGGCACCGTCAGCAGGGAGCTTCACCGCGTGAGCACCGTCACGCTCCGCAGCGCCACGGAAGCGCGCTGTTTTCCACCCGTCCAGATGAGGGCGGATTCGACTGTGCGGGCACTCTCCGCCCCTGGTCGGACGAGGGTACCGAGGTGACGTGACGTACCGCCAGGCGCCGCGAATTGTCCGGCACGCCGGACCGTTCGGCACCCGATTATCGGCGTTCGCCCCCGGCACCGCACCGGGCGGCCTGTCCGGTCACACCAGCCGGCGGTCGGCCGCCCAGCGGGACAGCTCGTACCGGTTGGACATCTGGAGCTTGCGCAGCACGTTCGACACGTGCGTCTCCACCGTCTTGATGGAGATGTACAGCTCCTTCGCGATCTCCTTGTACGCGTACCCCCGGGCCAGCAGCCGCAGCACCTCGCGTTCCCGGTTGGTCAGCTGGTCCAGCTCCGGATCGGCGACCGGGGTGTCCGGCCGGGCCGCGAAGGCGTCCAGCACGAACCCGGCCAGCCGGGGCGAGAACACCGCGTCACCGTCGGCCACCCGACGGATCGCCGCGGCCAGCTCGTCCGGGGAGATCGTCTTGGTCACGTAACCCCGGGCACCGGCCCGGATCAGGCCGATCACGTCCTCGGCGGCGTCCGACACGCTCAACGCGAGGAACCGCACCTGCGGGTGGGAACGTCGCACCGCCTCCAGCACGGCCCGGCCGCCGCCGTCGGGCATGTGCACGTCCAGCAGCACCACGTCGGGTCGGGCCGCCGCGATCCGGGCCACCGCCTCCGCGACGGTGCTCGCCTCCCCCACCACCTCGACGTGCGCGCCCAACTCGGCCCGGACGCCGGCACGGAACATCGCGTGGTCGTCGACGAGGAAGACCCGCAGCCGCCCGTCGTGAACGCCTGCCTGTTCGACCTGCTCGGACATGGTCACCTGTCCCTTTCCGCCGTAGCGCCGTTGCCGTTCCCGGAGACCGGCAGGATCAACCGGACCTCGGTCCCCTCCCCCGGCCCGGAACGGATCTCCGCCCGCCCGCCGTGCCGTTTCATCCGCCCGATGATGGAACCTCGTACCCCGTGCCGGTGATCATCCACCGTCTCCTGGTCGAACCCGACACCCCGGTCCCGGACGAAGACGCTGACCTGGTCCGGCTCCACCTCGGCGTAGAGCGAGACGGTCTGCACCCGGGCGTGCTTGGCCGCGTTCACCATCGCCTCGCGGGCCGCGGCGACCAGCGCGCCCACCCGCTCGTCGGTCTCCTGGTCGCCCACCACCACCGCCTCCACGGTGATCCCGAAGGTGTCCTCCACCTCGGCTGCCGCCTGTTCGAGCGCGGCGGCGAAGCGCTCGGTGGGTGAGGCGGTCGGCTTGTAGAGCCAACTGCGCAGCGTCCGTTCCTGCCCCCGGGCGAGTCGCTGCACCGTCTTGACGTCGGCGGCGTTGCGCTGGATCAGAGCGAGGGTGTGCAGGACCTGGTCGTGGATCATGGCGGCCAGCTCGGCGCGTTCCTGTTCCCGGATCCGCCCCTCCCGCTCCGAGCGGAGCTGGTTGAACGTCCGCCAGAGCAGGGGCGCGGCCACCACCCCGACGCCGGCCAGCCCGACCAGCGCGAAGATCACCCCGTTGATGACGGCGTCGACGTTCTGCACCGGCGAGTACACCGCCGCGACGCCGATGATGCCGACCGCGACGAGCACCCCACCGCCGATGAAACGGAGCACGAAGGCCCGCCGGTCGGTCTCCTCCACCACCGCGCTCAGCCAGGGCAGCGGCAGGGACCCGTTGGCCTGGCCACGGCGTTCCGGGGACTGGTGCCAGATCACCCCCGCGCCGACCGCGATGATGGCGACCAGCCAGCCGGCGGTCCCGGCGACACCGACCGAGTCGAAGAGCTGCATCTGCACCAGCAGCACGGCCAGACCGATCACCACGAACGGCAGCAGCTGCGCGATGTCCCGTCGGGGCGGCGTGGCGGTGTCCCCCGGCCGGACCGGGACCACCGCCCAGAACGCGGCGTAGAGGAGCAGGCCGAGCCCGCTCAGGCCGAGCAGGACCATGAAGGCGATCCGCACCCGTACGACCGAGACGCCGATGTGGTCGGCGATGCCGGCGGCCACGCCCACGGCCATCCGGTGCTCGCGGGCCCGGTAGAGACGGGGGGGCTGGGTAACGGTACTGATCGCGGGCTCCCTGGTCGCGACGGTCCGACGCCGGTCGGTTCGCTGCGGCGCCGTCACCGATCGTCACACGCGCCACGGTCGCGGGGCCACGGGGACGCCCCCGAGTTTCCGGGTTCCCGGATCTCAGGGTGCGCTCAGGGTGGGTCCCGACGACGACCCGTCCCGACACCTAGCAGGATCTACCGGTATGACCGAGGAACCCGCCCGGTCGCCCCGCCCGGAGGCGACCCAGCCGGGCGTACCACCGTCGCCACCGGCCGGGAGCGCGACCGCGACGTCGCACGCCGGGCCGCCCCCCGTAGGACCGGAAGCCGTCCCTGGCGGGGTCGGCTTCACCTCACGGTACGGCCTGGTCCGCCCCCGGGAGGGGCGTTACCTGGCCGGGGTCTGCGCGGCGGTCGGACGGGCCACCAACACCGACCCGGTGCTGTGGCGGGTGCTCCTCGCCGTGCTCGGCTTCTTCGGTGGCGTCGGAATCCTGATCTACGTCTCGGCCTGGCTGATCATCCCCGGCGAGGGGGACAGCGCATCCCCGGTGGAGTCGATGCTGGGCCGGGGCCGGTCGAGCATGTCCCCGATCACGGTGATCGTGCTGAGCATCCTGGTGGCGGTGAGTTTCGGCTACATCGTGACGGACGCCTTCCGGGCCGTGCTGCTCGGTGCGGCGATCCTGATCGGCGGGGCGCTGCTGCTGAACCGGGACCACCCCGCCCGCGACCGTTTTCGCCGCACCCCGCCGCCCGTCGAACCGCCGACGACGCCACTGCCGGGGCCGGTGCCCCCGGTGGCCCACCCCGCCCCGGGTCCGGTACCGCCCACGACGACCCGGCCGGAGGTACCGGTGTCCGCGCCGGCCCCCACCCCGCCGTGGTCGCCGGCTCCCGGACCGGTGTTCCCCGAGGCCCCCCGCTGGCCGGCCCCGGAACCGTTGGCCGCCGCGACCCCACCGGCGCCGCTGCCCCCGGCCGGGCCACTGCCACCGGTCGCCCTCGCGTCCACCCCGCCCGGATACCGCCCGCCCTTCGCCCCGCACGGCCCGTACGCCCGCTCCAACCCTCCACCGCCCGCACCGCCGCCCCCGCCCCCCGGCCGGCGCCGAAGCGTCCCCGGGAGCGCTCACCGCTCGGCCCGGCGACGTTCTCGCTGGTCTTCCTCGCCTGCGGGGTGGTCGCCGTCCTCGACCTGATCGGGGTGGTCCGGGTCAGCGCGTCGGCGTACTTCGCGGCGGCGCTGGCCACCATCGGACTCGGATTGCTCGTGGGCGCCTGGTTCGGCCGGGCCCGCTGGTTGATCGCGCTGGGGCTGGTCACCTCCGCGGCGCTCGGCTTCGTCACCGCGGTCGAGTCGTTCGAGGAGTGGCGCAGGATGAACGGGAACGTGACCTGGACCCCGGCGAGCTACGAGGATCTCGCCCCCCGGTACGAGAACACCTTCGGCGACGCGGTGCTGGACCTGCGCGCGGTGGACTTCGCACAGCGGGACACCCGGACCACCGTCATCATCTCCTTCGGGGACGCGACCGTGCTGGTGCCACCGAACGTCGACGTGATCACCCACGCCGAGGTGCACGCCGGTGACGCGGTCATCTTCGGTGTCGGCTCCAGCGGTCTCGACCGCCGGGTGCGTGAGTCCACCGACCTGGGCGCCGACGGTGCGGGCGGCGGCACGCTGCGGTTGTTCATCCAGGTCAACGCCGGCGCGTTGGAGGTGACCCGGTGAGAGCCCACCGCACCGACCTGCTGTCCCTGACCTTCGGGCTGCTCTTCCTGGCCGCCGCGGCCTGGTGGCTGCTGGCGCAACTGCTCGGCCTGGTGGTGCCGATCGGCTGGTTCCTGGCCGGCGCGCTCGTCGTGGTCGGCGTGCTGGGTCTGCTGGGCGCACTGCGCGCGGCCCGCTCGTCGGCGGACGCCGGCCCCACCGCCGGCTCCCCCGGTAGCCCGCCGCCGTCCGCCTCAAGCGTTTCACCGGCTTCGCGCACCCCACCGATGGCCTATCTCCCGCCGGCCTCGACCGGCCCGCCGATCTCGGAGATACCGCCGATCCCGGCGGTCCCGCCGCCCTCGGACATTCCGCCGATCTCGGAGATACCGCCAATCTCGGCGGTTCCGCCGGCCCCGGGCATCCCGCTGCCCGGGGGCGCCGGGGACCCGGACCGGCCGCCGGACGGCCGAGGGGAGGTCGGTGACAGTGCCCGCCGGGGAGACGGCGACGGTTGACCGTGCCCGGAGGACCGGAGCGCAGCCGCGCCGGTGGGACCGTTGCTCCGTGCCGCCTATGCTGGCTGGTGGAGACCTCGCTTCCGCCGCCGGCACGCCTCGTCCGCGCCGTCCCGGCCCCTCCGCTGCGATTTCCGTCCCGATGCTGCTAGGAGCCCGTCCGACATGACTCAGTCCCCCGCCGTGCGCAGCCTTGGCCGATTCGGTGAGGTACGCATCGGCGAGCGCGCCGCGCGTACCCTCGCCGCCGAACTCGCCCGGTGCGACGACCGCAAGGCCGCCCTGCTGGTCGGCGTGACCCCGGACGCCCCGGTCCTCGCCGTGGCGATCGAGGCGCTGCTGCCCGGGGACCGCCTCACCGTGGTGCCGGCCGGGTCGACCAGCCCCGCCGAGCTGCGCAGCCACGTGGCGACGCTGGGCAGCTGGGTCGCCGACCGGGTCCGGGTCGTCGACACCCTGGCCGAGGCCGAGGCCGCCGACGTCATGATCGTCGGCGAGGCGCTCGTCGGCACCGGCGAGGAGGCCCGGGCGACGCTGGACGGCCTGACCAAGTACCTCGCCGAGGGCGGCGTGCTGAGCGTGGCGACGCCGGCCGGTCCGGGCCGGACCGCGGGCGCGGCGGCCGAACTCGACCGGCAGGGTGCGCTGCACGGCGTCGGGGTCGACCTGGTGCTGCGCAACCAGCCGCCGGTCCGGGTGCACCGGCTCCGGTTCACGGCGGTCGACGCGGCGATGGCGGCCCGGCTCGCCCCGGCGTACCGGCCGTCGAGCGTGCCGCTGACCCGTGACATGCACATCGACTCCAACGGGGTGGCCGCCGCCGGCATCGCCCTCGGGCTGGCCGCGTTGACCAGGGCGGTCCGGCCGAAGTCGAAGCTGTGGCTGGTGCCGGCGCTCGCCGCCGCCCCGGTGGCGGCGTTCTTCCGGGACCCCGAGCGGGACGTCCCGGAGGACCCGTCGGCAGTGGTCGCCGCCGCCGACGGGCGGGTGCTCTCCGTCCAGCGGCTGCACGACGAGCGGTTCGGCGCGGGCGAATGGCTGCGGGTCGCGGTCTTCCTGTCGGTGCTCGACGTGCACGTCAACCGGTCCCCGGTGGCCGGCAAGGTGGTCGACTACTTCGTCGCCGACGGCGGTTTCGCCAACGCGATGAAGCCGGAGGCCGAGCACAACGTCGCCGCGTACACGGTGCTGGACACCGAGCACGGCACGGTGGTGGTCGCACAGCGTACCGGCCTGATCGCCCGGCGCATCGTGCAGCGCGCTCCGGTCGGTTCGCTGCTGGCCCGGGGCGAGCGTTTCGGCCTGATCCGGTTCGGCTCGCGGACCGACGTCTACCTGCCGGCCGAGGCGGCGGACCCCCTGGTGGGACCGGGCGACAAGGTGGTCGGCGGTTCCTCGGTCATCGCCCGCTGGCGCTGAGGACGAGAATGGGGTGCCGCGACGTCGCGGCACCCCATTCTCGTCGTCTCGGGTCAGGCGGTCCGGCGCTGGTGCAGCCAGAGCAGCGGTCCACTGGCCAGGTAGGCGACCACGACCAGGGCGAAGGTGAGCCGCGGGTCGACCAGGGCACCGATCACCGGGGCCAGCCACAGCCACGCCGGCATCTTGATCAGTCGGGCCAGCTTGGCGTACGGGAAGCTGGAGACCATGGCGAAGGCGAGCAGGGCGACCCCGGCGACCTGGACCACCGGAGGCACCGGAAGGTCGATGGCAACGGCGAGCGCCAGCACCATCGCGGCCATGGTGGTCGGCACCCCGCAGAAGAACCGGCCGTCCTTCGGCGAGACGTTGAACCGGGCCAGTCGGATCGCGGCACAGGCCGCGACCAGGGCGCAGGCGAGCGCGGCAGCCGCGGTGGGAACCGCGCCGGCCAGCGAGGCGTAGACCACCATCGGAGCCGCGATGCCGAACGAGCACATGTCGGCGAGCGAGTCCATCTGCGCGCCGAACGGGCTGGCCACGTTGAGCTTGCGGGCCAACGCCCCGTCGAGTCCGTCGAAGGCGACGCAGGCGATCAGGAGCACCGCCGCGAGGCGTACCTCGCCCTGCATGGCCAGGAAGATCGCGGTGACGCCGAGCATGAGGCTGGCCAGTGTGCACGCGTTGACCAGGGCGAACTTCGCCCGCCGAGCGACCGTGCGCTCACCGGGGAGCAGCGGGATCGACCGCGCCGGGGTGTCGTCCACCGGTGTCGTCGGGGCGATCGCCGGGCTGACCGGCATGACGGCCTCGATCTCGGCCCGGTTCAACCGGTCCGAGGCGTACCGCCGGCGCAGCCGGTCGGCGTAACGGCGCTCGGGCAGGGCCACGTCGGTCGTGTGGCGGGGGTCGCCGTCCCGGCGTCCCACCCGGACCAGCAGCACCTGGCGAGCGAACGTACTGCTGCGTCGCAGCGGCCCCGCCCAGCGGCGGCCTGCGGGGCGCGGACTGTCAGACGTACGACGCCGGCGCCATGGGGCTCTCGGCACGTTTCCTCCATCACCGGATCGACTCACCGCCTCGCAGGCGGGCGTCCGGCTCTCTCGTGCCGGGCCGCTTCTGGCCCGGCAGCCGTCAAAGCGGAGTACACCATTGCACAGTGGTACGGGACTTGGCGATAGCTACCGGCGGCACTTTTCTCCTATAAACCGCGTGAATCGCCCGGTTATTCCCGATCGCGGGCTGAGCGCCCTTTTCTCCGCCAATCTCAACTGCCGACTCTACCGGAGCGGGTCGATGTCGGCTCGGCGAGCAATCGGCTATCCGACCAGACGAAGGGCCCGCGCGGCAATGTCGGTCAATGGCAGCTCGGCGGCGTCACGGCGGTCGAACCAGGCGGCCCGCGCGGTGGAACCCCCGGCCAGTTCGGTCACCTCGGGCTCGGTCGGCGTCTCCACCACCACCCGGTAGAGCACCCGGACGCCGTGCCAGTCCAGCGGCCGACCCTCCGGCCCCAGCGCAGCGGGGTTGTGCAGGCTGCTCGCGTCGAGCAACGCGGTGACCCGGCCGAGCTGGCCGGACTCCTCGACGATCTCCCGTAGCAGCGCGGTCACCGGCTGTTCGCCGTGGTCGGTCCCACCACCCGGCAGGTGCCACCGGCCGGCCCCCGGGTACCCCTCGGCGATGAGGGTGAGCAGCACCCGCTCCGCCGGGTCGGTGACCAGCCCGTACGCCCCGAAACGCTGCCGCCGGTCCTGCGGCGGCGGACCATACGGAGTGCGGGGAACGGCGCGCGGCGCGCTGTCGGGAAGCGGGGTGACCGGCAGTCCGAGCAGGTCGGCGGTGAACGGCATCAGCGGCAGACCGGCCGCCTCCGCCGGTGCGATCCACGTCACCAGGTCGGTCGTTCCGTCCGGTTCGTTGCGGAGTGTGCCGGACACGCCGGTGACGCGGTAGATGATCCGATCCGTGTGCAGGACCACCCCGATGTCGGGGAGCCGGACCACGTCGGCCACCACCGCTTCGAGCCCGGCGACCCCGACCCCGAGCCCCGTCTCCTCGGCGAACTCGCGGACCACCGCGTCCGCCGGGTGCTCGGCGTGCGCCAGCCCGCCACCGGGCAACTGCCAGACGCCGGGAAAATCGGCCAGCGCGGAGGCCCGGGTCAGCAGCACCCGTCCGTCCGCCCCGGTCAACAGCCCGTACGCCCCGACCCGCCGCCGCGCCACCAGTTCCCCCACGACCCCTCCCCCGCTCACCCGCCCTGCTGATCATGAGGTTAGCCGCGCCCGCGCCCGACGCGTCGGGACCGTCGACGTCGTGCGCGGCGTACCGGGTGAGGGGGTGGGCTCAGGCGAGGTCGGCGGCCCGGACGGCTTCGGCGGTCACCTCGGTGAGCCGGTCGGCGGGCAGGGTCTCCAGTTCGTCGCGGGCGAACCAGCGGGCCTCGCAGGTGGAACCGCCGACATCGGCCACGGTGGGTGGGGCCGGCCGGTCGACCACCACCCGGTAGAAGGCACGGACGCCGTGCCAGTCGATCGGATAGCCCTCGGGGCCGAGGGAGGCGGCGTCCCGGTGGCTGGCCACCCCGAGCAGCCCGACCAGGCGACCGGTCTGGCCGGTCTCCTCGACGAGTTCCCGGATCAGCGCCGCGCCCGGTTGCTCGCCGTAGTCGGTGCCCCCGCCGGGCAGGTGCCAGCAGCCCGCGCCCGGATAGCCGTCGGCCACCCGGGTGAGCAGCACGCGTCCCTCCGGGTCGGTGGCCACCGCGTACGCGGCGAAGCGCTGCGCCCGGTGCAGCCCGTCCGGACCGGGCACCGCGTAGAAGGAGGGGAACTCGGGAGCCTCGTCCGGCACCACGTCGACGGCACCCGACGGCAGCCCCAGGGCCCGCGCGGTGAACGCGCGCAGCGGCAGCCCGCGCGCCTCGTCCAGGGTGAACCAGCGGGCCAGGTCGGTCGGCCGGTCGACCCGGTCGGTGAGCGTCCCGCCCCGGACGGAGACCCGGTAGATGAGGCGGTCGGTGTGGATGGTGATGCCCCGGTCGGGCAGGGCCCGCATGTCGGCGAGGACGTCTTCCAGGCCGGAGACCGCGACGGAGAGCCCGGTCTCGGCGGCGGTCTCCCGGACGACCGTGTGGTTCGGGTCCTCGCCGTGGTCGACCGCCCCACCGGGCAGGGACCACGTGCCGGGGGTGCCGGCGCGCTCCGATGCGCGGACCAGCAACACCCGGCCGACTGAATCGGCACAGACTGCGTACGCCGCGATTCTGCGGAGCGGCTCCAGCATGGTGGTCACGGGGCTGAATTCTCCCCCTGACCAGGTACGACATCGAAAAACAGTCAGATTCCTGACGGAAGACTTCCACCTCAGGGATCGATCAGGGTATAGATCCGGGCCCTCACCGAGGGCAACCGGGCGACGACCGGAGAGGGTGGAGCCATGACATGGACGAGCCCCTCATCCCCGCAGGCCCCGTACAAACAGCTCCGCAGGCCCACCACCGACCGGATGGTGGCCGGGGTCGCCAGCGGCCTCGGCCGCTACTTCGAGGTCGACCCCACCCTGGTCCGGGTGGTCTTCGCGGTGTCCACCCTGTTCACCGCCGGCGTGGCGCTGCTGGCGTACCCGGTCATGTGGTTCCTCATGCCCGAGGAGCCACCGGACGCGCCGGCCTGGCCGCACCCGTCGCGGGCCGCGCCACCCGGGTGAGGCGGGTGGCGCGACCTGGCCACCCGCTCCTCGGGGGCTCCTCGACGGCTCGACGGCCCGCTCGGGTCACTCCCACTCGATGGTGCCCGGGGGCTTGCTGGTCACGTCCAGCACCACCCGGTTGACCTCGGCCACCTCGTTGGTGATCCGGGTGGAGATCCGGGCGACGACGTCGTACGGCAGGCGGGACCAGTCGGCGGTCATCGCGTCCTCGCTGGAGACCGGACGGAGCACCACCGGGTGGCCGTAGCTGCGCCCGTCACCCTGCACCCCGACGCTGCGCACGTCGGCCAGGAGGACCACCGGGAACTGCCACACGTCGCGGTCCAGCCCGGCGGCGGTCAGCTCCTCGCGGGCGATCAGGTCAGCCTGACGGAGCAGGTCCAACCGCTCCTGGTCGACCGCGCCGATGATCCGGATGGCCAGGCCCGGCCCCGGGAACGGGTGCCGCCAGACCATCGCCTCGGGCAGCCCCAGCTCCAGCCCGAGCGCCCGGACCTCGTCCTTGAAGAGCGTGCGTAGCGGCTCCACCAGGGCGAACTTCAGGTCCTCCGGCAGCCCGCCGACGTTGTGGTGGCTCTTGATGTTGGCGGTGCCGGTGCCGCCGCCGGATTCCACCACGTCCGGGTAGAGGGTGCCCTGCACCAGGAACTCGACGTCGCCGTGGGCGGCGATCTCCCGGGCGGCGGCCTCGAAGACCCGGATGAACTCCCGGCCGATGATCTTGCGCTTCTGCTCCGGGTCGGTCACCCCGGCCAGCGCGCCGAGGAACCGCTCCTGCGCGTCGACCACCTTCAGCTTGATGCCGGTGGCGGCCACGTAGTCCTTCTCGACCTGCTCCGCCTCACCGGCGCGCAGCAGACCGTGGTCGACGAAGACGCAGGTGAGCTGGTCACCGACCGCCTTGTGCACCAGGGCGGCGGCGACCGCCGAGTCGACCCCGCCGCTGAGGCCGCAGATGACCTCCTTGTCGCCGACCTGGGCGCGGATCCGCTCGACCTGCTCCTCGATGATGTTGGCCGGGGTCCAGGTCGGCTCGATGCCGGCGATGTCGTAGAGGAAGCGCTGGAGCATCTCCTGCCCGTGCGCGGTGTGCCCGACCTCCGGGTGGAACTGCACGCCGGCCCGCCGGCCGACGACATCCTCGAAGGCGGCGACCGGCGCGCCGGCCGACTCGGCGGTCACCGTGAAGCCGTCCGGGGCCTCGGTCACGCAGTCGCCGTGGCTCATCCAGACCGGCAGCTCGGCCGGCAACTGCCGCAGCAGCACCCCGGCGTCCACCCGGGGACGCAACGGCGTGCCGCCGTACTCCCGGCTGCCGGTGCGGGCGACGGTGCCGCCGAGGGCCCGGGCCATCGCCTGGAAGCCGTAGCAGATCCCGAAGACCGGCACGTCGGCGGTGAACAGCCCGGCGTCGACCTGCGGCGCGCCCGGTTCGTAGACGCTCGACGGGCCACCGGACAGGATGATCGCCGCAGGGTTCTTCGCCAGCATCTCGGCGACCGGCATCGAGTGCGGCACGATTTCGGAGTAGACCCGCGCCTCACGCACCCGGCGCGCGATGAGCTGGGCGTACTGGGCTCCGAAGTCCACCACGAGGACAGGGCGAGGCGTGCTCATGGCAGCAAAGCCTACCGGCGACGCCAGCGAGGCCCCCGCCGGTCCGTCGCATGACCGCGGCCACGGACCGGCGGTGCGGCGGCGAGATGCCGTCCACGAAGCTCGGGGCGTTTCCGTACCATAATCAGGGCTATTGCCGGAACATGGTTTTCTTGCCTTGTATAGGGTGTTTCTACCATTCCGTTACCCGCTCCCCGGCTACGCCAGTTCGCGAGAAACGGACAGCCGGGCGGGCATGGTGTTCCCGGAGCCGGCCGAGGAGTGTGCATGACCGAGTGGTGGCTCTGGGTGTACGTCGCCGCCATGGCAGGTGGGGTCGTGCTCTTCACCCGATGGCGGGCGGACCCGCACGGAGTCCCGCTCAGCGAGTACCGGGTGGCGATCGCGATCCCGGTCTGGTCCGGCTCCTGGTACCTGGTCATGGCCCTGGGCGGCGGGCGGGTGGAGGTGGCCGGCCACACGCTCTACTGGGCGCGGTACGTCGACTGGGCGGTCACCTCCCCCCTGTTGCTGGTGGCCCTGATGCTGACCGCGACGCACTCCCTGCCCGGCCGCCGCTGGAGACTGACCGGCGCCATCGTCGGGACGAACCTGGTGATCTTCCTCTGCGGGCTGGCCGCCGAGATCACGGTGGACACCACGGCCCGCTACACCCTGTACGCGATCGGGGTGCTGGCCTTCCTCGCGGTCTACGGCCTGATCTGGGGACCGCTACGCACCCATGCGCACCGCCAACCGAAGGAGATCGCGGCGGTGTACCGGGAGGCCGCCCTGCTGCTCAGCGTGCTCTGGGTGGGCTACCCCGTGTTCTGGCTGATCGGCCCGACCGGTGTCGGTCTGATCAGCTCCGCCACCACCAGCCTGCTCTTCGTCGTGCTGTCCATCCTGACGAAGGTGGGCTGGAGCATCGTCGATCTCGGCCGGCTACGTTCCCTGTCCGACCGTGGTCGACTCACCGTCGTCTGACCCGGCCACGCGGGCCGGCCCTGCGCTGCCGGCAGCAGACGACGGCGCACCGACCCGACTCCGACAGCCGTCGCCCGGCGCGGCGGACGGCCCGGGAATGCCGGACCGGTTGCTGCTGCGCGTTGGGGCCGCCTCGCAACTCGCCCTCGGTGGACTGCTGGCGCTGTCGCCGCTGATCCGCGCCTTCGGACTGGGCGACTCGTCGGCCTTCCTGATCACGGGACTGCTCCTCGGACTCCCGCACGGCGCGGTCGACCACCTGGTGCCCGCCTGGATGTCGGCACGCGCCCGGCAACTGCCGGCACGCGTGACGCTGCTGGTGGTCTACGCGGCCGTCGCCGGGGCCGGACTGGCGGCCTTCCGGGCCGCGCCGAACCTGGCGCTGGTCGGATTCCTCGTCGTGTCGGTCGTCCACTTCGGCACCGCCGACGTGGCATTCCGTGCCGAGCGGGACCGCCGCCCGATCCGTCCGGGCGTGGCCGTCGTGCTCGCGTACGGGGGACCGCCTGTGGTCATCCCGCTGGCCCTGTGGCGGGAGCAGGTCGACCCGCTGCTGGCGGCAGTGGCCCCGCAGGCACCGGCGCTGCTCACCGTCGAGGTGCGGACGCTGGCGCTGGCCACCGTACTGTGCGCGGTCACGGTCACCGCGATCCGGCAGGTCCGCGCCGGATGCGTCCGCGACGCCGGCCAACCCCTTCTCCTCGCCGGGCTGTTCGGTACCGTGCCACCGGCCCTGGCCGTCGGGGCGTACTTCGCCGCCTGGCACTCCTGCCGCCACGTCGCCCGGTTGCTGCGGCACGATCCGCGGAACACGGCCGATCTGGGGGCCGGACGGCTCGGACCGCCACTGCGTCGCTTCGCCCGTCAGGCGGCGGCTCCCACGGTGGTCGCCGTTGTCGCCCTGGTAGCCCTGGTCACCTGGCCCAGCCACCGGGCGGACCCGCTGCCCGCGACGGTCGCCGTGCTGGCCGCGCTGACCCTCCCGCACGCGGTGCTGGTCGCCTGGACGGACCGACGCGAACCTGGGCCACCACGCCCGACGGGTCGACCCGGGCAGCGGACCTGAGCACAGTCACCCGGGCGGCGGGCCCGATCACATCCGCAGGGCGCCGGGGGCGTCGGCCGGAACCGCCGGGAGCCGGGGCTGCACCGGCTCCAGCCGGCGGTACGGCTCGCCGAGCGGCGGCCTCGGGTCCGGGTCGCCCCGGTTCGGCCAGAACGCCATCGCCCGTTCCGCCTGGGCGGCGATCGTCAGTGACGGGTTGACGCCCAGGTTCGCCGAGACCGCCGCGCCGTCCAGCACGTGCAGACCCGGGTGACCGAAGACACGGTGGTACGGATCGATCACTCCGCTGGCCGGGTCGGCGCCGATGACCGCGCCGCCCAGGAGGTGCGCGGTCATCGGGATGTCGAACGGCTCGGTCAGCGACCCGCCCGGCACCCCGCCGATCTCCTCGGCGAGCAGTCGGGCCGCCTGGTTGCCGGCCGGGATCCAGGTCGGGTTCGGTTCGCCGTGCCCCGGGCCGGAGACCAGCCGACGGCCGAGCGGGCCACGCCGCAGCCGGGTGGTCAGCGAGTTGTCCGCCGACTGCATCACCAGGGCGATCACCGTCCGCTCCGACCAGCCGCGTACGGACAACATCCGCGCCGCGAGACCCGGCTGCCGGAGCAGGATGCCCAGCCAGCGGCGGAGCCGGTGCGGGCCACCGTCGACCAGCAGCGACTGGAACAACCCCATCGCGTTGGAGCCGCGTCCGTAGCGGACCGGCTCGATGTGGGTCTGCGCGTCCGGGTGGAACGAGCTGGTGATCGCCACCCCCTCGGTGAAGTCCAGCCCCTCGGCCCGGGCCCGGCGGCGGGGCACCGCCGCGCCGAGGATCGCCTCGGAGTTGGTCCGGGTCAGCTCGCCGAGGCGGGGTGAGATCCCGGGCAGCGCCCCGGTGGCCCGCATCTCGTGCAGCAGCCGCTGGGTGCCGAGCGCACCGGCCGCGAGGACCACCTGGTCGGCCTCGACCACCTGTCGTCGCTTCCGCAGCCAGGACCCGGTGCGGACGGTCTCCACCCGGTACCCGCCGCCGGGGGCGGGCCGGATCGCGGTCACCGTGGTCAGCGGATGCACCCGTGCGCCGAGCCGCTCGGCGAGCCAGAGATAGTTCTTGACCAGGGTGTTCTTGGCCCCGTGCCGGCAGCCGGTCATGCAGGAGCCACAGTGGATGCAGCCGGTGCGCTCCGGGCCGGCCCCGCCGAAGTACGGGTCGGCCACCCGCTCGCCGGGGCGGCCGATGTGCACGGCGACCGGGGTCGGGTGCACGGTGTGCTCGACCCCCATCCGCGCGGCCACCGCCCGCATCACCCGGTCCGCGCCGGTCTGGATCGGGTACGTGGTGACGCCGAGCATCCGCTTCGCCTGGTCGTAGTGACCTGCCAACTCGGACCGCCAGTCGGCGATGTCCCGCCACTGCGGGTCGTCGTAGAAGGCGTCCAGGGGTTCGTAGAGGGTGTTCGCGTAGACCAGGGAACCGCCACCCACCCCGGCCCCGGAGAGCACCAGCACTCCCCCACCGGCCTTCCGGTCGGCCGGCCGGAGCAGGCTGATCCGCTGGATGCCGTAGCAGCCCAGCCGGGGGGCCCAGAGGAAACGCCGCAGCCGCCAGGAGGTCTCCGGGAACTCGTGGTCGGCGAACCGCCGCCCGGCCTCCAGCACACCGACGGACCAGCCCTTCTCGGCCAGTCGCAGGGCCGCGACACTGCCCCCGAAACCGGATCCGACGACCAGTACGTCGTACCGCATGGAGGCATCATCTACCGATCGGTAACCCGGCGCCAGGGGCACTTTTCGCACCCTCCAGCAGAGGCACTCGCCGGACGGAGAACCTAGCGGGGGCGGTCGGGACGCTGCGTGCCGAACAGCCACGCGTCGAAGAGCGCGTCGAGCTGCCGGCCGGAGACCTGCTCGGCCAGGGCCACGAAGTCCTCGGTGGTGGCGTTGCCGTCGCGCTTGTCGGCGGCCCAGTTCTTCAGAAGCCGGAAGAACGCGTCGTCGCCGACGGTCACCCGCAGGGCGTGCACGGTCATCGCGCCGCGCTGGTAGACCGACTCGCTGAACAGCTCGGCCGCGCCCGGGTCGCCCGGCGGGGTACGCCAGAGCGCCGACGAGGAACCGGTGTACGCGGCGTCGAACGCCTGCTGGGCGGTCCGGTCGCCCTGGTGCTCCGCCCAGAGCCACTCGGCGTAGGTGGCGAGGCCCTCGTTGAGCCAGATGTCCTGCCAGCGCTGGAGCGACACGCTGTTGCCGAACCACTGGTGCGCGATCTCGTGCACGACGATCCCGGCGTTCTCGCCGGAGTCGAAGAACCCGGCGGAGTAGACCGGACGGCTCTGCGTCTCCAGCGCGTAGCGGATCCGGCTGTCCGAGATCACCACCCCGCCGTACGCCCCGACCGGGTACGGCCCGAAGACGGTCTCCAGGTAGTCGGCGACCTGGAGGGTGCGCGCCATCGACGTGTCGGCCGCGCCCCGGGGGATCCGGGTGCTCACCGCCGTGACCACCGGCCGTCCCTTGTGCTCGCCGGTCTCCATCCGGTACTCCCCGATCACCAGCGTGCTCAGGTAGCTCGCCATCGGGGTCCGCTCGGCCCACTTCCAGGTGGTCCAGCCGCCCGCGCTGGCCCGGCCGGACGGCACGCCGTTGCTCACCGCGACCAGCCCGTCCGGCACGGTGACCTCGATGTCGTACGTCGCCTTGTCCGAGGGGTGGTCGTTGACCGGGAACCAGGTGCTCGCCGACTCCGGCTGACCGAGGGCGATCGCCCCGTCGGAGGTGTGCATGAAGCCGCCCTCGCCGAGCGCCTCGTTCTCCAGCGGTTGGGGCTTGCCGTCGTAGCGGACCTCGACCTCGAAGCCGTTGCCGGCGGGGAGGCCGGCGGCGGGCACGACGGTCAGCTCCGCCCCCTCGTGCGTGTGCGCGGCGGGTGCCCCGTCCACGCTGACCGCCCGGACGGTGAGCCCGGCCAGGTCCAGGTTGAGGCGGGACAGGTCGACGGTGGCCGTCGCCCGGACGGTGACGACACCGGCGAGCCGGTCCTGCGCCGGGTCGTAGCGGACCTTCACCGCGTACTCGCGGACGTCGTAGCCGCCGTTGCCGTAGTTGGGGAAGTAGGCGTCCCCCGCCCCGGGCGCGCCGGGGACGAACTTGCGGACACTCGGCGACGAGGCGGACGGCTCCGGGACGCCCTCCGGCTCGCGCGGGGACGACTCGCAACCGGCCGCCAGCAGTCCCGCCGCCAGCAGCAGTGCGGCGCGGCGTGTCGTACGCCGTACCTGTGTCATCGCAACCTCCAGGAGACGGCGCGGCTCGCCCGCGCGGCGGGCCGGAGCGCCCACGACCGGTACCGCCGGCTCGTCCACCGTGGCCGGGCCGACCGGGCGTTCCGATGATCACACACCGGGTCAGGGCATGGCCGGGGCGGTGTCGCCGACCAGCCAGGAATCGAGAAGCGGACGCAACGACCGGCCGGCAAGGCGTTCGGCCAGCAGCACGAGGTCGCCGGTGGTCGCGTTGCCGTTGCGCCGTTCCAGGGTCCAGGTCCGCAGGATCCGGAAGAAGGCGTCGTCGCCGACCGTCCGGCGCAGGGCGTGCACGGTGAGCGCCCCCCGTTGGTAGACCGCGGTGGAGAACAACCGGGCCGGGCCCGGGTCCAGGGTGGGCATCGACCAGTCGGTCACGGCGTACTGCCGCTCGAAGCTCTGCTGGGCCGTCCGGCCGCCGGTGTGTTCCGTCCAGAGCCACTCCGCGTAGGTGGCGAAGCCCTCGTTGAGCCAGATGTCGCTCCACCGGGCGACCGAGACGCTGTTGCCGAACCACTGGTGGGCCAGCTCGTGCGCGACCACGCCGGGGTTCGGCTGTCCGTCCCGGAAGAATCCCGGCCCGTACACCGGGCGGGACTGGGTCTCCAGGGCGTACCCGACACGCGGGTCGGCGACCGCGATCCCGCCGTACGACTCGAACGGGTACGGCCCGAAGAGGATCTCCAGGTAGTCGGCGATCTCGGTGGTGCGGTCGAGGGACCGGGCGGCGGGACCGTCGGCGGGCAGCCCGGCGGCGACCGCGGTGACCACCGGACGTCCCCGGTGCACACCGGTCTCCACCCGGTACTCCCCGATCACCAGGGTGCTCAGGTAGCTCGCCATCGGGGTCCGCTCGGCCCACCTCCAGGTGGTCCAGCCGCCGGCGCTGGTCCGTTGCTCCGGCACCCCGTTGCTCACCGCGGCCAGGCCGTCCGGCACGGTCACCTCGATGTCGTACGTCGCCTTGTCGAACGGATGGTCGTTGACCGGGAACCAGGTGCTCGCCGACTCCGGCTGACCGAGCGCGACCGCGCCGTCGGAGGTGTGCAGGAAGCCGCCCTCGCCCAGGCCGGAGTTGGTGACCGTGCCGGGTACCCCGGCGTACTCGACCACCACGGCGAAGCGGCGGCCCGGCGCGATCCGCTCGGCCGGGGTGACCACCAGTTCGGCGTCGTCCCGCCGGTGCGTGGCCGGCCGGCCGTCCACGGTGACCGAGGAGACGGTCAACCCGACCAGATCGAGGTTGAACCGGGTCAGCGCCTGTCGGCTGGTGGCGGTGACCGTGGTGGTGCCGTCGAGCCGGTCGGTGGCCGGGTCGTAGCGCACCCGCAGGTCGTACCCGGCGACGTCGTAGCCGCCGTTGCCGTACTGCGGGAAGTAACGGTCGCCGATGCCGGCGGCGCCCTCGTCACCGGCGGGGTCGTCCTTGGGGGTGCAACCGGCCAGGGCCGGTACGGCGACGAGGGCCAGCACCGCGGCGACGAGCCGGAACCGGCCCGGACGGTGGGTCACGGGCCGGTTCCGGCAACGGTCGACGCGTGCCGAGGGTGCCCGCGCCGGACGTGGTGGCAGGGGACCCCTCCTCATCGAAAAGCGGTATCAGGGGACCCCTGCTACCAGCTACCGGTCCAGGACCAGGCCGACCTTCTGGAACTCCTTCAGGTCGCGGTAGCCGCACTTGGCCATCGCCCGGCGCAGGCCGCCGAAGAGGTTGAGCTGGCCGTCCGGTTCGTCGGCCGGGCCGAAGAGCAGCCGCTCCATCTCCCCGAGCGGCTCGCCGGCGGCCTCGAACGCGCCCCGGGGCAGCGACGGGTGGCTCGCCGCCGAGTGCCACCAGGCGCCGCCGGCCGGAGCCTCCGCGCAGAGCGAGAGCGGCTCGCCGAGCATCACCGCGTCCGCGCCGCAGCCGAGCGCCTTGGCGATGTCGCCGGAGGTCTGCACGTCGCCGTCGGCGATCAGGTGGACGTACCGGCCGCCGGTCTCGTCGAGGTAGTCCCGGCGGGCCGCCGCCGCGTCCGCGATGGCGGTCGCCATGGGCACCCGGATGCCGAGCACCGACTCGGTGGTCGACCAGCCGTCGCCGCCGATGCCGACGATCACGCCCGCCGCGCCGGTACGCATCAGGTGCAGCGCCGTCTTGTAGTCGGTGCAGCCGCCGACGATCACCGGCAGGTCGAGGTCGGCGATGAACTCCTTGAGGTTCAGCGGCTCGTCGGTGGTGGAGACGTGCTCGGCGGAGACGATGGTGCCCTGGATGACCAGGATGTCGACCCCGGCGTCCAGGATCACCGGGGCCAGCGCCAGGGTGTGCTGCGGCGACACCCGCACGGCCACCGTGCCGCCCCCGGCCCGCAGCTCCCGGACCCGCTCGGCGATCAGGTCCGGGCGGATCGGCTCGGCGTACACCTCCTGGAGCCGCTTGGTGGCGCGGGCGTCCTCGCCGAGCCCGGCCAGTTCCTCCAGCACCTTGGTCGGGTTCTCGTACCGGGTCCAGAGCCCCTCGACGTTCAGCACGCCCAGGCCGCCGAGCTGGCCGAGCCGGACCGCCGAGGCCGGGCTCATCGTCGCGTCGGACGGGTGCGCGACGCAGGGGATGCCGAACTGGTACGCGTCGAGCTGCCAGGCGGTGGAGACGTCGTCGACGTCCCGGGTCCGCCGGCTCGGCACGATGGCGATGTCGTCCAGGTGGTAGCCGCGCTGCGCGGTCTTGCCCAGCCCGATCTCGACCACGTCACGCATGGGGGTCTCCAGTTGTCGCAGGGGATGGTCAGCGGGTGTGGTAGTTCGGCGCCTCGACGGTCATCTGGATGTCGTGCGGGTGGCTCTCCTTGAGGCCGGCCGCGGTGATCCGGATGAGCTGCCCACGGCGGTGCAGCTCGGGGATGCTCTCCGCGCCCGCGTACCCCATCGCCAGCCGCAGGCCGCCGACGAGCTGGTGGGCGACCCGGGAGAGGGGCCCGCGGTAGGGCACCTGCCCCTCGACGCCCTCGGGGACCAGCTTCTCGTCGCTGGACACGTCCTGCTGGAAGTAGCGGTCCTTGGAGTAGGACTTGGCCTGGCCCCGGGACTGCATCGCGCCCAGCGAGCCCATGCCCCGGTACGCCTTGAACTGCTTGCCGTTGATGAAGATCAGCTCACCCGGGCTCTCCTCGCAGCCGGCCAGCAGGCTGCCGAGCATCACCGTGTCGGCCCCGGCGACCAGTGCCTTGGCGATGTCGCCGGAGTACTGGATGCCGCCGTCGCCGATCACCGGGACGCCGGCCGGGCGGGCGGCGCGGGCCGCCTCCATGATCGCGGTGATCTGCGGCACGCCCACTCCGGCGACGATCCGGGTGGTGCAGATCGCCCCCGGCCCGACGCCGACCTTGACGCCGTCGGCACCAGCGTCGACCAGTGCCTTCGCCCCGGCGTACGTGGCCACGTTGCCACCGACGATGTCGGCGGTGGTGTCCTTCTTGAGCTGGCGGACCATGTCCAGCACGGCCCGCTGGTGCCCGTGCGCGGTGTCCACGATCAGCACGTCCACGCCCGCGTCGACCAGCGCCCGGGCCCGCTTGTACGCGTCCTCGCCGACCCCGACGGCGGCGGCGACCCGGAGCCGGCCGGCGTCGTCCTTGGTGGCGTTCGGGTACTGCTCGCTCTTGGTGAAGTCCTTGACGGTGATCAGCCCACGCAGCCGACCCGAGTCGTCGACGATCGGCAGCTTCTCGACCTTGTGCCGGCGCAGCAGGGTCAGCGCCTCGTCCTTGCTGACTCCGACCGGGGCGGTGACCAGCGGGGTCCGGGTCATGATCTCGCGGACCGGGGTGCTCGGCTCGGTGACGAAGCGCATGTCCCGGTTGGTGACGATGCCGACGAGCTGACCGTCGGCGTCCACCACCGGCACGCCGGAGATGCGGTACCGCCCGCAGAGCGCGTCCACGTCACGGAGGGTGTCGTCCGGGCTGGCCGTCACCGGGTTGGTGATCATGCCGGACTCGGAGCGCTTGACCAGGTCGACCTGGAGCGCCTGGTCCTCGACGGAGAGGTTGCGGTGCAGCACGCCGATGCCGCCCTGCCGGGCCATGGCGATGGCCATCCGCGCCTCGGTCACCGTGTCCATCGCGCTGGAGAGCAGCGGCACGGCGAGGGTGACGTTGCGGGTCAGCCGGGTCACCGTGTTGACCCGGCTCGGCACCACGTCCGACTCGCCCGGCTGGAGCAGCACGTCGTCGAAGGTCAGGCCAAGGGGCACCACCCGCGCCGAGCCGGCGGGCAGTTCCGGCAGGTGGCCACCCAGCTCGCCGGGCTCGACACCCGTCGGACGATCGGTGCTGGGCGAAATATCCACGATTGCTCTCCTGAGCTGCTCGTTACGGGCTTCGTGAGGTGGTGCGCGGCACCGGAACACGCCGCCGAACGCGGGCGCGTCACCCCATCGTACCCATTGAGCTGGGCGGCCCCGGGCGGCGGCGCGGTGGGTGCCGGGCGGCCTGGGGCAGGCGGGCGGACGACGTTGGGTCTACGGTGAGGGGGTGCACGACGAGCCCATCGACCCGTTCAACGGCGACCCGGCCGACCCGGCCGCCGGCCTGCACGACCCCGGTGACGACGACTCACTCGAACCGCTGACCGACGTCGAGCGGCAGGACGTCCTGGAGGACCTGGCGGATCTTGAAATCTACCAGGCGCTGCTGGCGCCGATCGGGGTCCGCGGCTTGGTGATCGAGTGCGAGGACTGCCACGAACCGCACTACTTCGACTGGGACCTGCTCCGGGGCAACCTGCGCCACCTGCTCAGCTCGGGGCGGCCCCGGGTGCACGAGCCGGCCTACGACCCGGACCCCGACCACTACGTCACCTGGGACTACGCCCGGGGCTACGCCGACGGGGTGCACGACACCCTGACCGAGTCCGGCGACGACGACACCGACTCCTCCGGCGACTGACCCGCCCACCGGCCGGGCGTCCGGGATCGACTCAGGCGACCAGGCCGGCGCGGAAGCCGGCGGCGACGGCGTGCGCCCGGTCCCGGGCACCGAGCTTGCGGAAGAGCCGACGGGCGTGGGTCTTGACGGTGTCCTCCGAGACGAACAGCTCCCGGCCGATCTCGGCGTTGCTCTTTCCCTCGGCCATGCCGAGCAGCACCTGGAGCTCCCGTTCGGTCAGCCCGATCCCGCCCCGCCCGCGCCCGGCCGGTTCGGGTCGGCGAGGCTCCTGCGCCGTCCGGCCCGTCTCCGGCTCCGCAGCGTCGTCCGGCTCGTCGTCGCCGCGCTGGACCGGAACCATCGCTGGGCCGCCCGGCGCCTCCTGCCCCGGCCACTCGGGTGGCGTGGCGGCCGGGGCACGGCCGCCCGGACGTCCGGTCGCGCCGACGACGGCGGCGGTGTCCAGGGCCGGGTCGGTGATCCGGCGGCGGGACGACCGTCCCGGGGCGGTGAGCAGCAGGAGGGCCTTGGCGACCGCGCTGGTCAGATCCTGGTCGACGCCCTGGATCAGCCCACGCGCACCGGCGCTGATGGTCGCCGCCGCCGCGCCGGACTCCTCCGCGCCGAGCAGCAGCACCGCCGCCTGGGGGGCCCGGGCCAGGACGCGCCGGACGAAACCGGCGCTGTCCGGGCGGGTCAGCGCGGTGTCGGCGAGCACCACGTCGGGCGGTTGCTCGGCGAGGCGCAGCATCACCTCGGGATCAGAGACGGCGGTACGGACGACGGCGGACAGGCCCAGCCTGGCCGCTGCGGAAGACAGGTGCTGCGCCGCCAACGGGGTTCGGACGCAGACGAGAACCGTACGCACAGTGGGGTCTCCTCTCCGTCAGGAAGCAGACCACGGGCGACGCTGATCATGAGGGCGTTCCGGGCAATTCTCCGAACTTTTCCGACATATGGGGTCTTTGCCGCGAGTTGCCGGAGGTTTTCGATCACACACGTGTGAGCGGGCGAACGGCAGGGTATCGGAGGGTCCAGGCCGGACCCGGCGTGCTCGCGCGAACCGTCGCCCGGGACGGCCTGACGGACCATCGCGGCGGTGCCGCGCGGGAGGAGGGGTGCTGATGTCGAACGTACGTAGACTGCCCGGACCCATCGTCGACCTCTGGGACTGGCAGCGGCTCGGTGCCTGCCGGGGCCGCGACAGCGCCCAGTTCTTCCACCCGGACGGCGAACGCGGTTCCTCCCGACTGCGCCGGGAATCGGGGGCCAAGGCGGTCTGCCGGGCCTGCCCGGTGCGCGCCGAGTGCGCGGCGCACGCCCTCACCGTCCGCGAGCCGTACGGGGTGTGGGGCGGCTTCAGCGAGTCCGAGCGCCTCCGCCTGCTCGCCATCGGCTGGGAGGACCTGGCCGACCGGCGGCGCAGCCGGGTGGACGTCGCCCGCCTGGAGGCCCGCCTCGGCCGCCCGCACAAGTCGACGGTGCCCGCCCAGCGCAACGTCGCCTGAGGCACCGACCAGGACCACCGCTGCCGCGCCCCCGGCGGGGGCGCGGCAGCGTGCTGTCCGGCAGGCATGACCACCATGCCACGCGGGAGAGCCGAGGCATGGCACCGCCCGACGCACGGTCACCCGCAGTAAGGATGTGCCAATCACCAATCACGGACACGAAGCGTGACCACGGGTTCCTGGCCTCCATCCGGTCCGTCCCAGCCCACCGGCCCGAGTACGGCACAGGGCACGCCGTCACGGGAACGGCGTGCCCTGTGGTGCGACGTGCCGGCGGGCGCCCCGGGGGAGCGGCGCACCCGCCGTACCGTGTCGCGGACGGCTCAGAAGCCGGGGCCGTGCTGGTGGCTGTGGCCGTGGCCGTGGGAGTGCCCGTGGCCACCGGCGGCCGCCTCGGCCTTCTCCGGCTTCTCCACCACCAGGCTCTCGGTGGTGAGCAGCAGACCGGCGATGGACGCGGCGTTGGTGACCGCGTTGCGGGTCACCTTCACCGGGTCGATGATGCCGTTGCCGACCAGGTCGACGTACTGCCCGGCGGCGGCGTCGAGGCCGTGGCCCCACTCGCTGCCGGCGACTTTCTGCACGACGACGTAGCCGTCCTGGCCGGCGTTCTGGGCGATCCAGCGCAGCGGCTCGACCAGCGCCTTGCGCACGATCGAGACGCCGACCTTCTCGTCGCCGGTGAAACCGAGGTCGTCGTCGAGCGTCGGGAGGATCTGCGCGAGGGCGGCGCCACCGCCGGGCACCGTACCCTCCTCGACCGCGGCCTTGGTCGCCGCGATGGCGTCCTCGATGCGGTGCTTGCGCTCCTTCATCTCGACCTCGGTCGCCGCGCCCACCTTGATGACCGCCACGCCGCCGGAGAGCTTCGCCAGCCGCTCGGCCAGCTTCTCCCGGTCCCACTCGGAGTCCGAGGCCTCGATCTCCTTGCGGATCTGCGCGACCCGGTCGGCGACCTCGGTGTCCTGACCGCCACCGTCGACGATGGTGGTGTTCTCCTTGTCGACGACCACACGGCGGGCGGTGCCGAGCGCCTCCAGCCCGATCTGGTCGAGCTTGTAGCCCAGCTCCGGCGCGACCAGCTCGGCGCCGGTCTGGATCGCCATGTCCTGGAGCATCGCCTTGCGGCGGTCACCGAAGCCCGGGGCCTTGACCGCGCAGACCTTGATGGTCTTGCGCAGCGCGTTGACCACCAGCGTGGAGAGCGCCTGGCCCTCGACGTCCTCGGCGACGATCAGCAGCGGCCGGCTGTCCGCGAGGACCTTCTCCAGCAGCGGCAGCAGTTCCTCGATCGCCGAGATCTTCTGCGTGGTGATCAGGATGTACGGGTTCTCCAGGACCGCTTCCTGCGACTCCAGGTCGGTCACGAAGTTCGGCGAGATGAAGCCCTTGTCGAACTGGAGACCCTCGGTCACGTCCAGCTCGGTGTGCAGGGCGGAGCCCTCCTCGACGGTGATGACACCGTCCCGGCCGACCCTCTCCATCGCCTCGGCGATCAGCTCGCCGATGGTGGCGTCCTGCGCCGAGATCGTCGCCACGTGGGCGATCGAGGTCTTGTCGGCCACCTCGACGGCCCGGTCGAGCAGGGCCTCGGAGACCTTGGCCGCCGCCGCGTCGATGCCGCGCTTGAGGCCGGCCGGGTTGGTCCCGGCGGTCACGTTGCGCAGGCCCTCGCGGACCATGGCCTGGGCGAGCACGGTGGCGGTGGTGGTCCCGTCGCCGGCGACGTCGTTGGTCTTGGTCGCCACCTCCTTGACCAGCTGCGCGCCGAGGTTTTCGTACGGGTTGGTGAGCTCGATCTCCTTGGCGATGGTGACCCCATCGTTGGTGATCGTCGGCGCACCGAATTTCTTGTCCAGGACGACGTTGCGCCCGCGCGGGCCGAGAGTGACCTTGACCGCGTCCGCGAGGGCGTTGACACCGTGCTCGAGCAGGTGTCGGGCGTCATCCGAGAAGCTCAGGATCTTCGCCATGGATATCCCTTCGAAGCGTTGCTGCCCCGGCCCGGCGAGCCGGACCGGGGCAGCGACACTGATCGGTTGGTTACTTCTCGATGACCGCGAGGACGTCGCGGGCGGAGAGCACCAGGTACTCCTCGCCGGCGTACTTGACCTCGGTGCCGCCGTACTTCGAGTAGATGACGGTGTCGCCGACCTGCACGTCAACCGGGATCCGGTTGCCCTTGTCGTCGACGCGGCCCGGGCCGACAGCGAGGACGGTGCCCTCCTGCGGCTTCTCCTTGGCGGTGTCGGGGATCACGATGCCCGACGCCGTGGTGGTCTCAGCCTCGTTCGCCTGGACCAGGATCCGGTCCTCGAGCGGCTTGATCGCAACCTTGGTCGCGGTAGTCACGGGCATACCCTCCTGGGGTACTTGGTTTCGTAACCGGTCGGCGGGGCCGACCAGCGTCAATCTGCCACATGCCACCGGGCGGGGCCGTCGTCGCGGGTGCCGGTCCGCCTGGCGTTCAACCCCCGGGCGAGGCCCGGAAGCTGGCACCCTCGATGGGAGAGTGCTAATCGCAGATTAGGCCGCCGCTAGCACTCCGTCAAGGAGAGTGCCAACGACGGCGGGGCGCGTCGCGCCGTCCGGGCCGTCCGAGTTCACCGGCCGCCCGCCGGCCGGACCCCGTCCCGCCCCGGAGGGCCACCGCCCCGCGCCATGACCGCCACCGGGGCCCGAGCCGATCGCCGCCACACCTGGACAACTACAGTTAACAATCCTAATAATTAGGCATCCGTCGATCCGACGGCTCTCCTACCGGGAGGTCCGGATGCGTCGCCCTGTCCCGAGATTGTTGCTGGCCGCCGTCGCGGCCCTCGCCGCCATCACCGCCACCACCCTCGTCGTCGCCGCGCCGGCCCAGGCCGCCGGTCCGACCGCCACCCTCGTCCGCACCGCCGATTGGGGCACCGGATGGGAGGGGCGTTACACCATCACCAACGGTGGTCCGACCACCATCACCAGCTGGCAGGTCGCCTTCGCCCTGCCGTCGGGCACCACCCTCGGCTCCTACTGGGACGCCACCCTGACCAGTGCCGGCGGACGGCACACCTTCACCAACCGGTCGTGGAACGGCACCGTCGCGCCGGGCGCCTCGGTGTCGTTCGGCTTCCTGGTCACCGGCTCCGGCTCCCCCACCAACTGCACGGTCAACGGCGCACCCTGCACCGGCGGCCCGCCGACCACGCCGCCGCCGACCACGCCGCCTCCCACCACCCCGCCGCCGACCACGCCGCCTCCCACCACGCCGCCCCCGACGACGCCGCCGCCTGGTGGGCTGCCCCGGCACGCGCTGATCGGCTACCTGCACGCCAGCTTCGCCAACGGCTCGGGCTACCTGCGGATGGCCGACGTGCCGGCCGACTGGGACATCATCAACCTGGCCTTCGGTGAGCCGACCACCGTGACCTCAGGCGACATCCGCTTCCAGCTCTGCCCGGCGGCCGAGTGCCCCGGGGTGGAGACCGAGGCCGAGTTCATCGCCGCGATCCGCGCCAAGCAGGCACAGGGCAAGAAGGTGCTGCTCTCCATCGGCGGACAGAACGGCCAGGTCCAGCTCACCACCACCGCCGCCCGGGACACCTTCGTCCGGTCGGTGTCGGCCATCATCGACCGGTACGGCCTGAACGGGCTCGACATCGACTTCGAGGGGCACTCGCTCTACCTGAACGCCGGGGACACCGACTTCCGCAACCCGACCACGCCGGTGATCGTCAACCTGATCTCCGCGATCCGCACGATCAAGCAGCGGTACGGGGCCAACTTCGTGCTCACCATGGCGCCGGAGACGTTCTTCGTCCAACTCGGCTACCAGTACTACGGGCAGGGACCGTGGGGTGGGCAGGACCCGCGCTCCGGGTCGTACCTGCCGGTGATCCACGCGCTGCGGAACGACCTCACCGTGCTGCACGTCCAGAACTACAACTCGGGACCGATCATGGGGCTGGACAACCAGTACCACACGATGGGCAGCGCCGACTTCCACATCGCGATGACGGACATGCTGCTGGCCGGCTTCCCGGTCGCCGGCAACCCGGACCGGTTCTTCCCGGCGCTGCGCGAGGACCAGGTGGCCTTCGGGGCGCCCTCCTCCCCCAGCGCCGGCAACGGCTACCTCGCCCCCGCCGGGGTGCAGGCCGCGGTGAACTGCCTGGTGAAGGGGCAGAGCTGCGGGTCGTACGCCCCGCGCAGCGGAACCAACCCGGCCTTCCGGGGGCTGATGACCTGGTCGATCAACTGGGACCGGTTCTACGCCTGGGAGTTCCGCCTGCACCACGGCCCGTTCCTGCGCGCGCTGCCCTGACCGGGCCGGGTCGGGTGCCTGCAGGGGTCCCCTGTTCGACAAAAAGCGGTAACAAGGGGCCCCTGCTACCTCCCGGACCCGGCCCCGTCACACGTCCAGGACCGGCGGGCTCCCGAGGTGGTCGACGGGCGGCGGTGCCGGCGGTCCAGAATGGGCCGGGTGGATCTCGACCAGTTCGCCGTCCTGCGTACCCCCGAGGGGTCGGCCGCGCTCGACGCGGCGGCGCGGGTGGCCGGCGGCGACCCGCTGACCTCGGCGGCGGCGCTCCGCTCGGCCGGCGTGCCGGCCGACCTGGCCGCCGCCGCGCTCACCCAGGCCGAGCTGCGGCGACGGGCGACCGGCAAGTTCGGCCCGGAGGCGGCCGGCATGTTCCTCACCCGCGCCGGGCTGGAGCAGGCGACCCGGCGGGTGGTGGCCGACCGGCGCGCCGCGCGGTTGCGGGACGCCGGGGTACGCGCCCTCGCCGACCTCGGCTGCGGTCTCGGCGCGGACGCGCTCGCCGCCGCCCGGGCCGGCATCCGGGTGTACGGGGTGGAGGCCGATCCGCTCACCGCCGCGATGGCCGCCGCGAACGCCGGGGCGGCCGGGCTGGCCGACGCGTTCACCGTCGAGTGCGGCGACGCGACCGCGTTCGACGTGTCCCGGGTGGACGGGGTCTTCTGCGACCCGGCCCGCCGCAGCACCGGCACCGGCCGGCGGATCTTCGACCCGAAGGCGTACTCACCTCCGTGGGACTTCGTGACCGACCTCGCCGCGCGGGTGCCGCACACGGTGGTGAAGGTGGCCCCCGGGCTGGACCACGCGCTGATCCCGGCCGGCGCGGAGGCCGAGTGGGTCAGCGTCGACGGCGACCTGGTGGAGGCGGCGCTCTGGTGCGGCCGGCTGGCCGAGCTGCCCCGCCGGGCCACCGTGCTGCGGGCCGGAGCCGTGCACCAGCTCACCGGCTCGGGCACGGAGGAGGCGGCGGTCGGCCCGGTCCGGCGCTACCTGTACGACCCGGACCCGGCGGTGGTCCGCGCGCACCTGGTCGCCGAGCTCGCCACCGCGCTGGGCGCGACGATCGCCGACCCGAGCATCGCCTACCTGTACGCGGACACCCCCGACGTGACCCCCTTCGCCCGCTGCCTGGAGGTCACCGACGTGCTGCCGTTCTCGCTGAAGCGGCTGCGTGCCCTGCTGCGCGACCGGCGGGTGGGGCGGGTGGAGATCCTCAAGCGCGGCTCGGCGCTGGAGCCCGAGCGGCTCCGGCGCGACCTGCGGCTCGCCGGCGACCAGGCGGCGAGTGTGGTGCTCACCCGGGTCGCCGGGGCGCCGACCGCGCTGGTCTGCCGGCCGACCGGTTAGATTGAGCCCGTGGCGGGACGGGGAACACCGGCGACGGCGCTGCTGGTCAAGCGCGGGGTCGGGCACAGCGTCCACCCGTACGACGTCGCGCCGGACACCCCGAACTACGGCGCCGAGGTCGCCGCGGCGCTCGGCGTACCGGCCGACCGGGTGTTCAAGACCCTGGTGACCGAGGTGGACGGCGCTCTGACCGTGGCGGTCGTCCCGGTCACCGGTGAGCTGGACCTCAAGGCGCTCGCGGGGGCGGCCGGCGGGAAGCGGGCCGTCCTCGCCGACCGGGTCCTCGCCGAACGCGCCACGGGTTACGTGCGTGGCGGCATCAGCCCACTGGGTCAGCGCCGACGGCTGCCGACGGTGCTGGACGTCTCGGCCCTGGACTTCCCGAGCGTCTACGTCTCGGCCGGGCGGCGCGGGCTCCAGGTTCAGCTCGCCCCGGCGGACCTGGTCGCGCTGACCGGGGCGACCACCGCGCCGATCGCCACCCGCTGAACGGCCGGCTGCCACCGACGGCGGCCCCCTTCTCTTCTCCCGCGCCGCCCGACGCGCAGGCGAGGCGTTGATCATCTTCGTTCGACCCGGTGCCCGTGACAGCCGTCCGACCTGCGCGTTTCGTCGGCGTTGCTGAATTGTTACCGCCGCCAACAAATCCATGACCTCGACAGTCTTGCGCTCGCAGTGTGACGGGGAATACGTTGCCGGACACAACAAAACAACCACACCCCCACCCCGAAAGGAACCCCGCACATGCGCAGAGGGATCCTCACCATCGCGACCGTGGGCCTGCTCGTCACCGGCGGCGTGGCCGCCTGCGGCGACGACTCGGGCAGCGACAGCGACGCCGGTTCCGACAAGAAGCCCAAGATCGGCGTGATCCTGCCGGACAGCAAGTCCTCCGGCCGGTGGGAGAACGCGGACCGCAAGTTCCTCGAGGCGGCCTTCAAGGCGGCGGGCGTCGACTACGACATCCAGAACGCCCAGGACGACAAGTCCAACTTCCAGACCATCGCCGACCAGATGATCACCAGCGGGGTGACCGCCCTGATGATCGTCAACCTGGACTCCGGCACCGGCAAGGCCGTGCTGGACAAGGCGAAGTCGCAGGGTGTGGCGACCATCGACTACGACCGGCTCACCCTGGGTGGCAGCGCCGAGTACTACGTCAGCTTCGACAACGAGGTGGTCGGCAAGCTCCAGGGCGAGGGCCTGACGAAGTGCCTCACCGACAAGGGCGTGCAGAAGCCGGTGGTGGCGTACCTGAACGGCTCCCCCACCGACAACAACGCCACCCTGTTCAAGAACGGCTACGACTCGGTGCTCAAGCCGAAGTTCGACTCCGGCGAGTACGTCAAGGGCCCGGAGCAGTCCGTCCCGGCCTGGGACAACGCCCAGGGTGCCACGCTGTTCGAGCAGATGCTGACCCAGACCGGCGGCAAGATCGACGGTGTGCTCGCGGCGAACGACGGCCTCGGCAACGCGGCCATCTCGGTGCTCAAGAAGAACAAGCTCAACGGCAAGGTCCCGGTGACCGGGCAGGACGCCGACCTCCAGGGGTTGCAGAACATCCTCGCCGGTGACCAGTGCATGACCGTCTACAAGGCGATCAAGCAGGAGGCCGACGCCGCCGCCGAGCTGGCCATCGGGCTGGCCAAGGGCGAGCGCAAGGAGACCGGGCAGACGGTGAAGGACCCGGAGAGCGGCCGGGACGTGCCCTCGGTCCTGCTCACCCCGAAGCTGATCTTCAAGGAGAACGTCAAGGACGTCGTGGCGGACGGCTTCGTCACCAAGGAGGCGCTCTGCACCGCCGAGTACGCCAAGCTCTGCGCCGACGCCGGGATCAGCTGAGCCGTACCGGTTTCCGGTGCCCCCACCGGAGCGCGGGCGTCACCTGAGGACCGCAACCCTCGGTGACGCCCGCCCCGGCGGCTCGACAGACGTGAAGGAGACCCGTGTCCACCACCCCCCTGCTGGAACTACGTGGGATCGACAAGAGCTTCGGCCCGGTCCAGGTCCTGCGTGACGTGGCCCTCTCCGCCCACGCGGGGGAGGTGACCGCCCTGGTCGGCGACAACGGCGCCGGTAAGTCGACCCTGGTCAAGTGCATCAGCGGCATCTACCCCACCGACGCCGGCGCGTTCCTCTTCGAGGGCCGGCCGGTGACCATCAACAGCCCCCGGGACGCCGCCGCCCTCGGCATCGAGGTCGTCTACCAGGACCTCGCGCTCTGCGACAACCTCGACATCGTGCAGAACATGTTCCTCGGTCGGGAGAAGCGCACCGGCATCGTGCTCGACGAACCGACCATGGAGCAGATGGCCGCCGAGACCCTGGCCGGGCTGAACGTCCGGACGGTCAAGTCGCTACGCCAGCACGTCTCCAGCCTCTCCGGCGGCCAGCGCCAGACCGTGGCGATCGCCAAGGCGGTGCTCTGGAACAGCAAGCTGGTGATCCTGGACGAGCCGACCGCCGCCCTCGGTGTCGCGCAGACCGCCCAGGTGCTCGAACTGGTCCGGCGGCTCGCCGACAACGGCCTGGCCGTCGTGCTCATCTCGCACAACATGAACGACGTGTTCGCGGTCTCCGACCGGATCGCCGCGCTCTACCTCGGGCAGATGGTCGCCCAGGTGAAGACCACCGACATCACCCACGCCCAGGTGGTCGAACTGATCACCGCCGGCCGGTCCGGCGCGCTCGGCCTGACGGCCGGCAACGGCGCGCAGCCCCCCGACACCGGCGCATCCGCCGACAGCACCCCAGGAGCCCTCCGATGACCAGCACCGCCGTGCGCAAGGTCGGTCCGGTGGCGGTCACCGACACGCCGACCGTGGGCGGCCACGTCCGCAACTACATCAGCCGGGTACGCGGCGGCGACATCGGGGCGCTGCCGGCCGTCCTGGGACTGGTCGTGCTCTGCACGGTCTTCTCGATCATGCGACCGTCGTTCCTGTCGGCGCAGAACTTCGCCAACCTCTTCACCCAGGGCGCGGCGGTCACGCTGATCGCGATGGGGCTGGTCTTCGTCCTGCTGCTCGGCGAGATCGACCTCTCCGCCGGCTTCGCCAGCGGGGTCTGCGCCGCCGTGCTGGCCAACATCGTCACCAAGGCGGGCCTGCCGTGGTACGTGGCGGTGCTCGCGGCCGTCGTCACCGGCCTGGTCATCGGGCTCGTCCTCGGCTTCCTGGTCGCGAAGATCGGCATCCCGTCCTTCGTGGTCACGCTCGCCGCCTTCCTCGCCTTCCAGGGCATCGTGCTGCTGTTGATCAGCGGCGGCAGCAACATCTCCGTCCGGGACGAGGTGCTGGTGGCGATCGCCAACCGCAACCTGACGCCGACGCTCGGCTGGCTCTTCTTCGCCGTCGTGGTGGGCGGGTACGCGGCGGTGCAGCTCCTGCGCCACCGGAAGCGGACCGCCCGGGGCCTGCTCGCCGACCCGTTCCCGGTGGTGCTGGCCCGGATCGGCGGGCTGGCGGTCGTCCTCGGCGTGGCGGTCTACATCCTCAACCTGGAGCGCAGCCGCAACGTGCTGATCAACTCGCTCAAGGGCGTGCCGATCGTGGTGCCGATCATCGCGGTACTGCTGATCTTCTGGACCTTCGTGCTCCAGCGCACCAGCTACGGCCGGCACGTCTACGCGGTCGGCGGCAACCGGGAGGCAGCCCGCCGGGCCGGCATCAACGTCGACCGGATCCGGATCTCGGTCTTCGTGATCTGCTCGACCATGGCCGCGATCGGGGGCATCGTGGCCGCCAGCCGGGCCAACTCGGTCGACCCGAACACCGGGGGCAGTAACGTACTGCTCTACGCCGTCGGCGCGGCGGTGATCGGCGGGACCAGCCTCTTCGGCGGCAAGGGGAGGGTGCTCGACGCGGTGCTCGGCGGTGCGGTGGTCGCGGTGATCGACAACGGCATGGGCCTGATGGGCTACGAGGCCGGGGTCAAGTACGTGGTCACCGGAGTCGTGCTGCTGCTCGCCGCGAGCGTCGACGCGTTCTCCCGACGACGGGCTGCCGCCACCGGCAACCGCTGACCACGTTCGCCTACCGGAGTACCAGGAGCATGCGCACAGGACCCAGCCAGGACGAGATCCGCCGGCAGAACCTCGGCGCGCTGCTCCGTTACGTCCACGTGCACGGGGCCACCTCGCGGGCGGAGCTCACCACCGCCCTGGGACTGAACCGCAGCACGATCGGCGCGCTCACCGCCGACCTGGCCGGCGCGGGCCTGGTCAGCGAGGGAGCCCCGAAGGAGACCGGCCGGGCCGGGCGACCCTCGCTGGTCGTCCGGCCCGAGTCGGAGCGGGTCTTCGCGTACGCGTTCAGCGTCGAGGTGGACCGGCTGCGGGCCGCGCGGGTCGGGCTCGGCGGCGAGCTGCTCGACCGCCGGGAACTGCCCCGGCCGCACGGCCCGACGGCGGCGGAGGCCGCCCCGCTGCTCACCGCCATGGTCAAGGAGATGGAGCAGGGCACCCCGTCCGGCGCGGTCTGCGTCGGTGCGGGCGTGGCGGTGGTCGGCATGGTCCGCCGGGACGACGGCCTGGTCCGGTCCAGCCCCACCACCGGGTGGGTCGACGAGCCGCTCGGCGAGCTGCTCCGCGCCGGGCTCGGCACCGGACACCCGGTCGTGGTCGGCAACGTCGCCGACCTGGCGGTCCTCGCCGAACACGTCCGTGGCGTGGCGGTCGGCTGCGACAACGTCGTCTACCTGCACGGCGACGCGGGTGTCGGGGCGGGCATCATCGCCGGTGGGCGACGGGTCACCGGGCACGCCGGCTACGGCGGCGAGGTCGGCCACATGGTGGTCAACCCCGGCGGACAGCCGTGCGGCTGCGGCTCCCGGGGCTGCTGGGAGACCGAGATCGGCGGCCGCGCGCTGCTCCGGGCATCCGGCCGGGACGACGTGGAGGGGCAGGACGCCATCCTGGCCGTGGTGGACCCGGCGGCACGCGGGGACGCCAGCGCCCAGGCGGCGGTCCGTCAGGCCGGCGACTGGCTCGGCTTCGGCGTCGCCAACCTGGTGAACATCCTCAACCCGGAGATGGTCGTCTTCGGCGGCACCATGCGGGACCTCTACCTCGCCGCAGCCGCCCAGGTGCGCAGCCGGCTCAACTCGATGGCGCTGGCCGCCTGCCGGGAGCACGTCCGGCTGCGTACCCCGAAGCTGGGCGACGACGCGCCCCTGATCGGCGCGGCCGAACTGGCCTTCGAGCGGCTCCTCGCCGACCCGCTCGACGTCTGACCGGCGAACCGGCCCCGCCCACTCCCACCGAATCGGGTCACCCCGTTGCCGAGCAGGTCGTGCCGGCCAGCAGAGTTGCCGCGCAGGCGTGGGGCCGAGTGCGGAAGTTCCGTGAACCAATCCACCCGAGGCATCCGTGCCTTTCGTAGACACACGCGTTATGCGGTGTCTGGAGTGGTCCAACGGCAACATCCCACTACAAGGCTTAGGAGCCCAAATGGCAGCTTCGACTCGTATGCGCAAGACGTGGCGACCGGTCGTGGTCGGCGCCCTCGTCCTGGCCGGGCTGGCCACCGCCGCGACGCCGGCAGCGGCAGCGACCAACCGGACCGGACTCTGCAACAAGGGAACCGGCTTCTCGTCGACCCTGGAGTTCCCCTGGCGGGGCGGGTTCACCAGCCATGTGGTGGCGCCGGGCAAGTGCTGGAGCATCGCGCTCACCGCCGGCAGCACCGAGCCGGTCTACGTGTATGCCCACGGCAACGGCGCGAAGGTCTTCCTCGGCTCGAAGACGATCAAGACGGGCGAACACAACGTGTTCCGGACCAAGGGCACCTCGGTCTGGTCGGCCCAGTACTGGTTCTCGCACAGCTGACGGCTGTGACGGCCCCCGCGCACCTCGGGCGGGCGCGGGGGCCGCGCAGGCCCCGGACGTCCCCGACATGCTCGCCGCCTTGGTGGCTCTTCGACGTCGAGCGGGGTTCGGGGCTGGGTTCGGCCCGAGAGTGAAGGCTCCCTGTTCACCGGTGATCGGGCCGGCGGTGGCGGGTGGCGTAGGCACGGACCTTCGCGCGGTTGCCGCAGACCGCCATGCTGCACCAGCGACGCCGGCCACGCGGGTCGAGGAAGAGCCAGCCGCAGTCGTCGCCGGGGCAGGCCCGCACCCGGTGCCGGTCCGCCGTGGTGAGCAGGTCGGCGGCGGCCCGGCCGCAGGCGAGCAGGGGCAGGGCCAGCCCCGCCTCCTCGTCGAGGGTCCACCGCGCGGTCCCGTCCGCGTCGGCGCGGAGCCGGGAACCGGCGGCGGCGCGCTCGGCGACGGCCGCGACGACGTCGAACGCGGCGGTGTCGCCGGGCGTCAGCAGGACGGTGCGCAGGGCGGCCCGCAGCGTCCTCGTCTCGGCCAGCACCCGGTCGGCCGCGTCCGGCTGCTCGTGGGCCGCCGCCCGGAGCCGACGTGCCGTGGCGGCGTCGAGCAGGTGCGCGTGCCCAGCCCAGACGGCGAGCCGGTCGTAGTCGCGCAGCCATTCCCGGTGCGGCGCGGGCGTCTCGTCCCACCCACCCCAGGTGTTGCAGAGCTCCAGTCCACGGTGGCCGGCGAGCAGCACCGGCATGGGGTGACCGTCGACGTCGATCCAGTGCACCCGGCCAGTATGCCTTGACGGGACGCCAACTAACCAGTCAATCTCTGCACACCGGTTATTCAGCCTTTCGCGGTTAGGCGGTGGTGGTGATGCGCAGGCTCGTCTGGACGGCGCTGGTGGGCACGGTCGCGCTCGGTTCCCTCCTGGCGGGGGCACCCGCGTCCGCAGTCGACGGACCGGTCGACGGGGCACGGCCCGGCGGCTACCGGCCGGAGCCCTGGCGCACCTGGGCGCAGGAGGAGTGGACCGCCCCGGCCGGCCGGTACTGCTCCTTCCCGCTCCAGGTGCGGGTGGTCGACCAGGACGTCCGGGTCCGGGTGGTGGCCCGGTACCCCGACGGCGCGGTCCGCCGGGAGGAGTTCGCCGGCCCGCTGGTCGTCGACTTCGTCAACGTCGACACCGGACGGACCGCACGGCGGGACGCAGGCGGCTCCGGTGCCGCCGACCACCGGCCGGACGGCACCTGGTCCCGCTACGCCATCGTCGGCCCCGCCGGCTTCGGCTTCCGGCCCGGGGACCACCACCCCCGGGGCTACTACCTCCTCGACGGGCTGCACGTGATCACGTTCGACGCCGACGGTACCCGTCGACTGACCGTCGCCGTCGGCGAGCAGGAGAACGTCTGCCTGGCCCTGGGCGACTGACCGACGCGGTCCCGACGGCTACCTGGCCGCCCAACCGCCGCCCGCGACACTGCCGGCCGGACCGGTCAGGGGCGGGATCCGTGCCAGGAACGCCAGAGGTCCGCGTACGAGCCGCCCCGGGCGAGCAGGTCGGCGTGCGAGCCGAGTTCGGTGATCCGGCCGTCCTCCACCACCGCCACCCGGTCGGCGTCGTGCGCGGAGAAGAGCCGGTGTGCGATCGCGATCACCGTACGGCCCTCCAGCACGGCCGCGAGCGACCGTTCCAGGTGCCGCGCCGCGCGTGGGTCGATCAGCGAGGTCGCCTCGTCCAGCACCAGGGTGTGCGGGTCGGCCAGCACCAGTCGGGCCAGGGCGAGCTGCTGCGCCTGCGCGGCGGTGAGCGGGTGCCCGCCCGCGCCGACCGGGGTCGCCAGCCCTTCGGGCAGGGCGTCGGCCCAGTCCAGCGCGTCCACGGCGGCCAGCGCCGCACGGACGTCCGCGTCGGTGGCGGTCGGACGGACCATCGCCACGTTCTCCCGCAGCGTGCCGATGAACACGTGGTGTTCCTGCGTGACCAGGGCGACGTGTCGGCGCAGCTCGGCCAGGGGCATCCCGGTCAGGGGCCGCCCGTCCACGGTGACCGAGCCGGTGCCCGGGGCGTGCACGCCGGCCAGGAGCCGACCCAGCGTCGACTTGCCCGCCCCGGACGGACCGACCATGGCCAGCTTCTCCCCCGGTTCCGGGACCAGGGTGACGCCGTGCAGCACGTCCCGCCCCTGGCGGTAGGCGAACGTGACGTCCCGGACGGCGAGTCGACCGTCCCCCGGACGACCGACCGCCCCGCCGGCCGAGGAAGCACCGACCGGGGACGGCTCAGCCGCGGACCCACCCGACAGGGACGGGCCGACCGGATACGCGCCGGCCGGGCTCGTGCCGGTTCCGCCCGACGTGGCCCGGCTCGCGGCCGGTTCGTCGCCGGTGGGCCCGTCCGGGGCGGCCACGCCGAGCAGCCGGGCCAGCGACGCCCCGCCGACCTGGAGTTCGTCCAGCCAGGCGAGCAGCCGGTCGACCGGATCGATGAGCTGCTGCGTGTAGAGGATGGCCGCAGTGACCTGTCCGAGGGTCACCCAGCCCTCCAGGTAGAACCAGCCGCCGACGACCAGGGTCGCCACCACCGGCACCAGGTACCCGATCTCGGTGACCGGGAAGAAGATCGTCCGCAGCCAGAGGGTGTACCGCTCGGCCACGTACGACCGGCGGATGTCGGTGTCGGTGCGGGCCCGGCGGCGTGCCTGCTGCCGCAGCGCCTCGGTGGTCCGCGAACCCTCGACGGCCTCGCTGATCCCGTCGGTGATGTCCGAGTAGGCGGCGTTCTCCCGCAGGTAGCCGGCGGTGGCCCGGCGCAGGTACCAGCGGGTGCCGACGACCAGCACCGGCACCGCGACCAGGCAGGGCAGCACCAGCAACGGGCCGACCAGCAGCAGCGCCCCGAGGACGAACCCGGCGGTGACCACCGCGATCAGGGTCTCGGGCACCGCCAGCCGGACCGTCCGGGACAGCGCGGCCACGTCCCGCGAGGTCCGGGTGAGCAGGTCACCGGTGCCGGCCCGCTCCACGGTGGCCAGCGGCAGGGACAGGATCCGGTCGACGAACTCCTCCCGCAGCGCGGCGAGCACCCGTTCCCCCAGCCGCGCGGAGGCGACGTGCGCGAGGCGCAGCAGCACCGACTGGGCCACCACGAACCCGGCGATGGCCAGCACGATCATGTCGACCGGGGTGCTGCGGTCGCCCTGGGAGACCCCCTCGACCAGGTCGCCGAGCAGGCGTGGCCCGGCCAGCCCGGCCGCCGCGGCCGACGCGTGCAGGGCGAGGGCGCCGGCCAACGCGCCCGGATGGCGTCGGGCCAGGGTGCGGGCGTACCGGCGGACCTGCGCCGCGTCCGCGACCGGCAGGGCGGTGGCCATCAGCTCTCCCCCCGGCTGACCGTCGCGGCGTACCGGGGCTCGGTGCCGAGCAGATCCTCGTGCCGGCCCTCGGCGACCACCTTGCCGTCCTCCACGACGACCACGTGGTCGGCCTGCCGGAGCACCAGCGGGCTGGTGGTGCAGACCAGCGTGGTCCGGCCGGCCCGGACCGGCCCGAGGCGGGACGCGATCCGTGCCTCGGTGTGCGCGTCCACCGCGCTGGTCGGCTCCACCAGCAGCAGGATCTCCGGGTCGGCGACCAGCGCCCGGGCCAGTCGCAGGCGCTGCTGCTGGCCACCGGAGAACTCCCGGCCCCGCTCGGCCACCGGGCTGTCCAGCCCCTCCGGCAGCGCCGCCACGATGTCGGTCGCGCTCGCCGCCGCCAGCGCCGCCGTGATCGTGGCGTCGTCGGCGACGTCGTGCGGGTCCAGCTCGGCGCGGAGCACGCCGGTGAAGAGATGCGCGTCGTTGTCGGCCACCAGGATCCGCTCCCGCACCGTCGCCAGCGCCACGTCCCGCAGCGGTACGCCGTCCAGCGTCGCGTCCGAGTCCACGTACCGGCCGAGCCGGTCGGTGATCGCGACGGCGTCGGCCGGATCGGCGGCGACCAGCGCGGTGAGCCGGCCGGGGCGGACCACCACCCCGGACTCGGGGTCGACCAGCTCCCCCGGTCCGCCGGGCAGCGGCACCGGGCGGGCCGGGTCGGTCAGCTCCGGGGTCAGCCGGAGCAGGTCGACCACCCGACGGGCCGCCACGTGCCCCCGGGTCAACTGGTCGACCGTCTCGGTGATCGTCCGCAGCGGGGTGACCAGGAACGCGGTGTAGCCGTAGAAGGCGACGAGCTGGCCGGCGCTGATCTCGCCGCGCAGCGCGAACCGGGCTCCGAGCCAGGTGACCAGGGCGAGGAAGAGGCCGGGCAGCAGGATCTGCACCGCCGCCAGCAGCGAGTCAACCCGGGCCACCCGTACCCCCTCGGCGCGCAGCGCCTGGGACTCGGCCCGGTAGCGGGCCGCGACCACCTGCTCGCCGCCCACGCCCCGCAGCACCCGCAGCCCGCGCACGATGTCCCCGACCCGGGTGGTCAGTTTGCCCTCCTGGTCACGGTAGGTGCGCTGCCGGCGGTGCAGCGGCCGGATGAGCAGCGCGACCGTCGCCATCAGCACCGGCACGCCGAGCACCACCACCAGGCCGAGCGGCAGTGACGCGGTCAGCAGGATCACCGTGATGGTGACGAGGGCGACCACCGCGCCGCTGCCCCGGGCCAGGATCTCCATCGCGGAGCCGATCTGCCCGATGTCCGACGTGCCGATGCTGACCACCTCACCGGCGGCGACCCGCCGGGGCAGGGTGGCGCCGAGCCGGTTCGCCGCCTCGACGGTGAGCTGCACGGTGCGGTACGCGGCGGCGAGCCAGTTGTACACCGCGCAGCGGTGCCGCAGGACGCCCGCGACGGCCTGGAGCACCCCGAGCCCGAGCAGCACCAGCCCCCAGGTGACCAGCGCGTCGGGGTCACGCGCGGTGAGGCCGGCGTCGATCGCCTTTCCGATCGCCGCCGGGGCGAGCGCCTGGGCCACCATCCACACGACGCCGAGCGCGACCCCGGCGACCAGGGTGGGACGGCTCTGGTTGGCCAGCCAGACCAGGAAGCGGGTGGCCGACCGGGAGTCGGGGATGCCGGGATCGCCGGCCGGTAGGGAACGCATGACAGGACGAACGTATGCGACGGACACGGAACGCGCCCGTCACGTCACCCACCGGAAGGTCGGCGTGTCAGCGATCGACCTGCGTGAAGTCCCAGGAGTGGGCGGGCCGGGCGAGCAGCGTCGGCGGCGGTTCGGGCATCGAGCGGGGCGTGTTGCGCCACTTCGAGATGACCACCACCCGGTGGTCGGTGGAGGTGAAGACCTCGCTGGACACGTGCAGCGGGTCGTGGCCGAACTCCGGCAGCGCGATGTCGCAGACCCAGGCCAGCAGGTCGTCGAAGCCGTACGGCTCGGCGCGGGCCTCCCACATCCGTACGATCACGTCGACCGCCCCCTGCCTCCGCCTCGCCCCCGGGCTCCGCTGCCCCGTCTCGCCTCGTTCGCGAAGGTTACCCGCTCACCCTGGTCAGCGGCATGGCCGAATCGGCGGGCAGGTCGAGACGGCTCGGCGCGACCCCGGCGGCGACCAGGTGCGAGCCGAGCGCGGCGACCATCGCGCCGTTGTCCGTGCACAGCTGCGGCCGGGGCACCCGGACCCGGACACCGTGCCTGGCCGCGCGGTGCTCGGCCATCGCCCGCAACCGCGAGTTGGCGGCCACTCCCCCACCGACGACCAGCGTCTCCACGCCGTGCGACCGGCACGCGTCGAGCGCCTTGGTGACCAGCACGTCGCAGACCGCCTCCTGGAACGACGCCGCCACGTCGGCGACCGGCACCGGTTCGCCGGCCCGCTGCCGGGCCTCCACCCAGCGGGCCACCGCCGTCTTCAGCCCGGAGAAGGAGAAGTCGTACCGGTGCGCGGCGAGGTCCTTGGCGGCGGTGAGGCCACGCGGGAAGGCGATCGCTGCCGGGTCGCCGGCCCGGGCCTCCCGGTCGACGTACGGGCCGCCGGGGAAGGGCAGGCCGAGCAGGCGGGCCACCTTGTCGAACGCCTCACCGGCCGCGTCGTCGATGGTCGCGCCGAGCGGCGTGACGCCCCGGGCCAGGTCGTCGACGAGCAGCAGGGAGGAGTGCCCGCCGGAGACCAGCAGGGCGACCGCCGGTTCGGGCAGCGGACCGTGCTCCAGGGTGTCCACGGCGACGTGCGCGGCGAGGTGGTTCACCCCGTACACCGGCTTCTCGGCGGCCAGCGCGTAACCCTTGGCGGCGGCCACGCCGACCAGCAGCGCGCCGGCCAGGCCGGGACCGGAGGTCACCGCGATCGCGTCGATGTCGGCGAGGGTCACCCCGGCCTCGGCGAGCGCCCGGTCCATGGTGGGCACGATCGCCTCCAGGTGGGCGCGGCTGGCCACCTCGGGGACCACGCCACCGAAGCGGGCGTGCTGTTCCACGCTGGAGGCGAGCGCGTCGGCCAGCAGGGTGTGGCCCCGCACGATGCCCACGCCGGTCTCGTCGCAGGAGGTCTCGATGCCGAGGATCAGCGGTTCGTCAGCCATCGTGTGTCGTCAGTCCCTGCTGCTCGTCAGTCTCTGGTGCGCCGCATGACCAGCGCGTCGGTGTTGGTCGGCTGGTAGTAGCCGCGCCGGATGCCGACCGGCTCGAAGTCGTACCCGGCGTAGAGCTTCTGGGCCGGGGCGTTGTCCACCGCGACCTCCAGCAGCACGTCCCGGACGCCCCGCGTGTCGGCCTCGGCGAGCAGCGCCTCCAGCAGGGCCCGGCCGACCCCGCGCCGCTGGGCGTTCCGCCGGACCGCGATGTTCTGCACCCACGCCTCGTCCGGGCCCGCCACGGCGAGCCCGGCGTAGCCGAGCACCTCGCCGCCCTCGGTGCCGGTGCCGGCGGCCGGATCGGGGTCGGTGGCGACCAGGTAGTGGTGCCGGTTTGCCAGCTCGTTCCAGAACATCGCCGCCGACCACTGCTCGACGCCGAAGAGGTCGGCCTCGATCGGCAGCACCGCGTCGATGTGCCACCAGCGGAACCGGTCGACGCGGACGGTTCCCGGCCGTCCCCCCGCCGGACCGCCTGCGGTCACGGCAGCACCGACTTGCGGGCGGTGGCCGCCACCGCGTCCGGTCGGCGCAGGTAGAGCGGGGTGAGGCGTTCGCCGGGCGCGGCGGTGAGGATCCGCTCGGCGGCCAGCCCGGCCAGGGCGGCGGCCGACGGGTAGCGGGGTTCCTCCCGCAGCGGCAGGCCGAGCACGTCGGCGTAGCGGTGCGCGCCGTCGCCGACCATGGCGGTGGCCCCGAGGTCACGGGCCCGCTCGGCGACGAGGGCCGGCACGTCGACGTCCGGACCGGCGATCCGCTCGCCCGCCCCGTCGTACACCGCCCAGTAGACCTCCCGGCGACGCGCGTCGCTGGCGGCCAGCACCGGTTCACCGGCGGCGGCCGGGTGACCGACCGCGTCCAGGGAGCAGACGCCGTACGTCGGCACGCCGAGCACCTGCCCCATGGTGGCGGCGGTGACCAGCCCGACCCGCAGCCCGGTGAACGGCCCGGGACCGAGCCCGGCGACGATCGCGCCCAGGTCGGCGGGACGGGCGCCCACCTCGGCGAGGACCGCCGCAACCTGCGGCGCGAGCAGCTCGCCGTGGGCGCGGGCGTCGACCGTGCGCCGCTCCGCCCGGAGCGTGACGCCGTCCGCCGCGATCTCCGCCAGCGCGGCGGTCACCGCCGGGGTCGAGGAGTCCACCACCAGTACGAGCACGTGCCCACCCTAACCGGGCACACCGCCGGCCCTCCGCCGAGTCGGCCCCGACCCACGCCTCCACTGGTCGGGCTGCCCAGCGGCGGCACGGTCACCGGCCGGGCGCGTTCCTCGTCGCCCGGCCCGTGGACGGCCGGCGAGGGACGCGGCCCGGTGGACAGCGTCGGCTCAGCCCGCCGACCGCTCCCAGTCGACGGTGGGCAGGCCGGCGTCGGCGAGGGCCTTGTTCGCCGCGCTGAACGGGCGGCTGCCCAGGAAGCCGCGCGGGTTCATCGGGCTCGGGTGCCCGGCCTCCAGCACCACGTGCTGCGGGTTGGTCACCAGCGCCGCCTTCTTGCGGGCGTAGCCGCCCCAGAGCAGGAAGACCACCCGGTGGTCCAGCGCGTCGAGGGCCCGGATGGTGGCGTCGGTGAACTCCTCCCACCCCTTGTTGCCGTGCGATCCCGGCGTCGCCTGGCGGACGGTCAGCACCGCGTTGAGCAGCAGCACCCCCTGCGCCGCCCAGCCGTCGAGGTTGCCGCTGCGCGGCTTCGGCACGCCGAGGTCCTCGACCATCTCCTTGAAGACGTTGCGCAGCGACGGCGGCACGCTCACCCCGTCCCGCACGCTGAAGCTCAGCCCGTGCGCCTGCCCGGCCTTGTGGTACGGGTCCTGGCCGAGGATCAGCACCCGGCAGTCCTGCGGAGCGCAGAGACGGTACGCCGAGAAAAGGTCCTCGACCGGCGGGAAGACCGTCTGGGTGGCGTACTCCCGGGCGACGAACTCGCCGAGCGCGGCCGTGCGGGCCGGATCGAGGTGCGGCGCCAGCACGCTTCGCCACCCCTCCGGCAGCAGGTCCATCAGGTCCAGGGTCGGCACGTCCTCGGGCATGGGCCACCTTTCCGTCCAGCGGTCGGCTCTGTCGACCGCGCGGGGTCGGCTACTTCCTACCAGCCCGGCCCGACAGTCCTCCGGACGGGCGCTCCGCACCGGGTCGCAGCCCCGGAGCAGCCGGCCCCGGAGCAGCCGGCCCCGGTGGTGGCACGGTCGCACTACGCTGCGGCCACCTCACGAAAGGACACTTGATGCGCAAGACCCTGCTGCCGTTCCTGGTCCTCGCCCTGGCGACCGGGCTGGCCTGCGGTTCCGGTGGCGACACCACCCCCGACGACGAGGCGGTCGCGACCCCCGCCCAGGGCCTGGACAGCCCTGCCGCCGACGTCACCGACCCGGTCCCGGCGGCCACCACCGAGCCCGCCCCGGCCACGGTCAAACCGCTGACCTGCAAGCAGCTACAGACCGCGTCGCTGGGCAACGCGGCCCAGCCGTACAACGGCTACCGGGACCCGATCCCGCTGGTCGACGGCATGTGGTCCGGTGAGGACGGGGTGGTCGTCCGGTTGCAGGCGCCCTGCGCGATCGGCGAACTGACCGGCGACAAGGCCGCCGACGCGGTGGTGCCGGTGCTGATGGACGGCGGCGGCACGGGCAAGTTCTGGCAGCTCGCGATGTTCCGCAACGTCGACGGCCGGCCGGCGTACCTGACCATGGTCGAGATCGGGGACCGCACCCCGATCGAGAAGGTGGCGATCAGTGCCGGGCGGGCGAGGGTGGAGTACCTGAAGCGCCCCGACGACCCGTCGTCGACGGTGGACGTGGTCCGCCGTACCTCCGTGTACGAGCTCGACGGGAACAACCTCGTGGAGATCGGCTACTTCGACGACCCCGCCTGAGCCGTCCCGCCGCGTGGGTGGGGTCACCGTCCCGGCGGCCGGCCCCACCCGACCACGCTTCCGCGACCTGCCGCGCCGACCGGTACCGGCACCCGTCAGCCGCCCGGTCCCCGGATCAGGCGGACAGGGCCCTCAGCCGGATGGGCCAGTCGCCGCCCACCGGGACCAGCTCGGCGGTGCGGGTGTCGTCGTCGTGGCGGTCGAGCCGGACGTGCAGGTGCGACTCGGTCAGGTGCTCGGCCAGGCCCTCGCCCCACTCGACCACCGTCACGGAGTCGTCCAGCGAGGCGTCCAGGTCGAGGTCGTCGATCTCGGCGCGCGGATCGGTGGCGTCGCCCAGGCGGTACGCGTCGGCGTGCACCAAGCCCACGCCGCCGCGCGCCGGATCCGGCCGGTGCGCCCGGGCGATCACGAAGGTCGGCGAGGTGACGTCGCCGAGCACGCCGAGGCCCGCGCCGATGCCCTGGGTGAGCGCGGTCTTGCCGGCCCCGAGCGGCCCGGTGAGCAGCACCAGGTCACCGGCGCGGAGCACCCCAGCGAGCCGGCGGCCGAAGGCGTGCGTGTCGGCCAGGGTGGGCAGCTCCACGACGACCGACACCGTTCCTCCACCGCGCACACCGCTCAAAGTCGCTCCAGGAAGTCCGTCAGGGCGGCGTTGACCTCGTCCGCGTGCTCCAGCATGACCACGTGCCCGCTGTCCGGGATCCGGACGAACTCGGCGTGCGGCAGCCGGCGCACGATCTCCTCCGAGTGGGTCACCGGCGTGATCATGTCCTTCTCCCCGGCCACCACGAGCACCGGGGTGCCGGCCAGTGCGGCGAGCGCCGGGTAGCGGGCGTGGGTCGCCAGGGTACGCAGGTATCGGGTGACCGTGTCGGCCGAGGTACGGGAGTTCATCTCCTCCACGTACGACACCAGGGCCGGGCTCGGCTTCGGGGTGCCGAAGCCGTACCGGCGGGTGAGCAGCCAGGCCACGTTGGAGGTGGACCGGCGGGCCCGGTCGATGATCGTTCCGCCGTACCGGGTGGTGGTGTTGACCATGTAGAGCACCGGCGGGCCGACCCGGCCGAGCAGGGCCGGGGCGACCAGCTTGGTCTCGGCGAGCAGTCCACCGGAGGTGGCCATCAGCACGGTGCCGACCACCCGGTCGCCGAACATCTCCGGGTACAGCTCGGCGAACGCCATGATGGTCATGCCGCCCATCGAGTGCCCGACCAGCACCAGTGGCCCGTCCGGGGTGGTCCGGTCGATGACCCGGCGCAGGGCGTGGCCGAGCGCGGTGAGGTCGTACTCGCCGGTCTCCAGCTTGCCGGAGCGGCCGTGGCCGGGCTGGTCGTACGCGACGACCCGATGCTCGCCCCGCTCGGCGAGCAGCTTGCGCTGGAAGTGGAAGGTCCCCATGTCCAGGCAGAACCCGTGCACCAGGACGACGGTGGGCCGCCCGGGGGCCGGACGGGTCGGCTCGACCACCTCCACGTGCAGGTCGGTGCCGTCGGGCAGTTCCATCCGGAACGACTCGTCGTACCGCGGTTGGCCGAAGACCTCGTCGGCGTACCGGTCGGTGGGGTCGGCCTTGTACCGGCGGACCAGGGCCCGTTCGGTGGCCACTCCCGCCGCGAGCCCGGCGGCGGCCACCCCGACGGCCGCGCCGACCAGGCCGGCGACCTTCCCGGCGGCGGTACGCGGCCGGGGCACCCGGTCGAGCAGGGGGGTCATGTCCGCTCGCCGTCGTACACCCGGGCGACCCGGCAGCCGCCGAACCGGGTGACGATCTCGTAGTTGATGGTGCCGACCGCCTCGGCCCAGTCGTCGGCGGTGGGCTCGCCGTCGACGCCGCTGCCGAAGAGGACCGCGACGTCGCCCGCCGCCACCGGGTCGTCGCCGCAGTCGATCATGATCTGGTCCATGCAGACCCGACCGGCGATGGTCCGGTTCCGCCCGGCGAGCCGGACCGGGCCGACGTTCGAGGCGTGCCGGGGCACCCCGTCGGCGTAGCCGACGGGCACCAGGGCCAGCGTGGTCTCCCGCTCGGTGGTGTAGGTGTGGCCGTAGGAGACGCCCGTGCCGGCCGGGACCCGTTTGGCGAGCGTCACCCGCGCCCGGGCGGTCATGGCGGGACGCAGGCCGTGCCGCTCGCCGGCCACCGGGGAGAGCCCGTAGACCGCCAGACCGGGACGGACCAGGTCGAAGTGGGTGTCGGGGCGGGTCAGGGTGGCCGCCGAGTTGGCCAGGTGCCGTTGCCGGGGGCGCAGTCCGGCCCGCTCGACCATGGCCAGCGCCTCGTGGAAGACCGCGATCTGCCGGTCGATGGTCGGGTGCCCGGGCAGGTCGGCGTAGGCGAAGTGGCTCCACACGCCGACCACCTCGACCAGGCCGTCGGCCTGAGCCTTGGCGGCGGCCTCCAGGAGCGCCGGCCAGTCGGCGACGGTCGCGCCGTTGCGGGAGAGCCCGGTGTCGATCTTCAGGTGCAGCCGGGCCGGACGCTCCGCCCGCCGGGCCGCGACGATCATCTCGTCGAGCTGGCCCTCGCTGGCGGCGGAGAGGTCGACGTCGGCCGCCACCCCCTCGTGCAGCGGCAGCCCGGGGCTGAGCAGCCAGGCCAGCACCGGCGCGGTGATCCCGGCCCGGCGCAGGGTGAGCGCCTCGTCCAGGGTGCAGACCCCGAGCCAGTCCGCCCCGGCGTCGAGCGCCGCGCGGGCCGCCGGGAGCATGCCGTGCCCGTACCCGTCGGCCTTGACCACCGCCATCAACTCCGCGCTGGTGCCGGAGCGCAGCCGCGTCACGTTCTCCCGGATGGCGTCAAGATCAACCCGTACCTCGGCCTGCCACATGGCCCCAGCCTACTGACCACGGTGATCGGCGCCCTCCAGCGCCGCTGAAGGTTTTCCGGACGACCCGCCCTACGCCGCCGGTCGGGCGCCGCGCTCGCGGGTCGCCGCCGGTCAGCCCAGCCCGGCCAGGACCGGCCGGAGCGCGGCGGCCACGTCGGTCGCGGTCACCGGCCCGTGCCGGGCCGCCTCCCGGCCGGCCAGCCCGTGCAGGTACGCGGCCAGCGCGGCGGCCCGCTCGGCCGGCAGCCCGGCGGCGAGCAGCGAGCCGAGCAGACCGGCCAGCACGTCGCCGGTGCCGCCGGTGGCCAGGACCGGGGTGCCGGTCGGGTTGACGTAGGCGCGTCCGGCCGGCGTGCCGACCACCGTACGGCTCCCCTTGAGCAGCACCACCGCGTTCATCCAGGCGGCCAGGCGCAGCGTCGCGGCGACCCGGTCCGCCCCCGGCTCCTCCCCGCAGAGCCGGGCGTACTCCCGGTCGTGCGGGGTCACCACGATCGGGGCGTCCCGCCCGCGCAACCGGTCGGCCATCGAACCGTCCACCAGCATGGTCAACGCGTCCGCGTCGAGCACCACCGGCACCGGCGCGGCGAGCACGGTACGCAGTTCGGCGACGGCCTCCGCGCCGGTGCCGAGCCCCGAACCGCAGACCCACGCCTGCACCCGCCCGGCGTCGGCCACCCGCCCGGTGGCGATCACCGACGGATGGTGGCGCAGCACCTCGGCGGCGGCGCTGCCGGCGTACCGGACCAGGCCGGTCGGGCCGGCGAGCGCCCCGGCGACGGAGAGCACCGCCGCGCCCGGGTAGGTCGCCGATCCGGTGGCCAACCCCACCACGCCCCGGTTGTACTTCTCCGATGCGGGACCGAGCCGGGGCCAGCCGTCGACCACGTCCGTCACTTCGGTGACGTGCAGTGCCGGAGTAGCGCGCAGCCAGGGCCCCAGACCGATGTCGACCAACTCGACCTGGCCGGCGTACGCCGCCGCCTCCCCCACCACCAGAGCCGGCTTGAGCGCGCCGAAGGTCACCGTCACGTCGGCGCGCAGCGCGCCCGGCCGGCCGTCGCTGTCGTGCGGCACGTGACCGGTGTCGACCGCGACCCCGCTGGGCACGTCCACCGCGACCACGGTGGCCCGCCCGCCGTCCCGGCCACGGACCTCCCCGAGCCGCGCCACCAGCCGCGCCACCGACTCCCGGAGCCCGCCGCTCCCACCGATCCCGACGATGCCGTCGAGCACCAGGTCGGCCCGGGCCGGCAGCTTGGCGACGGTCCGGCCACCGGCGGCCCGCAGCGCGGCGAGCCCGTCGGCGTGCGCCCGCCCGGGGCTGAGCAGCAGCGCCTCGACCGCGGCGCCCCGGCGGGCCAGGTGCGCCCCGGCGAGGAGGGCGTCGCCGCCGTTGTCGCCGCTGCCGACCAGCAGCAGCACCCGCCCGCCGTACACCCCGCCCCGGTCGGCGAGGAGCAGCGCGCAGCGCCGGGCCAGCCCGGCGGCGGCCCGCGCCATCAGGGCGCCTGTCGGCAGCGTCGCCATCAGGCCCGCCTCCGCCGCCCGTACGTCACCGACCCGCCACACCGGCCTCATGCCCACCCCATCCTGTCGGCCCGATCGGCCCACGTCCGCCCCGCGACATCGACGGCGACGGTCACCGACCCACCCTAACGGCGCGGAGGGTAGCCGCCGGCCTCCCTGCGGGCAATCCCTGTGGACAGAACGCGGATCCGTCCCGCGCCGGTTGTCCACAGCCGGTTCCACGACCGTTCCGCCAGCCCTAGCGTCGGCGGCACAGGCGGGTCGTCGAGCGGGAGGTGCGTGGTGGACGAAGAACGTGGATCGGGCGGGCCGCCGCTGACCGTCGACCTGCCGGCGTTGCGCACCACCGCCGCCCGGCTCGCCGACGAGGCGTACCCGCTGGGACACGGGCTGGCCGGGGTGCCCGGGCTGACGGTGCCCGCGCCCCACTGGCGCAGCGCACGGGCACTGTCCGACCTGGAGTCGGCGGTGCACGCCTGGTTCGGGGCGCTCGGCGCCCGGCTGGCCGACACCGCCACGGCGGTCCGCACCGCCGCCGACCGCTACGCCGCGACCGACGAGCGGGCGGTCCGGCGACTGCCCACCCCGGGCCGGTGAGCGGCTATGCCCGGCTCTGGACGACCGACCCGGCGACCTGGGAGCGGGCCGGCGTCGCCTGGCGGGGTGCCGGCGCCCTGGTGGACCGCCGGGCCGCCGGGCTCTCGGCCGGGGCCACCGGACTCCGGGACGCCTGGGCCGGCGCCGCCGCCGGGGCGGCCGGTGACCGGCTCACCGGGATCCGGTCCGAACTGGTCTCGGTCTCCCCGGTGCCGATCGAGGTGGACCAGATTCTCGCCGAGTTCGCCGCCCGGCTCCGACGGGCGCGGGCCCGACTGGCCGACGCGGTGACCCGGATCGACGCGGCGGGGCTCGGGATCGACCGGGACGGGCGGGTCACCATGCCCGCCACCGCACCCGGTCAGCGCGGTGCGACCGTGGGTCGGGAGGGTGGGCCGACCGCGGGTCGGGTCACCCGGCCGGCGGACCGGGCCGCCGAGGCGGCGCGCCTCTCGGCGGAGGTCGGCGACGCGCTCGCCCTGGCCGAGGCGGCCGACCGGGAGGCGACCGCCCGGCTCGGCGCGCTGACCACCGCCGCGCGCGCCGGTTGGGTGACGCCGCCGCCGACGTACCGGCCGCCGCCGGAGGCCGACCCGGCGCTGGTCCGGCGCTGGTGGGCCGGGCTGACCCCGGCCCAGCGCCGCTGGCTGGTGGTGCACGAGCCGGCCCGGGTCGGACGGCTGGACGGGGTGCCCGCGACCGCCCGGGACCAGGCGAACCGGCTCCTTTTCGAGGACCACCGGGAACGGCTCCTGGCCCGGCGGCGGGAGCTGCTGCGCCGGGTTCGGCGAGGACCGGCGGAACTGGCCGGGGTGGCCCGGCTCGACGCCACGCTGGCCGGACTCGCCACCCTCGCCGACCGGCTGGCCGCGCCGGGCACGGCCGACGCGCCACGGGCGTACCTGCTCGGGCTGGACCCGGCCGGCGACGGGCGGGCGGTGGTCGCGCTCGGCAACCCGGACCGCGCCGACCGGGTGCTCACCTATGTGCCGGGGATGACCGCCGACCTGGCCGACGCCGACGGCGAACTGGGTCGCGCGGCCCGGGTGGCGGCCCGCGCCACCGCGCTCGACCCGGGCGGGGAGACCTCGGCGGTGCTCTGGCTGGACTACGACGCCCCGGACTTCGTCCACGAGGCGTACCGGGCCCGGCAGGCCGAGGACGCCGCCGCCGGGCTGCACCGCTTCCAGGAGGGGCTGCGCCTCACCCACGAGGGGCCGCCGGGCCGGCAAACCGTCCTCGGGCACAGCTACGGTTCGCTGGTGGTGGGCACCGCCGCCCGGGAACACGGCCTGGCCGCCGACGCCCTGGTCTTCGTCGGTTCCCCGGGTGTCGGCGTGGACCACGCGGCCGACCTGCGCCTGCCGCCCGGTCAGGTCTGGGCGAGCACCGCCACCGACGACGTCATCGGCCTGGTCCGGCCGCCGGTCGAGCTGGCCGGGCGGGCGGCGGTCGGGGCGGCTCTGCCCTGGTTGGCCGGGGACGTGGTCGGACGGCCCGACGACGACCTCTGGTTCGGCCGCGACCCGACCGACCCGGGTTTCGGCGGACGGGTCTTCCCGAGCGGCCGGTACGGCCACACCGGTTACTGGGAGCCGGCGAACCCGGCCCTGGACGGCATGGCCCGCATCGTGGTGGGACGCTGACGGCCCCCTCCCGCAGCGGAAGGGGGCCGGACGACAGCGCGATCTCCTGGCAGGTCGCCGGAGCCGCCTCAGGTCGGGGGACGTCCGGTCACCCGGACGGCCGGAACGAGGTGGTGACTACTCGACGGTGACCGACTTGGCCAGGTTGCGCGGCTGGTCGACGTCGTGGCCCCGGGCGGCGGCGATCTCGGCGGCGAGCACCTGCAACGGCACGGTGGTGACCAGCGGGGCCAGCAGCGTCGGGGTGCGCGGCACGTAAATCAGGTGGTCGGCGTACGGGACGACGGCCTGGTCGCCCTCCTCGGCGATCACGATGGTCCGGGCCCCCCGGGCACGGACCTCCTGGATGTTCGAGACGACCTTGTCGTGCAGCATGCCCCGGCCCACCGGCGACGGGACGATGCAGATCACCGGGGTGCCCTTGTCGATCAGCGCGATCGGGCCGTGCTTCAGCTCACCGGCGGCGAATCCCTCGGCGTGCATGTACGCCAGTTCCTTGAGCTTGAGCGCGCCCTCCAGGGCCACCGGGTAGCCGACGTGCCGGCCGATGAAGAGCACGGTCGGCTCGGCCTTCAGGTCGCGGGCCAGCTCCCGGACCGGCTCGATCCGGTCCAGCAGCTCGCGCAGTTTGCCGGGCATCTGGTGGAGCTGGTCCACCACGGCGGCCACCTCGTCGGCGAACTTGACCCCGCGCACCTGGGCCAGGTGCAGGCCGATCAGGTAGCAGGCGACGAGCTGGGTAAGGAACGCCTTGGTGGAGGCGACCGCGATCTCCGGGCCGCCGTGGGTGTAGAGCACGGCGTCGGACTCACGCGGGATGGTGGACCCGTTGGTGTTGCAGATGGCCAGCACCCGGGCCTTCTGCTCCTTGGCGTGCCGCAGCGCCATCAGGGTGTCCATGGTCTCGCCGGACTGCGAGATCACCACGATCAGCGTGGACCGGTCGAGGACCGGGTCGCGGTACCGGAACTCGCTGGCCAGCTCCACCTCGCAGGGGATCCGGGTCCAGTGCTCGATGGCGTACTTCGCGACCAGACCGGAGTGGTAGGCGGTGCCGCAGGCCACGATGAAGATCTTGTCGACGTCGCGGAGGTCCTGGTCGCTGAGGCGTACCTCGTCGAGCATGATCTCGCCGGTCTCGGTGAGCCGGCCGAGCAGCGTGTCGGCGACCGCCTGCGGCTGCTCCTCGATCTCCTTGAGCATGAACCAGTCGTAGCCGCCCTTCTCGGCGGCGGAGGAGTCCCAGTCGATGTGGAAGTCCTTGCCGCTGGCCGGCTGCCCGTCGAAGTCGGTGATCTCGATGCTGTCCGGGGTGATCAGGACGATCTGGTCCTGCCCCAGCTCGACCGCCTCCCGGGTGTGCTCGATGAACGCGGCGACGTCGCTGGCCAGGTAGTTCTCCCCGTCGCCCCGGCCGACCACGAGGGGCGAGTTGCGCCGCGCGCCGACCACCGCACCGGGCACCCGGGCGTCCACGGCGAGCAGCGTGAACGCCCCCTCCAGCCGCTGGCAGACCGCCCGCATCGCGGCGACGAGGAGCTGCGGCCCGTCCGGCTCGCCGGCGGCGCGCAGCTCGGCCAGCGCGGCGGAGAGCAGGTGGGCAGCGCACTCGGTGTCGGTGTCGCTGAGGAAGGTGACCCCGTCGTCCTCCAGCTCGGCGCGGAGCTTGGCGAAGTTCTCGATGATGCCGTTGTGGATCACCGCCACCCCGTTGTCCGGGGAGAGGTGCGGGTGGGCGTTACGGTCGGTCGGGCCGCCGTGGGTGGCCCAGCGGGTGTGGCCGATGCCGGTGGTGCCGTCGCCGATGCCGACCTCCCGGCAACCGGTCGGGTCCGCGCTGATCCGCTCGGCCAGGACCTTCTCCAGGTTGGCCAGCTTGCCGGCCTTCTTCTCGGTCAGCAGCTCGTCCGCGCAGACGACGGCGACGCCCGCCGAGTCGTAGCCGCGGTACTCCAGCCGCCGCAGCCCGTCGAGCACGATGCCGAGCGCCGGGCGCGCACCGGCGTAACCCACGATTCCACACATGAACCGCAGCCTAACCCAGCTTCACTCACCACGCCTGCTCGGAACTGGGGTTATCGCTCACCGAACTTGAGCGATCGGACTCCATCCCGGGACATCCGTGACGAAAACCCCGCCCCCGGCAGGCCAGGCATGGACACGGGCCACCCGGGGAACAGGGCCGACGCCGCAGGCGAATCGGGGGACGTGAGGTGCCGGCGACAGCCCGTAGGCTGGCCGACGTGACGACGACCACGAATGCCGACGTGCCCACGGATCCACTGGTGGCCCGGATGCGTCCGTTCGGCACCACCATCTTCGCCGAGATGTCCGCGCTGGCGGTGCGGACCGGCGCGGTCAACCTCGGGCAGGGCTTCCCGGACAGCGACGGCCCTCCGGAGATGCTCGCCGCCGCCGTCGAGGCGGTGCGCGGCGGCCAGAACCAGTACCCGCCCGGTCCGGGCATCCCGGCGCTGCGCACCGCGATCGCGGCCCACCAGCGCCGCTTCTGGGCACTGGAGTACGACCCGGACGGCGAGATCGTGGTCACCGCCGGTGCCACCGAGGCGATCGCGGCGGCGATCCTCGCCCTCTGCGAGCCCGGTGACGAGGTGGTCTGCTTCGAGCCCTACTACGACTCGTACGCGGCGTCGATCGCGCTGGCCGGGGCGGTCCGCCGGCCGGTGACCCTACGTCCGGACGCCGACGGCCGGTACGCCTTCGACCCGGACGCGCTGCGCGCCGCGTTCGGTCCCCGTACCCGGCTGGTCCTGCTCAACTCCCCGCACAACCCCACCGGAAAGGTCTTCACCCCGGACGAGCTGCGCCTGGTCGCCGAGCTGTGCCAGGAACACGGCGCGTACGCGGTGACCGACGAGGTCTACGAACACCTGGTCTTCACCGGCACCGGGCACGTCCCGCTGGCCACCCTGCCCGGCATGCGCGAGCGCACCCTGCGGATCTCCTCGGCCGGCAAGACGTTCTCCTGCACCGGCTGGAAGATCGGCTGGGCGAGCGGCCCGGCGGGGCTGGTCTCCGCGCTGCTCCGGGTGAAGCAGTTCCTCACCTTCGTCAACGCCGCGCCGCTGCAACCGGCGGTCGCGGTGGCGCTGGCCCTGCCGGACAGCTACTACACGGGGTTCGCCGAGGACCTGCGGCAGCGCCGGGACCAGCTCGTCGGCGGGCTCGCCGGGGCCGGATTCGACGTGCTCACCCCGGAGGGGACGTACTTCGTCACCGCCGACATCACCCCGCTGGGCGGGACGGACGGCGTCGAGTTCTGCCGCTCCCTGCCGGAGCGCTGCGGCGTGGTGGCGGTCCCGACCCAGGTCTTCTACGACGACGTGGCCGCCGGCCGCCCGTTGATCCGGTTCGCCTTCTGCAAGCGTCCGGAGGCGCTCACCGAGGCGGTCGCCCGGCTGCGCACCCTCGCCACCTTGGCCACCTAGGGCCTCGGAGGGCCCGGTGACCGACCCGGACTGCGGTATGTCGGGGCTTCCGACCCCGTCGGACACCCCGACATACCGCGTCCCGAGTGGATCGAAGGCGGGGCCGGTCAGGCCGTGGGGCTGGCGGTGCGGACCTCGGCGGCGATGCGCTCGGCGACCTCCTGGGCGACCTGCTCGGTGGCGGCCTCGACCATCACCCGCACCAGCGGCTCCGTGCCGGAGGGTCGCAGCAGCACCCGGCCGGTCTCGCCCAGCTCCGCCTCGGCCCGTTCGACCTCGGCGAGCACCGCCGGCGCGCCCGCGCCGACCGTCCGGTCGCCGACCGGCACGTTGATCAGCACCTGCGGCAGCCGGTTCACCACCGAGGCCAGCTCGGCCAGGCTGCGGCCGGTGGCGGCCATCCGGGACATCAGGTGCAGCCCGGTGAGCACGCCGTCGCCGGTGGTCGCGTACGCGGGCATGACGATGTGGCCGCTCTGCTCCCCGCCGAGGGCGAGCCCGGAGGCGCGCAGCTCCTCCAGGACGTACCGGTCGCCGACCTTGGTCTCGATCAGCCGGATGCCCTCGGCGGACATCGCCAGGCGCAGGCCGAGGTTGCTCATCACCGTGGCGACCAGGGTGTCCTCGGTGAGGGTGCCGGCGTCGCGCATGGCCAGCGCGAGGATCGCCATGATCTGGTCGCCGTCCACCTCGTCGCCGTCGGCGCTGACCGCCACACAGCGGTCGGCGTCGCCGTCGTGGGCGATGCCCAGGTGCGCGCCGTGCTCGACGACGGCGGCACGCAGCGCGTCGATGTGGTTCGAGCCGCACTCGTCGTTGATGTTGAGCCCGTCCGGCTCGGCGTTGATCGCGACGACCTCGGCGCCCGCCTCGCGGTAGGCGACCGGCGCCACGTCGGAGGCGGCCCCGTTGGCGCAGTCGACGACGACCTTGATGCCGTCGAGCCGGTGCGGCACCGTGCCGATCAGGTGCTGCACGTAGTGGTCGGCCCCGTCGAGCAGGTCGTGCACCCGGCCGATGCCGGCACCGACGGGCCGGTCCCAGGCGGTGGTGGCGTTCGCCTCGATCGCGCCCTCGATCTGGATCTCGATGTCGTCCGGCAGCTTGTGCCCACCGGCCGCGAAGAGCTTGATGCCGTTGTCCGGCATCGGGTTGTGCGACGCGGAGAGCATCACGCCCAGGTCGGCCTTGGCCTCGGCGGTCAGGTACGCCACCGCCGGGGTGGGCAGCACGCCGACCCGGACGACGTTGGCCCCGGCGCTGGTCAGCCCGGCCACCACCGCGGCCTCCAGCATCTCGCCGCTGGCCCGCGGGTCCCGCCCGACGACGGCCAGCGGCGGGTGGCTGCGGTCCGACTCGGCGAGCGTGTGCGCGGCGGCCACCGCCACCGCCAGTGCCAGCTCGGGTGTGAGGTCGACGTTCGCCCGCCCGCGTACGCCATCCGTGCCGAACAACCGACCCATACCCGCCAACCTCCAGAAAAAACGGTCACTGCCAGAGAGAACTGGTGGAGAAAGCGGAACGGCCGGCCCACCTCCCCGGGATCGAGGGGAGGCGGACCGGCCGTCCGTCAGACGTACAAGGTGGAAACGCTGGTCAGCGCTTCGAGTACTGCGGCGCCTTGCGGGCCTTCTTGAGACCGTACTTCTTGCTCTCCTTGACGCGGGCGTCACGGGTGAGGAAGCCGGCCTTCTTCAGCGCCGGACGGTCGTCCGGCTCGCTGACGATCAGCGCCCGGGCGATGGCCAGCCGCAGCGCGCCGGCCTGGCCGGTGGTGCCGCCGCCCCGCAGGTTGGCGATCACGTCGAAGGCCTCGGGCTTCTCGGCGGTGACCAGCGGGTCCTTGATGAGCTGCTGGTGCACCTTGCTCGGGAAGTAGGCCTCGAGGTCCCGGCCGTTGCAGGTGATCTTGCCGCTACCGGGGACGATGCGCACCCGGACGATGGCCTCCTTGCGGCGGCCCACGGTCTGGATGGGGCGGTCACCACGGGGCGCGCGGGCGACGGGCGCCGGCGCCTCGGTGGCGTCGACGCCAACCTCGGTCTCGGTGATGTCGGTCATGCTGATTCCTTCGCCCGCGCTCACTGCGCGATCTGCTTGATCTCGAACGGCACCGGCTGCTGCGCGGCGTGCGGGTGCTCGGCGCCGGCGTAGACCTTCAGCTTCTTGATCAGCTGACGGCCGAGCTTGTTGTGCGGCAGCATGCCCTTGACGGCCAGCTCGATGGCGCGCTCCGGACGCTTGGTCAGCAGCTCGTCGTAACCGACCTGCTTCAGACCACCCGGGTAGCCGGAGTGGCGGTAGGCGATCTTCTGCTGCCGCTTGTTGCCGGTCAGCGCAACCTTGCCGGCGTTGACGATGACGACGAAGTCGCCCGTGTCGACGTGCGGCGCGAAAGTCGGCTTGTGCTTACCACGCAGCAACGTGGCGGCGTGGGTGGCCAGGCGGCCCAGCACGACATCAGAGGCGTCGATGACGTGCCACTGACGCTCGATCTCACCCGGCTTCGGGCTGTACGTACGCACAGGTCTACCTTGTCTCGTCGTCGGTCTGGGGTCGCGCGCCGAGGTGACCAGGGGTTCCGGGCCGGACCAGCGCGCACGAACGACCAAGCGTACCTGAAGCGGTACGCCGCTGAATGTCGTACAACAGCAGGCAACGATACCCGGCGGCCGGCACGCGGGTCAAAACGGGGTCGGCGCCGCGCGCCGGCTCGCGGGGACGTGGCATGAATCACACTTCGGCGAGTCGCCCGGCTCCCGGCCGCAGGTAGACCAGCCAGGTCACCAGCAGGCACACCGCGTAGTAGCCGATGAACGCCAGGTATGCGGCGTCCGCGCTCTGCCAGGTCAGGAACGACTGCCGGAAGGCGATGTTCACCAGCAGCCCACCGGAGGCCCCCACCGCCCCGGCGATGCCGATCAGCGCCCCGGTCAGCCGCCGCGCCCGGCGGTCGGCCTCCGCCACGTCCCACCGACCGGCGGCCACCCCGGCCGCGGCCCGGGACCGGAAGATCGCCGGGATCATCTTGTACGTCGAGCCGTTGCCGATCCCGCTGGTCACGAAGAGGGCCAGGAACCCGGTCAGGTAGAGCGGGAGCGACCGCTCGCGGGCCGCGTAGAGCACCAGCGCCGCGCCGCCGGCCATCGCGGCGAAGTTCCAGAAGGTCACCCGGGCCCCGCCGTACCGGTCGGCGAGGTGGCCGCCGACCGGCCGGATCAAGGAGCCCACCAGCGGGCCGAGGAAGGTCAACCAGGCCGCGTCGACCGGGGTGGCGAAGCGGTCGGCGAACTCGATCTGGAGCACCTGGCCGAAGGCGAAGCCGAAACCGATGAACGAGCCGAAGGTGCCGACGTAGAGCAGGGACATCACCCAGGTGTGCGACTCGCGGGCGGCCTCGCGCAGCGCCCCCGGCTCGTTGCGCGCCGCCGGCACGTTGTCCAACCACCGGGCCGCGGCCAGCGCCGCCAGCACGATCAGCGGCAGGTAGACCGCCGGCACCAGCCGGGGGTACGCCGCCCCGGCGGTGGCCAGCACCGCCAGCCCGACGAGCTGCACCGCCGGTACGCCCAGATTTCCACCCCCGGCGTTGAGGCCCAGCGCCTTACCCTTGAGCCGCTCCGGGAAGAAGAGATTGATGTTCGCCATCGAGGAGGCGAAGTTGCCGCCACCCACGCCGGTGAGGCAGGCCAGCACCATCAGCGTGGAGTACGACACGCCCGGTTCGAGCAGCACCGCCATCGGCACCGCCGGCACGAGCAGCAGCAGCGCGCTGGCGATCGTCCAGTTCCGCCCGCCGAAGCGGGCCACCGCCAGCGTGTACGGCAGCCGCAGCGTCGCCCCCAACGCCGCCGGCACGGCGGTGAGCAGGAACTTCCCGGCCGGGTCGATGCCGTACTCGGGGCCGAGGAAGAGCACGGTCACCGACCAGAGGCTCCACACCGAGAAGCCCACGTGCTCGGCGAAGATCGACACCCACAGGTTGCGGCGGGCGACCCGCGCCCCGGTGGTGCGCCAGAACTCCGGGTCCTCCGGCCGCCAGTCGTCGAGCCGGTGCCGGCGGCCCGGCCTCGCGGCGGTGTCGGTGACCGGCGCGGTGGAGAGGATGCTCACGCCACGGCTCCTTCTCGTCTCGGGGCGGGACGAGGGGAACGCTAGACGGCAGCGGTTACCCGTCAATGCCCGTCCCGCGTCGCCCTGGATACGGGCGGCGCACGGCCGGTCCGGAGCCGCCGTGAGGGAAGGCCGTCCCGGACGACGCCCCTGCTCGGCGCGGCGCGCCCCCTCCCCGGGCGTCGACCGGCACCGATCTTCTGCCCCGGGGCGGTGTGAACGCCTCGTGACAGGGCCGAAACCAACGGGACGCGGCACGGAAACCGCCCGCCGGCACGCTTTGCCGACATGACAGACGGTGCACGAGCCGCGACCACGCCGGGGCGGACGCCCCACGAGGCGGCCACGCACTGCCCGTACTGCGCTCTCCAGTGTGGAATGCTCCTGAGCGAACGGGACGGGCGGATCGAGGTCCTGCCCCGCGACTTCCCCACCAACCGGGGCGGCCTGTGCCAGAAGGGCTGGACCGCCGCCGAGCTGCTCGACCACCCGGAACGGCTGACCACCCCGCTGCTGCGCGGACCGGACGGCCGGCTGGCCCCGGCGACCTGGGCCGAGGCGTACGCCCGGATCGTCACCGGGATCCGCGACACCCAGGCCGCGCACGGCCGGGACGCGGTCGCGATCTTCGGCGGCGGCGGGCTGACCAACGAGAAGGCGTACGCGCTGGGGCGGTTCGCCCGGGTCGCGCTGCGCACCCGCATGATCGACTACAACGGACGCTTCTGCATGTCCTCGGCGGCGGCAGCCGGGATGCGCGCCTTCGGCATCGACCGGGGCCTGCCCTTCCCCTTGGCCGACCTGGGCCGGGCCGACACCCTGCTGCTGGTCGGGGCGAACCCGGCCGAGACCATGCCCCCGCTCGCCCGGTACCTCACCGAACAGCGCGAACGCGGCGGACGGCTGATCGTCGTCGACCCCCGGGTCACCGCCACCGCCCGCCTGGCCGACCTGCACCTGCAACCGCTGCCCGGCACCGACCTGGCGGTGGCGAACGCGCTGCTGCACGTCGCGCTGACCGAGGGCTGGGTGGACCGGGAGTACGTGGCCGCGCGCACCGAGGGCTTCGACGCGGTACGCCGGATCGCGGCGGGCTGGTGGCCGGCCCGCGCCGAGCGCCTCTCCGGGGTGCCCGTGGCCGACCTGGAGGAGGCGGCGCGGGCGCTGGGCACCGCCCGGACCGCGATCATCCTCACCGCCCGGGGCGCGGAGCAGCACGCCAAGGGCGTCGACACGGTCAGCGCCTTCGTCAACCTGGCGCTCGCCCTCGGCCTGCCCGGCCGCCCCGGCTCCGGGTACGGCTGCCTGACCGGTCAGGGCAACGGCCAGGGTGGCCGCGAGCACGGGCAGAAGGCCGACCAGCTGCCCGGGTACCGGAGGATCGACGACCCGGCCGCCCGGGAGCACGTGGCCGCCGTCTGGGGCGTGCACCCCGACGAACTGCCCGGTCCCGGGGTGTCCGCGTACGAGCTGCTCGACCTGCTCGGCACCCCGACCGGCCCGAAGACGCTGCTGGTCTTCGGCTCCAACCCGGTGGTCTCCGCGCCCCGGGCGGCCCGGGTGGAGCGCCGGCTGCGCGACCTGGACCTGCTGGTGGTCGCCGACTTCCTGCTCTCGGAGACGGCGGCCATCGCCGACGTGGTGCTGCCCACCGCCCAGTGGGCCGAGGAGGACGGCACGATGACCAACCTGGAGGGGCGGGTGCTGCGCCGCCGGGCGCTGCGCGAACCGCCGCCGGGCATCCGCACCGACCTGCGCATCCTCGCCGACCTCAGCGCCGCCCTCAACGCGCCCTCCGCGCCCGCCGCTGAGGTGGTTGCAGGGGACCCTTCCTACCCCTTTTTGCCGAGCAGGGGTCCCCTGCAACCACCCGACGCGCCGGCCGACGCCGACCCGCGGGTGGTGTTCGCGGAACTGCGGCGTGCCTCGGCCGGCGGGGCGGCCGACTACGCCGGGGTCACCTGGGAGCGGATCGACGCCGCCGACGGCGTCTTCTGGCCCTGCCCGGACACCGACGGGCCGGACACGCCGCGCCTGTTCGCCGAGCGTTTCGCCACACCGAGCGGCCGGGCCCGGTTCCACCCCGTCGAGCACCGGCCGGCGGCCGAGGAGGTGTGCGCCGAGTACCCGTTCTACCTGACCACCGGCCGGGTGCTGGCGCAGTACCAGTCCGGCACCCAGACCCGCCGGGTCGGGGCGCTGCGGCGGGCCGCGCCCGAACCCTTCGTCGAGCTGCACCCCGACCTGGCCGCCCGCCTCGGGGTCGAGGAGGGCGAGGAACTGCGGGTCACCTCGCGCCGGGGCGAGATGCGCGCACCGGCCCGGATCACCGCGACGATCCGCCCGGACACCCTCTTCGCGCCGTTCCACTGGGGTGGCGCCGGCCGGGTCAACTCGGTGACCAACGACGCGCTCGACCCGGTCTCCCGGATGCCCGAGTTCAAGGTCTGCGCCGTCCGCGTGGAGAAGGTGACACCGTGACCGGCCGGATCGTGATCGTCGGATACGGCATGGCCGGGGCCCGCCTCGCCACCGAACTGCACGCCCGCCCCGGCGACCACAAGGTCACCGTGCTCGGGGCGGAGCCGCACCGGGCGTACAACCGGATCATGCTCTCCACCCTGCTCGCCGGAAAGGTCGACGAGGCCGACGTGGAGCTGACCGACCTGGCCGGGCAGGGGGCGGACGTCCGGACCGGAACGGCGGTCACCGCGATCGACCGGGCCGCCCGCACGGTCCGGACCACCACCGGCGAGCAGATCGGGTACGACCACCTCGTCCTCGCCACCGGCAGCCGGGCGGTGGTGCCGCCGCTGGCCGGGCTGGACGTCGACCGGCTCCCGGACCGGGTAGTGCCGTTCCGCACCCTGGACGACTGCCGGCGCATCCTGGCCGCCGTCCGGGACGCCCGGACCGTGCTGGTGCTCGGTGGCGGCCTGCTCGGGCTGGAGGCGGCCCGGGGACTGGCCGCCCGGGGACTGGACGTGCACGTGGTGCACCCGGTCGGCCACCTGATGGAACGCCAACTCGACCCGGCCGCCGGGGCGGTGCTCGCCGGCACCCTGGCCCGCCTCGGGGTGCGTACCCACCTGGGGGTGTCGGCGACCGGGGTGGCCGTCAGCCCCGACGGGGTCCGCCTCGACCTGGCCGACGGCCGCGTGCTCGACGCCGACCTGCTGGTCCTCGCCTGCGGGGTACGCCCGGACACCGCCCTCGCCGCCGCGGCCGGACTCACGGTGGAGCGGGGCGTGGTGGTCGATGAGCGGCTGCGCACCGACGATCCGCACGTCTCCGCGATCGGCGACTGCGCCCAGCACGACGGTGTGGTCGGCGGGCTGGTCGCGCCGGCCTGGGCCCAGGCCCGGGTGGTGGCCCGGCTGCTCACCGGCGAGGACACCCGGGACCGGTACCGGCCCCCGCCGGGGGTGACGCGGCTCAAGGCGGCCGGGATCGACCTGGCCGCGATGGGCGAGCTACCCCCGCCGGGCGTCGCCCACGCGCCAGCGGGCGACGACGGGGCGGCCCGGTGCGAGGAGCTGACCTTCGCCGACCCGACCCGGGGCACGTACGCCCGGGTACGGATCACCGACGACCGGCTGACCGGCGCGATCCTGCTCGGCGACAACCCGGCCGTCGGCACGGTGATCCAGTTGTTCGACCGGGGTTCCCCGGTCCCGGCCGACCGGCGGGCGCTGCTGCTCGGCCGGACGGTCGACCCGCCCGGCGGGGCCGAACCGGTGGCGTCCCCGGCACTGATGCCGGACGCCACGACGGTCTGCCGGTGCAACGCGGTCAGCAAGGCGGACCTGGTCGGCTGCTGGCGGGCCGGCGCACGCTCGGTGGCCGACGTGGTCACCGCCACCCGGGCCGGAACCGGCTGCGGCAGTTGCCGGGACGCGGTCGCCGGAATCGTCGAGTGGCTGTCCGGGGTGGACCCGGTGGAGGTGACGCGATGAGTGGAACTCACCCGATGGACGCAGGTGACGGGATGGACGACAACGACGGGACGACCGGTGGCCGGCTGGTGGTGGTCGGCAACGGGATGGTCGGCCAGCGCCTCGTGGAGGCGCTGCGCGCCCGGGACACCGCCGGACGCTGGCGGGTCACGGTGCTCGCCGAGGAGCACCGGCCGGCGTACGACCGGGTGCGGCTCTCCGCGTTCTTCGACGGCGTGGACGCCGACGAGTTGAGCCTGCACACCCCGGACGACGGGGTCGAGCTGCGGCTGGGCGAGCCAGTCACGGCGGTCGACCGCGTCCGGCGGGTGGTCACCACGGCCGGGGGCGAGCACCCGTACGACGCGTTGGTGCTGGCCACCGGCTCGTACGCCTTCGTACCGCCGGTGGACGGCACGGAGCTGCCCGGGGTCTTCGTCTACCGGACGCTCGATGACCTGGAGGCGATCCGGGAGCACGCCCAAAGTCGGCGGGTCGGCGCGGTGATCGGCGGTGGGCTGCTCGGGCTGGAGGCGGCGAACGCGCTGCGCCTGCTCGGGCTCGACACCCACGTGGTCGAGTTCGCGCCCCGGCTGATGCCGGTGCAGGTCGACGAGGCGGGCGGGGCGATGCTCCGGCGCTACGTCGACGAGCTGGGGGTGCGTACCCACCTCGGGGTCGCCACCACCGCGCTGCGCGCCGGGGCGGACGGCACGGTCGCCGGTCTGGTCCTCTCCGACGGCACCACGGTCGACGCGGAGCTGGTGGTGGTCGCCGCCGGCATCCGCCCCCGCGACGAGCTGGCCCGCGCGGCCGGTCTGCCGGTCGGGCCGCGTGGCGGCGTGCTGGTCGACGACACCTGCCGGACGGAGGACGCGCGGATCTGGGCGGTCGGCGAGTGCGCGGCGGTCGACGGGGCCTGCTACGGCCTGGTCGCCCCCGGGTACGCGATGGCCGAGGTGGTGGCCGACCGGCTGCTCGGTGGGGCGGCCGCCTTCCCCGGGGCGGACACCGCGACGAAGCTGAAGCTGCTCGGGGTGGACGTGGCGTCGTTCGGCGACGCGCACGGGGTGACCCCGGGCTGCCTGGACGTGACGTTCACCGACCCGGCCACCCGGGTCTACGCCAAGCTGGTCCTCTCCGACGACGCGCGCACCCTGCTCGGCGGGGTGCTGGTCGGCGACGCGAGCGCGTACCCGACGCTGCGGGCGAGTGTCGGCGGCCCGCTGCCGGCTCCGCCGCTGGCGCTGCTCGCGCCGGCCGGGGAGGCAGCGGCCGGCGGGGTGGCCACGCTGCCCGCCGCCGCCCAGGTCTGCTCGTGCAACGCGGTGACCCGGGAGCAGGTGGACGCGGCGATCGCGGACGGCTGCGCCGACGTGCCGGCGCTGAAGGCGTGCACCCGGGCCGGCACGAGCTGCGGCTCCTGCGTGCCGCTGCTCAAGCAGCTGCTCGACGCGGCGGGGGTGGTGCAGTCGCGGGCCCTCTGCGAGCACTTCGACGTCAGCCGCAAGGAGCTGTTCGAGATCGTCCGGGTCCGGGGCATCCGGACCTTCTCGCAGCTGGTGGCGGAGCACGGGCGGGGGCGGGGCTGCGACATCTGCAAGCCGGTGGTCGCCTCGATCCTGGCCTCGCTCGGCAGCGGGTACGTGCTCGACGGCGAGCAGGCGTCGTTGCAGGACACCAACGACCACTTCCTGGCCAACCTGCAACGCGACGGCAGCTACTCGGTGGTGCCCCGGATCCCCGGCGGCGAGATCACGCCGGAGAAGCTGATCGTGATCGGCGAGGTGGCCCGGGACTTCAACCTCTACACGAAGATCACCGGTGGTCAGCGGATCGACCTGTTCGGGGCGCGGGTGGACCAGTTGCCGGCGATCTGGCGGCGGCTGGTCGACTCCGGTTTCGAGTCCGGCCACGCGTACGGCAAGGCGCTGCGCACGGTGAAGTCCTGCGTCGGCGAGACCTGGTGCCGGTACGGGGTGCAGGACTCGGTCGGGCTCGCCATCGCGCTGGAGCTGCGCTACCGGGGGCTCCGCGCCCCCCACAAGATCAAGTCGGCGGTCTCCGGGTGTGCGCGCGAGTGCGCCGAGGCGCGCAGCAAGGACTTCGGCGTCATCGCCACCGAGACCGGCTGGAACCTCTACGTCGGCGGCAACGGCGGGTTCCGCCCCCGGCACGCCGACCTCTTCGCCACCGACCTGACCACCGAGGAACTGGTCCGCTACGTCGACCGGTTCCTGATGTTCTACGTCCGCACCGCCGACCGGCTGCAACGCACCGCCGCCTGGATCGAGGCGATGGACGGCGGCCTCGACCACCTCCGCGCGGTGATCGTCGACGACTCGCTCGGGCTGGCCGCCGAACTGGACGCGGCGATGGCCCGGCACGTCGGTTCGTACTCGGACGAGTGGCGGGACACCCTGGCCGACCCGGAACGGCTACGCCGCTTCACCTCCTTCGTCAACGCGCCGGACGTACCCGACCCGTCGATCACGTTCACCGAGGAACGGGGCCAGCCGGTGCCGGCGGTGGCCGGCCGGCAGCCGGTCGTCCTGGGCCTCCCGGAGGTGCGGCGATGAGCACGACGCAGGGCTGGACCCCGGTCTGCGGGCACGACCGGCTGGAGCTGGACCGGGGCGTGGCCGCCCTGGTCGACGGGGTGCAGGTGGCCCTCTTCCGCACCCTCGACGGGCTGTTCGCGATCGACAACCGGGATCCGGTCTCCGGCGCGTACGTCCTCTCCCGGGGTCTCGTGGGCAGCCGCGACGGGGTCCCCACCCTCGCCTCGCCGTTGCACAAGCAGGTGTACGACCTGCGTACCGGCGCGTGCCTCGACCGGCCCGGGGCCGCCGTGACCCGGCACGGGGTGCGCTGCCGCGACGGCGTGGTCGAGGTACGGCTGCACGAGCCGGTGCGGCACCCCGACGGCGACGGCCGTTCCGTCGGCGCTGCCGGCAACGGCTCCGTGAGAGCTACCGACGAGCGTTCCGTCGACGGTGCCGACGGGCGCGTCCCCGACCGGGCCGGCGTCGGTGCCGGGGGGAGCCGTGGGGGGCACGGTGGCTGACGAGCTGGCCGGCTTCACCATCGGCGTGACCGCCGACCGACGACGGGACGAACTCGCGGCGATGCTGGAACGGCGCGGCGCGCGGGTGGTGCTCGCCCCGGCGCTGCGGATCGTGCCGCTCGCCGACGACAGCGACCTGCGCGAGGCCACCCGCGCCTGCCTGCAACAGCCACCGGACATCCTGATGGCCAACACCGGCATCGGCATGCGCGGCTGGCTGGAGGCGGCCGAGGGGTGGGGACTGGCCGAGTCGCTGCGCTCGGTGCTCGCCGACACGTACGTGGTGACCCGGGGCCCCAAGGCCAGGGGCGCGATCCGGGCCGCCGGCCTGCACGATCAGTGGTCGCCGGACTCGGAGAGCTGCGAGGAGGTGGTCGACCACCTGCGCCGGCGCGGGGTGGCGGGTCAGGTGATCGCGATGCAGCTGCACGGCGACCGCCAGCCGGAGTGCACCATGGCGCTGGAGGCGGCCGGGGCGACGGTGATCGAGGTGCCGGTCTACCGGTGGGCCCCGCCCACCGACGCGGCTCCCCTGCACCGCCTCATCGACCTGGTCGCCGCCCGGCTGGTCGACGCGGTCACCTTCACCTCGGCACCGGCCGCCGAGGCGCTGCTGCGGGCCGCCGGGGACCGGGCCGAGGCGGTGCTCGGGGCGTTCCGCAGCGACGTGCTGGCCAGCTGCGTCGGGGCGGTGACCGCCGAGCCGCTGCACCGACGGGGAGTGCCGGTGAGCGTGCCCACCCGGGCTCGTCTCGGCGCGCTGGTCCGGCACATCGTCGACGAGCTGCCCCGCCGTACGGTGACCCTGAAGGCCGCCGGCCACCAGCTCACCCTGCGCGGCCACGCCGCCGTGATCGACGGGGAGCTACGGCCGTTGGCCCCCGCGCCGATGGCGGTGCTCCGGGCACTGGCCCGCTCCCCCGGCCGGGTGTTCTCCCGCACCGCCCTGCTGCGCACCCTGCCGCGCGGCGCGGACGAGCACGCGGTGGAGATGGCGGTGGCCCGCATCCGCGCCGGCCTGGACGCCCCACGCGTGGTCCAGACCGTCGTCAAACGCGGCTACCGCCTCCGCATCGACTGACGGGTGGACACGAGCACACCCGCCAAACCCCCACAAAAGCCGCCGATCGGGCACCACAATTCCATGATCAACGGGACAGGGTCCCCTGCTACGCGCAAAGCGGTAGCAGGGGACCCCTGCAACCACGCGTCGTCAGCCGACCGGGGTCGGGAAGCCGCGGCCGTGCTCGGCCTGAAGGCGGAGCATGGCGTGCTCGACCACGGTCACCAGCACCTGCTTGACCGACTCGCGGTGCCGGGCGTCGGTCAGGATCAGCGGCACCTGCGGCGAAATCGCCAGCGCCTCCCGGACCTCCTCCAGGTCGTAACGCGGCGCGCCGTCGAAGTGGTTGAGCGCTACCACGTACGGCAGCTTGCGGTTCTCGAAGTAGTCCAGCGGCGCGAACGCGTCGGTGATCCGGCGGGTGTCCACCAGCACGGCGGCACCCACCGCACCCTTGATGATCTCGTCCCACATGAACCAGAACCGGGTCTGGCCCGGGGTGCCGAAGAGATAGAGGATCAGGTCCTCGGCCATGGTGATCCGGCCGAAGTCCATGGCGACCGTGGTGGTCTGCTTCCCCGGCACCTTGGACGGGTCGTCGATACCGACGCCCGCCGCCGTCATCACCGCCTCGGTGGTCAGCGGGGTGATCTCCGAGACCGCGCCGACCAGGGTTGTCTTGCCCACGCCGAACCCGCCCGCGATCACGATCTTCGCGGAGGTGATACCCCGGTTGCGGCGTGCCCCGGCGGGGTCATAGCCTGCGAAGTCCACTTAGCACCCTCTCAAGCAGTTCCATCCGCTCCTCGTACGCCTCGGCGGGAGCGGCAGTGTGTAGCGTCAGCAGACCCTCGGCCACCATGTCGGCGACCAACACCCGGGCCACGCCCAGCGGCACCCGGGTGTACGCCGCGATCTCCGCCAGAGACTGCGGACGCCCCTCGCAGATCGTGGCGATGCGATGCTTGTCATGGCCGGCGAAACGGGACTCGGCGACGGCGGTGGGGCTCGCCGTCATCACCGCCTCCAGAGCGATGTCCTGGCGCGGCTCGGTTCGTCCCCGGGTGACCGCGTACGGACGCACCAACGCGCCGCGCGGGTCCTCTCGCCTCCGGTCCATTCGCGATCACCTCCTTCCGCCGGCGCCGCCTGTCGGCACCGGATGACGGTTTCTGCTCGCCGCTACTACCGGACCACGGCCTCTCGGGGCAACGGCACCAGCGCCGCCCCGACCCGTTCCACCAGCAGCGCCATCTCGTACCCGACCTGGCCCACGTCGCAGCTACGGGCGGCAAGCACCGCCATCGACGAGCCGTCGCTGATGGACATCAGGAACAGGTAACCGCTGTCCATCTCGATGACGGTCTGGAGCACGCCACCGGCGCTGAACATCCGGGCCGCGCCCTCGGTCAGGCTGACCACGCCGGAGGTGATCGCGGCGAGCTGGTCGGCCCGGTCCGCCGGCAGGTCACGCGAGGAGGCGAGCAGCAGCCCGTCCGCGGACACCGCGACGACGTGGGCGATACCCGCCACGCTGTCGGCGAAGTTGGTGAGCAGCCAACCCATGTCCTGCATAGCCGCTGGCCTGTTCATCGGCTCGTCTCCTTGGTCGAATCGCTGTTCAGGTCCGCGCCGGCCGTCCGACCGCGTTGCACACCGCGGTGGTAGGCCGAGAGCAGACCGCGTACTTCGTCAGGGGTGCGCCGGGTGCTGGCCCGGCTGCCCTTGGGCTCGACGCCGCCGGGGACGAGCTGCGCCTGCGGCACCCGCTTCGGCAGCCCGGAACGGGTGGTGCCCGCAGCGGCCGGCTCGGCGGCCTTCACCGCCCGGGACCAGCCCTCGTCCGCCGCCGTACGCCAACCGTCCGTGCCGGTCGGCGCGGACGTCGGCGCTGGCGTCGGCTCGGCCTGGGCCACCGGGGCCGGGATCGGTGCCGGCTCGGCGGTCGGGGCCGGTACCGGCGGGACCGCGGCGACCGGCTCGGGGGCCGGCGTCGTCGGCGCCGTCGCCACGGGCGGCGGCGTGTACGACGGGGGCGGCGGCTGCGTCACCGGCGGCGTGGCGGCCGGGACGACCGTGGCACCCGGCGTACGCCCGGGCAGCCTCGGCAGCTGCGGAACCTCGGCGGTCGGGGCGCTGGCCGCCGTCGGCGCGGGCCCGGCCGGCGCCTGGTCGAACTGCGGACGGGCGAAGATGGCCGTCGCGTCGTTGCCGTGGGTACGGAACCAGGCGGTTTCCATCTCCCGGAAGATCGGCGCCTCGGCCGGCTCGGCCGGCCGGGGAGCCGGCAGGGCGGGCGTGGTGAGCGGGGCCACCGACGGCGGCAGGGCCGGCGGGGTGGCCACCGGACCGGCCACCGGACCGGCGGGCAGCGTGGGGGCCGGAGGCGCCGGCTGCGACCGGTCGTTCCCCGGGTTCCCCGGGCTCCGCTGGGGCAGCGGGTTCAGGGTGGGGAACGCGGTGGTCGGCGTACCCGCCAGTCCGCTGCCCGCGACCGGTGCCGTCGGGGTGAACGCCGAGGTGGCCAGGGTCGGCGACGCCGTGGTCGGGCCGCCCACGTTCACCGTCGGTCCGGTGTCGCGGCTCTCGTTGGCGGCCGGCCACGGGGTCGGTGACGGGTTGGTGCGCCACTGGTCGGTGGTGAGGGTGGCCGCCGAGGTACGCCCGGTGCCGACCAGCGGCTCGCCGAACGGGGACGGCGAGCCGGCGGCCGGGGCCTGCTCGACGGCGAGCGGCTGACGCGGCCGGGGCAGCGGGTCCCGGGCCGGGCCACCACGCCCCTGCGGCAGCACCACGGTCGAGTTGGGCAGGGTGACCTGGGCGACGGTGCCGCCCTCCACGTTGCGCCGCAGTTCGACCCGGATGCCGTAGCGGGAGGCCAGCCGGCTGACCACGGCGAGACCCATCAGCCGGAACGCCGCGACGTCCACCGTCGACGGGGCGGCCAGTCGCCGGTTGAGTGAGTCGAGCTGCTCGTCGGTCAGGCCGAGACCACGGTCCTCGATCTGGATCAGCACGTAGTCGCGGATCCGCCGGCCGTCGGCGACCACGGTGGTGGTCGGCGGGGAGAACCGGGTGGCGTTGTCCAGCAGCTCGGCGACGAGCCGGACCACGTCGTTGACGGCGTGGGCGGCGACCGAGATGTCCGTGTCGACCGTGCCGAACTCGATCCGGTTGTAGAGCTCCACCTCGGACTGCGCGGCGCGCAGCACGTCGACCAGGAGCGCGTCGTCGCGACGCGGCACGGCCGAGTCGGCGCCGGCGAGCACCAGCAGGTTCTCGTCGTTGCGGCGCATCCGGGTGGCCAGGTGGTCCAGCTCGAAGAGCTGGGCGAGCCGCTTCGGGTCCTCCTCGCCACGCTCGATGGCGTCCAGCTCGCCGATCATCCGGTCGACCAGGGTCTGACTACGACGGGCCAGGTTGAGGAACATCGCCGAGACGCTGGCCCGCAGGGCGGCCTGCTCGGCCGCGATCCGGACCGCCTCCCGGTGGACGACGTTGAAGGCGAGCGCGACCTGACCGACCTCGTCCTTGTTGGTCAGCTTGATCGGGTCGCGGACCTCCTTGACGACCTCCTCCACGCCGCTGTCGCCGACGTTGCCCATGTTCTGCAGCCGCTTGACCGCCTCCGGCAGGTCGTGGTTGGCCACCGAGAGCGCGCCCTCCCGCAGCCGACGCAGCGAGTGGTTGAGCGACCGGGCCAGCACGACGGCGAGGGTGATGGCGACGACGAGGGTGAGCAGGACCAGCAGCGACTCGATCACGGCCTGCCGGATGACCGCCGTACGGGCGTCGTCGGTCTGGCTGAGCAGCCGGTCCTGGAGCTGCACCTCGGTCCAGCGCATCAGGTCGTTCACCGCGCCGATGGCGAAGGTCGCGTCGTCGGCCCGGACCAGGGCCGGCGTCTGCCCGACGGAGCGGGTGATGTCGGCCGCGACCCGGTCGGCGAGGACCACCGCGTCACCGGTGACCGTGTTGTCGACCAGCGCCTGCTGGGTCGGGTCCGCGGCGAGCGAGAACGTGAGCAGGGCCTCCTGCTGGCTGGTGAGCGTGGCGACGAAGGAGGAGAACTGCTCCTCGTCGATCCGGTTGGCCGCGAGCGCGGCGAAGGCGACGGCCTCCTGTTCGGCCACGGCCGACTTGGCGCGGCTGAACGCGGCGACCGCCCGCCGGCTGTCGGCGAGCGCCCCGTCACCGGGGAGCTGGGCCAGCGCGTCGCCGTAGCCGACCAGGTCGGCCAAGACGACGCCGTATCGCAGCACGGCCGCGGAGACCGGCATCTGGCGGCGGTCCACCACCTCCTGCCGGGTCGCGTTCAGGGTGGCCAGGTGGTCGTCGACGATCCGGAGCCGGTCGCTGACCGCCGAGGGCACCTCGCCCAGCTCACGCCGTTGCGCGTTGTACTGGGAGACCCGCTGGTCGGTGCGGCGCACGTGGAGGTTGAACGAGTCCGGCTTGGCGCTGGGCGAGGCCAGGTAGGTCGCCGCCGCCATCCGCTCCCGGTGCAGGTCCTGGGTGAGCGCCGAGATGTCGACCGAGAGCGCGGTCAACGAGCGGGCCTGGTTGGCCTCGACGGCGCCCTCACCGACCGAGATGAGACGTACGGTGGCCAGCGCGACGACCGCGGCGACGGGTACGACGAGGATCAGCGCCAGCTTTGACCGGATCCGCGCGTCGCGCAGCCGGGGCAGCCGGCGCCGTCGCTTCTCCTGGGTGGGCTGACCGCTCTCGGGCAGGGTCGTAGGTGCGGTGCTCACGACATCGCCTCCGTCGCTTCTTCCACGCTTGACCCGCCGACCCGCGCCTGGTGCAGCGGACAGCGCCACGCGCGGCACGGCCGCGATTTCATCAGAGAAGATCGGGTTTGGGAAGCCGCAGTGAGACAGGAAACGTTAGGAGAGCACCAAACCGCTGAAGTGGTCAACTATTACCTTCATTTCCACAAGGCCCTGATCAGGGCAGATGATCCACAGTATTCGTCCGCTTCTGCTCAGTGAGCATTTGCAAAACTTCGGGGCCACCACCATGTGGGACGGCCATCCCGAAACGCCCCGGCCACCCGCGCTTGACCACGAGGGCCCGGCATTGGCAAGGTTTTGCAGGCTTCGCGCACACCGTACGGCAGACCCATCCCGTTCCTCCACTGAGGACGGAAATAGCGGGGATCGGGCACCGCCCACCCGCCATCTGGAGGACCAAGTTGAGCCCCTTCCGCTCCGTGACCACCGCGGCGCTCGCATTGGCCGTCCTGGCCACCACGCTCACCGGTTGCCAACTCGGCGAGGAACCACAGGACACCAGCCCCATCGTCATCGGCGTCGACCTCGAACTCTCGGGTCCGCAGGCGGCCACCGGCAAGGCGTACCAGCGCGCCCTGGAACTCAAGCGCGACCAGTTGAACGCCTCCGGCGCCCTGGGCGGCCGGAAGGTCGAGCTCAAGGTCCGGGACAACCGCTCCGACGCCGCCGAGTCGCAGCGCAACATCGGAGACTTCGGTAACGACGCCTCGGTCACCGCCGTCATCATGGGCGGTTGCAACGAGTGCGCGGTCAACGCCGTCCGCACCATCGACGAGAAGAAGGTTCCGACGATCGCCCTGGCCGCGTCGGGCGCGATCACCTCCGCGTCCGCCGCGCAGCGCTCGTACGTGTTCAAGCTGGCTCCGAACGCCACGGACAGCGCGGACGCCCTCACCGCCGAGCTGACCCGGCGCGGGGTCAAGGAGGCGGCGCTGCTGCACAGCGACGACGACTACGGCCGGGAGGGGGTCACCACCCTGCGCGCCGAGTTCACCAAGGCGAGAATCAAGATGACGGCCGTCCAAGCGGTCAAGAGCACCGACACCGACGTCACCGCGCCGGTGGAGGCGCTGGTCGAGGAGGAGCCCGACGCGCTGGTGTTCTGGACCCCGTCCGAGCAGGCGATGCTCGCCACGACCGCAGCCCAGAAGGCGAAGTTCAAGGGTGCGGTCTTCCTCGACGCGGCGGCGGCCGGTGAGCTCTTCCTCGGCGCCTCGGCCCGCTCGGCCGAGCAGGCCACCCTGGTCTTCACCCAGACCATGGTGATCGACGACGTCATCGCCACCACCCCGGCCAAGGCCGCCCGCCGGCAGTGGTTCCGGGACTACACCGCCCGCTTCGGCGGGTACAACGGCTTCTCCTCGTTCGCCGCGGACGCCGTGCAGCTGATCGCGGACGCCGAGCTGCGTGCCGGTGGCGAGCCCGGACAGGTCGACCGGGACGGGCTGCGCGACGTGCTGGAGACCTCCCAGATGGACGGCCTCTCCGGCCCGATCCGGATGACCCCGGACAACCACTCCGGACTGATGCCCCAGGCCCTGACCACGCTGGTCGCCCAGGGCGGTCGGTGGCGGCTCGCCGGGTAGGTGGGTGGGTGTGGCCCACCACAACCGGCTCCGGGCGGTCAGGCTTGGTCCCTGCGCCGGTTGTGGTGGGCCACACCGTCGGTGAGCTGGGGGTCTACGGCCGACGTCGGGTTGCCGGTCGACGTGGTTCCCGGTTGGGCACCATGTGGGGTTCAGCGGCTGGACGTGGTGGCGCGGACCCACGGCAGGGCCAGCCGTTCCAGCAGCACCAGCGCGAAGTAGAGCAGAATGCTCATCGTGGCGATCAGGACGATTGCGGCCCACGAGGTGGAGTACGCCCCCACCCCGTTGAACTGGAGGATCTGGTAGCCCAGGCCAGCCTCACCGGCCTGGAACTCCCCGATCACCGCGCCGATCGCGGCCAGCGGCATGGCGACCTTGAGCCCGACGAAGATCTGCGGCAGGGCCGCCGGGAAGCGCACCTTCCGGAACGCCTGCCACCAGGAGGCGTTCAGGGAGCGGGCCAGTTCGGCGAGCTCGGCCGGCGTGGTGGTCAACCCGGTCGCGGTGGAGAGCACGATCGGGAAGAAGCAGAGCAGGAACACCATGGTGAGGATCGGCTTCTGCCCCCAGCCGAGGGAGACCACCAGCAGCGGCCCGAGCGCGATCTTCGGGACCGCGTTGACCGCCACCAGCAGCGGTGAGAACATCCGCTCCACCCGTCGGGAGGCGGCCAGCGCCAGCCCGATCAGGACCCCGGCCACCGTCGACAGCAGGAAGCCGACGACCGTGGAGAGGGTGGTCGCCCCGGTCGCCTCCAGCAGCACCGACCGGTTCTCGACGAGGGCCTGGAAGACGTCCTCCGGTGGGGGTAGCGAGGCCGGGTGGACGAGGTGGAACACCGAGGTGATCAGCCACCACGCGACCATCGCGATGAGGACGCCGAGCAGCGGCAGGCCGATGGCCGCCGACCCGGGTCCGAGCCGACGGGCCGCCGCCCGGGCCGGGGTCGGCTTGGTTGTCGCGGGCTCCGCGGCCCGCTCCTGCAACTCCGTCATGTCATCTTCCTTCTCCTCGGTCCGTCGGGTGGAGGTGTCCCGGGACATGAGTGGGAGCCTCCCCCGCTCCGACGGCCGGAGCGCGAGCGGAGGGTGCGCTCCGCCGGTCACAGCGGAACGCACCCCCGGGTGGATCGGTCAGGCCTTCGGCGCGAGGTTGAAGTCGACGACCTGATCCGGGGTGATGTTCTGCTTGAGCGCCCCGGCGCCCTGGAGGATCGCGATGCTCTTGGCGACCCGGCCGCTGTCCAGCGCACCGATGGCGGTACCCGAGTTGCTGGACCGGACGTAGCCGGCCATCAGCTCCAGCTCGGCGGCGGCGGAGACCGGGTTGGCCTCGGCGACGTTCTTCTTGAGGATCTCGCCGGCCTCCTTCGGGTTGGCGAGGCTGTACTCCAGGCCCTTGAGCAGCGCGGCGGTGAAGCGCTTGACCATCTCCGGGTCTTCCTTGGCGAGCTTCTTGGAGGTGATCAGCGCGTTGCCGTAGAGGTCGGTCATCACGTTGCTGTACGGCAGCATGACCGGCTCCTTCTTGGTCACCGCCTTCACCGTGGGCGCGCCCACGACGAACTGGCCGATGCCGTCGACGCTGCCGGCGGCGAGGATGCCCATCAGGGTCTGGGCCTCGCCGTTCTGCCACTTCACCTTGCTGTTGTCGATGCCGGCCAGCTTGGCGTAGGTCGGGAAGAGGTTCCGGACCACCGAGGACGGGGTGTCGGCGAGGGTCTTGCCCTCCAGGTCCTTCGGGGAGGCGATGCCCTTGTCAGCGGTGGTCACGATGGCGGCCATGGTGCGCTGCTGGATGGCCGCGACGGCGACGAAGTCCTTGGGCTTGTCGTCCCCGCCGCCGAGCTGGAGGAGGCCACCGGTCAGGTCGATCGGGCCGAAGTCCGCCTGACCACCGACGATCGTCTGGATCACGCCACCGGTGCCCTGGCCCGGCTTGATGTCGACGTCGAAGCCGGCCTCCTTGAAGAAGCCCTTCTCCTTCGCCACCCACGCGTAGGAATCCCGGCCGAAGTTACCGAAGGAGGTGAGATACGTCACCTTGCGCATCGAAGCGCCGTCGCCACTACCGGAGCCGGAGTCGGAGTCACTGCTGCAAGCGGAGACCAGAGCCAGGGCCGTAGCCAACGCGGCCACGGCGACAGTGCGGGTCAACCTTCTCATTGTCGTGCACCATGTCCTTTCCAGACCGGCAGCGATGGCCACCGGAGGAGTTGTCGAGCCGGATGACGCCGTGGTGAGGGGGGGTGGGGACCGGCGTCATCTTCGCGGGGGACTCTTCGCCGGCACAGCGTACGAGAGAGTCACCTTGGCGACACCAGGTGGATCCGGTTACGGAACGACAACAGATTGTTGTCCACCCTGGACGGTGTCAAGCAGACGTAATGCCGTTAGCCTTGCGTCGCTCGCGAATACCGTGGATGGGAGAACGCCGGATGATACGACTGTCGGGGGTGTCGCGCACCTTCACCGGTCGCTCCGGTCAGGTCGAGGCGTTGCGTGGCATCGACCTGGACGTTGCCGAGGGCGAGTTCGTCGCCGTGCTCGGGCGGTCCGGCTGCGGCAAGTCCACCCTGCTCCGGCTGATCGCCGGACTGCTCCCGGTCACCGCCGGGCAGGTCGAGGTGGACGGCCGGCCGATCGACCGGCCCCGGCAGGACATCGCGATGCTGTTCCAACGCCCGGCGCTGCTGCCCTGGCGCAACGTGCTGGACAACGTCCTGCTGCCGGTGGAGATCTTCGGCTGGAGCCGGTCCAAGCACCGGCAACGGGCCCGTGACCTGCTTGAGGTGGCCGGGCTGGCCGGTTTCGAGAAGCGGCTGCCGCACGAGCTCTCCGGCGGCATGCAGCAGCGGGTCTCGCTCTGCCGCTCGCTGATCGCCGAGCCGCGGGTGCTGCTGATGGACGAGCCGTTCTCCGCCCTCGACGCGCTCACCCGCGAGGAGCTCTCAGTCGAGTTGCAGCGGGTGCACATGGAGAACCAGGCCACGATCGTGTTCGTCACCCACTCCATCGACGAGGCGGTGCTCCTCGCCGACCGGGTGGTCGTGCTCAGCCCCCGGCCCGGGCGGATCCGCAAGGTGGTCGACGTGGACATCCCCCGGCCACGCAGCCTCGGCCGCAACGCGCACCTGGCCGACGTCGCCCGGGTCAGCGCCGACCTGCACGAGCTGCTCATGGAGCGGGACCCGGAGCCGGCCGGGGCGAAGGGCCAATGACCGTGCGGGTGTGCGTCTTCGTCGAACCGCACCGGGGAGCCACCTACGACGACCAGCTCCGGTTCGCCCGTCGGGTGGAGGAGGCCGGCTTCGAGGGGTTCTTCCGGGCCGACCACTACCAGTCGATGGGGGCCGACCCCGGCCTGCCCGGCCCGACCGACGCCTGGCTGACCCTGGCCGCGCTGGCCCGGGAGACCTCCCGGATCCGGCTGGGGACGCTGGTCAGCTCGGCCACGTTCCGGCTGCCCGGACCGCTCGCCGTGATGGTGGCGCAGGTCGACCAGATGAGCGGCGGCCGGGTCGAGCTGGGCATCGGCGCCGGCTGGTACGAGCGCGAACACCTCTCGTACGGCATCCCGTTCCCGCCCGTGGTGGAACGTTTCGACCGGCTGGCCGAGCAGTTGGAGGTGGTCACCGGCCTCTGGCGTACCCCGGTTGGTGAGACGTACCACCACGACGGCCCGCACTACCGGCTGGTGGACGCCCCCGCCCTGCCCAAACCGACGCAGGTGCCCGGTCCGCCGATCATCGTCGGCGGCAAGGGCCCGAAGCGCACCCCTGAGCTGGCCGCCCGGTACGCCGACGAGTTCAACATGCCGTTCCGGAGCGTGGCCGAGACCGCTGCGACGTACGAGCGCGTACGCGAGGCGTGCGACCGGCACGGCCGGGACGCCTCGGGACGCCCCCCGCTGGTGTTCTCCGCCGGGATCGTGGTGGCGGTCGGGCGTACCGACGCCGAGGCCCGGCGACGGGCCGAGCCGCTGCACGCCAAGAGCGCGCTGCCCCCGGAGGACTCGGTGGTCGGTTCGCCCGCCCAGCTCGTCGACCGGCTCGGTGAGTTCGCCGCGATCGGCGCCACCCGGGTCCACCTGCGCCTGATCGAACTCGACGACCTGGACCACCTCGACCTGATCGCCAACGAGGTGCTACCCCAACTGGAGGCGCGATGAGCACGGAACTGGGCCCGGTGGGCCAGGAGATCGTCCTGGAGAACGACAAGGTCCGGGTCTGGCACATCCGCCTCGAACCGGGCGAGCAGCAGCCGCTGCACCGCCACGACCACCCGTACCTGGTCATCGCGGTGCAGGGGGCGAAGAACGTCATCCAGACCGTCGACGGCACGCGGATCGACGCCGACGAGCCCACCGGCGGCGTGGTCTACCGGGACCCGGGTGCGGTCCACATGCTCACCAACGTCGGCGACACGACGTACCTCGCGCGGCTCGTCGAACTGAAGTAGTCACCACCGGTGGATTGAGTAGCCGCCCCCGGCGAACCGACGTAGTCGTCGGGTAGGTACTTGAGTTGCCGTCACCTTCGAGCATCGGGGACGGCGCGCCTGCCGCGTGATGCCCCGTTTTGGTGGCGATCGGGGTCGACGGGCCGTAACGTGCGCACATGGCCATACGGACCTGGGGCAGATCTCTGCTGGTGGCGCTCGGGGTGAGCGCGCTGGCCGGGGCCGGCCAACTCGGCATCGCGTACGGTCTCGGCATCCTCCGGTTCGCCCGGTCCTTCGTCGACGCTCCCGGCCACTGGCCGGCGCAGCTCGTCTGGGTGAGCTGGTTCGCGGCCGGCGCCACCATGGTCGGAGCCGTGTTCGCCGAGCGATACGCCCGCCGGGCCGACCTCCCGGTAACCACCGTCGTGCAGGTCACCATCGCCGTGGCCGCCACGCTGGGCGCGACGGTGGTCGCACCGTTGTGCATGCTGCCGGCCCGCAACGCGCAGGTGCCCTCCGGAGACCCGGTGCTGACCGTCGCGGTCAGCGCCCTCTTCGGCGCACTGGCCGGGACGGTCGCCGCCCTCGCCGTGCTCCGGTACGCCCCGGTGAGCTGGAACGTCGCCGCGTCCACCGCCGCGATCTGGCTGCTCGCGCTGCTGTCGGTCGTACCGTCGCTCGGTGCGGTCGGGCAGCTGCCGACCGTACGCCTCGGTGCGCTGGACCCGGCCTGGCTCGCGCCGGACACCGCCGGACGCCTGGCCGTGCTGATCCTGCCCGGTCTGGCCCTGCTCGTCGGAGCGGCCGTGGCCGGGGTGGCCCGGTGGCGCGGCCAGCCCCCGCTGCTCGGCGGCGCCAGCGGGGTGGCGGCACCACTGCTGGTCGCGGTCGCCTACCTGCTCGCCGGTTCGCCACAGGGGGACGACGGCTACCAGTCCAAGCCCTACCTGGCCGCGCTGCTCGCGGTGCCGACCGGGGCACTCGGGGCGGCTGCCGCCGCCGTGCTGCGCCGGCCGGAACTGGACGCCGCCACCCTGCTGCGGTGGCCACCGGCGGGCCTCGCCACCCTGCTGCGCCGGTCACCGCCGACCGTCGCCGCCCTGCTGCGGCGACCGCTGCGGACCCGGTCCCGGAGCGACGCCATCGAGCCGACCGACATCCTGCGTCCCCTTCCCGCCGACCCCGGACCGCCGCCCGTCCCGGCACCGCCCCGGCCGACCGACGACACGGTCTCCGCTCCGGCCCAACCGACCGACGACCCGGCACCCACTCCGACCCGAGTGACCAGTCACCCGGCGCCCGCTCCGACCCGAGCGACCAGTGACCCGGCGCCCGCTCCGGCCGGCTCCGCCGGGACGGCCCCGCCCGTTTCCGGCGCGACCGGCCACGACGTCGAAGCCGACTGGTTCGAGACCACCATCCCCCAGCCGGCCGTACCCGCGCCGGAGCCGACCGGAGACGTCACCGCAGAGCCGCCCGGCCGGGCCGGGCCCCAGCCGGTCGGACGGCTCCCGTGGCACGTCCCCCAGCCCACCGGCGCCGACCGGAACCGGCCGGGCACGACGGACTGGCCGAGTACGCCCGGCACGGCGCAGACCGTGTCGACCGGGGGGCTGGACTGGTCGCGCCCCTCCCCGGACCGGTACGCCGGTGACGTGGGACCCGGCCCGGTACCCACCCCCCGCGAGATGCCGGGGCTCGGACACACCGACACGACGAGCGGCGGCACCCCGGACGACACCGGCGCGTCGACCGGCACCGGGCCGGGGACGCACAGTTCGGCAGCTCCCTTGCCCAGGGCGGCCGGAAGCGCCGGCGACCAGGGCGACGCCTCGGCCACCGGCGGTTTCCGCAAGCTGCGCGGCCTGCTCCGACGCGACCGGTCCCCGGCCGGCGCGGGCACCGGCGGCCGGTCGGAGGGGGCGGAGCCGGCCCTGCTCCCCCAGGACGAGGAGTACGTCGACTGGGTCGCCCAGCTGGGCCAGCCGATGCCGGACACCGTCGCCCCCTCGGACCCGGGCGACCGGCGCAGCCTCCGCTCCGACGCGCGGCACCCGCACGACTGACGGTCAGGCCAGCGGGAGGTAGACCCGGCTCCCCGAGGCGACGAACTCCTCGGACTTGTCCCGCATGCCCCGGGCCGCGTAGTCCTTCAGCTCCTGCGTGATCTTCATCGAACAGAACTTCGGCCCGCACATCGAGCAGAAGTGCGCGGTCTTCGCCGGCTGGGCGGGCAGGGTCGCGTCGTGGTACGCCCGCGCGGTCTCCGGGTCCAGCGAGAGGTTGAACTGGTCCTCCCAGCGGAACTCGAACCGGGCCTTGGAGAGCGCGTCGTCCCGGGCCTGCGCGCCGGGATGCCCCTTGGCCAGGTCGGCCGCGTGCGCCGCGATCTTGTACGCGATCACGCCGGCCTTCACGTCGTCCCGGTCGGGCAGGCCGAGGTGCTCCTTCGGCGTCACGTAGCAGAGCATCGCGGTGCCGAACATACCGATCATCGCCGCGCCGATGGCCGACGTGATGTGGTCGTACGCGGGCGCGATGTCGGTGGTCAGCGGGCCGAGCGTGTAGAACGGGGCCTGGTGGCACCACTCCTGCTGGAGGTCCACGTTCTCCTTGATCTTGTGCATCGGCACGTGTCCCGGACCCTCGATCATCACCTGCACGTCGTGTTCCCAGGCGACGCCGGTCAGCTCCCCGAGGGTCCGCAGCTCGGCGAACTGGGCCTCGTCGTTGGCGTCCGCGATCGAGCCCGGTCGCAACCCGTCGCCGAGGGAGAACGTGACGTCGTAGCGGACCAGGATCTCGCAGAGTTCGGCGAAGTGGGTGTAGAGGAAGTTCTCCTCGTGGTGGGCCAGGCACCAGGCCGCCATGATGGAGCCGCCCCGGGAGACGATCCCGGTCACCCGGTCGACGGCCAGCGGCACGTACGGCAGCAGCACCCCGGCATGCACCGTCATGTAGTCCACGCCCTGCTCGGCCTGCTCGACCACGGTGTCCCGGAACACCTCCCAGCTCAGCTTCACCGGGTCACCGCCGACCTTCTCCAGCGCCTGGTAGATCGGCACCGTCCCGATCGGCACCGGCGAGTTGCGGACGATCGCCTCCCGGGTCTCGTGGATCCGCCGGCCGGTGGAGAGGTCCATCACGGTGTCCGCGCCCCACCGGGTCGCCCAGGTCAGCTTCTCCACCTCCTCGGCGACCGAGGAGGTGACCGCCGAGGTGCCGATGTTGGCGTTCACCTTGACCAGGAACGCCTTCCCGATGATCGCCGGCTCGCACTCGGGATGGTTGACGTTCAGCGGCAGCACGGCCCGTCCGGCCGCGATCTCGTCGCGGACGAACTCCGGGGTCACACCCTCCCGGATCGCCACGAACTCCATCTCCGGGGTGACGATCCCCGCCCGCGCGTACCCGATCTGGGTGGGCCGCTTCCCGGTCACCCCCGCGAGCGGGGTGCCGGCCCCGCGCACCGGGGCGACGTCGCCGCGCTCGGCGATCCACGGCCCACGCAGCGGTGGCAGCCCGACCTCCGGGTCGGAGCCGGGGCCCGATGTGTCGTAGAGCCGCACCGGCGGGTTGTCCCCGGTCAGCTCCACCTCGGCGAAGGGCACCCGGACGTCCGGCCGGGACCCCTCGACGTAGACCTTGCGTCGTGCCTGCATGACAGCCTCCCTGGTGGTCGTCAGGACCAGCCGAAGTGGTCCAGCGGGCCACGGCCCGCGCCCAGTTCCCAGTTCCGCGCGCCGGTCAGCGCGCGGGTGACGTACTCCTTGGCGGTCGCCACCGCCGTCGGCACCGCCTCGCCCGCCGCCAGCCGCACGGCGATCGCCGCCGAGAACGAGCAGCCGGTGCCGTGGTTGTGTCCCGTGTCCACCCGGGGCGCGCGGAGCACGGTGGTCGTCCCGCCGCCGACCAGCACGTCGACCGCCTCGCCGTCGGCGTCCACGTCGCCACCGGTGACCACCACGAACGCCGGGCCGCCGGCCGCGAGCGCCCCGGCGGCGGCGACCATCTCCCCGACCGTGGTCACCGGCGCTCCGGTGAGGGCCTCGGCCTCCGCGCGGTTCGGCGTCACCACCAGCGCGTACGGCAACAGCCGCTCGACCGCCCCGACCACGCCGAGCCGGTGTCCGCTGGTGGCGACGAGCACCGGGTCGACGACCAGGTTCGGCAGCCGCCCGGAGCGGGCCGCCCCGGCCACCACGTCGGCGATCGCCGGGGTGCCGAGCATGCCGGTCTTGACCGCCCGGACCCGGAAGTCACCGAGCACGCTGTCGAGCTGGTCGGTGACCGTGGCCGGAGGCAGCGGCAGGACGGCGTCCACGCCCCGGGTGTTCTGCGCGGTCACGGCGGTGACCACGCTGGTGCCGTACGCGCCGAGCGCGGCGAACGTCTTCAGGTCGGCCTGGATGCCGGCACCGGCACCGGAGTCCGAGCCGGCGATGGTCAGCACGGTCGTCGGGGTCATCGTCGGTCTCCGGTGGGTGCGGTGGGGGGCCGTGGTCGGGCGTGCCCGCCACCTCCGGCGTGAACCGTGGTCGGGGTGGAGGGCTGCGGCCGGACGTGCCCACTCCGGGCGGTCAGGCTTGGTCCCTCCGTGGTCACGCCCGGCCGCAGCCCTGGGTCGGAGACCTTCGTCCCGGCGTGTCGGGTGTCCGGCCTGGTGGCGGCAACCTTCGTCCCTGCGTGTCGGGTGTCCGGCCTGGTGAGGGCCGCCTCCGCGAAGGCGCGGGTCAGCGTGGTCGCCGCCTCGGTCGGGTGCTCGGCGCGCATGAGGGCACCGAGCACGGCCACCCCGACGGCGCCCGCCGCGACGCAGGCGTGCACCTGGTCGGGGGTTCCGATCCCGCCGAGGGCGAGGACCGGCACCGGGCTGGTCCGGATCAGGTCGGCCAGTCCGTCGGGGTGCAGGGGTGGTCCGTAGCCGGGTTTGGTCGGGGTGGGATGGACGGGCGAGACGGTGGCGTAGTCCTCGGTGGTGAGTCGGGCCAGTTCGGCCCGGTCGTGGCAGGAGCGGCCGACCAGGCCGAGTCGGGGCGGCGGGTACGGGCCGGCGGCGGGCAGGTGGACGGCGTCGCCGCCCAGCGGGTCGGGGCCGGCGACGACCAGGGTGCCGCCCGCGTCGGCCAGGATCGCCCGCAGTTCGGCGGCGAGGGCGGCACGCTCGGGACGGGGCAGGTCCTTCTCCCGCAGCACCACCCAGCGCACTCCCCCGGCCACCGCTTGGGCGACGACCTCGGCCAGCCCCCGGTCGGCCGACCGCCGGTCGGTCAACAGCACCACTCCGGACGGGATCGTGGTGGAGACCGGCCCGCCCGGGGGCTGCCGCGCACCACGATCGGGAGCAGGCCGACCGGCGGCGAGCGGGGCGGTCACAGCTCCGGCCGTCCCTCGTCGGCTGTGGACGCCAGGGCGTGGAAGCGGTGCGGGATCCGACCGGCCCGGTACGCCAGCCGTCCCGCCTCGACGGCGTGGCGCATCGCGCCGGCCATCGCCTCCGGATCCGCGGCCCGGGTGACCGCGCTGGCCAGCAGCACCGCGTCGCAGCCGAGTTCCATCGCGAGCGCGGCGTCACTGGCGGTGCCGATGCCCGCGTCCAGGACCACCGGCACGTCAACCTCCTGCCGGATCAGCCGGATGTGGTGCGGATTGGTGACGCCCAGGCCGGAGCCGATCGGCGCGCCGGCCGGCATCACCGCCGCGCAACCCACGTCGACCAGCCGCCGGGCCAGCACCGGATCGTCCGAGGTGTACGGCAGGACGGTGAATCCGTCGTCGACGAGCTGTTCGGCGGCGCGCAGCAGCTCCACCCCGTCGGGCAGGAGGGTCCGCTCGTCGCCGATCACCTCCAGCTTCACCCAGTCGGTGTCGAACGCGTCCCGGGCCAGGTGGGCGACCTTAACCGCCTCCCCGGCGGTGTAGCAGCCGGCGGTGTTGGGCAGCAGCCGCACCCCGCACCGGTCGAGCAGGTCCAGCAGGCCGCCGTGCCCGCTGGTCGGGTCGACCCGGCGCAGCGCCAGGGTGACCAGCTCGGTGCCGGAGGCGCGGATCGCCCGTTCGAGCACGTGCAGGTTGGCCGCGCCGCCGGTGCCCAGGATCAGCCGGGAGGCGAACGTCGTACCACCGAGGACGAAGGACACCGTGCTCACCCGCCCTGCGCCGCGCTGAGCACCTCGACCCGGTCGCCGTCGCGCAGCGCCGTGGCCGGCCAGCCGGTCCGGGGCACCACCTCGCCGTTGACCGCGACCGCCACCCCGCGCTGGTCGGCGGTGACCTCGCGGACCAGGTCCGCCACCGTCGCCGCGTCGGGCAGGATCCGCCCGACGCCGTTGACCGTCAGTTCCACCTGTCGTCCTTCCGTTGCAGATCGCGGACTTCCGTGAGGTGTCCGTGGGTCACGGACCCGTGCGCGTACGCCTTGGTGGGGTCACCGACCGGTCGCCGGCCGGGTGGGCGGGCCGAACCGGTCCGGGGTGAAGGGGGCGAGCATCGCGTCGGGGGTCCCGGTGGTGACCAGGTCGGTGACCAGGTCGGCGGTGACCGGGGTGAGCACGATGCCGTGCCGGTGGTGGCCCGACGCGACCAGCACGCCGGGCCGGCCGGGGAGCGCGCCGACGACCGGGGCGTTGTCCGGAGTGCCGGGACGGAATCCGGCGGTCGTCTCGACCAGGTCGTACTCGGCCAGCTCGGGCAGCAGGTCGACGGCCGCCCGGAGCAGCCGCAGCACCGCCCCGGCGGTGACCGCCGGATCCGTCCGTTCCTCGACGGTCGCCCCGACCACCACCTCCCCGTCGGCACGGGGCACGACGTACACCTGCTCGCCGTCGACGTACCCCCGAACGACGTGCCGGAAGCCCGGCGGGCCGCCACCGGGCGCGCGGAGGCGGAGGATCTGCCCCTTCACGGGCCGGACCGGCAGGCCGGTGAGGGCGGCGGTGCCGCAGCCGGCGGCGACCACGACGGCCGGCGCGACCACCTCGTCGAGCCGGCCGACCGGGGCGTCGACCAGCACCGCGCCGGCCCGCTCGGCGGCGGCGCGCAGTGCCGGCAGCAGGCGGCGGGGGTCGACCTGGTGGTCGCCGGGGGCGAACGCGCCGCCGCGCACCCGGGGCGCGAGCGCCGGCTCACGGTCCCGCAACCCGCTGGGGCGCAGCGCGGTGATCGGCAGCCCCAGCTCCCGCTGGTACGCCCCGAGCCGGCGCACCTCGGCCAGGTCGTCGCCGGTGCGACCGACGATCAGGGTGCCCTCGGTGCGGTAGCCGAGGTCGACGCCGCTGGCGGCGGTCAGCTCGGCGGCGAATGCCGGCCAGCGGGCGGCGGACTCGACGAGCAGCCCGGTCAGCGCGGTCTCCCCGAAGTACGCCTCGGCGACCGGGGCGAGCATCCCGGCGGCCACGGTGGACGCCCCCGACCCGGACGCCGGGTCGTGCACGGTCACCGTCAGTCCCCGCGCGGCGCAGCGCCACGCGATCGCCCACCCGACGACTCCACCCCCCACCACCGCCACCTCCGGTGCAAGCAGGGGACCCCTGTTACCGCTTTTTGATGAGCAAGGGCCCCCTGCTACCACCTGAGGGCTCCGAGCAGCTCGGCCGTCGCGCGGGCCGGGTCGGCGGCGGTGGAGAGCGCCCCGACCACCGCCACCCCGTACGCCCCGGCGGCGCGCAGCGCCGGCACCGTCGCCGCGGTCACTCCGCCGATGGCGATCACCGGCACCGGCACCGCGTCGGCCACCGCGCGTATCCCGTCCGGACCGATCGGTGCCGGCAGGCCGTCCTTCGTGGTGGTCGCGTGACAGGGACCCACGCCGAGGTAGCCGGCCCCGGCAGCGACCGCCCGCGCGGCGGCGACCGGTTCCCGGGCGGTCGCGCCGAGCACCGCGTCGGGGCCGAGCACCTGGCGGGCCGCGTCGACCGGCAGATCGTCCGCGCCGACGTGTCCGCCCGCCGCGCCGGCCGCGAGCGCCACGTGCAACCGGTCGTTGACCAGGCACGTCGCGCCGACCGGCCGGCACAGGTCGAGGATCCGGCAGGTCAGGTCGTACGCCTCGCGGTCGGTGGCGGAGTCCTCGACCCGGACCTGCACCACCAGCTCGGAGCCGGCGACGCCGAGGGCGGCCCGGACCACGGCGAGCGGATCGCGCCCGGGGCGGGTGTCGGTGACAAGATGCAGTCGTCCCAGGGACGGCACGGCAACTCTCCTCCCTGCGCCGGCATTACCCGGATCAGGTTCGACGGTCGGGGGCTCCCAGCCCCCCTCTCAGCCCGGTCCACCGGGCTCCCGTGGGTTACTTGCGTGCCACACCGTACGACGGATCGGGGAATCCGCCAAGGAAGCCATGTCCGTTTTTCCACAGGTCGGGGTGATTCTTCCGCACCGACGACAGTGGAGAAAATCTCACAATTACCCTTTGGGGGCAGCGCGTGACCATCCGGTCACGGCATGCTGTCCTGATGCCGCGCCTACCCCAGGTTCCGCCCGGTCTCGAGTCCCGGCCCTTCCGCGGCAGCATCGCCGTGGCCCACGGCCTTCTCACCTGGACGATGCTGCGCGGACGCGCCTGGCAGCGGCTGCTGCCGGACGTCTACGTACACCGGGCGGCCCACCGACCGGACGACCATCGCGTGTGGTGCGAGGCCGTGGCGCTGGTGCTCCCGGCCGGCGCCGCGATCGCCGGGCTGAGCGCGGCGTACCTGTGGGGCGCCGGTCTGCTGCCGCCGGACGCGCCGGTCACCGTGGTGCTGCCCCGGTCGGCCCGGATGCGCCCGCACGCCCGGGTGGCCGTCACCCGCTCGGTCCTGCCCGAGGCCGATCTGACCGTCCACACCGGGTTGCCGGTCACCACCGCGCTCCGGACGGCATTCGACCTGGGTCGCCGGCCGCCGCGCACCGAGGCGGTGGTCGCCGTCGACACGCTGCTGCACCACCGTGTGGTGGACCTGCCCGCCCTGCGGGCGTACGCTGCCGGCCGCGCCGGCTGGCCCGGGCTGCCGCTGCTGCGGGAGGTGCTCTCGCTCGCCGATCCGCTCGCCGGGTCCCCGATGGAGACCCGGCTGCGCCTGCTCCTGCTCGACGCCGGGCTACCCACGCCGGCAGTGCGACACGACGTACGCGACGCCCTGGGCCAGCTCGTCGGCCGGGTGGACCTCGCCTACCCCACCCGCCGGGTCGCGGTCGAGTACGAACCCGGCCCGCCCCGCGACCCGGCGTGGCTCCGTCGGGAGGCGAACCGGTTCCACGCGCTGCGCGCCGCGGGCTGGCGGGTGTTCCGCTGCACCTCCGACGACGTGCTCCGCCACCCTGCCCGGACCGCCCGGATGGTGGCCGCCGCGCTGCGCGGACGACCCGCGCAACGGGTCAACGGTCTGGTCTGAACCGACCGCCGGCCGGCGCGACACGGGCGGCTGCTCCGCCATCCGGGTCCGCCTCCGACGGTCGGTGCGTGACCGACCGTCAGAGAAGGGCGCGCAGGGCGGCCAGGTCGTCGTCGTCCGGTTGCCAGGCACCGGCCTCGGCGTTGGCCCGTACCTGCTCCGGCGTGGTGGCCCCGGCGATCACCGAGGTGACCGCCGGCTGGGCGGCCAGCCCACCGATGGCCACCTGGAGCATGGTCAGCCCTCGCTGGTCGGCGTACGCCCCGATGGCTTCGATGGTGTCCCAGTCGGCGGTGGCGAACCGCTGCGCGTACCGTCCGCCCCCGGAGAGTCGGCTTCCCGCCGGAGGCTGCTCGCCGCGCCGGTACTTGCCGGTGAGCAGGCCGTCGGCGAGCGGGAAGAACGGCAGCAGCCCGAGCCCGAACCGCTCGCACGCCGGCACCACCTCGGTCTCCACCGCACGTTCCAGCAGGCTGTAGTGGTTCTGGGCGCTGACGAAGCGGGTCGTGCCGGCGGTCCGGGCGGTCCAGTCCGCGTCGGCGATCTGCCAGCCGCTGAAGTTCGAGTTGCCCAGGTAGCGGACCTTGCCGGCGCGGACCAGGTCGTCCAGGGCGGCGAGGGTCTCCTCGACCGGGGTGCCCGGGTCGGGCTCGTGCATCTGGTAGAGGTCGATGTGGTCGGTGCCGAGTCGGCGCAGGGACGCCTCGACCGCGCGGGCGACGTACCGGCGGGCACCGCGCGCGCCGTGGTCCGGACCGTTCATGCCGTGCATGTCCATCCCGAACTTGGTGGCCAGCACCACGTCGTCGCGCCGCCCGCGCAGGGCCGCACCGAGCATCTCCTCCGAGCCGCCCTGCGGCTGGCCGTAGATGTCGGCGGTGTCGAAGAAGTTGATGCCGGCGTCGAGGGCGGCGTCCACCACCGCACGGGTCCCGGCGAGGTCGAGCTTGCGGCCGAAGTTGTTGCAGCCGACACCGACCACGGACACCACGAGCCCCGAGTCGCCCAGCCGGCGGAAGGTCATCTCAGTCACGAGATCAACTCTATGCGGCGATGGTTGCAGGGGTCCCCTGCTACTCAAAAAGCGGTAACAAGGGTCCCCTGCTACCACCCACCCCCACGCCTGCTACCAGCTACCCCCGCCCCTGCTACCACCCCACTCGCGGCAACCGCTGGAGCTCAGCCGACGTCCCAGACCGGTTCCGGGGTCTCGCGGACCTCGCCGTCGCCGGCGAAGAGGACGAAACGGTCGAAGGTGCGGGTGAACCAGCGGTCGTGGGTGACCGCGACCACCGTGCCGGCGAACGCCTTCAACCCCTCTTCGAGGGCCTCGGCGCTGGCCAGGTCGAGGTTGTCGGTGGGCTCGTCGAGCAGCAGCAGCGTCGCCCCGGACAGCTCCAGCAGCAGCACCAGGAACCGGGCCTGCTGCCCACCGGAGAGGGTGCCGAACCGCTGGTCGCCCTGGCCGGCCAGTTCGTACCGGCCGAGGGCGGCCATCGCGGTGTGCCGGTCCATGCCGGCCCGGTGCTCGTCACCCCGCCAGAGGATCTCGACGAGGGTCTTGGCCATCAGTTCGGGCCGGTCGTGGGTCTGCGAGAAGTGCCCGGGGCGGACCCGGGCGCCGAGCCGGACCACCCCGTCGTGGGCGACCGGGGCGAGCGCGGCGGCCCCGTCGACCGGACCGTTCGCCGGGTCCGGGTCGGTGCCGCCCCGGGCCAGCAGGCGCAGGAAGTGCGACTTGCCGGTGCCGTTCGCGCCGAGCACCGCGACCCGGTCGCCGTACCAGATCTCCAGGTCGAAGGGGTAGGTCAGGCCGTCCAACTCCAGGGCCTCGCAGATCACCGCACGCTTGCCGGTCCGCCCGCCGGTCAGGCGCATCCGGATGTCCTGGTCCTTCGGGGGTACGGGCGGCGGCCCGGCCTCCTCGAACTTGCGCAACCGGGTCTGCGCGGCCTGGTAGCGGGACGCCAGCCCGTCGTTGTACGCGGCCTTCTGCTTGTACATCAGCATCAGCTCGCGCAGTTTCTGGTGTTCCTCGTCCCAGCGGCGGCGCTGCTCGTCGAGGCGGGCGTGCCGGGCCACCCGGGCGTCGTACCAGGTCGCGAAGCTGCCCGGGTGCACCCAGGCGCTGCCGCCCTCCACGGCGACCACCCGGTCGGCGGTCTGGGCCAGCAGTTCCCGGTCGTGCGAGACGTACAGCACGGACTTGGTGGACTCGCGCAGCCGCGCCTCCAGCCATCGTTTGCCGGGCACGTCGAGGAAGTTGTCCGGCTCGTCGAGCAGGAGCACCTCGTCGGGGCCGCGCAGGAGCAGTTCCAGGGCGAAACGTTTCTGCTGGCCGCCGGAGAGCGTCCGCACCGGACGGTCCCGGGCGGCGTCCCAGGGCAGGCCGAGGACGATGGTGGCGACGGTGTCGAAGAGCACCTCCGCGTCGTAGCCGCCGACCTCGCCCCAGGCGGCCAACGCGTCCGCGTACGCGAGCTGCGCCTTGCCGGCGGCGGTGCTGTACTTGCCGCGCACCTCGGCGGTCCGCATCGCCGCCTCGGTCTCGACCAGCCGGCGGCCGGCGTCGCGCAGCGCGGGCGGGGCGAGGCCGAGCGCCAGGTCGGCGAGGGTGGAGTCGTCTCCGATCATGCCGATGAACTGCCGCATCACGCCGAGCCCACCCGCGCGGGCCACGCCACCGACGGCGACCGGCAGGTCTCCGGCGACCATCCGCAGCAGGGTCGTCTTGCCCGCCCCGTTCGGCCCGACCAGGGCGACCTTGGCCCCCTCACCGACCCGGAACGACACGTCGGCGAAGAGTTCCCGACCGTCCGGCAGGGTGTGCGCCACCCCGGCCACGTCCACGTATCCCACCCGGGCATCCTGCCCGAGCGACACGGGCCCGGGACATCCATTTACCGGGTGACGCGGAGCACCCGGTAGCCCTTCTGACTGGCGTGCCGGACGACCTGCCAGCCCTGGTCGGTGAGCCAGCCGTGCAGCGAGTCGCCGCCGAGGTGCCGGGCGACCACGAGCCAGGCGACGCCGTCCGGGGCGAGCCGGGGCAGCCAGCGCAGCAGCAGGGTGTGCAGTTCCTCCTTGCCGACCCGGATCGGCGGGTTGGACCAGAGCTGGGCGAAGGTGACGTCGTCGGGTACATCGTCCGGCGCGGCCACCCGCACCCGTCCGGCGGCCCCGACCCGGGCGGCGTTGCCGGCGGTGAGTTCCCGGGCGCGCTCGTTGACGTCGACCGCCCAGACCGTCGCCGCCGGGGCGTGGGTGGCGAGGACGCAGGTGATCGGCCCGAATCCGCAGCCGAGGTCGAGCAGCGCCCCGGCGGTCTCCGGCGTGGGCAGCTCGGCCTTGCGCAGCAGGACCGCGGTGCCCGGGTCGAGGCGGTCGGCGGAGAAGACCCCGCCGGCGGAGTCCAGGGTGTAGTCGCGCCCGGCGACGGAGAACTCGACCTGCCGCGGCTGGGGCAGGCTCGCGGGGCGGGAGCTGAAGTAGTGGTCGCCGGTCACGTCCGCATTCTCCCGCACCGGCGTGGAGGGGCCGGCACCGACGTTCTGCTGTCCGGAGCGGAGCGTCCAGGGCTAATTTCCCGTTTTAACCCCCGAAAGGAGTAATGCACTTAATCTGAGGCCATGGTGTACCGGTACGAGTCCGATGAGGACGCATTGCAGGGGCTTCCGCACTCCGGAGCCGACCCGTCGGTGGCCCGCGCGCGACGCGCCTCCGCCGGCCCCTCCCCCTCCCGCTTCCCGACGCCGGACCTGCCCCCGGTCCCCCGGGTGACTGCCGAGCCGGCCCGGGCCGCCGTTCCGGTGCCACCCCCGGGCATGCCGGTGCCCGAGGAGAGCCCTGCTCCCGCCGCCCCGCCCGAACCGCAGCCCATCGGCCCGGAACCCGCCGCACCCCAGGCCGCCGCACCCCAGGCCGTCGCGCCCCAGACCTTCGCGCCACAGGCCGCCGCGCCTCAGAGCTTCGCGCCACCGTCCGCCGCAGCTCAGACTGTTGACCCGGAGCGGGCCGCCGGGGCGGAGAGCGCCACGCAGCCGGCCGCAGCGTCCGCTGTGGTGTCCCCGACGGTACGCGTCCCCCGGATGGGTGGCCGGCTGTGGCAGGTGGTGGTGGGGGGCGCGGCGGTCCTGGTGCTCCTGGCCATCTGCGGCCTCGGCACCGCCGCCGTGTTCATGGAACGAGACTCGGCGTCGGAGTCACAGATCCCACCGCCAGCCCAGCCCGACGCGGCGCGCACCGAGGAGCCGGCCCGGACCGACCTGGACTCACGCGACACCGACCCGCTGCCGCTGACCGCGCGGGAGGTGTTCCCGGGCCAGCAACTGGTCGTCGCCGACGGGCAACCGGCGTACCAGGTCCTCAAGACCCACTCCAGCGCGAGCTGCGCGGTGGCGGCCACCGACGACCTCGCCGACCTGCTGGTCCGGCTCGGTTGCAACCAGGTCGTCCGGGGCACCGTCCGGGCACCGGACGGCGAGCACCTGGCCACCGCCGGGCTGTTGAACCTCACCGACCAGGCCACCGCCGAACGGGTCCGGGAACGGATCCGGGAGATCCTCCAGGAGCGCCGGGGCCGGTTCCTGGCCCTGGAGGCCGGCGACGAGACCGAGGCGTTGACCACCGCCGCGGCCCGGGTCGCCTGGCAGGTACGTGGCCACTACATCGCCTACTGCCTGGTGGTCCGGGCGGACGGTCAGCCGGTCGGCGCGAACGACCCGGAGGCGAAGCAGGTGCTCCACGACCTGATCGAGCGTCACCTCGACAAGGGCGTGCTGGAGCGTCGGGCCGAGGGCGACCTCGTCCAGCCCAACCCGGAGGGGACCAGGAGAACGGACCCGGACACCAACGACGACTGAGTCGCCCGCGCGGCGGTCGGGGTCAGGACGTGCTCGGCACCCGCAGGCGACGGGTGAGGTCGGCGCGGCGCGCGTACTCCGTCGGGTCGTCGGGGTAGCCGACCGCGACCAGGGTCAGCCCGTGCGCAGGCGCCACGGTCACCTCACTCGACCGTTCCCGCCGGCTCAGCAGGCTCGCCGGCCAGTCGACCGGGCGTCGGCCGTCCCCGGCGACCAGCATCGCCCCGACCAGGCTGCGCACCATCGCCTGGCAGAACGCGTCCGCCTGCACGGTGGCGACCAGCAGGCCGTCGGGGTCCCGTCGCCAGTCCAGCCGGGTCACCTCGCGCAGCGTGGTGGCGTTCTCCTTGCGCTTGCAGTACGCGGCGAAGTCGTGCTCGCCCACCAGCCCGGCCGCGGCGGCGTTCAACGCCGCCAGGTCCAGCGGGCGCGGCCAGGCCAGCACCTCGTGCCGGCGCAGCGGCTCGGCGCCCCACGGGGCGTCGGTCACCCGGTACTCGTAGCGCCGGAAGGTCGCCGAGAACCGGGCGTCGAAGTCGGCGGGCACCTCGGTCATCGCCCGGATCCGCACGTCCGGCGGGAGCAGCCGGGCGAGCCGGCGCAGCAGACCGCCCTCGTGCGCCTGCCACACCTCGGCGGGCAGGTCGAGGTGGCACACCTGGCCGCTGGCGTGGACCCCGGCGTCGGTCCGGCCGGCCACGGTCAGTCCGGTCGCGACGCCCGCCCCGAGCACCAGGTCCAGGGTCGCGGTGAGCACCCCGGCCACCGTCCGCCGCTCCGGCTGCGCGGCCCACCCCGAGAAACCGGTGCCGTCGTACGCGACGTCCAGCCGAAGCCGGATCCGCTCCTCCACTCGTACCTCCGCGTCATGCATCGGGCCCGGCACCCCGAAGGGTGCCGGGCCCGATGGTGGCCTCATGCTCAGGCCTTGTCGTTCTCGCCGGCCTCGTCGCTGTCCTCGCGGGCGGCGGCGGTGTCGCCGGACGCCGACACCGGGGCCTCGGCGTCCTGGTCGCCGCTCTTGGCCTGCGGAGCCTCGTCGGCCGGGGCGAGCGCCTCGACCTTGTCCTGCTGCGCGGCCTTGCGGGCGGCGGTCTTCCGGTTCGCCTTGGCCTCGGCGACCTGAAGCTCCTCGACCAGCTCGATGATCGCCATCGGCGCGGCGTCACCCTTGCGCGGACCGGTCTTCACGATCCGGGTGTAGCCACCGTTGCGGTTGGCGTACCGGGGCGCGATCTGGTCGAACAGGGCGTAGACCACGTCCTTGTCCTTGACGACGCCCAGCACCCGCCGCCGCGAGGCCAGGTCACCGCGCTTGGCCTTGGTGATGAGCTGCTCGGCCAGCGGACGCAGCCGCCGGGCCTTCGTCTCGGTGGTCTGGATCTTGCCGTGCTGGAACAGCGCGGTGGCCAGGTTGGCCAGCATCAGCCGCTCGTGCGCGGGGCTGCCGCCGAGGCGGGGGCCCTTGGTGGGCGTGGGCATGCCTGTTGCTCCTCGTTTAGATGCTCAGCCGCGGTTACAGCTGCTCGGTCTCGCGGTAGTCGTCGGTGTCGTAGTCAGCCTCGCCGAAGGTGTCCACGACGTGTGCCGGGTCGAAGTTGGGCGCGGAGTCCTTCAGGCCCAGCCCCATCCCGGCGAGCTTCATCTTGACCTCGTCGATCGACTTCTGACCGAAATTGCGGATGTCGAGGAGGTCGGCCTCGGTGCGCCCGATCAGCTCACCGACGGTGTTGATGCCCTCGCGCTTCAGGCAGTTGTACGAGCGGACGGTGAGGTCCAGCTCCTCGATCGGCAGGGCCAGGTCCGCCGCGAGCTGGGCGTCCTGCGGGGACGGCCCGATGTCGATGCCCTCGGCGGTCTCGTCCAGCTCCCGGGCCAGCCCGAAGAGCTCCACCAGCGTCGAACCGGCGGAGGCCAGCGCGGTACGCGGCCCCATCGACGGCTTGGTCTCGACGTCGATGATCAGCCGGTCGAAGTCGGTCCGCTGCTCGACCCGGGTCGCCTCGACACGGTAGGTGACCTTCAGGACCGGCGAGTAGATCGAGTCGACCGGGATCCGGCCGATCTCCGCGCCGGCCTGCTTGTTCTGCGCCGCCGTGACGTAGCCGCGACCCCGCTCGACGGTCAGCTCCATGTCGAGCCGGCCCTTGCCGTTGAGGGTGGCGAGCTTCAGCTCCGGGTTGTGCACCGAGACGCCGGCCGGGGGCTGGATGTCGCCCGCGGTCACGTCGCCCGGACCCTGCTTACGCAGGTACATGCTGACCGGCTCGTCGTGCTCGGAGCTGACGCAGAGCTCCTTGATGTTCATGACGAGCTCGACCACGTCCTCCTTGACACCGGGGATCGTGGTGAACTCGTGCAGCACGCCGTCGATCTTGATCGAGGTCACCGCCGCACCCGGGATGGACGACAGCAGCGTACGCCGCAGCGAGTTGCCCAGGGTGTAGCCGAAGCCCGGCTCCAGCGGCTCGATGGTGAACCGGGACCGGGTCTCGTTGATCGACTCTTCGGAGAGGGTCGGTCGCTGGCTGATGAGCATGTCTTCTCTTCTCTTCCGGGGCGCCCGCCATATGACGCCCACGACAAACTGTTCCGGTGGTCCGCCCCGGGAGGGGACGGACCACCGCAACGAGCTCCGACTACTTCGAGTAGAGCTCGACGATCAGCTGCTCCTGGACCTGCGTGTCGATGACCTGCCGGGCCGGGAGCGAGTGCACCAGGATCTTCATCTGGCTGGGGATCGCCTCCAGCCAGGCCGGCACCGTCTTCGAGCCGGCCTCGGCCTGGGCCACGATGAACGGGGTGAGCTCCTTGCTCTTGCCCCGGACCTCGACGATGTCGTGTTCCTTCACGCGGTACGACGGGATGTCGACCTTCTTGCCGTTCACCGTGAAGTGGCCGTGCTTGACCAGCTGACGGGCCATGTCCCGGGACTTGGCGTAGCCAGCCCGGTAGACCACGTTGTCCAGCCGCGACTCGAGGATCTGCAGGAGGACCTCACCGGTCTTGGCCTGCTTGGCCACGGCCTCCTCGTAGTACCCGCGGAACTGCTTCTCCAGCACGCCGTACACGCGGCGGGCCTTCTGCTTCTCGCGGAGCTGGAGCAGGTACTCCGTCTCCTTGGTGCGGCCCCGGCCGTGCTGTCCGGGCGGGAACGGCCGCGACTCGAACGGGCACTTCGGGCCATCGCACTTGCTGCCCTTGAGGAACAGCTTCATCTTCTCCCGCCGGCAACGGCGGCAGTCAGCACCGGTGTAACGAGCCATCTCTCTCTACCTCTCAGACCCGACGACGCTTCGGCGGACGGCATCCGTTGTGCGGCTGCGGGGTGACGTCGGCGATCTGGCCGACCTCCAGCCCGACTGCCTGCAGCGAACGGATCGCGGTCTCCCGGCCGGAGCCGGGGCCCTTCACGAAGACGTCGACCTTGCGCATGCCGTGCTCCATCGCCCGGCGCGCGGCGGCCTCGGCGGCCAGCTGCGCGGCGAACGGGGTCGACTTGCGGGAGCCCTTGAAGCCGACCTGACCGGCGGAGGCCCAGGAGATGACCGCACCGGTCGGGTCCGTGATGGACACGATCGTGTTGTTGAAGGTGCTCTTGATGTGCGCCTGCCCGTGGGCGACGTTCTTGCGTTCCTTGCGCCGGACCTTCTTGACGGCGGCTCCGGCACGAGCCTTCGGTGGCATAAGTCTGTGCGCTCCTAGTTACTTCTTGCCGGGCTTCTTCTTGCCGGCGACGGTCCGCTTCGGGCCCTTCCGGGTCCGCGCGTTGGTCCTGGTCCGCTGCCCGCGCACGGGCAGACCCCGGCGGTGCCGGATGCCGGCGTAGCAGCCGATCTCGACCTTGCGGCGGATGTCAGCGGCGACCTCGCGGCGCAGGTCGCCTTCTACCTTGTAGTTCGCCTCGATGTGGTCGCGGAGCTGGACCAGCTCCTCGTCCGTGAGGTCCCGAGCGCGCTTGTCCGGCGAGATGCCGGTGGCGGCGAGCGTCTCCAGGGCACGGGTGCGACCCACGCCGAAGATGTAGGTGAGCGCGATCTCCATCCGCTTTTCGCGGGGGAGGTCGACGCCGACTAGACGTGCCATGTGCGGGCGTACTCCCTTGTGGTGTTCTGGCGGAGGTCTGAGCCCGCCCCACCCCGTTCCGACCGTCGCTCCGACCGGACGCGCCGTGACGCGTCGCGACCGGGGGCGGTCGTTGCCCGAACGGGCCCCGGCCTCCGACCGGGGGTCAGCCACGTGGGAGTACGCGATGCGTACCGCTCGCGGCTGGGACGAGCTGATGATGTGGTGTCGGGATCCGCGGCCCGAACCGGTTCGACCGACCGTCGGACGGTCGGTCAGCCCTGGTTCAGCCCTGGCGCTGCTTGTGGCGCGGGTCGGAGCAGATGATCATGACCCGGCCGTGCCGGCGGATGACCCGGCACTTGTTGCAGATCCTCTTGACGCTCGGCTTGACCTTCACGGTTGCCTTACTTCCCATCTGGCCCGGAGACGCGACGAAGCGCGACACCGGACGTCGAAGACGGACACGGGGACTACCCGGCCGTCGTCAGGCGTGGTTACTTGTAGCGGTAGACGATGCGCCCGCGGGTCAGGTCGTACGGCGAGAGTTCGACGACGACCCGGTCCTCCGGCAGGATGCGGATGTAGTGCTGCCGCATCTTGCCGCTGATGTGAGCCAGCACCTTGTGACCGTTCGCGAGCTCCACCCGGAACATGGCGTTCGGCAGGGGCTCGATGACTCGACCCTCGATCTCGATGGCTCCGTCTTTTTTCGGCATGTCCTCCGCTGTCCTGACGTCGGTTACTCCGGACGGCCCACAACGTCTTACACGAACTTCTGATGGTCATCAGAGGGTTCGAGCCAGCCGCGGCTCCGACCGCCACCGAAGCGCAGGGCGGGCATGCCGGAGTGGACGCTGTGCGCCGATCTGAAAGTGTACGCTCGCCGACCTGCGCACGCCAAACCGGCCACCCCGGTCACTCGAAATCAGGACAAACAGTCGCTGATCACGCCTCGCCGAGCGCCACCCGCACCCGCTGTGCCGACGCCGCCCGGTCGGTGTCGGCCGCCCGCATCCCGCCCCGGTCCATGGGCCGGGTGTGCCACCGGTCGACCACCCCCGCCCCGCCTCCGACCTCCGGACCCTTCCTAGACCGGCGGTGGGATCGGTGCCCGTGCGGAGCAGAGAACACCGCAGGACGGCCGAGCGGACGGTTGCCGGGCCGCGGGGAACCGGCGGCCGACCCGAGGTGGCGAGGTGGCCGAGAAGGAAGCGGTGTTCGGGGGCGTGGAGGGCGCGGGCGGCGATGGGCGACCGGTCAGAGCGCGGGCGAGTCGGCGCGCTGGCGGGAGGTCACCAGGTCACCCAGGCGGGCCCGGCCGCCGTCCGGGGCGGTGAGCACCCAGACACCATCCTCCAGCAGCGCCATGGAGTGCTCGACGTGTGCGGCGACCGAACCGTCCCGGGTCGCCACCGTCCAGCCGTCGGCCAGCTCGACCGTACGCGGCGACCCCATCGTGATCATCGGCTCGATGGCGAGCGCGATCCCGGGGACCAAGCGCGGCCCGCGCCCCGGACGCCCGTGGTTGAGCACGTGCGGATCCTGATGCATCTCGGTGCCGATGCCGTGCCCGCCGTACCCGTCGACGATGCCGTACCGGCCGCCCTTACGGACCGCCTTCTCCACCGCGTGGGAGATGTCGGTGAGCCGGCCCCGGCCGTTCGCCGCCCCTCGGGCCGCGGCGGCGATCCCCGCCCACATGGCGTCCTCGGCGACCTCGGCCATCCGCAGCAGCGCGGGATCGACCGTACCGACCCCGACGGTGATCGCCGCGTCGCCGTGCCAGCCGTCCAGGACCGCCCCACAGTCGATCGAGATCAGGTCGCCCTCCCGGAGGACCTGGTCGGGCGCGGGGATGGCGTGCACTACCTGCTCGTTGACCGAGGAACAGATCGAGGCGGGGAACCCGTGGTAGCCCTTGAACGAGGGCACCGCGCCGGCGCCCCGGATCACCGACTCGGCGATCGCGTCCAGGTCGGCGGTGCTGACCCCCGGTGCCACCGCCTCGCGCATCCGCTGCAGGGCGGCGGCCACCACCAGGCCGGCGGCCCGCATCTTCTCGATCTGCTCGGGGGTCTTCAGCTGGATGTCCAGCTGGGGACGGCGCATGACGCGGTTACCTTTCGTCAACGGGAGGCGGGGGCACGACGGGACACGCTCGTACTCCTCGCACTCTAGCCGCCACGAAAGGCAGGGCCCTGGCCGTCGCGGGAGCGCGGGCGTCAGCCGCCGTAGGAACGCAGGGCGTCGATCGCCCGGACGGTGACGTCCTCGACCGGTCCGGTCGCGTCGATGCCGACCAGCTTGCCCTGGGCGCCGTAGTAGTCGACCAGCGGAGCGGTCTTCTCGGCGTACTCGCGCAGCCGGGCGGCGATCGTCTCGGGCTTGTCGTCGTCACGCTGGAACAGCTCCGCGCCGCAGCGGTCGCAGATGCCGTCCCGGGTGGTCGCGTCGAACTCGACGTGCCAGATCTTGCCGCAGCCCCGGCAGGTCCGGCGGCCGGAGAGCCGCCGGATCACCTCGTCGTCGTCCACCACCAGCTCCAGCACCACGTCGAGCGCGGTACCGAGGTCGGCGAGGAGCTTGTCCAGGGCGGCGGCCTGCGGCGTCGTCCGCGGGAAGCCGTCGAGCAGGAAGCCCTCGGCGGCGTCCGGCTCGGCGAGCCGGCCCCGGACCATGTTGATGGTCACCTCGTCCGGGACCAGCTTGCCGGCGTCCATGTAGCGCTTGGCCTCGACCCCGAGCGGCGTGCCCTGCGAGACGTTCGCCCGGAAGATGTCCCCGGTCGAGATCTTCGGAACCGACAGGTGCGCGGCGATGAACTCCGCCTGTGTGCCCTTGCCCGCGCCCGGCGGGCCAACCAGAACGAGTCGCATCTACCGCAGGAACCCTTCGTAGTTCCGCTGCATGAGTTGGCTCTCGATCTGTTTCACGGTCTCCAGGCCCACGCCGACCATGATCAGCACGGCGGTGCCGCCGAACGGGAAGTTCACGTAGGCCTGGCTGTCCAGCCAGATGAAGAAGAAGTTCGGCAGGACCGAGATGACCGCGAGGTAGAGCGCGCCCGGCAGGGTGATCCGGCTGAGGATGAAGTCGAGGTACTCGGCGGTCGGCTTGCCGGGGCGGATGCCCGGCACGAAGCCGCCGTACTTCTTCATGTTGTCCGCGACCTCGGTCGGGTTGAACGTGATCGAGACGTAGAAGTAGGTGAAGAAGATGATCAGCAGGAAGTAGACCGTGATGTAGATCGGGCTGGTCGGGTCGGCCAGGTTGTTCTGGATCCAGGCCTGGGTCTTGCCCGGGTTGTTCTGGTCGAAGAACTGGAGCGCCAGCTGCGGCAGGTAGAGCAGCGACGAACCGAAGATGACCGGGATGACACCCGCCTGGTTGACCTTCAGCGGGATGTAGGTCGAGGTGCCGCCGTACATCCGCCGGCCGATCATGCGCTTGGCGTACTGCACCGGGATCCGGCGCTGTGCCTGCTCGATGAAGACGACCGCGGTGATGACCAGCAGGACCAGCACGATGACGAGGGCGAACCAGTCCCAGCCCTTGCTGATCTTGATCTGCCAGCCCTCGCTGGGGAGCCGGGCGGCGATCGAGGTGAAGATCAGGACGGACATGCCGTTGCCGACGCCCCGGTCGGTGATCAGCTCACCGAGCCACATCACCATGCCGGTGCCGGCGGTCATGGTCATGACCAGGATGGTCAGCGTCAGCCAGTCCGGGATGCCGGTGCCCTGCGGGATGATCGGGAACTGGTCGCACTGGTTGTTGAAGAGCTGACCGGAGCGGGCCAGGGCCACGAACGCCGACGCCTGGAGCACGCCCAGGCCGAGGGTCAGGTACCGGGTGTACTGGGTGATCTTCGCCTGGCCGGCCTGGCCCTCCTTGCGGAGCTGCTCCAGCCGTGGGATCACCACCGTCAACAGCTGCAGGATGATCGACGCGGTGATGTAGGGCATGATGCCCAGCGCGAAGACCGAGAGCGACAGCAGCGCGCCGCCGGAGAAGAGGTTCAGCAGGTTGAAGACTCCGTTGGAGCCCCCCTCCATGCTGTCGATGCACTTCTGCACGTTCGCGTACGAGACGCCGGGGCTGGGCAGTGTCGCACCGAGCCGGTAGACCGCGATGATGCCGACTGTGAACAGCAGCTTCTTGCGCAGGTCAGGCGTACGGAACGCACTGAGAAAGGCGGACAGCAACTTCTTCCTCCTGCGCGAGGCGGGCCGCCGGTGGAACCCTGGCGGGGACGGGGCGGGATGGCGGTCGGGCGAGCGCCCGATATCCATAGCTGGGAAGGGACTCTAACAGTCCGACCGCCGTCCGGGCAGGCTTGCCCGGGAACATAAACCGGTAACGATGTGATTCGGAACACTGACACGCAGTAGACCGTGGCGCCCGCCAGTTGTCGTCAACTGAACGAGCGCCACGGTCCTGGTTGCCCTACAGCTCGGTGACCGAACCACCGGCGGCAGCGATCTTCTCCTTGGCCGACGCGCTGAACGCGTGCGCCGACACCTGGAGCGCCACCCCACCGAGATCCCCGCTGCCGAGCACCTTCACCGGGTGGCCCTTGCGGACCGCGCCGGCCTCGACCAGCTCGTCGGGGCCGATCTGGCCACCGTTGGGGAAGAGTTCGGCGAGCCGGTCCAGGTTGACCACCTGGAAGACCACCTTGAACTTGTTCTTGAAGCCCTTCATCTTCGGCAGGCGCATGTGGATGGGCATCTGCCCACCCTCGAACGCCGGCGAGATGTTCTTACGGGCCTTCGAGCCCTTCGTACCGCGACCGGCGGTCTTGCCCTTGGAGCCCTCACCGCGACCCACCCGGGTCTTGGCGGTCTTGGCACCGGGCGCCGGGCGCAGGTGGTGGACCTTGATCGTCATTACTCGACCTCCTCGACCTTCACGAGGTGGTTGACCGCGAAGATCATGCCCCGAATCTCGGGGCGGTCCTCCTTGACCACCACGTCGTTGATCCGCTTGAGACCGAGCGAACGCAGCGACTCACGCTGGTTGTGCTTGGTCCCGATCCCGGACCGGACCTGGGTGACCTTCAGGCGTGCCATCAGGACGCCACCCCCGCCCGCGCAGCCAGCATCGCGGCCGGCGCGACATCCTCGACCGGCAGGCCACGACGGGCGGCGACCTGCTCCGGGGACTCCAGCCCCTTCAGGGCCGCCACGGTGGCGTGCACGATGTTGATCGGGTTCGACGAGCCGAGGCTCTTGGAGAGCACGTCGTGGATACCCGCGCACTCCAGCACGGCACGCACCGGGCCACCGGCGATGACGCCCGTACCGGCGGAGGCCGGCTTGAGCAGCACCACACCGGCGGCGTCCTCGCCCTGCACCGGGTGCGGGATCGAGGCACCGATCCGCGGCACCTTGAAGAAGTGCTTCTTGGCCTCCTCGACGCCCTTGGCGATCGCCGCGGGCACCTCCTTGGCCTTTCCGTAGCCCACGCCGACGGTGCCGTCGCCGTCGCCCACGATCACCAGGGCGGTGAAGCTGAAGCGACGACCACCCTTCACGACCTTGGCGACGCGGTTGATCGCGACGACCCGCTCGAGGTGCGGGGTCTTCTCGACGGGCGCGTTTCCGCGGCCGCCCTCACGGCGGTTGTCGCGGCGACCACCCTCGTTGCCACCGGACCCGCCGCCACGGCGCTGTTGACCTGGCATCAGCAGCCTTCCTTCTCTCTCGTGACGGGGTTGTTAGAACTCGAGTCCGGCTTCGCGAGCGGCGTCGGCCAGAGCGGCGACCCGCCCCGCATACCGGTTGCCACCACGGTCGAAGACGACCTTCGAGACGCCGGCGGCCTTGGCCCGCTCGGCGAGCAGGGTGCCGACCTTGCCGGCCAGGGCGCTCTTGTCGCCCTCGGCGCCCCGCAGCGAGGCGTCCAGGGTCGAGGCCGACGCCAGGGTGTGACCCTTGGTGTCGTCGACGATCTGGGCCACGATGTGGCGCAGCGACCGGGTGACGACCAGGCGGGGACGCTCGGCGGTGCCGTTGACGTTCTTACGCACCCGGAAGTGCCGACGCGCACGCCCGACGGCACGCTTGGCGGCGACGCCGCGGCGGCGCTTGAGCAGCGTGGCGCTCACTTCTTACCTGCCTTTCCAGCCTTACGGCGGATGACCTCGCCCTGGTACTTCACGCCCTTGCCCTTGTAGGGCTCCGGCGGGCGGATCTTCCGGATGTTGGCGGCGACCTCACCGACGAGCTGCTTGTCGATGCCGGCCACGTGGAACAGCGTCGGCTTCTCGACGGTGAAGGTGATGCCGTCCGGGGCGGGGACCAGGACCGGGTGCGAGAACCCGAGCGCGAACTCGAGGTCCTTGCCCTTGGCGGTCACCCGGTAACCGGTGCCGGCGATCTCCAGGCTCTTGCGGTAGCCCTCGGTGACCCCGACGATCATGTTCGCCACCAGGGTACGGCTCAGGCCGTGCAGCTCCTTGGCCTTCCGCTCGTCGTTCGGGCGGTTGACCTGCAGCTCGCCGTTCTCCGCCTTCTCCACCGTGATCGGCTCGGAGAGGGTGTGCGACAGCTCGCCCTTGGGGCCCTTGACCTTGACGGTCTGGCCGTCGATCGTGACATCGACGCCGGCTGGCACCGGGATCGACTTACGTCCAATACGCGACATTTCTACCTGTCTCCCGTTACCAGACGAAGGCGAGGACTTCCCCGCCAACGCTCCGCTTGCGGGCCTGCCGGTCGGTGAGCAGCCCCTGGGACGTCGAAATGATCGCCACGCCGAGGCCGCCGAGCACCCGCGGGAGCCCATCCGACTTGGCGTAAACCCGGAGACCGGGCTTGGACACGCGCTTGATGCCGGCCAGGCTCCGCTCCCGGTTCTGGCCGTACTTCAGCTCGACGACCAGTCGCTTGCCGACGGCGCCCTCCTCGGGCTCCTCGACCGACCAGGTGGCGATGTAACCCTCGGCCTTCAGGACCTCGGCGATGTTCGCCTTGATCTTGGAGTAGGGCATCGTCACCCGGTCGTGGTACGCCTGGTTGGCGTTACGCAGACGCGTGAGCATGTCTGCGATCGGGTCGGTCATCGTCATGGATTTCGTCTACCTTTCTCGCCGGGGTTCCCGCGGGTACGCCCGGGGGCCTACGGCGAAGAGACAGTGCAGCTGACGCGCGGAGCGCGCCGGGCTATTACCAGGAAGCCTTGGACACGCCGGGCAGCTCACCGCGGTGGGCCATCTCCCGGATGCACACCCGGCAGAGACCGAACTTGCGGTAGACCGCCTTCGGACGCCCGCACCGCTGGCAGCGGGTGTACGCGCGAACCGAGAACTTCGGCTTCGCGGCCGCCTTGATGATCAGCGCCTTCTTGGCCATCTCAGTTCTCCTTGAACGGGAAGCCCAGGAACTTGAGCAGCGCCCGGCCCTCGTCGTCGGTCGTGGCGGTCGTGACCACCGTGATGTCCATGCCCCGCTGGCGATCGATCTTGTCCTGGTCGATCTCGTGGAACACCGACTGCTCGGTCAGACCGAACGTGTAGTTGCCGTGCCCGTCGAGCTTGCGCCCGTCCAGGCCGCGGAAGTCCCGGATACGCGGCAGCGCGATGGAGAGCAGCCGGTCAAGGAACTCCCACATCCGGTCGCCCCGCAGGGTGACCTTCGCGCCGATCGGCATGCCCTCGCGGAGCTTGAACTGCGCGATGGACTTGGTGGCCCGCCGCACCTGCGGCTTCTGGCCGGTGATCGTGGCCAGGTCGCGGACCGCGCCGTCGATCAGCTTGGCGTCGCGGGCGGCCTCGCCCACACCCATGTTGACGACGATCTTGACCAACCGCGGAACCTGCATGGGGTTCGCGTAGTTGTGCTGCTCCTGCAGCTTGGCCACGATCTCGTTGCGGTACCGCTCCTTGAGGCGCGGCAGGGTCTTGGTTTCGGTAGCCGTGGTCATCACAGGTCCTTACCGGTGCTACGCGCGATGCGGACCTTCTGGCCGTTCTCGTCGAACCGGTACCCGATACGGGTCGGCTTCCCCTCGGAGTCCAGGACCTGCACGTTGGAAACGTGGATCGGGGCCTCCTGGGTGACGATGCCACCGGTCTTGGCGCCACGCTGGGTGGTGCGGATGCGGGTGTGCTTCTTGACGCGGTTCACGCCCTCGACGAGGACCTTGTCCTGCCGCGGGTAGGCCG